>JAOPTW010000014.1:0-206590 GCA_051532035.1 Fibrobacterales bacterium | reverse complement strand
AAAATAGTTATTTTGGAAACAATCAGGCGGGACGGGATGAAGCGTGGTGCGATACCTATGTTGAACAAGCTTTTAATGATAGTGCTGACTTTGATAAGAATGATGAAAAAGCCGTGCAAAATTTATCCTTTTGTAATGGTGGTGCTCTTCTGATTTACTCAGGTGTTGGGGTGACGGTAACAATCGACAATAGTACGTTCTATCAAAATAGAGCCTATGGTGCAGGAGGGGCAGTCTTTCTTGGGGGTGCGGAAAACACCGATTTACAATTTGATCATATTTCAGTCGTTGAAAATAGCTCTAGCTATGGAGGTGGTGGAATATATAATCACCAAAGGATACAGCTTTCAAATTCTATTGTATATAATAATATACTGCGAGGGGATACTGCAGCGAATGGTGCTGATATAGCTGGCTCGGCTGATGGGGCTTCAGTTATAGAAAAAAGTATTGTGAGTAATATGTTCTTTTTTGATTATCCTGCAGATTCGTATAAACCAAACCAAAGTATTAAAATTGGGGGCTCTAATAAGTATAGTGTTAAGAGCCCGGTGACCGATTCACCTGAGCTTGATACACTCACCTTTCTAGAAGGTACCTATGTTATTCCATTTAAAAACCAACGACAAACATCATTAAAGCCATCGGGTATTAATGGTACTGAAGTAGAAACTCACAGTGAAGCATTTGATCAACGCTTTGGGGTGACGGACTTTGTAGAAAATGGTACGGATACTCCGCTCCCTCACTACCGTTCGGAGCATGGAGCTTCTGCAACAGATGTTGGAGCCTATGAATATGTAAATCACAAGCCTTACGACCTCGTTTTTGAGGGAGGCTTTATACCTGAGGATGCCACTGGTGATGTGTATGTGGGTGACTTTAGTGTGAGTGACCAAGATACTTTTGATGTTCACAATTATACACTCATATCAGGTGCGGGATTTGAGGTACGAAAAGATACACTTTTTTATGATGGGTCTCTAAGCCTGCGAGAAGATGATGAACATATGGTGGGTATTAGAAGTTGTGATGATGCATGGATTAGCCTCTGTTTTGATACGATCGTAACGGTTACTATTACCGAAGCAAATAAGAAACCCTATGACCTTGCCTTGAGTGATGATTGGGTGTATGAAATGGCGCCAAAGGGTACTGTTGTTGGAAAGCTTACCGTTAAAGACCCTAACACATGGGATAAGCACACCTTTACCATTTCTGATGATACGTATAATGCTTTTGGAATTGACTCCGATGGGATAACGATCATTGTGCAATCAAATATCTCACTTGTGTTTGAAGAACGGGGCTCTATCGAGATCGAAGTAACCGTTACAGATATTGCTGGTTTATCAGTAAAAGAGTCATTTGAAATTACTATTAAAAAAGCCGCTCCTTATGATTTAGCTCTCAGTGATAATTGGGTAAAAGAGAGAGCCTCAAAAGGTACCACTGTTGGAACTCTTTCTGTAAAAGACCCTAATAGTGGGGATAGCCATACCTTTACTCTAACTGAAGACCCTTACGGGGCCTTTGAGTTAGACAGTGATGGACGGACTCTTATCGTAAAATCTAACAGTTCGTTTGTGTATGAAGAGAGACGTTCAGTTGCTTTAGAAGTTACTGCAACTGATATTGCCGGCCTTTCAGTAGTAGAAACATTTACGGTGTTTATTGAAAATGTAAATCGGGCACCAACGGATATCTATCCAAGACGTGCAACGGTAGTTGAGAGTGCGAAAAAAGGTTCACTGTTATTAGAACTCGAAGCAACTGATTCTGATGAAGGTGATACCTTTGAATGGCGTATAGTCGAAGAGTCTCCTTTTAGTTTCGATGGAAACCAATTAGTTGTTGATGATGAAATTCGGTACAAAGACGAGCCCCTCTATGCACTCCTTGTTGAGGTGAATGATGGTAACGGGGGGCGCTATTCCGATACGGTGTATGTTGAAGTACTCAAGGTTGATTCCGACATGGAAATATTTTTAGAGACAAGTTATCTACATATGACTCGAGACTACCTGGAAGGTGTTGAAGCGGTTGATTCTATTGTACAGGTTGTATATGAAAATAGGAGTGGCAACAAGGATGACCTTGAAGGGTATACTATTGCTATTGAAGCTCTATTGCCACTCTCAGACTATGATCTCAAAGGTGAGGCAAATAAAGGGTGGGAGAGAACATTACATTATGAGATAAAGCTTTTTGATAATCTTGGTCAATATGTTGATGGTTTCAAAGGGGGCTCAGATATTAACGAGGAAGAGGGAATACGGGAGGATGGTACTATAAGCGCTGCAGTAGTAATTGCTCCAAAAGATATACGTGGTATGCAGACCCAAGATGGACGTCTTTGGGGCGATGGGCTCTATATTGTTCAGATACAGGTTCTCTTAGTGGCGCGTCCTACAAAACGTCTTCAAGAGGAGTATGGCTTTACTCCTGTAATTCATCAAAACTCCTTTACTGCACGATTTGGATATATGAGAGATAAATAAGGTGATCATGAGGGTGTTGCTATTGCCCTCATGAGTATGATTACTATGTTTATTGGTATGCCCGTAAATATTGCACTTCTTAACCCCCAGTCTAGTGATAATCTAGCAACTGCCCTTCGCTCTGGTCAAAACCTAGGCGCACACTCAATCATGGTTATTGGTGGGTTTATCGAAAAGAAGTACCAGGGCTCAATCCATAAGTTTACCCATCAAATGGATACACAAAATGGGGCCGATCATCTTAATCTTATCTACTTTAAGACACTGCACGATTTTCTTCAGGCACTCCCCGCTCGAAATACACTCGTTGTTGTAGAGATGTTGAAAGAGGCTGTCTCTCTAGAGACCTATACTCATCCAAAGAATGCGACCTATCTTTTTGGTACTGAAAAAACAGGTGTTTCAAAGAAAGAACTTCAGGCTATTGAAGAGTTTATGGAGGCACTTAACTGCCCAGTCCCTGGTGTGCGCGTAGAAAATGGAAAACCAATGCCTGGAGCTGAATATGTCGCATTTGATACGCCCAAATCTCTCAATTTAGGGGTGAGTGTCTCTATCGTGCTGTATGATAGACATCAGAAACAGTTCATTAAGTAGAATGTATTGAGCTATCGACCTTATTGAGTAATAAGTACACTAATGATCTTATCTGAACGATGTAATTACTCTCGATTCATCACATTTTTTATGAATTAAATACAAATTAATTGTCCACAAATATGATTAGAATGAGATATTTCATTTCTCGGTTACCTCTCTTTAAACGTTAAAAACAACTAAATTGATTCGAATGTAATGTTCTAGTTTACTTGCTGATAGGTAAATGGTCAAAATTGTAGACCAAAAAACAGTGCACATGGACGCTTGGTCACCATTTGGTTATAAAAGTGTCAAATTGACAATTAAAATGAGTGAAAGGGTTTGTAAAGTATGTCTTTTGAGTGTACATTAGAGGTATCTTAAGTGGGGAAGTCAACTACACTCTTAAAATGGGTTTAGATGATTTCATAGAAAAGGGACACACCATTTTGAAACTATATATAATTAAAGCACTATTAGTTGCGTCAGTACTATTATCATCTTTTAGTAATCTCTATGCAGAGGGACCTGTAGACGTTTACGGTGAAATGAAAGTAAAAGGCCAGTATATTGTTGGCTCAAAAGAACCGTACACCAATGCAATGGTCCAAGCAAAAGGCCTCAGTTTTTTTTGGAACAATTGGGGAGGAGGAGCTCATTGGACTGCGGGCAATGTCGACAAAATGATTGATGATTATGGGGTGGAAATTCTTCGTGTTCCGGTTACAACTAACACTGATGGAAAGTATGCTGACCTTGGGGCGGCTGCAGAGGTAATAAACCGTAGTATTGAACGTGGTATTTACATTATTATTGATTTTCACTCTCACTATGCTTGGGGACAAGTGGATGAAGCAAAGAGCTTTTTTAAGCAAGCGGTTGAATGGTTTGGAGATTATGATAATGTGATTTTTGAGGTTTTTAATGAGCCTGCAACTGATGCGCCTCACTCATGGGGGCGCACCTTAGATTATAATAATGAAATGGTGAAATATATAAGAGACCTAGGTTCAGATAACCTCATAATTGCAGGGACTCCTTGTTGGGATCAGGTTTTTGATGAGATTAAAGCAAATCCAGTCATAGACCCTGCAAATAATACTGCGTATGCAATGCACTTTTATTCTGTTACACACAAAGTTGATGATGATTGGTTGGGGAAAAACTTTAAGGTTGCTCTTGAGGACGAATTGCCAATATTTGCTTCTGAATGGGGGACATCTCATAAAGATGGTGGCCAGGATGGACATAGCTTTGATGGCCCGAGTGCAGATCAATGGCATGCATTACTTGATCAATATGGTTGGTCATCAGCAATGTGGTCTATTCATAGCAGCAGTCAATCTTCTGCGATTTGGGGTAATTCAGGACAATCGGATGGGTATATTAAGAACCTTCTTGCAGAACATAAAAAGACTGCAAGTTGGAGAACGGGTATTCCAAGAGTAATTCCTGGTTTGGAAGAACCGGACACTATAACAGATCCAGTAGTAACAACACCTCTTTCTATCAGTGGTAAAAACGTTACTATGAATCCTGATAAAAAATCAGTTGAAATTGTTGTTGAAGCCGCAGGTGGCACCGAGCCATATGTGTATACATGGAGCAAAAAGTCTGGGAAAAATGTTTCAATCTCTGATGGAAATTCTAAGAAAGAAACCGTAAGTGGATTAACTGTTGGTGACTATGTTATCGTGGTTATGGCTACTGATGCAGAGGGTGCGCAAAAGAGTGTTGAGGTTTCAATCACTGTTGAAAATAATGATCCACAGAGTTCCAGTAGTACTGACCTTCTCTCATCACTTGCAACTTCGTCCTCTTCCGAACAACTCTCGAGTTCACCACCACCACCACCAAGTAGTGATGTGTTAATGCCTTTATTTGAAAAGGGATCATCAGTTCTTCAGCAGACTCAACTTGTTCGCTTGCAGAGTAGCACCGAGGCTCAAATTCAGCTCGGACAATCAGGTGTGTACAGTATTGCTCTGTACGATTTGATGGGTAATAAAATAGTGCAACATACCACTCCGCGTGCAGTTCAAGGTGCTTATGGCTTTGCTGTAGATCACTCACTTACTCAAGGTTTGTACGTTGTTAAAGTTGATAAGATGAAATAAGATTCAGTAAATATTTTTCTTTTATGGAAGGGTGTTGTACAATATGTGCAGCACCCTTTTTGTATATACAATTTAGTTGTTTGTGATGTTTGGGTTAGGTGTTAGTGTTGTGGACAGAATTGTCCATGTAGTGTATTAAAGTATCGCATATAATCACTTTTTGCCAAAAATTCAGTATATGTTAATAGTACAGTAAGGATAGTGTCCTAGCAGGCTTTCCTTATTTACACATACATATACATTTCGAGGGGTTAGATGAAAGTATTTTATACTATGATGTTCATGATCGTGGCATCAGTGATTTCTTTACAAGCGGGGCCGGTAAGTTATTATGGGCAGATGGAAGCTCATGGTACTCGTATCTATGGGGCAAAAAATGGATTAGCAATGGAAGCTCGTGGAGTGAGCCTCTATTGGAATACAGGAGGATGGGGCGGTGAAGGCTACTGGAATAGTGGCACTGTCAACGCCTTGGCTGATGACTGGAAGGTCGATATGGTACGGGCAGCTTTTGACCCTAATCTCTGGCCGGGCAATCAAGGGCAGATGGAAGAGGTGATCCAAGCGGCTATCGATAAAGATATTTATGTGATTGTAGACTTTCATACACATAACCCCGATCCAGGTAAAGCGGAATGGTTTTTTGGTGCTCTTGGCGAACGTTTTGGTGATGTCGATAATATTATTTGGGAAGTCTATAATGAACCAGAAAGTTATCATACATGGGAAGGGGATATAAAGCCTCATTCAGAACGTGCTATTGCGTCAATCAGGCAGCATTCAGACAATCTAATTGTAGTGGGGAACCGTATATGGTCGCAGCGCGCTGACGAAGCTGCCGCAAACCCTGTTGATGATCCTAATGTGGCTTATGTAATGCATTTTTATGTAGGGTCTCATGGGAGTTGGGTAAAAGAGTGGAATGAAGCAGCTATGGGACAACCTATTGATCCAAGTACTGATGCAAAAGCACCAGTGAAGCCCGTTGCAATTTTTGCCTCAGAGTGGGGGTACTGGCCACCAGGTGCAGATAACTACAAGCCTGATATGGTGCCATTTGGTCAAAAAGATTTTCAAAAATGCTATGGGTCAGAATGTAGCGATATTGATATGAGTGGCTATGACTGGATGGACTTCATGGCAAAGCATCAGATGAGCTGGGCAAGTTGGTCAATGGGTAATAAAAATGAACCGAGTAGCTTTTTTAATGGCTCTATGGATAACCGCACTCCGTGGGGTAATTTTATTAGAGATCATACGCGTAACTGGACCGAAAATCGCGCACCATGGAATTTTTCAGCAGAAGTTAAAGTACAAGGTACTACTCTTGCAAAAGAAAGTCTCATTGATAACCTTGATGATGTTGGGACTACGAATTTTTGGAATGGGCAATGGAGTATTGAAGATGACTCTGCTGAAAAAGGAGGGACTCACGTTACTCCTATTACTCAAGCTATCGAAGGAGAAACTCTTATTTTATCTGCAACCTTTGAGTATGATACAATGTGGGAATATGAACCGTATGCAAAAGTGGTGATGACACTGAATGCAGCGGGTGCTGTAGAAGATATGAGTGGGTGTTCTGTAATTCAATATGATTATAAAGGCAAAGCACACAATTTCCAAGTTGCTCAGGAAGGTGTTGAGCATCGTAATTATCACTCAACCGAAGTTGCACAACGTGATGAATGGTCTACTGCAGTTGTGGATTGGAATAATCTAAAACAACCCGGTTGGGTTAATGAGGCTTCTGATATTGATGCTTCTCAGGTAAAGGCATTTGTATGGCTTATTAAAGGAGCGGGTGGTACTGACGGTGAGCTCGCTATTGATAATATAACGTGTTTGGATGGTGTCGCTCCAGCTCATGTAGATTATACTGATGAGGTACCTGTTGTTGAAAGTTCTAGTAGCAAGCCAGATACCGATGAATCGAGTAGCGTGAGTAGTAGCAGTGAAATGAGTAGTGATGATGAAGTGGGCGAAAACCTCCTTTCATCGGACGATTATGAAATAGATATTGATTCTACATGGGGGCCAGGTCGTGAAGATGTTTCTCCTATCACCTATGATGCGGTAAGTAATGTACGCACCGCAGCTGTACAGCACATCTCACCGAATGGTACTATCTCATTAAGTACTGATAAATCAGGTACCTATCAGGTAACAGTATTCTCACTGATGGGTGAACGAATGGTAGAACAACAAGTAGAATTGTCGCAAGGAAATCAACAGTTACATACCATTAATAAAGCAATACCAAGTGGAGCGTATGTTGTACAGTTAGGTCTCGCCAAGTAATTTTAGAAGTGCCCTAAAAATTTTCTCCTCCTCGATAAAGAGTCTCAGTTTTGAGACTCTTTTTTTGGTATAGAAGTCTTCTTTGTGTTAGTGAGTGCTATTATCAAAATAGTCAACTTCGAAGGTGCACCCATCAGGGCAGTAATAGTGAGGGAGTGAGAAGTGTTTAAGGGTGTAGGCAACGATCGTATGCCAGACTCCATTAATAGTAACTGCAATGTAGTCAAGAAATCCATCTCGGTTATAACTCACCAGCAGGGTATAGTGGCTTTCACTAAAAGATGTCATACTCTGATTACGGTGAAGGTTCGATTGTAAAATATATATCAAATGTAAGAGAGGGCGCCTCATATCAACGAGTTCAGAATCCATAACTGATCGCATGTGGTAGATGGTTGAAAAACCCTGCTTTGACAGGTGTTCTGATATGCCCTTTTTAAGTGCATCTGAAGGGTAGTTTTCGATAATAAGGAGTGGAGGTGGGGTGGGGTTGCTTTTTGCAAGCTGTGGTTCAAGAGCATAGGTGAGGTAGTCAAAAACCGAAAATTGAGTTGGTATAGGGGTGCCAGTATAGAGAGAGGGTGTGCTTCTATCAAGCAGAGGGGTGAGAGAGTCGCCAGGGAAGAAGTAGTTGGAATTGGTGGTGTAATAGAGGCTATCTCGGTTGATGACTTTGAGGGGTGTATTGTATCGAGTATAAATGAGAGAATCAACAGGATTGAATTGGGCAGGGGGGAGAGTGCCTTCCATTCCCCCTATAATAATTGTATTTGAATCGAGAATTATATGGAGGAGGTCTTGATTTTCAAGCCCTTGACTGTTTCTGTTGTTTGAGGGAAAGGGGGTCGGATTAAAGATGGTGAGCTCTTGAGTTTGACCATTTGTAAAGACTCGAAGGAGGAATATGATAAAAAGTGTCTTTTTTGAGGTCAAAAGAGCAATTTCCTCTTGGTGAGTGTTAATTGTGAGAATCTGTTTAAATAATACAATAGGTCGCTAATAATGAGGAGGGGTATTTAAATTATTATCTTTAGTGCAGTATTAAAAAGGAGAAATTATGAGTGATATGCAGAATGAAATAATCCCCAAAGTTGGGTTAGGCGATATTCGTTTTGGAATGGATCGAGATGCAGTAAAAGCAATTCTCGGGGCACCTGATGAATGTGATATCTTTTCTTACAATGAGGATGATACAGATAGAAGTGAAGGCTGGTTTTGGTTTGATCTAGAAATATCTGCAAACTTTGATGAAGAAGATGATTGGAAATTGGTTTCACTCTCTGCAGACTCAGAACGATTTCTTTTGAAAGGTCAAAAAGTTATTGGTATCGAAAAAGCGGCTCTTGAAGCGCTTCTTGCCACTATGGATATTACGGACATTGATTGTGAAGATCATTCGTCAGAAGACGAACCTAATCATGAGCTTGTTGCAACTGACAGTGTTGGTTTGAATTTTTGGCTTGATGAAGGGATTGTTACTGAAGTTCAGTGGGGCCCATTTATTAATGATGATGATTCTATCGATTGGCCTAAATAGGTTCAATCTCTGTGATAGGTACGGCATAGATCAATACTATTGATAGATGTTTGAAAAATTGTAAAAAGGCAGTTACTTTATGTTNNAACATAAAGTAACTGCCTTTTTTTTATTCTCCTGTAGGTGTTGTAAGAAAATAACTTATTTTTCTAAACACATGAAAGGTATCATTAGGGGGATATATGGCGGGTTGGACTAATCCATTAGAGTTACTTCACGAAGAACTGCGTCAACGGCGTGATGAAGGGTGTGTGATACCTGAAGATCTTCAAGAAGCTATTGATGCGCTCTCCATGGATACCGATCGATGGAATAACGATGCCGTAACTCCTCTCTATGATGCGGTGATGGCCCTTGCCGATGATCAAGAACTCTCAGCTTGTGAACCCAATGATTTAAATGCAATTAAAGCACTTCGCCCTGATGGACCTCGTAATTTCAATTGGAACCCGTCTGAAGAAGAAGCTCTCGATAAATTTCATGGTGCATGGACCGGTCGTGCGGTTGGATGTGCACTTGGAAAGCCGATTGAGGGAGTGGGCTTTGGTGTTTTTAATGGTGCATTTACCGGTCGTAAGGATATCAAGCGGTTATTGTGTAAACAAAACGAGTGGCCCCTCAATGATTATGTTTCGGGGAAGGGGGCAGAAGAAATGTCTTTAGAACTTTGGTGCCCGGCATCACAAAGAGAGCATATTGCGTATATGGAGCCGGATGATGATATTCACTACTCCTTGGTAGGTCTTGGGGTCATTGAAACCTATGGTCCCAATTTCACCTGGAACTCTGTTGCTCAGTATTGGTCGGAGCACCTCCCGTATAGTGCAATATGCACTGCAGAAACACAGGGAATTTTAAACTACTGGAATAAAACGAACAGATTAACCTGGGATACCGTTGCAACCCCAGAGTTTACCCGTCGGTATCGTAACCCCTATCGAGAATGGATTGGAGCGCAGATTAGAGCAGATGGCTTTGCATGGTGTGCTGCAGGGAACCCTGAACTGGCTGCTGAGTTCGCCTGGCGCGACGCCCACTGGACTCATGAACGTAATGGTATTTATGGTGAGATGTTCTTTGCCGCTATACAGGCAGCCGCCTTTGTCGAAGGTAATTGGAAAAAACTCGTTGCTATTGGGTTAAGTGAAATTCCTAAAGAGTGTCGCCTTGCACTCGCTGTCAAACAGCTCCTCGAATGGATAGAGCAGTATGATGACTGGGAAAAACTCATGGAACATATTGAAGAGAGCTATCAAGGAATGAGTCCAGTACACACTATTAATAATGCGCTCGTCTGTATTGTTGGTATGGCTTATAGCGATTTAGACCCTCATATTGCCATTTGTACTACCGTCGCGGCAGGTCTTGATACTGACTGTAATGGTGCGACTGTTGGTAATATTGTGGGTGCAATACACGGGAGGACGGGATTTAATTCACCCCTCGTTGAGCAACTGAATGATACTATAAAGCCAAGTATGATTGGCTTTGAAACCATTACAATGTGTGCTCTTTCTGAACGAACCTATCTGCAGTGGCAGCGCATCAGAGAGTGGTGTATACAAGGGAAAGATTCTACATTGAGGGATCATACTACGCGTAACGAATGGGTGTGATTGATACAGCGGTGCTGAAATAGCAAGTGGCTATTGAGCTGCTTTCCACAAAAATATTTTTTGGTAAGAAATCTTTTTGTATAAGAGACACTGTGCGAGATTGTTGTATTCAATTTTTTACACAAAATGCTGTTTAAATGTTTGTAAAAAATGCTATCTAGTAAGATCTGGGATATATAGGATGTTCTACGAGGTGAGCAGGCTCATTGGTGGCAAAAGTATCGAGTGATTTATTTTTGTGCCGGTCAACCATGTTCAGTTTTTGTAGATACATGAGGGCATGAAGAATCAACATCTAAACATATATGAGTATAGAGATTATCGGAAGTATTTAAATGATTACTACGATATTCAAAAAGAGAATAATCCTGTTTTCTCTCATCGTTACTTTATGCAAAAAGCTGGATATAATTCTTTGGGGCTTTTTGCCGGTATCTTAAAAGGGACCAGTAACCTTTCTCAAAAAATGGTGCCTAAATTTGCCAAGGCCATTAAGTTGACCAAGCATGAACAAGAATATCTCAGTTTGATGGTCCATGTAGATAATGCTAAGACCGAAACAATGAAAGCTGAGCGTCTTGAACGGTTAATTGCCTTTATACCAGTTAAGAAACATAAAACTCTTCAGCAGTACCAAAAGCTTTACTACAAGCATTGGTATAATGTAGCAATACGTGAATCACTCTGTATTATAGATATTGATGATAATAATTTTGATGAGATAGCTCAATTTCTCAATCCTCCCATTAAGGTTACAGAAGTTACTCAAGCTTTTGATACTCTATACCAGCTTGGTCTTATAGAAAAAAGTCAGTCAGGATTCTGGAAGGCGAGTGATCCATTGATACGTTCTGGAAGTGAAGTAGGGCCATCAGTGATTCAAAACTACCAGGTTAATATGATGCGCATGGGCGAGCGATCTATTGCGAGTATTCCGAGAGAAGATCGCTCCATTTCATCGCTCACTTTTGGTATTTCAAAAGATCGATATGAACTTTTTTTAGAGAAGTTAAATAAACTGAAAGAAGACATGTTTGAAAAAATTGAAACTGACAGTGACGAAGAATACGTCTATCAATTTAACATGCAGTTTTTTCCGTTAACACAAAAAAAATAATCGAGGGGCACCAGTGTTACATTCTATAATCATAAGTATGATAGGGTTATTCTTATTGAGTAACTGTGCAACAGAACCGGACGCAATAATAAATTCTGGAACCATGACCCAAACTGATAATACTATTGCTGGTCAGGTTACTTATCCCGATGGGCTCTACGCGCCACAGGTTGAGGTTACCCTTCGTTCTGCACTCTATTCTCCCGATTATGAAAATAGCTCAAGCCCAGCTCTGTTAAAAATTGCAGCAGTAGAAACACCCCTTGATGATTCAATTACAGTGTGTGATATAATCTGTCGTGATACTACTGATGAAAATGGTTCGTATAGGTTGTATCAGCCAGACACAACCTATACTCTCGAGTTCAAAGAGTTGCACCCCAAAGATAGTATTGGCTATGCACATTTTATTGATAGCCTGAACCCCCTTTTGATAGATGTGATCCAATCACCCATGATGGATAAGAGCGAACGACTCATTATTCCAGTACCGGGAGATGGCATAGAAACTCTTGTGTGGGTATTGGGTACCGATTATTTTGGAACACAAGTGGGTGGTGATAGCCTTTCATTTATAAAAGTACCCAAAGCTGAGTACACGATAATCTTCATGGTAAATAATACCCAGGTTGGTGAACGAGCTGTTCCAACGATTCCTTATCTTGATCAACAGCCTGTAGAGGTGGTGAGTAGTAGTTCTTTGGATGAAGACTTATTAAGTAGTTCTGAGAATTTAAGTTCGAGTTTGGTTTCAGTGTCAAGTGATTCAAGTGATTCAAGTGATCAACCGGTATCAAGTAGTGATGAAGTGTTATCAAGTAGTGATGCAGTCGTTATTCCACTGTTAACACGGCTGTATGTTTCACAAACGGGGTCGGATGAACTAGGAGATGGTACGAGTGGTAATCCATTCAGGCAGATTCAAAAAGCTCTTTCTGTTGTTGATACAATGCCTTTAATAGAAGAGATACGAGTTGCATTGGGGAATTACAGTAATGCTGGTCAAGGAGACTCTACAATTCGAATACGGAATGGCGTCCATTTACTTGGTGGATTTGATAATAGTTTTAATCAGCGAGATCTCTCATTTTCAGTCTATAGATCGGTAATTGATAAATACCAGGGGGCTATTAGTATTGATACCTGTGGACATCCATTGATGACTGCAGAAGATATTACACACTATACTATTGTAGAAGGATTTGTGTTAGAGAATAACAAGGTGTGTGTCTATGATGATGATAGTTTTGATAAACATGGAGCGGGTATCCATGTTGTAAATTCAAGTGATTCGCTGTATATCGTAAGTAATTATTTGAGTCAAAATGGTATAACGCGTCACCACACTAATCCTGAAACGGCATGGATTAAAGGGGGAAATATTGCTTCTTACAACTCAGCCCCAAAAGTACTAGGGAATTATATTGGATCAGGTTATTCTCTTTCAGTTATGGATGGTATGGTGTGGTCAATTTATGGTGATTATAATGGAATTAAAGCTGAGTTTGCCTACAATGAGGGAGGCGCTATTTCAGGTCGTGATGATCATGCAAATTCCTTGGTATACAATAATGTAGTAGGACGTGCGAGTTATATGTGGGTGTCCCCATTGGGATCTGATACTGTAGCATCAAGTAGTGCACTTTTCCCTTGGGAAACCCTTGATAAGGTTGCTGAAAATCACCTGAATCAATTTGTATTTGTTGCTGTAGGTGATTATACTGTTGAGTCCTTAGAAGGAATTCAAGCGAGTGGTTTTTGGGGTGGGTATTCTACAGATTTTAAATATCGATACCGATACCCACTCTTGTCAGGAGACTACGATGTTATTGATGGTGGTGGAGTGAGAATCAATGCTGCGGACCCATCACAATTGACAAATTGTACCTATAGTTGGGTAATAGATTCGAATAATGTTAATGATATTTCGGTGTCCACGGGAGTGAGCTTTATTGGTGGGAAAATTTGTCAGTGACACAATGAATCGAATTAGAAACGAGTGTTTTCATTAGGTAAGTATAATTACCCTCTTACCCTTATGCATAGAGGGGTAGATAGCTCACGTGGTAACCTTACCTAATACCATATCGTCCATCTATTCTGCAATATACGATACCACTTAATGTAAGGTAGACTTTTATTTCTCCCGTGTGGCCATGTATAAGTCGTATGCAACACAACCGATATACCGTAAAACATTTACTATCCCAATAAACCCATAAGGTTTCTCTAATAGTAAGGTTGTCTAATGCCATGCCGCCTAACCATTCCCCAATGTGCGATACCCCTTCACCCGTGGTGAACCTTTATTTCCGCAGTGTGACTGAGCACTGTACTCGATAAGTATGAGTCGTATAGACTGGTAGCTCATTCAACAAGTAAGCTTGTCTCTGTAGTGAGCATGAATCAAAAACAAAACCGCAGTGTGGTCTCACTCCACTGGGATATTTGAGAAGCTATTTTGCCGTGCGCCCTCGGTGAAGTGCAGTATGAGTGAACTCGGTAGTCGTGAACACTCCCGATTAAGGATAAGATAATTGCTTTATACTAGACACATGTAGCAAGAGTAGCAGATGGGTCATGCAGGGTAGCGGACGGGTCATGCAATGGTACGGAGGCCATGTCTAATGAAGCATAAGAAGCTGCATAGTATTCACCGAAATCATCGCATTGATGTGTTAATAAAAAAAGAGCGCGATACTATGAGTATCACGCTCTTTTAGTAAACTATAGAAGTACTGTATTTATGGGTATGATCTTAATAGGTCTCTTACCCACACTCCACTCGGAGTTAAATCATTTGAACTCCAATTACCTAAAGGGCTTGACCAAGAATATACTGACATGTTGGTTTCGTTTGCTTTGTTAAATGTGGCATAATTGCACCATGATATATGATTGGTATTTAAAAAATCCATCCAGAGTCTTGACTCGACAAGGTCAAGGGCTCCGGTACTCGATGCATCTGTGGTTTGCCAACTTGATACAAATAGAGGAATATCATTATCTATGGCATACTGAGCGTTATCTCTTAAGTATTGTCCATGGGTTCCTGCTGCAAAGTTTAGAGCGTATGCAATATTTGATACATTGACTGGGTCTTGTACGGGGTCGTAAACATGTTGGTTCCAATTTGGAGTACCAACAATAATGAGATTGTCACTATTTTGACGTATTGATGGGCTAATCGCTTCTGCATACCATTTAATTTCGTCCCACGGAATTTGGGTGGGTTGACCATAAATTTCGAAAATTACATTGTCATACTGTCCATACTTTTGTGCAATTTCTGAGAAGAACGTTTGAGCTTGAGTGAGATAGCTGTCTGCACCTTGATAAATATACCAACTGACAACAACATACATTCCTTTGTCAATGGCAGCATCTATAATTCTTTCTACACTCTCTGTATTCCCAACAGGGTCATCAAGGTATCCACCAGGTTCTGTAATGGCCATTTTGGCGCGTATAATATCGCTATTCCAGTCTGTCTTAAGCCAATTGACAATTGAAGCATTGTACCATGCGGCACTCCAGTTTGTCCAATACAGAGAGGTGCCTCTCAGTTGAGTTGGTTGATGGGTGTTACGACTTATGATGTGTGCATCAGATGTTGTGAGGTCTCCATAGTATTCTACAGGGGTTAGGCTTGATGGTGGGTTGAGGAGTGCGTTGCGTATAAAGAGACCGTCGTCACTGAGATCTGATAGTTGCCAATTCCCTCTTGATGAGGCACTACTTTTTAATGCAGCATATTCTTTGCTTGAACTGGAGTAGATAAAGCCATTGACCCAGCTGATTCTATTCTGAAACATAAAGTCAAGCCACCCTTTTGACGCTTGTTCATCAAAGGTGTAGCCACTGAGGTCAGTAGTTTTCCATTGAGTAACAAAGAGTGGAACATTGTTATTGAGAGCATATTTTGCTTTAGCTTTTAAGGCACCATCATGTGCACCCGCAATAAAATTCAAGCTGTAGGCTAAATTCATATCGTTAACCTTATCAGAAACCACTTCATCAACATTTTGATTCCAGTTAGGCGTCCCCATAATGATGAGATTGTCTGTATAGGGGCGAATTGATGGAATGATTTGTTCTGCGTAGCTTTTAAGATTTGCCCAGCTATATTGTGTAGGCTCTGCAGCTATTTCAAAAAAGACATTGGGGTATTGTGAGTAGCGTGCTGCTGCTTCAGCAAAAAATGCTTGTGCTTGAGGAATGTAGTCAAAGAGTTGGTCCGCATGCCAAGAGATAATAGCATATCGTCCTGTTTCAATTGCACCATCAACAACATCAAAGATACGTGCTTTGTTTACAGCAGGATCTTCAATGTATCCACTTCCAAAATCTACGGCCATGTGGGCACGAACTACATCAATATTCCAGTCGTCAGAGAGCCAATGGACAATCTCTTTATTAAAATACTTTCCATGCCAATTACTCCAATAGGTAGAAACGCCACGCAGTTGGACGGGGCCATTTTGACCTTCAATTGCAGAACCATTTACGTGAATATGGCCATGTGCTTCAACAGGAGTTGGAGCATCAGGGATTCGGTTGAATATAATTTTGTCTATTGTGAAATTAGAATTGGTGAGCATGTCTAGGCGAACGGTATTCAGACCACTGTTGCTAATGGTGACAACACCAACCTCTTTGTCTGCCCAACCCACAGGGCTTCCATTGCCATCAAATTCAGTAATGGGGAATTGAATGCCGTTAAATGAATATTGGATTTCGTTATTGGGATTGATTGACGCTACTCTCACATATGCAGTGTATTTACCTGGGGCAAGTGCGACATCATACTCGAGCCATTCATTTTGGTTAATATATGCAACGTGGTAGCCTGTTGGGCTTACTTCAATGCCCACGGGACCGTCACGATATGGCCAGCTTGTGAAAGAGGATAGGTCATAGTTACGGGCATAATCTTCTGCTTCAATCTGATTTGTTTGGGTGATTTCAGTCAGTGTAAACCAGTTGAAGTTAAATTCTCGAGCAGTAAATTCTATACGTATCGTATGAGTGCCTGCTTGAGTAACGGTAACGGCGCCACTCGTTTTGGTGAACCAATCTTGCCAACTTCCTGACTTGTCAAAATCATCAGCGTCTTTTACTTTGTTACCATCAATATAGATGTTGTAACCGTCGTATTTGTCTGATGGAGTCGCAAGACGCATGTCGAGCTGATAGACACCAGGGGATAAGGTGACTTCATACTCAAGCCACTCATTTTTAGCGATCCATCCAACATTATAGCCTCCTTCGGAGCATGATTCAATATCGACGTTGCCGTTTCGGTATGCGCCGCCAGAGTTGCCACTGGTGGCGTCATAGTAGTTGGAGTAATCTTCTGCTTCAATTTTAATTGAGGTGGAAAGTTGTTGAGCCCATAAGGATGAAAATGACCATAGGGTAATGCATAGAATGAGTATAGATACTCTCATAAGTTTTCCTTTTAAAAAATGTGGTTAATTGGTTTGCGTGTCCAAAGCGATAGTAAACTATAATCGCGAACGCAATGGTAGTTATTTTTTTGAAAATGTATATGACTGTAATTACGATGAAGAAAATGTTAACAAAAGTTTATTGAGCGATAAGAATATAACTTCCCCTCGGCATCCGTTCCAATAACCGGGTAACTCCTTCACCAGAACTCGTTCCCATAAGGTTCCCCAAAAAGTCATACACGTGAATCTCAATCTTCTCATTGTTACTCACATAGAGGTTGGTTTCAATCCCTATCCATGTATTAACAATCATTGAAGTACGAGTCGAGCCAAGAGCCCGTACCATAATAGATGCAGTAGCACCATCACTGCTCCTTATCTGTACGGACAATTGTGAACTGAGTTGTGAACTTGATGATAGGCTCGCCTGATTCGAACTACTACTACTACTACTACTACTACTACTACTACTACTACTACTACTAACAACTTCGTCAGATGAATGACTTTGTGAAGACTCAACAATAATACTCGAAGATTCATCTGCTGAAGACTCTATCGCGCTACTTACTGCTACCTCACTACTACTTGATTCAGTAGGCTTAATGAGCAAAAGCCTTTTTTGTAACTGATCAAGATAAAGTGATTGCGGTTCAAGGGTTGCGCCTTCACCTTCACCTTCAACAATATCAACAGGGCTCGTAACTAAGGCATACTCAGCATTTATAGAACTGGTTTTTACCGTAGATCCGGTGCCTGATGTTCCTATGGCATATCCATACCTTCCTTGATCTGACCAAATTAAAAAATCCTGTTCACTCAGAGAGGTGGTGTTCCAAAAGGTAGAATGAGCACTCGTAAGGTTGTGTTTTGGGGTGCTGCCATAAGGGCGATAAAACGCCTGAAAACTACTTCTATCCACAGTGCAGGCATCAATAAGGTTTGAGTGACTAAAATGCATATGGTGATCACTTCCCGATCCTGAGGTGGCCTCATCACCCGTTGCGCCATGTTGTTTTTTTGTTTGAATGTCATTGGATTGATGTATCACGTTACCCGAGCTCCCCATGTGTGAAAAGACAAAGCCATGGCGTGTAAATTTTGCAGTGGAATGTTTGATGAGAATTTCTTGGGCTCTCTGAAGTCGATAGCCATAACCATTGCCGCCACCACCGCCGTACTGTACATGCCCAATCCAACAACTGTCAAGAGTGATACTTCTACTTTCAAATACTTGAATACCATTAGAGAGAAGGTGTGAACCGGTACTGTTGTCAGTAGGTTTATAGGTAGTGACGTTTTTAATCCATCCGTTAATAACATCAGTCATCCTGATAGCAAAAGCACCGTGACTGTTGTATGATGCATTCTCTTCCGAAGTATAATCACCTTCGGCGAATCCTGTGGTACTTGGGTTTTGATTATTGGCGATACCAAAGTCTTGGAGGCCGACCTCGGTGAGCATTCGCGATACTTTGTGGACTCGTGCATTGTCTCTTGTTTTAAGGGCATAGCGAGTAGGAATATCTATGGAGATTGTGTTGCTTTTTGTATCTACAGCAGTAATAAAACGGAGGTAGCGTATTGGAGAAAATTTGTCCGCATAGCCCTTCCACTCTAACACCTTATGATCGGTTACCCACTCCTCTGTGATATTCGCAGTAACAATGACAGTATCACCGACTGAAAAATACGATGCATTTTCTATGGGGATCGTTTGAGTGGGGCTCATGAGGTCTTGAGTGATAGTAATTGCTTCTCCAGCAACTGATCCCCATGATGCATTCCCTTGAATGAGTATAATGCTTTTATTGCGCATTTCGTATGAGGTATTAAAGAGTTTTGTGACTTCTCGACCATCACCTTTTATGACAATATTACTTTGACTAATCTTAAGGCAGTAGTTATTGTCTCCTTGAGGGCTTAACCGATAAAAACCTTCAGGGATATATATGACACCGCCATCTGCTGCTTCGGCGTCATCAATTGCTGATTGAATTGCAGCTGTAGCATCGGTGCCTGCTTCGGTTGGTGCATTATAGGGAGGTTTTGAAACATCAAAGATCGCTCCAGAAGGTTCTGGTATGTCAATTTCACTACGATGATAACCAGCGAATGAGAGGTCTTGAATAAATGGGTCACTATAAAAGTCTGCAGCTATAGGAGGTTCCCAATCGATAGGATAGTAGTCACTGCGCCAAGCCTGTGTAAGAGACCATGTACACAAAAGTTGAATGATAATTAAAAAAGAGTAGTGCCCCATCTTGAGATGTCCTTGATATTTCTGCGCCCAGAAACAAAATATGTTAATTGTGGGTGATTTACAAACGAACATACAATTATGGGATTTTTAGCATAATAACTCAAGAAAGTCTTACTTAATGAAGGGTTACACTTTTGTCAAATGCGAATGTACAGGCCCAGAATTGTCTATTAATTACCCCATTCTATTGGGGTAGATTGTATACTCTATAGTGAAAGAGAGACTATGAGAGGCGTATATGAAATTAATGATACTTAGTTTACTATTACTTGGAGCAGTATCACTATTTGCTGATGAGAAGATCTCTAAAAAAACAATAACAATGGCAACGATTATTCCTGAAGGAGATGCGCTTTTCAAAAAAGTAGCATTGTTCATGAGTGAGTTATCAAAAGAGATGGAAATACCTATTGTATTGATGTCGCTTCCTCCGAAACGGGGGACGTTGAGCTTACAAAAGGGAGTTATCGATGGAGAAGTCGCTCGAGTAGAAAATTATGCAGAAACAGTGCCTGGTGCCATAAGGGTGTCTGAACCAGTATCGATAGAGCCGTACTTTGCGTATACGTGGCTTGATTCCATTTCAATTGACGGATGGGAGAGTCTTAAGCCTTATTCATTGGTCGAAGTACGAGGGTATGTATTTGTTGATACTTATATGAGTAATTTAAATGTCTATATGGTTAGTAGCATTGAACAGGCATTTAACTATCTAAAAGTTAAAAGAGCCGAGGTTTTTGTGATGAATAGACAGATTGCAGATACTTATTTAGTGAGTTCAGGTTTTGAGCTTGGTGAGATTAGGAAAGTTGAAACACCAATAGATGAACTGAGGTTGTACAGTTATTTCTCAGCAGGGAATGAATTGATCGCTGAGTCATACAACAAGGCCCTTATTGCACTCAAAAAGAGTGGGCGCTACGTCGAGATTTTCAAATAAATTCAGTGAAATGTGCGTAGGGGATATAAAAAACCAGCCACCAAATGAGAGAGTCATAATCAAAGAAATGGCAGCTGGTTTTGTTCTTCCAAAGGAAGAAGGGTCAATAAAGAGGTGTTTTTCCTCTCTTACGTACCAAATATAGCTGAAATGGGGTAGTACATTTCTGAATTTAGGTCGCCCTTAGGGCTATTTGTGAAAAGTTTACAAGTACATTTTAGTAAAATGGGTGGTTTGAGTGGGGTAGAGGCTCCCAAAGTGTATGGAAGACTCCAAGAATGGCAATATTTAATATAAATGTTATCTTTAGGCTTGGGACTCACACACATAAAATGTCAACATATGCCTATGAACTATTTAAGAAAACAGATATCTTATACTTTTATCCTTATGTTAGCATCGCTTTTTGGGGGCTGCTCTTTAGGTGATAGCGCAGGAACTGCGACCGCAACCGAAAATACTTTTGCTGGAGTAGTGCGCTACCCAGATGACTCACCCGTTGAAGGCGCGGTAATTACCTTAAGGAAAGCAGGGTATTCACCGGTAGCTATAGTTCAAGAGTCTACTCAGATTGATATTACCGATAAAAATGGTGCGTATGCATTTACCTTCCCAGAGGAAGAGGTGATTGTTCAAATCTCAGTTATTGATGATGAAAGGGAAATTTGGGGCGAAATTATAACGCTTGATCCCGATGATGTCGATACTACCGGTATTGATACGATCACTATTGAAACAGTCGTACAGCCTGCTGTTGAGTTACAGGTTGTTATCCCGGAAACTATATCGTCGGCACAGGTGTGGGTTGAGGGTACGGACATTGTTCTGCTTGGCGCTGCAGGAGATACCCTAATATTGATTGGGGTACCCAAAGGAGAGCGCAGTATTAAACTTGATTATGACGGCTCAGTACAGACCATTACGCAAGAAGTGATGCCGGGTACTGTAGTGGACTTTCAAGAAAATACAAGTCAACCAAGTAGCAGTAGTTCAAGTGAAGAGTCTTCTAGTGAACTCGTATTGAGTAGCACAATTTTGATATCTTCATCAGAAACTTACCAAAGTAGTGCAGCATTCGTCCCTACTATTGATGTGGGCACCGATACCCTTCAAGCAACGATTAGCGATATATCTGTTGTAGTGCCATTTCAGGTTACTCCAATTGAATATAATGATTCTGTTGTCATTACTATAGATGACCCCGCTATTGTATCGTTGGAAGAGGGAGAGATTACTGCTCTCTCTTATGGAACGACAGTGGCTTATTTTGAAATACCACAGTTTAATGTAAAAGATTCCTTAGTGATACAAGTAAAGTCGTTTCTCGATAGTCGCCCCAATACACGGGGAGAAACCCAGGTCTACTCAGTTGTTGAAATTGGTGATCAGCTTTGGATGAAAGAGAATATGAATGTGGCAACAGATATTGGAAGTAGTTGTTATAATGACTCTCTTGAGTATTGTGATATTTATGGTGGGCTGTATAATTGGAATACTGCAACAGGCGGTGTTGATGGCGTTGAAGATATATGCCCAGAGGGATGGAGTGCTCCAACTGAAGAGCAATTTAGTGAATTAGCCACTGCAATAAGTACCATCAGTGGTGAAGGGTATTATGAAGATAATGCGTGGCGTGAGTTAGCACCTGCCCTGATGGATACTGTTGCTGCATGGGATGTTAGTTTTAAACGTCTTGATGCGGTTGGTTTTTCAGCGGTGCCTGCCGGAGTGAAACAAGGTGATACGTATAAGGGTATAGGGTTTCGTGCAAGCTGGTGGACATCGAGTTATGAAACGGGCCCGAGACCAGTAGCTTCAATAGAAGGGCGTTATTGGTATATATCTGTTCATCCTGACCCCTATGAGGATTATGAATTAATTAATGATCAAAGATTGCTTGTGTATCATGAAGATATTATCAATCAAAAGTCAATTCGGTGTATCTATAACGATTAATGACGAGATGAATACACTATAAAAAAGCTGATCAGTACTTTATTTTTAATATTCCTATGCATGCAACCCGTGGCTCATGCAGATGGATTTACACCTAATAACAATCTGGGTTTTATATAACCCTTCCTCCTGATGTATGGAGCGCAGCAGGTAAATCCGATGGTTCAGATGATGATGACTCAGACGGTTTTGATTTTGATTAACCAATACATAACTGGCATTTTTATCAAGGTACATGAGCAACTCACTCTTTTAAATCGATAGTGTAACCCATATTAGTATATTACCTGTGAGAACACTTTTACTGGAATGCCACTATGTCTAATCAAAATCACAAAGCGACCATACGTTTTCTTGCACAACCCTCTGATGTAAATTTTGGAGGGAATGTCCATGGTGGTACGGCTATGAAATGGCTAGACCAGGCGGGCTATGTTTGTGCCACGGGCTGGAGTCAAAAATATTGTGTAACCGCCTTTGTGGGTGATATCAATTTCAGTAGCCCTATAAAAGTGGGGAGCCTCGTTGAGGTAACCGCACGAGTTATTTATACGGGCAACTCTACCATGCATATCTCAGTGGCGATTAAATCATGTGACCCCAAGCAGTGTGATATGACCCATGCAATACGGTGTCTTATGGTCTTTGTTGCTGTAGATGAACAGGGTAAACCAGTCTCAGTCCCTAAATGGACTCCATCGGGTGATAAAGAGGTTGCTCTGGCTGACTATGCAAAACGCATTATTGACGCCCGTAAAATAAATAGTGAAGAGCTCGGTAAACTCTATAATTAACTCTGAGTACATTGGGTATTTTGAATGATTAGGGTATTAAGAGGGCTTCACATCATTCAATGGTGATAATCTGAGTGAAATACTCCCATCTTGAGAAAATGATTATTGAAGTACAGCTTTAAATTATTATATTAGCATAAAATGATTTAAAGCTGAGAGAGTAATGGATAATCACGAGTTACAACAGTATCACACCTTTTTTACCAAGCCACTTTTTGCTATGGGGCCATCAATCCCTGGGGAATGTGATAGACGAATTAACGAGGCTGCTACTCGAGCTCGTGCAGGGTTACTTAATATTCTCTCTATGATCACAATGGTCATTCTCATTTTTAAACCTGAACTTGATCCTATTCTCTACGTCGGTCCCTACGTTATTTTTGATATGACTGTTGCGGCACTCTTTGGACTGACACCACTGACACCAACTGGATTGCTTGGAACGGCTATTACAATGAAATTTCCTGCGACGTGGAAACCTATTAAGCCAAAACGTTTTGCCTGGACACTCGGTGCTGTACTTGGGGTTACGTGTTTTGGACTCCGTCTATTAGGTGCGCCCAATGAAGCAATTATTGCAGTGTTAGGCACCTGCTTTCTCCTTACCTGGCTCGAAGCAGTACTCGGTTTTTGCGTTGGGTGTTGGATGCATAGCCTCTTTTTTGGTTGTGAAGTGTGTAAGCTCAGTAAATAGTCGTTGAATCTATATTATTGCATAGTTGCACTTATGAATATCAAAGAGGTGATACTCGCTCAGAGTGCTTCGGGCATACGGTAAAAAATGGTATACTTGTACCGGAATAGCTTCAGAGGGTTGGAAATGGACGAGCAGTTTTGGCATAAAAAATGGCATAAGAATGAGATAGGTTTTCATATGTCTCAGGTGAATCCACAACTTGAAGCGTGGTTTAGGACCCTTAATATTGTTGCAGGCGGACGGGTGTTTGTCCCCTTGTGTGGTAAAACTCTTGATATTGAGTGGCTTTTGGAGCAGGGTTTTGACGTAGTAGGTGCTGAGTTGAATGAAGGTGCCGTTACTGCACTCTTTCATTCACTTGATATTGAGCCGGAAGTGACGAGAGATGGTGATGTTACCTGGTATCGAGGGCCCCGTATTGCGATTGCTCAAGGAAACATTTTTAACTTGACCGCTGAGACACTTGGTGCGGTAGATGCGGTATATGATCGCGCAGCTCTTATCGCACTTCCAGAAGAGTTAAGAAAAAAGTATTGTGCTCATCTGATTGCAATTACAGAGTCTGCCTTACAATTGCTTGTTACAATTACCTATGATCAGAGTGTTATGAATGGTCCTCCATTTTCTGTTCCTCATGAATGGGTTGAGGATGCTTATGGAAACGGGTATTCGCTCACAGTACTCGTGTCAAAAGATGTTCCTGGCGGCCTTAAAGGTCGTACAGAGTGTGTTGAAACGGTATGGAAACTCGATAGAGTATAAAGGGGTCTCAATGGACTCTGTATACTCTCAATGCTTTTAGAAATGCTTTAAAGGTCCTCAAGACCTTTTTGTTCAATAACCACCTCGCCTGATTTGATTCTACATTGACAAGCGAGACGCTCCTTGCCTTCAATACCAAATTCAATTTCAGATTGAGTAGGTGCTTCTATATGTTCAGCCCCTGATACAATTTCTATAAGGCAGGCGCCACAGACACCGTGGCAACACGAAAAAGTGACTCCAAGGTCTTCCGCGGCATCAAAAATTCTAATGCCATCTTCAACATCAATAGATTGGTCTTCTCTCGTTAATTTAGCCATGGTTCCTCACTCACTTTAGGTTGATAAATATATCAAAATTAATGCAATAATCTTAGATATCCTCTTTGTCTCAGTATCTGAAGGTTAGCGTGGAGTAAAAAATGTCTTTACATTGGGTACTAATGACCAGGATAATGGCCTTAGGGGTCGCATTTGATATCCTTAAACCAAATGTAGTTGTATTAAAAGTCTACATAGTTTATATTAAGCCTAATCTAAAATGGTAATGATTGAACTGTAAGGGTTATATGTCGGCTTGATTTGGCTTATACTCTGAGGGAGAGAGTTTTATGAATGTGAGAAAATACCAAACGGTACAATTAATACTACTAATCTTATTGACCCAAACTGCATGGTCGTTAAATGATATTCCTGTCTACTATGATGCTTGGGAGGAAGATGGTGATGGCTGCCAACGGATGGGTATTCAAAATGGTGATTGGACCTGGGATGTGCGCGTTGCCGACATTACTAGTAGTATTGTTGATGCTATAGATCTGAATGATATGACGGAAACAGTATCCACAGAGATGATCCCCATAAACTGTGAAGATGCATACCGTGGAACCGATGCTCTTGAATTAGAAGTCAAAGAAGATGTGGGTGAGGGTGGTGATTATCATCTTCAGGCAAAATTTGCAAATAATCGATCCTACCGTTTGACGGGCTATAAGGACATTCGTTTTAGAGTAAAGAATTTGACGGGTGAAGCCGAAACTATAGCCCTTGAATTGGTTACTGATTTTCCTTTTCCTATGAATATCAATGTGCCAATTTCTGCTGACGCAGAGTGGGATGAGGTTGTGGTCCCTCTAGAAGAGTTTGCTGTTCTCGATTGGAGTGGAGAAAAAACTGACGCCTTTGATCCCGACGCTGAATATGTTGGGGTAGGGATTGCTTATGCAAAAGATCCAGATGGATCTGCACTCCACCTTCTCATTGATGATATCCGTCTTACCGATGGTAGTGATGCTCCAATGCTTAAAGTGCCTGATGCTATAGGTGGTGAAGTGCCAGAGGGATGGCCAGACTATCTCGCAACCGGTTATTTAGATACACGGGGCGCCTGGGATACCTATGGTGATTTTGATACTGATAGTGATTATCGGTATCAATATATTATGCCCGAAACGTTTACTTCGTGGGGAGAGGACTTTGTTGAGGAGTATGTAGATAAAAGTGATGAGCTTGGCTTTAAAACTGCATTTGTCTGGTACAATTTTGGTAAGGTGAGTGAATCAATGGTTGCCGATAATCTCAACGATGACACTTTTATGAACGATTACTTTGAACGCTATGATGAACTCCTTAATCAAATGGCATCGGGGGGGGCAAACCAGAAAGAGTACCTTCTTGTGTTAGAGCCAGATCTCTATGGAAAGCTGATGCAAGATGGACATCTGCCAACAATGGATGGTGCTGAGGTTACGGTAAATATGAGTAAAGCAAATGAGCTATCGGGAGCGAGCTATGCCTCAAACATGGTTGGGTGGTCTGAGTATTTAGTAGATCGTGCCCATGAGAAACTGGCGAGTAAAGGTGTTATGTTGGGCCACATGCTTAATCACTGGGGATATGGGATTCCTGGGCAAGTAGGCCAAGGGCGTATAGAGTCTCATGTGATGAGTGGGTATGCACAAGGTGACTTCATTAACTCTCTTGGTGATAAGGGGAAAGGTGATGTGATCTTTGTAGAGAAAAGTGATCGTGATGCTGGTAATCCCGAGAAGGCAAAACAGGATTGGTTTTGGACTGATGATAACTATGTTAAATATTTTAGTTGGACCAAGTGTCTATCATATCGTGCAGGACTCCGTATTGTTGGTTGGCAAATATCAGAAGGCAATATGGAGCACCCTGAAGTAGGTAACCGCGATGATGCCGTTCAGTACTTTGTTGATAATCCTCAGAAATGGATTGAAGCTGGTTTCATAGGGGTTCTCTTTGGGGCCGGACTTTCGGGTAACGCAAACTACCCGACCAATAAAGTTGAAGAGAATGATGGGGGCTGGTTTTCAAAAACTATTAAAGAGTATATGGCTACTCCTATGAAATTTTCTGAAGTAACAGTAGTTACCGAAAATGAGAGTTCAAGTGAACAGCAAGAGAGTGTGTCGAGGGAGTCATCTAACGAACGTTCAAATGATGGAATTGAAATGAGTTCTGAAAGTGAGGAACTCCAAACCTCTTCAGTGAGTCAGAGTTCAGCTCAAGAGGATGATGACTCTGTAGAGAGTGTGGATTCATCTGATGATACAAGAGAGAGTTCACAAGAGGTCTCATCGGTGATATATGGGCAAACGAGAACTAAGGTGACCTTGAGTGGCACTTCGCTAACAATGAGTGGATTGTCAACTACTGCTCGCCTACAGCTCTACTCAATAGCTGGTGAGAAGGTGTATTCATTGCTCGTTGATAATGGGGTAACTGACCTCTCACAAATAGAGAAGGGAGTATTAATCTATTCTGTGGTAGCTCATGACAAGAGCACCGTGTTAGGGGCTGGTGCTCTTACTGTTTGGTAGAGAATAATCTATTCCAGATCTGTAAAAAGGGACTACAAACTTATGGTTAATTAAAGCCATTGAGTGTTTTGAATTTTCTTATAATTACCTTTGAGCCTAAAATAGAGTGAAGGAGTCTTCCATGAGTAAAGTTGCAATAGTATATTACACCAAGACAGATATTACGGGTCAATTAGTTCAGGCTTGTGCGGCATCCATGCAGCAGGAAGGAGCCGAGGTCGTGAGCTACTTGATTGAGGGTAAAAATATTGTAGAAGGGCGGTTTGAAGACAGTGCTATCTATGATGTTCTCCAAGAGTGTGATGCTATCGTATTGGCTTCACCAACCTATATGGGGAGTGTTTCTGCTCAATTAAAGACTTTTGTTGATGCCTCTGGTGATGCTTGGTATTCACAAAAATGGTCGGGTAAGGTTGCTGCTGGTATTACCTGTGGTGGCGCTCCTAATGGAGACCAAGGGAATACGCTTCAATATATGCAAACCTTTGCGAGTCAGCATGGAATGTATTGGGTTTCTCTCGATGTCCATAATGGGCTCAATAAAGGACTTAATCGTTTAGGCTGTCAATTAGGGGTCGTTGCTCAGTCTGAAGGGGGCAAGCCGAAAGAAGAAGACATTGCTACTGCTGCTTATTTAGGTAAGAGAGTGGTAACTTTGCTCAATAAGCTAAAATCGGTACCACAAGAATAGAAAATTACCCTATAGAGCCGTAAAGTGTGATATATTAATATGAGAGATTCTCTATATGGTGGCACTTTGTGAGTAGTTTTTGGGGTATTCAACGCTCTTCAAAAAAATCAATCGTTACTATTGTTCCAGTATTTATTGGCCTTATGTTTGGGTCAATTTCTGGATGTGATAGGAATAGTACTGCCCCAAGCAAGAAACAGACTTCAAAAGTATCTGTTGCTCAGTCTATACTATCTGGTTCGAGTGGTGAAGCCACTATTATTACTACCGATGTAACTCTTGATAACGTTGATTCGAGTGTATTCGTTCCCTACCCACCAGTTGAAGATAACAGTGATACGGCTCTTACAGATTACGCAACTCAGTATGTAGTGTTGGTTGTGATTGATGGGGTGCGTTTTTCTGAGTCTTGGGGAAACAAAGACCGTGAATTTATACCGTATACTTCCAATGCTCTTTCAAAACTTGGTGTGGTCAATCTAGAGTTTTATAATGATGGGTATACGTATACTGCATCTGGTCACACAGCAATGATGACGGGTATTCGACAAGAGATCAGTAACAGTGGAAAGGACCTCCCTAAAAAACATTCCTTTATTCAAGAGTGGCGTAAGGCTCATGGTAAAGATTCTGTGGATGCACTTATTGTGACCTCTAAAGGAAAGCTGGAAGTTCTTGCGGATACAGATGAAGATGAGTGGCATAGTAAATATCGGCCGGCAACTTATTGTGGGATAGATGGGAAGGGCGCTAAGTCTGGGTATGGCGAGGATAGCGTTACTTATACAAAAGGGCTCGAGTTGATTCAGAAAAATTATCCTGAATTAATTATGATCTCTTTTAGAAACCCCGACTCCTTTGGTCATAATGATGATTGGGATGGGTATTTAGAGGCGATAACAGATTCCGATGAATATATCTATCGCTTATGGAGCTTTTTTCAGACAGATCCAGTCTATAAGGGTAAAACAACGTTACTGGTTACAAATGACCATGGACGCCATCTCGATGATCATGGTGGAATTCGTGATCATGGTGATGAGTGTGATGGCTGTCGTCACATAAATCTTCTTGCTATCGGCCCGGATTTTAAATCTGATCTTTTTGTAAATACCCATCGTTCACTTATAGATATCCCTGTGACAATTGCAGAACTTATGGACTTTAAGATGTCTCACGGGGAAGGTAATGTTATGACCGAGCTCTTTAGGGACGAAGTAAAACATCTACTCTATGACTAGTTGCTGTTCTTTTAAAAGGGTGGGCGATTATTTGAATTTTAGAGTAGCGGTAACGGGTTCATGATCGGATGGCGCACAGCCATTTTCATCAGAAAAAATAGTTGCAGTATCATTGCCACATCCGTCTGGGTCTCTATACTCAACAACCTCAGCATCTATAGTTTCCCATTCATCTTTCGGCACATAGATATAGTCAAGTTTCTCTCCGGTACGCCCATGCTTGTCAATAGTCTTGGTACGCATGTAGTCGACTCCAACTTTATTTATATCAAGCCAGGTATCTCTAAAAGGGTAATCATTTGTTTTGCCCGAAAACTCTCCTCTAAAATACTGTGCACCATCTTCATCATTGGAATTAAAGTCTCCTGTGACAATAGCTGGGTAATGAGGGAATTGTCGATCTCTAATTTTTGCTGCGAGTGAGACTCCGTGACTCAACCAACTGTCGTTTGCATAATCTTGATAGTTCCAGTGGGTGTTATACAGATAAAAATGACGATTAAGAGTATCTTTAAACAGTGCCCAGGCACAGTGGCGGCCTTCAGCTGATTCGAGTTCAAAGCGCCCACTATCAACAACGGTAAACAAATCTTTTTTATATAAAATATCATTGCGATCTTCAAAGGCAGCTGACCGGTATTCCGTAAGGGTGTCGAGGATATCCTTTGTAGGGAAGTACTCAATGCCCTGATCATCCCAGTTCTCTTGAATACCAATAATATCAGGTGTTTCTAATCGAATCATTTTAAAGGCAATAGATCTCCGTGAAGTAATCCACGTCTTGGTGAACCAAAGGTTGTAAGTCATGATTTTAAGGGAGTCAGGAGGGGTCAAGACCGTTGTTGAACTGCTTGAATGTGATACTGTTTCACTCGATGATTGAGTATCGAGGCTTGAACTTGATGGTGCACTTGATGATTCTGAGGTCTGTGATGAGGGTGTTTCTGATGATGACTCACTTGATGAGGGCTCAATAGCATTGCTGCCCTCTGTCGTAGATGATTCAATAGTCACCGGTTCACTGAATTTTGATTCGCTACTTATCTCAAGTAGCTCGTCACTTGATTGAGTCTCTGAGCTCGTGTCTGAAACAGACTCTATTTTTGGTGTTGGCGATTCACAGAAGGTGAGTGATAGACAGGCGAGTATTAGTCCAGTATGAAATATAGGGGTCATAAAGCTCTCAATATACTATAGCAGTGTATTGGTTAAATATATAAAAAGAGAGCTCTATAGTGGGGAGTTACTCTCTATCCTTTATACGAGAAACCCCAAGTTTAAAGAGTGTCTTGAAAGGGGCTGTTTGTATTGTTGTATCGTCGTTAGTATAGCGATAATACCCGGATGCTCGTGCAATATAGACACCAGTTGCAAGAACTCTATTATTGTAGGCATAAGGAGGAATAAACAGTGCAAATGCCTTGGGGTCCTCTGGAGAGCTCTCGAGACAGTCACCACCAAAAGCATCGCTATCATTACAAGTTACCGAGCCATGGTGAGTGTTAATGTAGTTTCCAAGAGTATTGTATAGGGTAATAGTATAGTGATATGAATAGTGCTTAGGATCATTGTCGGCCCAGTCATAGGGATCCATAAAATGCCAAAGGACCTCTTTCATGTTACTTCCCAAAATTACTCCCGCTTGATCTGTATCGTCTAACTCTGATTGAGTTATGGGTACTGCAGTAAGGCTATCCTCAGGAGAGTAGGTTTCGAGCAATGCATCAGTGATTTCATAGAAATCGCGAATGGATAAGTTCTCTGGAGTTATGGACTGCACTACAACTGACTGTGCGCTGTCTCCAGGGTTATTTCCTTCTAAATCACGGATGTTGTCTTCGTGATCATAAAAGGTAAGAAAGTCGCCTACAGCAACACTATTATCATTGCTATTGTCAAATACTATGCGGTGCACAGGGAAAGGAGCGTTGTCATTGGTAATTCGGTTCGCTTCACTGGTAATAGTTTCGTCGTCATCTTTTTTATGTGTCGCTGTATATCCTTTATTACCATCTTTATAGAGGTCATCCTCTTCAAGGGGTTCTGTGACGTGCACGATAAGGGTGTCTAAATCCCCTTTACTGCCCCGGATGAGTTCTGCAGTTACCAGAACAGGGGGCATTGCATCGGTCATTTCAATGACGTGCTCTAGAGACTCTCCCGTTTTAGGGTGCTTGTACTTTATTAGAGCACTTTCTTGTGCAGAATCAGTTATATGGGTGAGTAATGGGTGAATCGTATAGCGCTCTGTTGGGATATCCCAGTAGATGGTATAAGGATCGCCATTTAAGGGTTTGAGCTCATTTTTTTTAGGTCTGAGTGGAATTGAGTCACTATTAGGCCAGGTAAAGGTGATGTCGAGATTATCGAGTACAGAATCAGAGGGAGCTGTTTTAAAGGTGAGTTCAATTCTATCCATGGTTCCATCACTATTTTTATCGATATATCGGTTGCCATGTTTGTCGGGCAAAAAGTTAGGATAATCAAGAACAGTAATTTCCGGGGTCTCTATTGAGTTAACTCTTTTATTGTGTGGGTACTCTGCAGATCCATCGGGATCAAAGGTTATGGTAATTTCTTCTTCTTTGATGGGTTCATCAGAAAAGATAGAGAATTGAAAGAGGCCCTCTTCAAAGTTCTCATTACTTATATCAAAGAGAGAGCTTCCTTCGAATGAGAATGATCCCTCACATGATTCACACAATATCGTGTCGTTCCCTGATTCTTCTTTGGTAACTTCAAATATTTTTACCATAAAATCATACTGTTCAAGAAGTCCAATCTCTATTGGGGCAGACGAAAGCTCATCTTCGGGTGACCATGGTTCTACCAATTGTAGGAAATAGTCATAATTGGTGACTTGTACCTCAATATAGCCCTGCTCCTCTGAACTGGTACTTTGGGAACGATGAATAAGATAATAGGTTCCCTCTTTAATGTCGGTAGCTTCTTGAATGGCCAATAGATCAATAGTGAATTGATACTGGTTATCATCTATAATTATCCCATTTTCAAAATGGCTTTCACCAGCCTCAAGGGGGATATCATCTGCATCAATAGTTGTATCAGTACTCCAGAAGAAGTCCGACTCTTTCTGTATACTTGTTTCGTCAGGCGAACAGCCACCTGATCGCTGTATATACCCTTCATGAATAGTGTAGTTGTTGGTTTGACGATTTTTACTTGAGCTGTCAAGCTCATTATGGTAATAGCGTGGTGGGTCAAAATCGATATCGGTCTGAATTTTTAAGTTTGACTGATCGGTTTGGCGCTCACAGTAAAAAATTCTAAAGTCTTGACTTTCACCTATATCACCGGTATTAAGATGATCATCAATATTTAGTGACCCAGCGAGGGGACTGTGGATACCACCAATGTCGAGTACCAATGATCCATTGAGATAGATCCACATGTCATCATCACCTTCAAATTCAAAGTGTTGTCCTTCTTTGTAGGTGAAGCTTGTGGCAATGTGCATACAGAAGTGATAATTGTGTTTGACATCATCACCATTACTATCTGTTAATCCCTTATTGTTCGTAAGACTATTGTTGTCATGAGAAAAATTGTCGAGTGGATAAAACCCATTTAAGCCTGAGTGATCATTTACATCAACTGTCTGGCTAAATTGATAGATGCCTTCGCTATTGGGGGAGAGTTGTAGGTCTACACAGGTTCGATTGCTCTCTTTTGCTTGGAACCAGTTGGTGATCGAATCTGCATGACAGCTGCTTGCGTTGGGGCCAGGAAGAGGGAGGTTGTCATCCCCTAGTTTGTCTGCAGCAAGGCCTTTTGTAATGTCATTTGGGCAGGCATCAGTACCTGGTTGGAATGCACCAAAATCACCCGCGTCCCAATCGTAAATAACTCCTTTGAGTTGTGCAAGAAGACAGTAACCATCCTCAGTATTCGGCCTCTTGCTATTTATCGTTGGTTCTTCATCCTCTTCAAAGGTTAGATAGGTATGATTGTTGTTCTTAAGATGACTTTTAAGGTCAATGGTTTCGTTGTCGTCCTTCCCGGTGCGCCCATATGTATCACCATCTCTATTCGTTAAGGATAATTCGTGTGCGACTCCATTTGAAGGGAGTTCAAGGGTATACCAGCCACACTCATCGGGTTCTGCTGTTAAGGCTGTTGATGTACCACTTGATAATAGAGCGATTGGAGCTAGTTTTTTCCAAGGAGAGAATATGTGAACGGTCTTACAGGGGCCATTGAGGCCAGTGTTTTCTATACTCTCTTCCATAGTCATGGTTTTACTTGCGATATCATAATAAGCAAAAGCATCAAAAGAAGTGGCTGTGATGTAATCGTGAAAACCCCAATGGTGTCCACCATCAGTTCTTAAGTTAAAGGGAGTGACATGATCGTCAAGAACTTTTTTATCAATAGTTCCATTGGCATTTAAAAGAGTCGAGGCAATAGTGGTAAGGCCCTCGGTGCCTAAAAAGTTGCCATTTCCATCGGTAAAGCGAATTGAATTAAATGCATTGGCATCAGATTGAGTATAGGTGTACCATCCGCAGTGATCAGGGTTCTTGACCATGACCGTATCTTTAAAGTCATTAGTGTATGAAGTCGAGGTACGGATAATATGAGGGGTTGTTCCCCATGGTGAAAAAAAATGCAATGTGAGTTGCAGGTCAGCATATCCTGTTGTTACTCCTAGTGCCAATAGGAATAATAAAGTGTAAATCTGAGTCATAAGTGTGTGCCCTCTCTCAATCAGATAAGTGTATATGGTTTTATGCTATAGATTTTAGAGAATAAATTGTAAGAATATTAAATTCAATACGGTGCCCAAACCGTTCTATTTGCAGTGATAGAAAAAATAGGTTCTCGAAATTAAAAAGGATGACGGGGGTAGAAAGTGAAGCACACTCTCAGGACAAGTCTGTCCAGAATGGTGTAAATGTAAACTTTACATTTACGCTACTTGTGGTGTTTGGGCTAAAGAGTAGCTATTTAAGTTACTCTTTACGAAGAACGCCGATGTTAAAAAAATCATGTTCTGGGGTTGTGGTGATAATGGGGCCATCGCCTTTGGGGTCGTATCGGTAATACCCTTCAAATCGAACGATATAGACACCGGTTCCCAGAAGACGTTGATCATTAGAGAAGGGCGGAATGTAAAGTGCAAAACTGGGTGAATCGGCTGCGCTAAATTCAAGACATGAATTACCAAAGAGTTGAGTGTCATCGCAAGAAACTTTTGAGCTGATGTTATTTACAAAGGTGCCGAGTGTACTATAAATAGAGAGGGAGTAGACAAAAGAAAATCGTGACGCATTGTCTTCCTTTTTGCCGTCATCATCCATAAGGTGCCAGAGTATATCCTTCATGTGAGCAGGCTTCATAATACCGGCTTTAAGAGAGTCGATAATGCTCTGCCCATTGGGGATAAATACTTGAGATTCAAAGGAGTCAAATGATTCATCTAAATAGTCACTCTCTATGTAGATAAAATCATTTTTAGTTGTTTTATTGTTTACGATAGCTTTTACAACAACTGCAAGGGTAGAATCACCGGGAAGGTTGTCATAGGGGTCGCGTATACGATCGGCACCTTCTGTTATTTTTAGGTAGTCCCCTTGCCAAATAGGGTGGTCTTCAGGTGAGCCAGACACATCAAAAAAGAGTGTCTGTACCATCCATTTGTTATCAGTGTGGTAGAGTGAGCTCTTGTCGGCTCTAAGTGATTCGTACTCATCCTCTTTTTTAGGTTTAAGTTCGTAGTTTCGTGTACCATTTTTATAGGTGCTTCTGAGTTGTACCTCTTCGGAGAGGGTAACGACGAGGGTGTCTTTAAGGTCACCTTGATAGAGCCATGCTTGAACGATTACGGGAGGCATCATGTCGCTCAATGTAATAGTGTACTCTTCGGGTTCTTCCATCCAAGGGTATTGGTAGGTTACAGTGGCCTCTTCAAAAACCTTATCTACGATACTTGTGGTGTAGGGCCGGATAGTATATTGGTCAGTGGGGATATCCCAATAGGCAAAAAGTGAGTCATCTGCGCGGTGAAAATTTCCAGGTTCTGGTATAAGCGGTGTTTCTTTTGAGTGTGGCCATTTAAAAGAGATCTTGAGGCTTTCAATGGCATCATCAGGAGGGATGTTATCAAATCGAATGACAATGCGATCCATTGTGCCGTCACTATCCTGATCTATATAGCCATGGCCACTAGGGGCGGGGTAGAAGTTTGGATTGGCGCTAAAGGTGATTTCTGCCGATTCAGTTTCTCTTGGTTCTTTCTTTGCAGGGAGGGGGGCGTTAACGTCAGGTGTATAGGTTATGGAGAGCTGCCCCAGGGTGACTGGAACTGCTGCGGTAATACCAAAGGTAAGGAGCTCTTTTGAGACAAGTGAGTCAGTTACAGTGAGAGCAGTATCGCTTGCTGTAATGAAAAATGTTCCTTCACAATCAATGCAAGGGACGGTGTCATAGCCGTTACCTTCATTAAATATTTCAAATACTCTCACAGCAAATGAGGTTGATTGGTCGGTGCCCAAAAATATGGGGGCCATAGGTTTAGCGTCAGTAAATTGGCGATCGCTGTTGTTGGGGTCAACGAATGTGATATAGTACTCATTAGTGGTGACTTTTACCTCTACGTAGTGCGTATCACTCCCTGTAGTTGTTGATGTGTGAATCAGATAATAGGTGCCCAGAGGGAGCGATGAGATGTTCTCTGGTGTTATGGAAAATTCAAAGCTATTTCTATCAATTGCGATTCCTTCAAAGTGAGTGGTGCCCGGTGCGAGGAGTGAATCAGTCGTTGTGTCGAGAAGCGTGTCGCTACTCCAGTAAAAGAGAGAAGTGGAGTCGACAACATTTGCATAAGGGTTGCAGCCGCCTTTAAAGCTCCTACCGGAGTATATTGTGTATGCTGTGGTACCTTGTTTTGTGTTAGCTATCTCATGATGGTATTGATCGGGTACTTTAAAATCGATATCGGTCTCAATTTTTAAATTTGAGAGAGTTGTCTTACGTTCGCAATAAAAGATATCAAAGGTATGGGTTTTATTAATGTCTTGTGGGGTAAGAACACTATCAAGGCGGAGTACTCCACGAACCGGTTGGTGAATGCCGCCAAGATCAAGAACGAGAGTGCTATCGACAAAGACCCAGAGATCGTCGTCGCCTTCAAATTCAAACTCTTGACCAGTGAGGTATGTGAATTCGCTGTTGACCATCATACAAAAGTGGTAGTTGTGATGGTCTTCCGTTCCATAGAGTAAACTATTGTTTGGGTGGTCAAAGGTGTCCAGCGGGAAAAACCCTTTGGGATTCACCCATTCTTTGGGGTTTTCACGAACATATTCAAGGGCAAAGTTTCCGCGCTCATTGGGAGTGAGGTTGAGGTCGAGACAGTGCTGGTTGCTTTTAAAATTAACGGTACGTTCCTGGAACCAGTCGGTTACTTTTTCGGCCATGCATCGCGATGCTTGGTCACTTGGCTCTGGTAGACCATTACTATCGAGTCTGTTTTTTACTAATCCACGGGAAATGTAATCAGAATCAGTTTCACAGATGCCGCCATTGGGCTCAAAAGCAGGTGTTGAGTCTGAGCTGCGCATGAAGTCGTCAGCAGTCCAATCAAAAAGAGTTGCTTTTAATAGGCCAATTAAACACTCTGCATCGGGGATGTCGGGGCGTGTTTTAGTAGCCTCATAATAGCTGTTGGTAAAGGTGAGGTAGAGTGCACTATTGTCTCCAGAAGGAAACTGCGTGTTAATATCGAGATAGGTGTCACTGCCCTCGCCATCGGTACCATACTGTTCCCCAGCTTTTGTTTTAATTAAAAAAAGAGGGAAGGTTCCTGATGTTGTGTCGGTATAGGTATACCAGCCGCACTCCTCTCTGTCTTGTATGAGAGTTCCTGTGGAGCTATCAAGGAAGGTAAGAAGGGGGATACTTTTTTTCCAAGGGGAGTATACATGCAAGGTGCGCGTTTGCTCTTGCCCAAAAAGGGAGATTGAAATAAGTAAAACAGTCGCAACAATAAATTGCATCTAAAGAGGTCCTAGGGGTGTTAAAATAGCCTCGAGTTCCCTGTATATGGATGTGTAGAATAGGGCATATTTTATGGGTATATAGCTGAAAACTATATTTATTCTGCTGTGGAAGGAGTAAAAATAACACGATCTATCGCTTTTTAAGCATTCTATAGGGTAGACTAATAGTTCAATTGTTTTGAGAGTCTATTATCTGGACGTTGATGTGTAATTAACGAACACAGATTTGATATTAATGGCACGTCAATAAGCGAAATGGAGTGAAATAACTATTTTTTACTAAAAATCAGAGGAGTGTATAATGTCAATTGAACAGAATGAACAGGGTGAGATAAAGCCTGGACCTAATGATCAGCAAGATCTTCTTGAAATGGCTGATAAGTTTATTGAAGTGGCCAATGGGTTGCTCGCAGAAAAACACGACCTCCCTCGGGTAAGTGCAGCATTTCGGTATGCAGCGTCACGCTTTAATGCATTTGAAGTTACCACCGGTGCTACCTGTATCAATGATGACCCAAAGTCAACTATTGAATGGTTTACTGAACAGTATAAAGAGATGTTTACCGGTAATTTGAAAGAGCATATTGATTCGGTGAATGCAGGTCATAAGCACTAACCTATGCGCTATGAAGTTGTGCCATACTCTGTACAGTGCCCCTACTGTTGGCAATCATTTGAAATATCTGTGGATTGTTCGGTAGATCATCAAAATTATATTGAAGATTGTGAAGTGTGTTGTCGCCCTATAATTTTAGATATTACCGTTTCTGAAGAGGGCGAGGTGTGGGTTGATGCGCTCAGTGAAGAGGATGGTTAGTGTCTAACTGTTGTTAATACATAAACTCATTGGTCTAAAAGGGTAATCAGTTTATATTTATCCATAGAGTTATTCTACGCAGACACACTATGCCTTATGGTTACTGCTCAATACAATTTTAAAAAAAACGGTGGGGCTACCCATTTTTCGTGATGTCCAATTGGAACTCAATTCATGTAACTGAAGATGCTATTAATGCTGGCAATGACCTTTGTATGGGGAGTGATCACTATAATGCCTATCTCATTTATCTGCATGAGCAAGGGCTCGTCTCCAGTGAAGTGCTAGAGAATGCTGTGCAGAGGGTTGTCAAAACTAAGATGATGGCAGGGTTGCTCGATGATAATTTTCCAACAGGTGAAGCGTCGATAGCAAATACAAGTGAGCATCATTCATGGTACAAAAATAAAGGTATTGTCCTTAAAAGAACGTTCTCATGACCTCTCTACTGTTCCGAGTGGAGTGTATGTTCTTAAATTCAAAAATGGTGCTTACGATAGTCAGTCGGTAATTTTCTCTAAATAACCGCTTCATTGAAGAGGTTGTGTGGACAAAAATAGTTTTATGAGTGACTGTTTTATTTTGGGAAAATTGTGTTTTGGCCTTATTTTTGGCAAAATGTAAATAATTATTTGCAAATCTACTCTTTCCATATGGACAAATAGATTGCATAAGTTTCTACATTTGGATAGATTAAGTCTTATGCATAACTATACCTGGCGGGGCCTTCATGAAGCCGATATATGAATTTTTAGATTATCGGGAGTTTCTCAAAGAGTTTTACGAAGAGAAAAAGGCAGAAAATTTCTTTTTTTCTTTCCAACATATGGGCCAGCGGGTCGATATGGATGCTTCATATTTGGCAAAAATAGTCTCTGCTCAACGTCATATACCGGTTAAAAAAATACCTGCCTTTTTAAAACTCTGTGAGCTTACCGGTTCTAAGGCTGATTATTTCGAAACATTGGTCTTTTTTTGCCGGGCAAAATCGGATAAAGAGACTAAGCTTCACTATGAAAACCTCATTAAGTTACGTGCAGTTAAAGGCTTTACTCTTACTTCAATTCAATATAAATTTTACTCTAAATGGTACTATACGGCCATTAGAGCCATGCTTGGTCTTAATGATTTTAGTGATGAGTACGAAGAGATTGCTCGCAAGCTTGATCCACCTTTGAGGCCACTACAGGTCAAGCAGGCTATAACCTTTATGCTGCGTTCAAAAATCATTGAGAATACGGATGCAGGTGTATTAAAGCCAACCTATCGGCATATTTCATCAGGAAAAGCGTCGGACCGTCAGGCTATTCGAACTTTTCAGAAAGAGATGCTGACTATGGCTTCGCGCTCTCTTGAAGCGCACCCACCAGAAGAACGTGATATCTCAACTATTACAGTCGCAATAAATAAGAATACTATGGAATCGGTGAAAAAAATTATAGAAGATTGTCGTGAAGCGATACGACAGTGTGTTGATATGGATAAAAATCCCGACACAATTTATCAGGTAAATTTTCAAGTCTATCCCTTATCTCGGGAGGGCAAAGAATGAACTATCTTATCTTAGGCTTAGGGGCGTTAGCTTTGTTGACTGGCTGCAGTACTATGGATGGGCTGTTTGCTGGTGAGACCAATACGTCTGAAACTCAAAATACCATAGCGGAAGTGAGCTCAAGTAGTGTACTTTCGTCTGTAGAGTACATGAGTTCAGAACAGGTGAACTCTTCTGAAGGAGGCGGGGCCCAGAGTAGCTCCACTATACTCCCTTCAAGTTCTGAAGTGTTTTCGAGTGAGAGTAGTGAAGGGATGAACTTTCGACTTCAAAATGCAAGCGGTGAAATAGCTGCTAAGGTACCAGTGACACTAGTTTCTCAGTCGGGTTGGGAGAATGGTCTTTTTCAGGATTCACTCATTGGTTCTCACAGCCTTATCTCTGATGACTCGGGTAATGTATATATACCGGCTTTGGCCGAGGATAACTGGAGTTTGTTAATTGAGCACGAGCAGGAAGGGTTGTTTATGGCACTCACTGCGAGTATTGATGGTGATACGGTTGCAACAGGACCCCTCACTGAGCACAATGGCAATGTGGGTGGGTATGTTCCCAAGAATAGTGAGATCTGTTTACAGAGTACACCGTTCTGTTCGGCGGTTAGTGATGCGGGTGATTTTGCATTCGATGCAGTTCCAGATGGGAACTTTGATCTTGCGTTTGTGGATGATGCAAGTGAAACTATTACAGTGGTTAATCAATACAAACTTCGCCCTGGCGGGGAAGAGGTTGACTCAATTTATTATGAACAGAATCATATTACTCTAGAAGATTTTCAGGATAAGGATCACTTTGGAAGTCTCTCAACATGGGGGGGCAATGGGCAATGGTGGCAGCATGCTGAAGGCGCTTCTTATTGGCCAAGTAATAATACGCAGATGGAATTGATGATGGTTACGGGGCCTGGTGGCGATGGTGACTGGGCGTATCAACAACAGATAACTTTTGTTGATTATGAGAACCTTCAGTGGATGAATCTTGGCCTCAATTTTGGGGAAGGTGCTGATGCAGTCACCAGTTCTGTATGGGCCGATATATCAGCCATGGACAGTATTACCTTTGCAATAAGTGGAACGGGTAAATTTGAATTCTTTATTCAATCAGCGTATACCTTAGAAGATCATCTAGACTTTTATGTGCCTGTAGCACTTGGTGGTGGGTGGCACGAAGTGACCATACGAGCTGAAAACTTCATCCGTAGGCCTGGGTCTCTTGTTGAAGAGCGCGATATTGACTTTAAACAAGCGGCAACACGAACGGCTGCAGTTGTGTTTAGGTTTCTCGATGAGGGTAACTTCATAATTGATAATATCAAGATTCATGGAATAGAGGTTATTCACTTTTACCCTGGTAGTGATACTGGGGAATAAATTCAGATAATAATAGACAAAAAATGAGTCAAAAGGCTAAGGGTAGATACTACTCTTGGCCTTTTTTTATGCTCAAATTTGGTTTTAGTGAAATGCCTCTGGTTAGTATGATGGATATTCCTTGAGGAATGGTTGGTTTTAACCCCTTTTTATGGGGATTAGGGTGTGTTGAGGTAATGGATTAATTGGTCTTAAATAATGGGGGGTAATTGGTTGTTTGGTTGTTGGTGAAAGCATGAAATAATGGTGAAGACAAATAATTGAGGTATTATTAGGTGTTTGAAGGCGCCATTATTGTTGGTAATCAGGTTGTTTTGCTTTAAATGATAAAAAAGATCATTATGTATTGAGATAAGTGTGGACAAAGTACTCCATAAAATGTGTTGGAATATTACTAAAAGGAAGAGTTTTTTCATGCGAAATTTAAATAATGAATCTACTTTATAGAGGCGAAAATAGAAAGTCATGTGGCTTTCAAAAATTAATCAATTGTTAGGGATAATACATATGAAAAAATTGAATACAATTCTTATAGTGCTTATCGCATTGTTCATGTTTATTACGGTTCAGGGCTGTGGTGAAGAAGGCGTAGGTCCAGATGAAAGTTCTGATGACGGATCAGAAAGTAGTGCAGACGTTGATACTTCAGTCACTGCTGATGTGAGTTCTGAAGAAGGTGGCGATGGGTCATCTACTGATGTAGACTCTTCAACAGAGAAAGATGATTCTTCTGCTGGTGAAAAATTGTCTTCTGAGAATGATGATAGCTCTTCTGATAACACATCTTCAGATGAGTCTTCTCCTGTGTCTTCTGATGAATCTTCGGCTGAATCTTCAAGTGCCCCTGTATCATCTTCAGATTATGCTACTGAAATTGCTGAATGGCTTGGTAAGTTAACCATTGAACAAAAAGTTGGGCAAATGATTCAAGGTGCATGGTTTAACTCACCTGATATTAATGCTGATTTAGAGACGTATAGTTTGGGCTCTGTCCTTCATGCAAGTAAAGCTGCAGATGGCGCGGGTGCGGGTCCAGACCAGGATGTTGGTTCTTGGGCTTCAACAATGGAAGGTCTTCAGGACGCGGCTCGGAGTACAAGCACTGGAATACCACTTATTATTGGTATTGATGCTGTTCATGGTAACGCATTTTTACCCAAATCTACAGTGTTCCCACATAATATTGGTCTTGGTGCAAGTAGAGATGCTGACCTTGTAAGACGAATTGGTGTAGCCACTGCAGAGCAGGTTGTGGCAGGTGGAATGAACCTTACTTTTGGTCCAGTTGCGAATATGTCTCAGCACGAATGGTGGGGACGTATGTATGAGTCATTTGGTGAATCAGAAGAAATAGTAACATCATTGACAGGGGCTATTATAGAAGGGCTTCAAGGCTCAGATCTTTCAGCACCGAGTACAATTTCTGCATGTGCGAAACATTTCCTTGGTGATGGGGTTACAAGCAATGGACATGAGCGTGGTGATGCAACGATATCGGCTAGTGATATGGAAAAGCATTTAGCGCCATATCAGGCTGCTATTGACCGTGGTGTAGGGTGTGTAATGGCTGGGTTTACTCAGGTTAATGGATATCGTATGCACCATAATGAAGAGCTTCTCACTAAACTTAAGGATGATATGGGTTTTGATGGGATGGTAATTTCAGATTGGAAGGGTTGGGGTATTGGCTATAACAGTGGGGATGATGGTAAGGACGAAAAAACGCCACTCACGGTTGCTGATGCGGTAAATGCAGGGGTTGATATGTTAATGGCTGCTGATCCTCATCCCGATCAAGTTACATACCCTGTAACTGCTCACCATTCACAAACCTATGCTGAACTACTTGCGGCAGTTAAAGACAATAAAGTTTCTGAAGAACGTATTAATGATGCGGTATCTCGTATACTTCGTTTGAAATACCGTCTTGGTCTTTTTGAGGGCACAGATGCAGGGCATTCATATCAAAGTAATATTGGTTCAACTGAGTATAAAGAATTGGCAAGAGAAGCAGTGCAAAAAACAATTACTGTTTTGAAAAATGAAGGCGATGTACTTCCATTAGATAAATCTCAAACATTTGTAGTGGTTGGGAAGCATGCTGACCACACAGGTCTTACCTCAGGTGGCTGGACTCGTTATTGGCAAGGAAATGATGGAAGCGGGGAAGAATTCAAGGCTAACCCATATGCGACAAATATTTGGGAAAAGCTTGATGCGGGAACTACTATCCTTGATGGTGTAAAAGAAATTGCAGGTGAATCAAATGTCACCTATGATATGGCTGGAGATGGATCTGGATCGGGTGATGTTGCTATCGTAGTTATAGGTGAATATCCATATGCTGAATGGTTTGGCGATGAAGAGCCTTGTATTGCCGGTGGTGATATGTGGAGTGATGTTTGTGCAGATAGTGAGCGTGGACGTGCTGATCGAATGAGTTTCACGGGAGATGGAATGCTTGGTGATCAAAAAGCTATGGTTGATAAGTATGTTGCAAAAGGTATGAAAGTTGTAGTAGTTGTTGTAACGGGTCGACCAATTCCATCTGATGACATTATTGATGATTCAGATGCGTTTACGGTGGCATGGTTACCAGGTTCTGAAGGTGCTGGCGTTGCTGATGTACTCTTTGGTGAGGCACCTGCAACAGCGAAACTTCCTCATGCATGGATTAGTTCGCTTGAAGGCCTTCCAGTTAATGGTAGTGATGCTGCGGCAAAATTTCCTTTTGGTCATGGGCTAACATACGATGCAAAATAATTAATATGACATAACTCATATTTCAATAAGTATCTAAATATTAGGGCCGCCTCAATGATGAGGTGGCCCTTTTGGTATATAGTGCCCAATAGTAGAGTATAAATATGAAAAGTGTGCTATGAAATATTACCGTACGTAAGAGATTAGTTATTGAGCCTTGATGTGTGAATGTATACATTTATTGTACCATACTAACATACTGCGTTAAATACGTGGCACAAATAAAAGACACAGCACATGAAAAAATTAAATTCAGTTCTCATAATGCTTATTGCATTATTTATGTTCATTGTAATTCAGGGGTGTGGCGACACCGGGACACAAGTTGCCAATGAGTCATCAGATGATGGAGCAGAAAGTAGTCAAGAGCTAGAAAGCTCTGATGCAGGGAGCTCTAATGGGGGTGATGAGGATAGTTCATCATTAAGTAAGGATGGAGGTTCATCTGAGGTAAAAGGTGATGCTGGAGATTCTTCATCAGAGTCAGACCCTCAGTCTTCCTCAATAGTAGAAAAGGGATCATCTGATGAGTTAAGTTCATCTGATGAAGGAATTTCTTCAGATGATGAGCCTGAAAGTTCTGATTCTAGTCCTAAAAGCGCCTTTGAAAATAATGATTTAGACCCAGCAATGGAAAAATTAATTGAAGATAAATTGGTAGAACTTACCCTTGAAGAGAAAGTGGGGCAGATGATTCAAATTGTTTGGTATCATACGAACAAAATAGGTTCTGTAAACGATATCAAAGATTATAATATTGGTTCAATTATTCATGCAAGTACAGAAGACGATATTCCAGGTAATAGTGCAGGCCCGTGGAGTGACAAGTTTGCAGAGCTTCAAGGTATTGCAGCACAATCAAGTAGTGGACTTCCTCTATTGGTTGGTATTGATGCGGTCCATGGTAATGCCTTCCTTCCAGGTTCAGTAGTATTTCCTCACCAAGTTGGTCTTGGTGGTATGCAAGATTTGGATATGGCTTATGAGATAGCAAAAATAACTGCAATTGAGACAAGGGCTGCAGGAATTAACTGGACCTTTGCTCCTGTGGCAACAGTATCAAAAAATGAGCGTTGGGGCCGTGTGTATGAGGCGTTTGGTGAGACAGAAGAAATAGTTACTCCTAGAATTGAAGCGACTGTTAACGGCCTTCAAAATGGTGGTTTAACAAACTCCACAGCTGTTGCGTCATGTGTTAAGCACTTCTTTGGTGATGGAATAACAGAGAATGGTAGCGAGCGCGGTTCTGCTACTATTAGTCAAGCTGATATTGATAATATTTTTATGCCTCCATATCAAAAAGCTGTTGATGTAGGGGTTGCATCAGTGATGGCTGCCTTTAATGAAGTTAACGGTGAAAGAATGCACGTGAGTAAAAAGTGGCTTACGGATGTACTCAAAGGTGAAATGGAATATAAGGGAGTTATTGTATCTGATTGGGAAGGATATGTTGTTGGGAATGGAACACTTCTTAATGCAGTAAATGCAGGAATTGATATGCTCATGGCTGCAAATGATTGGAAAGAAGGAAGCTCATATATTGATATTTATAACGCATTATTGGGATTTGCAAAAGATGGTAGTGTTTCTGAAGGTCGTATTAATGATGCAGTGACAAGAATTTTACGAATGAAATTTCGTTTGGGCTTACTTGATGGGACTGATGTTGATGCATCTCTCGCAGATAAAGTTGGAAGTGCAGAGCATAGAGCTGTTGCTCGTGAAGCGGTCGCTAAAACTATGGTAGTTACGAAAAATGAGGGCGATGTATTGCCGCTATCTAAGGATGCAAAAATCGCAGTAGTTGGTGCTTTTGCTGATAACTCGGGCTTACAATCAGGTGGATGGACTCGCTTCTGGCAGGGGTCTCAAGAGGCAAAAGCCGATGTATTTAAAGGTGAACTTGCATTAAATCAATGGGTCAATTATGACGGTGCAACTACGATTCTTGAGGGGATAAAAGAAGTTGCTCCTGGCGCAACAATTGTGGAAGATCTGTCAGGAATCGGGAAAGATGCTGACGTTGCGATCGTTGTTATTGGTGAGGCACCTTATGCCGAATGGTTTGGTGATGATTATCGTTGTGATGATGCAGGGACAAATACTGACCCTTGTAGCAGAGTTGATAAAAACATGTTAGTGATCCCACAAGATCAACTAGATATGATAGCAGCTTATAATAATAAAGGAATACCTGTTGTAACAGTCTTGATCAGTGGTAGAGCAATGTTGGTTAAAAATGCTGCTGATAATTCTGATGGATTTGTAGTGGCTTGGTTACCTGGATCTGAGGGTGCTGGTGTAGCTGATATCCTCTTTGGTGATGTGTCTCCTACCGCAAAGCTTTCGCACTCCTTTGCAAAATCATTTGCTGATGTGCCTATTAATAAAGGTGATGGTAAGGATGCACTTTGGTCAGTTGGTGATGGTTTAGCATACTAATAGTACCTTAATTATATTTTCTACTTAAAGGCCATCTTCGGGTGGTCTTTTTTCGTTTAGGCCTTTCAGTGAATGTGAAAAAGACTTTCTTAAGTAATGTGGAGACGCTTCACATTAGGGTAAAATAATTAGTGAGTCAATGCGTACGGGAAAGATAATTGTCGTTGATCAGATTAGTTCATTAGATAATCTTCCATTTGATGGAAATAAAGGTGACTATCCATATGGTCATGGTATTACTTACGAAGCAAAATAGGGTGTAATATAGATTCTATTGAGTGAATAACATTTTAAAAGCCTCTGTGATAGTACAGGTGAACATTATTTCACTATACTCATGGCTATCAGTTTTATTCGTCAAGTCAATGGCTGATTAAAAATAATGAAAAATATTTGAATTGATACAGTACAGAGTGGCTAAAGGATTTCGGAGCCCATTACTTCAAACCTAGTCTTTTATCGTACTTATTAGTCAATATCAACACCCAAATTAATCGTTCTTGTCTGCTTTCCGCTTTCAGAATAGTCTTATGTCCCTTGTTGTTAAAAATTACTGCGATATGAATAATAAAGAGCTTCTTATACAGATTATCGAAAATAAAAAATTGAAATACTTACTTGCTTTTGGGGTAATGTATTAAAAGACAAAGAAGTATAGTTTAAGAAAGTACACTTGAACATTAGGAATAAAGAATACTTTGAGGAGCCTGGTTAGTGTTAAAAAGAAATGTAAAATAAGGGGGATTACCAGGAGAATTGAATAGTATATTGTTTAATATGTGGAATGAGGGTTGATGAAATACTGGAAATGCCGTAATAATAGGATTCCCAGTATTTGTTACCGAGTTTGTATATGTATATTGCCATATAAGACGTGAGTCACACATGGCAATATTTTAAAATTTAATTTTCTAATTCAAGTTTACGCCATTTCCAAGTATAATCGCCATACTGAAGGCAGATAACTACAACATGACCATAATAGCCGCCGCGACCACCATCTTCATAATATTTAATTCTACCTGCTTGATTTTCATCACATGGGGCCCCAGTGCTTTTGGGTAAAAATAATGCTAGTGGTTTCTTAATTTTTTTAACTGATACATCATCAATATATATCGTGGCATCAGTGTATGATTTCATAAATCCGATTTTTACTACTTCAGATGTTTTTGCAGTAAATGTACCACTATATTTTATCCAATCGCTGCTCGTCAGACGAAATTCTTTGGTAAAGTGAGTTGTCCATGGAGTTCCATTTTTCTCAACAACAAAAGGAAGTTGATAGTTGTTGTCTGGAGATTTAACTTTGAACGAATAGCTATATGTTGTTCCAGCTACAACCTTAACTGCTTGATAAAGTTGCATTTTAATATTTTTACCTCCATAATCAGGCACTAGCTTAGCCATACCTGAAGGAAAGGTGATATCACCTTTGGTTTCTATTGTTGTCCAATTTGATTCGCCATAAATAAATTTTCCATTTTTTATTAAGTCACCGGCATTGATAGTTGCTGTTGCAACAAGAAGTGATAGACCAATAGTTTTTAAACATAGATTTTTTAAGTTTCTCATATTTTTCCTATATTAAGTTAGATGCTCTAATTATTTGATAAGTGTCAATTAGAGTGAATAAAATATAAATAAACTAAAGTTCACATATTTTGATACCGCTTTTAATTAAGACCTTTTTACACTTGCGAACACATTTAGTACGTGAGAATTTAAAATTATTTTAAAAACAATAGCCATGGACTTCACCCGATTCAGTGGTCTGTTAAGCGAAAATTTTTCTCTATTTCACTTGTACTCTCATTGTAGAGTATATATTTTAAAGCCACAATACAAACAGAGTACACGAGACATAGAACACAAATAAAAGACAGGTCTTATGAAACACAATCTATTTCAGGCATTGGTACTTATACCGTTATTCATTGGGACGGGCTGTTCACCAGATCTTGCATCAGGTGATATTGACTCAACAAGTTCACAATCAACACAGCCTTCGAGTGGAGATGCACTCTCTTCCGAAACTCTTACATTGTCATCAGAAACTGTTGAGTCATCTGAAGAAATTGAGAGTAGTGAAGAGTTCAGTAGTTCCGAAGACGTTGAGTCATCGAGTTCACTCAACGAGATGAGTTCTAGTTCGGAAGAACCCTCTTCAAGTGAAGCGGTTTCAAGTTCAGAGGAACCTTCATCTTCAGTTGAAGTTGATCCGTATGCCTTTGACCCAGATGATTTTCCTAAGTATGATGGCTTTACTTTGAAAATAGCAGAGGAGTTTAATGGGGTTCCTGCAAATCCTATTTATTGGAAGTCGGGAGATGGTACATGGGATGGTAACTTATGTCGTTTTGGGCCTGATGGCATTGAGTACAATGATTCTGCAATGTATCTCACAGTACAAGAGCAGTTTGTGCCTGGAGGCTTTTCAAATACCGAAAATGCAGAGGTGGGTAATAGAGATTATATATGTGGTGAGTTAGCGACTAAAAAGATGACCTATAAATATGGGCGCCTCGAAGGCCGTATAAAAGGGCCACCAGGGAGCGGGTGGGTGACCTCACTTTTCTGGTTTCATTTTCCAAAAACTCATTGGAGAGAGATGGATGTGGAAGTTGAAGGGCAGTATAATACATCCTATAAAACAAATATATGGCGCACTAATGGTGAACAAAATAATCGCTCGGAATCACCGTCTAATTATGAGATCCATAATTTTAACGTGTATAGTATGGAGTGGGGGCCTGGATATGTTAAATTTTATACTAACGATGAATTGACTCGTGAAATTTTTGCTCAAAATGATGGCGATACTGAATTTGTTCCGGATGAGCCACTTTCGCTTCTTGCTAATTTTTGGATTTCAAATTATGGTACAGGCTTTGGTGGCCCCAATGATGGTAATACGTATCCACTCAAAGCAGAGTATGATTGGATACGATATTATGAACTCGATTCCGAACCGTTAGATTGGGATGCGATCGAAGCTTTAGAGTAACAAGTTATTTTAAAGACATATTTTTCTTGAAAACAAAACAGCCAGTCAATCGACAGGCTGTTTTACTTAAAGGGGTTTGTTGGGGGCTTCTAGAGAGCCCATTAAAATTGCGTATCAACCCCAATCGTAATAGTACGCTCTGGGAGATAATAAGCACCCACAGCTGTTTTATATTTGTTGTTTAATAGATTAGTAACCTTAAGGGTCAAATCAGCATATGACGCAAGGGTTAAACGATTATTAATATCAATGGCGAAATGTCCATTTTTGACCGTTTTGAATTCACGGTATCCACTTACATATTTAATCCAGGCGAAAGAGTTAAAGATACTCGCAGTATAGGATAGGCCGAGGTTTCCTGTCCAGACGGGTGCATATGGAGTGTAACCTGTTTCATTGTCGGGACTATCAGGATTAGGAAAGCCCCATGTTTCAGAAAAAGAGCTATTAGCAACAATATAATAGGTTTTGTTTGGAGTGAATTGAAACTCTAATTCACCACCCTGTGCGTAAGTTGTGCCCTCGTAGTTTCCAAAAAAGTCAGACTCAAGAATGGCGCCATCAATTGCCCCACCATTATCGAGGGTTCCATGTTTTTTCCCAAAAAAGAATTTACCAATAGTTTGGGTGGTTCTATTATAAAAGTGAGTATATGAGGCAGAGAACTTCGCTCTGTTATAGGTTAGGCCCCCTTCGAGGGTTTCTATGATTTCTGGTTTTACGGTCTTAAGTTTGGTAAGGTCTTGTTTGTCGGGGTATAACGCATTGTGATTATCAATTTGATAACTTTTTTCACTATTGTGACTCACTTCTTGAATGCCTGGGGCTTTGAGAGCTCGGCTATAAGAGGACCGAAGGTTAATTTGGTCAGTAATTTTTTGTACTAAAGCGAGTCTGGGCGAAAGTGTTGAGTATGTTTCACCATCGAGATATCCATTGTCTTGCCTGACTCCAGTTGTTGTTATCAGTCCTTTTATAAGAGGGAGTGTATAACTCATTTGAATGTACTCCGACCATGTGTGCGCTTTCTCACCATAGAGTTGCGTAAGTCCTCCATTGAATCCATTGGTAGCAGGTGCATTAGAATGTATAGTGTACGAGCGTTGTTGATCTTGCCACCGAGTGTCATATTGTAAGCCGGCAATGATAGTGAAGTTCTCATGATTTGAATAAGAAAGTTCTGAGGTGCCCTCAATATTGTGAGTGAATACGTCGTATTCAAAAAGCCCCCACCGAGGCGTTGCGGTACCACTTATAATGGCATTGGAAGAGCCTGTTTCTGCCCACCACCCCACTCTATTAGCCTGTTTGCCAAACTCTCTGCTTTTATTGTACTTAATACTACTATAGAGGTGAAGTGATGACGTGAGTTCTTTGGTATATGATAGATAGGGTATAAGGGAACTCCAAATGTGAAGGTTCGAAATACTTGAGTTGTCTGCCCAGCCCATGCCATAGCCATTTTCTCTGTCGGTATATATGAGTCCGATTTTAACTCCTTCAAAGAGGCCTTCAGTAAAAAGTTGTGAAAGATGTATGAATAATGACGTCTCTTGGGTCTGCATCTCATTTTGTGTAGCGCCATACTGTTCGGGAAAATTTCGGGTATTGGTATCGATGGCAGTGAGGTATCGGGCTACTTGCTTGTTTACGAGTGAATCTTTAATAACATAATATGGGATGCCATCACTGTTGAGTGTATCAATAAGAGAATAGTTGCCCAGAATAATCGAGTGGTCGCTGAGTTCTTGTTGGGAGTATACAGGGTAGCCTTGTACGGTAATAGTATCATAGGGGAGAGAGCCTGTACTGGAAAAAGAAAAAGAGCTATCGATAGTAACATCACTCGTCTGAAGAGTATCAGTGTTTAGAAGTGTGAATGACCCAGAGCTATCTATGGCAGTATATGTTTGTTTATTGTCGATGGTATAGCGCCCCGTTTGGTTGCTTGTTTCAATTGTTTTGTTAAGTTCGGACAGATAATTTTTCGATGTCGGCTGTTGATCTGCATCTTTGGTGTGATAACCAATACTCAGGTGGGTTATGCCATAGGCTCCTTTTTTGGTGAGAGAGGCCAAGAGTGATTTGTTCATTATGTAGTTACCATCTCTGTTCTTTCTAAAATTTTCACTACCCGCATTAATGATAACCCGAGCTTGTTCGTTTGTGTTCGAGACAATATTAATAACACCATTAAATGCACCAGTTCCATAGAGTGCTGATGCGGGCCCTTTAAGAAATTCTATTCGTTCAGCGCAATGTAATGGGAGGTCCCAGTCAACTTGTCCCATATAGTTTCGAGCATTATTTATAGAAACACCATCAACTAATATTAGATGTTTGGAGTTGTGCGTTCCGTAGGTGCCTCGTGTCTCTAGCCAGACATCATTGTCTGAGGTAACATTGAGTGAATATCCAGGAGTCACTTCAGCAAGGTCTTTAAGTGTGTAAATACCCATGGCATCCATGGCCTTTCTGGAGTATACCGTTACCGATCCCGATGCGTCAGAAACAGGTTCAGCTTTTTTTGATGCTACGACAATAGTTTGATTGAGAAGCTCTTCAAAAGACATCTCCATCAAGATTTCCAAGTCATCTACTGGTTCGTTTGCGTTGAGTATAAATATGCAACAGGATATGATGGTTATAAAGTGTTTCAACGATTCCTCCAGGCTATTACTATGATTATAATAATTCCTTATCATAATGTAGTCAATACAAAGAAAGTTAAACTGTTGTCAAACTGTTGCGTAGGGTGACTTTCTGATGTGGTAAGATACAGTATAGATGGCTACCATTTGGACGTTACTGCCCGAGTTCTTTTAGAAAATACCTGGTTATTTCAAGTCGTTGATTGAGATAGGTATCAATAGAATTAACTGGTATGCTATTTAAGGTAATGCGATAGTATTCAAAAGAGAGATTGTTCTGTGTGTATTGATGCAGTGATGTGTCGAGTTGAGCAAGCTCTGCACTCTGTGCTGGTGTTGGAATAGATCCAAGATACCCCGTGAGCTTTTGCTCAATTACAGTGAGTATTGGTACAACATCTTTGATAGGTACATCGGTAATGTCCGGGGTAATGCTCAGGGATGCAACAATTGAGTGGCTACTTGCGTCACTATTAACCAAAAACTGATAGCTCTGTGATTCATTCCAAAAGGTCTCTGATAGTGAGTTTTCTAAAGGGATAGTAGAGAGTGCAAGGCTTGCTATAGTCGCTGGTTTAATAGCAGAGAGACCTTGGTGTGCTTCGGCTTTGAGGTCAAAATCATTTTGTGTCGGGTGATTGGATTGCACTACAAAATGGTGTAATCCATAAGGGCCGGTCTCAATAGGGTTACTCGGGCCAAAGAGCGCAATGACAGGGCATGAAACAGCGGTTGCCATATGCATGGCAAAGGTGTCTCCTGTAATGAGAAGACGGGCATTGCTCAGTACTTTAGACAATTCCACGAGTGATGTTGAGCCTGTTTTATTAAATATGCGGCCAGGGGCAATGGCACGGAGTTTCTCGTTTTGTTCAAATTCTTGTGGTGCGCCAATCAAGACGATATGATCATTGCTATTGTCTATAATATTATTAATTGACTCTGTCCAGTAGGAGAGTGGCCATTTTTTGCCACTCCATGCCGATCCTTGTTGTATTGCAATATAGTTCTGAGGGAGAGCGCTGAGTAGTTGTTTTGGAACAGCACAAGGGGGAAGTGATGCATTGGGGCGAGAGTAATTGTGTATTCCTGCAATTCTGTGATAGATATCTATAGCGTGGAGTCTGTTAGCTTTTCTATTGGCTGGTATTGCATAGAGGTAGCGGCTCCAATTGTCAGGGATAATAAATTCACCAAAGGGGCCAAGGCACTTCCCCTTTTTAGTGTCGGCGATAATCATGCTTTGAAGTATGGCTGAGTAATCATCCTGAAAGAGGTTGAGAGAGAGCAGGTAATGGGTAGAGAGAAGTTGGCTTAAAGATTCTCTTAATAATCCATAGGCACGACTATAATCATTGTTTTCAGTATGTTTTTGAATTGACGCTCGAGGAAGAACATGACATCGATCTATGTGAGGATGGTGTTCCACAAGGTCTTTACACTCGGCATCAATAAGGTAATCAAGTGTGTATTCTGGGTGGTATCGTCTGAGTGAGTCAATAAGATATAAAGCCATGATGACATCTCCCGGATTATTGGGGAGGATTATCAACACGCGTTTTTCTATATCTTGATTAACTATAATTTTGCTCCTGACGAGATTTCTTCCGAAGTATAGCATCCATGAGGAGCACTTCTGCAGACTCAGGGCTTAAGCTATTGCTCTTTTTCATCTCTTCTTCTGCACGGTTAAGGGCAAGAGATTGTTCGCTCTGGTTTGTTATGTTATGCATCGTCAAAAGCGACATCAGTAAGTACTTCAACCCCATTGTCTGTCAGAACCAACGTATGTTCAAACTGTGCTGAGAGTGATCCGTCTGCCGTGAGAACTGTCCAACCATCTTCAAGGGTTTTGACCTTAAAGCCTCCAATATTGATCATTGGCTCAATGGTAAAAACCATACCCTTTTGAATTTTGGGGCTCTTCTGACGAGAGTGATAGTGCAGTACAAGAGGGTCTTCGTGAAATTGGCGACCGATACCGTGGCCACAGTAATCACGTACAACACTGTATCCAAGTCCATCGCAATATCCTTGGATTGCAGTACCAATATCTCCGAAATGAGCGCGCTCTTTAACCGCGTTAATTCCTTCCCACATTGCAGTATGTGCAGCTTTGACTAAATCACGAGTTTCATCGGTAACATCGCCAACCAAGTAGGTCTTTGAGGTGTCTCCGTGATACCCGTTGAGAATAGAAGTGACATCAATATTGACGATGTCACCATCCTGTAACACGTAATCACTAGGGATTCCATGAGTGACGCAATCATTTACCGAAAGACACACTGATTTTGGAAATCCGTGATAGTTTAAGGGAGCAGGAATTGCATCATTCTCAATGGTATAGTCGTGTACAAACGCATCAATGTCGAGGAGTCGTGTACCCGGAAGGGCCATTTTTCCTGCGAGGTAGAGTGTTTTTGCTGCAAGGTGACTTGCTTCTCTAATGCGTTCAATTTCTAATTTATTTTTAATACGTATCATACTAATCTTTGTTGTTTACTCTCTTCCAATAAAAAGTATCAAGGAGATACGCAAGTACCTCTTTCTCATCTTCGTTTTGAAGCATTTCTTCAATAAGGGGGAGGTAGCGGCCAAGGCGTTTTTTCTGACTTTGACGTATTGAACGTTTCTCTGATGCAAGAAAATTTCTTACACGTTCTCTTACGCGACCTTCAAGCTCTTCAAGAACAGCAATATCCTTTTTGATAAAGTTAAGGCCAAACTGTTTTTCAGTTTTGAGTAGTTCAAGTTCTTCGAGTTGGGTTACGAGTGATATCGATTTACCTGTGTTACCCGCACGTGCAGTTCTACCAGAACGGTGAATATATACTTCGTTGTTGTCAGGATGATCATGAATAATAACATGGCTCACATGAGAAATATCAATACCACGTGCAGCAACATCTGTTGCAATAAGTACTTTAAGTTCTTGACTTCTAAACTGCTTTAATATTTTTTGACGATTATTCTGGGTTACATCACTACTGAGTGCGCCAATAGTAAATCCATAGCTATCGAGGTACTGTTCGAGGTAGTGCACATCTTTCTTTTGATTACAAAAAACAATACACGACTCAGGATTTTCGTATTCAAGAAGTTTGATAACAAAATTATCTTTATCGAGTTGTGGTACAATGTAGTAGTCATGTTCAAGAAAGTCCGTAGACATTTTCTCGTAGCTTAAGCAGAGGAAGTCGGCATTAGGGCTTTGAAACTCTTTAGCAAGGTATTTAACACCATTAGGTATTGTTGCTGAAAAGAGTGTGGTACAGCGTTGTTTAGGGAAGTAAGACTTAAGCTTTCTCATGTCGGGATAAAACCCCATAGAGAGCATCTCATCAGCTTCATCCATAATAAGGTCACGAAGTGAAAGAAAGTCAAAAACTTTTTTCTCTAACAAGTCAAGAAGACGTCCAGGAGTTGCAACAACAATATGGGCACCTTCTTTAAGAAGTTTCACTTGTTTGTCGTATGGGACACCGCCATAAATACAGACAGATTTAACACCACGACCTTTACCGATTCTTTGAACCTCTACTTCAACCTGTACAGCAAGCTCCCGTGTAGGAACCATGATGAGGGCCTGTGGGAAGTTGTGGTCAGTAACAATAAGCTCAACGAGGGGGATGACAAATGCACCTGTTTTTCCAGAGCCAGTCTGAGATTGGATAAGCATATCTCGACCTGCAAGCATATATGGTATTGCTTTTTTCTGTACAGGAAAAAGATCGTCCCATTTCTGTTCTATAAGTGATTGTTGCGTAGGCTCACTGAGCATGGCGATTGTATGGTCAGGAAGTGGATTTTCCGGCTCTATTAATGAAACTGGTTCTGATATCATGAGGGCTATTACGCTCTGTTTGAAGTCTATTAGGGCTAAAATTAGCAAAATTAAGCCTTAAACAGTGAATAAATCCTTAATAATCGGTAATAGCTGCTTGAGGGGGCAGAGAGGGATAAAGCTACCACAGAAGACAAAAAAAGGGTGTTCTAAAAAGAACACCCTTAAGAAATTGTCTCTAAAAATCGTTAGAGAGAGAGACCACCACCGATTTCGATAGTGATTCCACTTTTTGCGCCGTCATCCATGCCGCCACCAATGTGATATTTGGCATTGAGATAGGCTGCAAGAGGTATGATAGGGAGTTGTGTACGGGCACCAAGGATTATGTGACCGCCAACGCCTGAGTTAAAACCTTCATCTTTAAATGCTTTAGTTGCATCACTTACAATTTCAGCTTCATTCTTTAGGAGTGAAGGGTTGGCTTCTGGGTTAGATACATCAACCAAAAAATCTTTGTTAATGAGCTTTGGAGAAAAAGTGTGTGTGTAACCACCCCCTACATAAAACTTAACAAGTGCAGGGATAGAAAGAAAAGGATAGGTAATCGTGAGGTCTGCTCTTACAAGAGCAAACATTGGTTTTGCTGCATCAAAAAGAGGAAGTCCTGTCTCAGCTTCAATAGATGTGCTCCCTATAGTAAGGTCATATTCTGTAAACTGCATATTACCCGTTGCTTCTACATCTATTATGGGAAGAATGTCAATCCAAAGTTTTGCACCAATACCTTGCATACCGAGTGCTTCTGCTCGTTCTACATTTAGACCAGCGATTGATTCTGTGGATGCATCAACTCCACCAAGAAGATTTGGCGCATAGTGAAAACCGAGTCCACCAATAAGTGCGTGGGCTGACAAGGTTGATAGCAGCAATACGAAGAGTGATGGTACAATAAATTTTTTCATGAGATTTATTCCATGTTGGTTGTTTCTATAAAGAATAGTTTATAATAGTTAGTCTGTGGTGGTAAAAAATGGGAATAAATTACCAAATTACATCGTTGTAGCTCTCCATTGGAGAGCGCAAAAATGCTCATTGGGTTAACAGTGCAGATTCATTTAAGTATAGTTTGTTAGATTATAAAGAAACTGACAGCTTTTTAATGAGGGATATAGGGAAACGAATGTACACTATGCTGAGTAACATTGTATTGAAGCCAATTGTACCCCTGTTGCTAGTGGGACTTATTGCATTTGGATGTAGTAAGGTTGAATCTGATGCGCGTCATTCACTAGAAATAGAAGATTACCCCCGTGCCGAAAGGCTTTTTTCAAAGGCATTGGATAGTGACCCTCTTAATGGTCAACTCCGGTTAGAATACATCGAATCACTCATTGGATCAGGCACACTCTATCTTTTTCATCCTAAAAAACAAGCATACTATTTAGACCGGTTAGTGAGAGAATCAATTATTGCAGCTCGAGTAGCGCTTCCACTTCAGAAGAGGGACTCCTTAATTGGAGTGTTATATACAAAGGGTTATGGACTCTATTCTGATAAAAAGTATGGTAAGGCAGAACGGTATTTAAGCGCTGCACATGCCCTCAATAGTAAGAGTATCGAAGTGAAAAACATACTAGCACTCACCTGTTCAAAGCTGGACAAGAGTGAGCAGACTATTGCTCTTTTTACTGAATTATTAAATCAGCACCCTCAGTATATTTCGGCGTATATTAATTTAGGGAATCACTACTGGGCAAAAGGTGATGTTGAAGAAGCATATATTACTTGGTCTCTCGGCATTGAGATTGCACCCAGTGACCCATACCTTCAAAAATGGGTTCAAATTGCTCACGACGAGCTCATTCTTTTAACCTTAGGGGAAGAATAACAGTGCCGTTTCACCGTTCCGATTTTACTCAATGGGTACCAATCTATAGAGGTTCGGAGTCTGTCGTATATGATGCACAACAAGATTCTCTCAATAGAACTGTCGTACTCAAAGAGAATAGTCATGGCAATCATACCCGCTTCAAGATGGAAGCGGAGGTACTTGCACCCTTGAATCACCCCAATATTCAACGAGTATTTGATTTTGGTGAAGAAGAAGGGTCTTATTTTATTGTAGTAGAAAAGGTGCCGGGGGTCTCACTCGCTCAAATTGGTAAATTGCCTGAGTCTGTCGCATTGGATATTTTTATTCATATTGTAGAAGGGGTGCAGTATCTTCACTCCCAGGGATATCTGCACTGTGACCTCAAGCCGGGAAATATAATGATCTCCCATTCCCTAAAGCCAATCATTGTAGATTTTGGAATGGTCGAGAAGATTGGCACTTCAGTATCGGGAATACAAGGGAGTCCTCGTTATTTATCGCCAGAGCAGATTCAAGAAAAAACTCTTACGGTACAAAGTGACATCTATTCTCTGGGGGCACTCCTCTATCATATGCTCACCGGGAGTCATCTCTATTCACAAGACTCATTCGAACATATTGTTGATGCCATTGTAAATGACCAACGAGATACCAGTGGTGTAGCAAAGTGGTGGCATACCATTTTTGAAAAAAGTTTAGAGTCAAATAATGATATCCGTTTTGACGATACAGAAGAATTATTAGAGCACCTTGAAATATTGAAAGCTCATTTTCAAGGGCAGTTAGACTTTGCTGTTGTGGCGAGTGATAGGGCAAATCTCAAACATTCTATAACATCTATGTATCAAAAGGTGAGGGTTGATTGCTATCAAAAACAGATTGCAGTATTACAGAACAAGAGTAGTTATAGTGATGCACATCAACTTTTGAAAACCTTGGTCCAGGAGGAACCACATAATAGCGCAATTGTTTCCCAGTTAATTGATATAAGTCAGAAGGTTAATCAACAGATCAATCATGCTAAGGGCGGTACTCAGAATTCAAGTACTGCTAACATTGGGCGGCTAATCGTTGTATCAATACTGTTCATTATAGTAGGTGTTGGGGTATTAATATATCTCAATGATGCACCTCTTGTTCAGCCGAGTAAGAAAGAAACAGGTTTGGATCAATCTCAATTCGAAAAACGCTTTAATGCCAAAAAGGGTACTATGCCAGAGCTGAATATCCCTCGTAAAGAAGACTCTCTCGATACAATCAAACGAACGTTACGTGATAGTATATCCGATTTAAATCAAATACCAGAGGGACAGAATGACTAGCTATACACTGACAGAGAAGGATGGAGAACGTTTTTTTGTTGTAAAAAACCCAATATTCACCCTCGGCTCTGATGCAACTGCTGATGAAGCTGATTCACGATTGGTCGATCCCCTTGCATTACAATTTCAGATGGGAAAAAGTACAATCACTATTGTTAAGCTGGGGTCCCAGGAGCTCTGCATTAATGGTGTCGCTCTGGATGCTGCAAGACTAAAAGAGGGAGACCTTATCTCCTATGGAGATGCAGCGTATCAGTTTTCCTTAGCATCCCCAGCAATTGTAGCCTCTGATAAAAAGTCGCTTCGTAGTACGAGCTCTATCGAAATGGTTAATACTGTTGCAGCACTTATCGAAGGCGTGTTACAGCAAAATAATCTGGCACTCACCATGCCGAAACTTCTCTCCCTTGCATGTGATTTTATAAGTGCCGATCATGGCACCCTTTTTATAGACGGTGAAGATCAGGCAAATCAATTTAACTATCCAGAAGGGAGCGCACTTTCCATTAGTTCATCAGCTATTCAAAAGGCACAAGAATCTGGAACATCAATAGTGTGGAGCTTAGACTCTACAATGGATGAGAGCGACCTCTCTCAGTCAATTGTCACCCATGGGCTCACAAGTATTTTAGTAAGTCCATTTTCTGTTCAAGATAAGCTCAATGGGTATCTCTATGTACAACGTGAAGCGCGTAAGGAGTCGTTTTCTGAAAGCGAAGTAGCGCTTTTTGATATTTTTACTCGCATGGTAGTGACATTATTGACAGAACTATTCGTTAAAAATGAGCAACAGGAGACTATAGAACAGCTTAAGGGGATTGAGCGTAAGGGTGATATAATTTATGCTTCTGAGGTAATGAAACGCCTTTTGTCCATGGCCGAGAAAGTTGCAAATAAACCCGTACCGGTTCTTATTAACGGTGAGACTGGGACAGGTAAAGAGGTTCTTGCTCGTTTTATTCATGATAACTCTCAGATGAAAGACCAAAAATTTATTGCGGTGAATTGTGGTGCAATTCCACCAAACCTTATTGAATCTGAACTTTTTGGCCATGTCAAAGGCTCCTTTACCGGCGCAATTGAAGATAAAAAGGGCATTTTTGAGGAGTGTGATAGCGGTACTCTCTTTTTAGATGAAATTGGTGAACTTGATCTCAATGTTCAGGTCACACTCCTTCGAGTGTTACAAGAGAAGAAAGTGACCCCTGTAGGGTCATCCAAAGAAATTCCTGTCTCATTTCGACTTCTTTCAGCGACTCATGTCGATCTTGAAAAAGCCATTTCAGAAAACCGATTTAGAGAAGATCTCTATTTTAGAATTAATGTTATGCAGCTTACACTTCCACCTCTGAGAGAGCGTGGTCAGGATATTCTTCTGATAGCGCAACATCTTATAGAAAAGTATCAAATAGAGTATGGCATGCAAGGAGTGCGATTGAGTAAAAATGGTGAAAAGTCACTCATGAAGCATCGTTGGACAGGTAATGTTCGTGAATTGCAAAATAGAGTACAAAAAGCCCTTATTCAATGTGATGGCACTACTATTCAAGAAGAGGATCTTGGGTTGACTGTGACAGAGCGTCATGAAAGAATGACTCTTAAAGAGGCCCGTGAAAGTGCTGAACGGCAGGTTGTTGAGATGGCTCTCAAAGAGGCAAAAGGGAACCTGACCTTAGCTGGTTCAATTTTGGGGGTTGATCGCAAAGTATTACGTGATGTGATGACTCGACTTGAACTGGACAAATCACAATTTAAATAATCGTATTGAGTTATTTTCGGAACATATTCTCCCGCTGGGAGGGATTGTACCACTTTTATAGATAGAAACTGGCTTAAATAGCCTGTTATCACCATTTTAAAGTTGGCATCTATTTTGCGTTATACTTAGGTATAGGCAACGACAAGACAACATAAGAGGCATATCATGAAAAAGCAATTATTATTAACTATAACAGCACTCGCACTTATTGGGACACCACTTTTTGCACAAGATGACATGACCGATGAAGTGTCTTCTCCTGCAATTGAAGAGAGAGCGGAAAAAGCGGATCAACTTAAAGAACGTGGCGAAAAAATTCGTGAGCAACTTCGAGAGAAGCTTGAAAATATGACCGAAGAAGAGAAAGATGCACTTAAAGCGAAACTTGAAGAGCGTCGTGCAATGCGTCAAGAGCAAAAAGCCGAAAGAAAAGAGCTTCATGCCGAGAATAAAGAAGAGCGTAAAGCACTTAAAGGTGAAATTAAAGCCAAATTGGAAGAACTCCGTGAATCAGGTGCAGAAAAAGCTGAAATTAAAGAGGCGCTAAAAGAGTTCAAAGAAGAGCGTAAAGATCTCATTAAAGAGAACCGCAAAGAACGTAAAGATCTTTATAAAGAGAATAAACAAGAAAGAAAAGAGTTCCGTAAAGGTGCGACTGAAGAGAAAAAAGAGGAAATCAAAACAAAGCTTGAAGGCCTTAAAGAGAAACGTGAGATGACCGATGAGCAAAAAGAAGAGCTTAAATCAAAAATTGAAGGTCTCAAAGAGAGACGTGAGATGACCGATGAACAGAAAGAAGAGCTTAAATCAAAAATTGAAGGTCTCAAAGAGAAACGCGAGATGACCGATGAGCAGAAAGAAGAGCTTAAAGCCAAATATGAAGATCTCAAAGAGAAACGTGAGATGACCGATGAGCAGAAAGAAGAGCTTAAAGCCAAATATGAAGATCTCAAAGAGAAACGCGAGATGACTGATGAGCAGAAAGAAGAGCTTAAAGCTAAGTATCAAGAGCGCAAACAAAAGAAAGAGCGCCCTACTACTGAAAAATAAGTAAAAACCCCAGGGAAAAACAAAACTCTGTAGCGCATTGCGCTGCAGAGTTTTTCTATATTTGTACTATGATGAGATATATGCAAGCATTCGCTTTACTTCTTTTAATCTATAGCTCTACATGGGCTCTTACCTATGATCCGATTCAGTATCTTTTCGATAAGGCTGATGAAGAAGAGGTTGCTGGTAATTTTGCTGAAACTATTCTTTTGTTAGAACAGATTGTTGGATCAGCTTCTGAACAAGAGGCCATCTGTAACGCACGAGAGAAGTTACAGAATTACTACGAACTTTTTGAGCTTTCTGATGACCTAAAGGTAAATAGTCGAGCACTTGAACTTTGCGCAGAGTCAGTTCTATCAGAGCAACCATTAAATGATGATGAATATACCCCCAACGAATCAATGCTTCTGTTGGATATCACCGCAAGTGCAGTCGGTAAAAATAGTGTCTATAAAAATGATGTTTTCTCCGTTGATACAAGTGACAGTGACACCATTGATATTTATAGAGAGCAGTGGAATACTAATCATGTAGAAATAGATCAGACATACTCCTTAGCGGTTGATATGGATTACCTAATGTATGGGAGTGGAGCTGAGTATGATTTTGGACTTTCACTGAGCGCTGATATTGATCAGGGTCATAGCGATACTACTACTGGTGTAAGCTTGATGATTATGCCACGCTACTCTATTACTTATAATGGATTTGAGGTAATGCCAAGTGGTGGTTATGAGTATAGCAATAGTGATGCAATTTATAGTGATAACTATAACTACTTTTTTGACCTCTCTTTTGGCTATCGCTATAGAGGGCTTGGGTGGTTCACTCCAGGTATATTTGTTCAAGGTGAATATAATAACTATCAAAAAGAGCAAGGGGCTCGAATCTATTCTCGATTATCATTTCGTGGGAGTAAGTGGTCAATGTCTGTAACACCAGGGGTTCTTTATCACTCTTATCAGAAGTCTCATGCAAAGAATTCACCATGGGAAGATACTGATTATGTAGTGGATACATTGGGTTCGGTTATTGATACTCTCGCCATATATACCTATGAAGGGAATATATCAGAAAACATTGAGTACTATCCTGACCAAAGAACTCTTTACACAACCCTTTCTTTTAGGTGGTATGTTAGTGAGGAAATCAACCTCAGAACATATGGTGGCATTTATGTGAATGAACATTTAGGATTAAATTTGTTGAATGAACAGAATAAAGACACATTGAGTATTGATTCTGTGCTAGAAACGGTGGAAGACAGTGTAGAAGTAAATAACAAAGTACATACGAGTTCACATAAACAGGGATATACAAAACTCTTTTGTAATATTTATCTCAGTTGGATTTTTAATGAACACCACACTCTAACCCTTTTTGGTAAGTATTCAACAACTTCGGTATTAGAATATAGTCCAGAAGGATATGATGACATTGATGAAGAGATTAGTGCTTATGTTGAGGATAGCTATCTCTCTTCAATTTCAAGTGCTCAATCCATGGTAAAGCTCGGACTTGAATATGTCTGGTCCTATTGATGGGGAATTGATCTAAAATTGATCATGTATTACTGAGATATTTGTGGGCAAATAGATACTGCTATAGTGACGTATTAAGAAATTCCTGAAGAATAACTGCCGCTGCAGCACTATCAATCTTACCCTTCTGATTTTGCTTTTTCTTCTTGGAGTAATGCTTGGTTTTCTCTTGTGCAATAACCGTACTGTACGCTTCATTCTGTTTATAAATAGGGTAGGGTTTTGAAAGAGACTCTTTGAGCTTCTCAATAAATGCGTCAACTTTAACGGTTTTGTCGGTAAACTTACCATCAGTCCGTTCAGGGTATCCAATGACAATAGCTTCTAAGCGTTCTTCGCATATAAAAGCGTCAATGGCTTCGAAAATATTCGAAACGCGTTGTGTATCTAGGGTGTCGCGGGGGAATGCAATGGCCATCTCTTTATAACCCACTGCAAGGCCAATGCGCCGCTCTCCAAAATCTATTCCAAGGTATCTCTCTTCCATAGGCTCAAAAGTAATAAATGATTGGTGCTACTGCACGGTTAGCTGTGGAATACTATCCCAAGTGAACAGAAAACGAATTGATTCTGCGGAGAGCTCTCTGCTATAAAAAATAAGAGTGGTATCGACAGTGCGAGGGGAGAGGGTGTCAAAGATGTGGAGCGAGAGGTTAAAAGTACCAGTGAAATCTGTTTGAGCCACCCAAGAGATGCTGTCAGGTTGGATGGTATCGTTAATAAGTACAATAGGTTCAGCTGACTGATCAACAGCAATGATGTTCAAATTGGTAATAGAATAGGGAGAACCATTAAGAAGTTGGATCCGGGCTTTCGACTCATTAAGGTAGTGCATAACGCACTGCATAAGCGAAAGAGAGAGCAGGGCAAGAACAAACATTTTTTTCATAGGTTATTGCTTCTCGATTGTCGTTTGGGTCATTTCACTTTGGCCAACAGCACGAGGCGCAACAGGTCCATTAATCGATGAGAGGTGAAAGACCAGTTCAAAGGCAAATCGTTGTGTTGCCCCCATAAATGAGTGGTACTCTTTAGGGTGGTTGTATGCAAGGCGTGCAAAAAGAATAGAGAGTTCACCGCCGAGTTGCAGTTTTTCATTTGAGTCTAAATACGAAGAGAACTCAGCTTTTAAAAAACGCCCTTTGTCAAAATACCAAGTGAGAAGCCCTGATGAAAACCATGGGTCATTGTGGGTTGCACTCAAGGTTGCATACAGTTTGTTATCGTAAAGATGTTGCTCAAGAGAGTAGAGAAATGATGGAGTACTTTTTTTCTCATAAGAGAACGAGAGGTCGGGGAGGTATTGATGAAAGCCTGTACCGCGAAAGAGGCGTTCGTGAAGTTGAATCTCTACATGGCATTGTTCAATTGAGGTACGGTAGGCGCACGTTGCATAGGCGCCCTGAAAGTGAATGCTGGAATAGCCAAGAAAACGACTCGGGTGGTGCTTTTGTATGGTTTGAGATTTTTCTAAATTGTTTTGGTACACAGCACCTGTGTTAAAGAGAAAATGCTGTTTGCTCCGGGCATAGATAAGGCCAAACATATGGCTTGAATAGGCCTCGGTGTGGTTTTCATACTCAGGGTAGATTAAGAAATCCTTTTTAGACCACCCTCTTCGTGTATAGAGATAGTTGAAACCCATATGCCATGAACGCTTTTTAATGGTGTCAAGTACGGCGGCACCGAGCTGCTGTTTAAAAGGGAAGCCATTGATTTCTCCATAGGGTGTAGTAAGAGGGATTGATTGTGCACTTGGAGTAAAATAGTGGTCGACAAAAAAGTAGTGTGATGCTTCAGGGGGTAATCCGCTGTTTAGCTCTATTAATTGTTCTTTCAATAGGTCATTGGGATTCAAGTCTTCTACTGTCGCCGCAAAAATTAAAAGCGGTTGGAATAGAAATCCAAGGATACATAAATGGAGAATTTTTAGTGTTTGCTGTCTCATATAGGCTTTAAAATAGCAATTCTGGTTTAATTAAGGTTGATTGCTCTCTATTGGAGATCATTTTAACTAAATTTGGGCGAAATATATAGAATATCAGGTTGAGATGAGTACTACAGAATTAAGAAATATCGCAATTATTGCACACGTTGACCACGGGAAGACGACACTCGTAGATGGGCTCCTTAAACAAGGGGGCGCATACCGAGAACATCAGGAAACCGAAGAGCGTGCACTCGATAGTGATGATATCGAAAAAGAGCGTGGTATTACCATCTTATCTGCTCAAGCATCTATTAATTTTAAAGGTACACGAATCAATATCGTAGATACCCCGGGTCACGCCGACTTTGGTGGTCAGGTAGAACGTGTACTTGGAACTGTTGATGGGGTTCTCCTTATTGTTGATGCGTGGGACGGCCCAATGGCTCAGACTCGCTTTGTGACAAAAAAAGCACTTGCTCGTGGTCTTAAGCCTATTGTAGTGATCAATAAAATCGACCGTGATGGATGTGACCCTCAAGGTGCACTTGATAAAGTATTTGATCTATTTTGTGATCTTGATGCAAATGAAGAGCAGTTGAACTTCCCATACATGTTTGCGTGTGGTCGTGCTGGTACTTGCCGTAAAGAGATGCCCGATGCAGATAGTGACCTTGTACCGCTCTTGGATATGATACTTACAGAAGTTGACGCACCACATGGTGATCTCGAAGCTGATCCTATTTTACAGATTAGTTCACTTCAATATTCTGATTTTCTTGGTCGTTTGGCTGTAGGTCGTCTTGAGACAGGAAGTCTTAAAGTGGGCCAGACTCTTAATCAGTCACACCCTGATGGAACGTTCAAAAAAATTCGTCTCCAAAAAATCATGCGTTACGAAGGTATTGAACTTACAGAAGTACCAATGGCACAGTTTGGAGATATTGTATCTCTCGCAGGTGTTTCGGAATTTGATATTGGAGATACACTTTCTCATGCAGATCGTCCAAAAGCGTATGAGCGTATTGCAATTGATCCACCAACACTTTCTATGAACTTTAGTATTAATGATTCTCCACTCTGTGGTCAGTTTGGTGGTAAATTCTTGACAGGTAATCACCTAGAGGCTCGTCTTATGCGTGCTCAAATGGCTGACCCTGCTCTTAAAATAGAAAAAAGTCCTCTTCCAGGTACTTTCATTGTAGCGGGACGTGGTGTACTACACCTTACTATTCTTATTGAGAATATGCGTCGTGAACTCTATGAGTTCTCGGTTGGAGCACCGAAAGTAATTTTCCATAAAGAAGGTGGCAAAACTCTCGAACCAATAGAAACATTCAGCGTTGAAGTGCCAAATGAATTCAGTGGATCAATTATTGATGAACTGGGTAAACGTAAAGGTGAAATGCTTGATATGCATCACGAAGGTGATTCGGTTCATGTAGAGTATGCAATTCCGTCACGTGCACTTATTGGCGTTCGCCCTATTCTTCTCTCTCTCTCAAAAGGGTATGCAATTAGCCAATCTATTTTTAGAGGCTATGAACCATATAAAGGTGAAATTCAGTCACGTAAAAATGGTGTTCTTATTGCGAAAGAAGCAGGTGATACTACTGCCTATGCACTGTGGAAACTTGAAGACCGTGGTGTGATGATTCTTCCTCCGGGAACTGAAGTATATCCAGGTATGATTGTTGGTGAACACAATAAAGACACCGACATTATTGTGAACTGTACCAGAGGTAAACAGCAGACTAATATTCGCTCTTCAGGAGCTGATGATGCAACGACTGTTTCTCCATACAAAAAAATGTCTCTCGAAGAGTGTGTAACTTTTATCAATCCTGATGAAGTGGTAGAGATCACTCCAGAAGCCCTTCGTGTCCGTAAACTCTATTTAGATGAAAATAAGAGAAAGCAGATAGCGAAGCAGGGTGGCGAAATAGAATAACTATTGGGTATGTATCATTGAGTAGTAATACTTGGTGATACATGCACAGTATTTCAGAGAGTTCCTATGGCTAATTCAGATCTCAATTCAGCATACGCCGATCACTCTCGTCGATTCGAGAACAATACCTATGTCTACCCTGTTGTCTCTCGCAGAGCAGGGGGGATATCTATTGGGGTGAACCTCAATATTAATAAAAAATGTAATTACAGCTGTGTCTATTGTCAGGTAGATCGAACTGACTCTGATGAACAACCGCAGTTTTCCTTAGAATTACTTCATAAAGAATTGACCCAAATTATCCAGGAATATCGCTCAGGTGAACTGGGGAGTTTTGGGGCGTTTAAAAATATACCCGCTGATAAAAAAGTTCTCAAAGATATCTCCATCTCTGGCGATGGTGAAGCAACAACTCGTCCTGAGTTTTTAGACGTGTGTAAGATGGTTGCTAAAATACAACAAACTCATACCGACCTCAATATTAAATTAGTGCTCATAACCAATGCAACAATGCTGACAAGAGCGTCAGTAAAAGAGGGCGTGGGTTATTTGACTGCTACTGATGGGGAGCTCTGGACCAAGCTCGATGCGGGCACTCAAGAGTGGTTCGATATTGTTGACCGTTCATCTTTTTCTCTCGACAGTGTCGTGCAAACCATTGCGGATACTGCACGTCATATACCTATTCAGGTACAGACAATGATCTGTTCGGTAAAAGGTAAGACCTTTGATGAGGCAGAAACCGAGGCATACATAGCCCAGTTACAGAAGATTGTAGAGAGTGGCAGTACTAATGTAAAAGGTGTTCAACTCTATTCTGTAGCACGACAAACCACTGAATCTTATTGTGGTGGTGTTGAGAATGATACTCTTATGGCACTTCAAAAGAGTATCCAAAATACTCTTCCTCAGCTTCCAATATTTGTATATTAAAACTAGTTATAGATAATTTAGAGTCTATTTGCCCTGATAAAGAGCACGTATTTCTCGACTTGACCAGATAACTGTAATATGTACATTTATGAAATAATGAGAGTCATCTAAAGGCACAACACATGACAATGGTAAACCCTAACGGATTTTTGGCAAACGTATCGCTCGATTTTGTTCTATTCGGGGTAAAAGATGGGGAGTTACACGTCCTCTGTATTCAACGGGTTGAGTCTACTGATAAACGCTATTGGGCAATCCCAGGGGGCTATGTGCTTCCAAAAGAGGATATGGACAGCGCCGCTAATAGAGTACTTGAAGAGCTTACTGGTGTGAAAGGTGTCTACTTGGAACAATTCCATGTTTTTGGTGAGGCTAATCGGGTGGAGGATGATCGTGTTATTACTATTGCCCATTTTGCCTTAATTAATCCTGAGCACTTTGACCTTAAAAAAGGACGAGTTGTCGAGGAGATTAGATGGCACAAGGTGAAGCGTGTGCCAAAGATGGTCTTTGACCATAAGGATGTTGTCAAAAAAGCCCTTGAGACCCTCAAACACAAGGTTAACTATGTCCCAATAGGCTTTGAGTTGCTTCCGAAGAAATTCACCCTTACAGAGCTTCATACGATGTATGAAGCTATATTGGACAAAAAACTCGACAAACGTAATTTCCTCAAGAAGATTCTCAAAAAAGACTTTTTGGTCGATTTGGGGGAGAAGCAACAAGGGGTAGCGCATAGAGCTGCCGCACTGTATAGTTTCGATATCAAAAAGTATCGAGCACTAGTTAAAAATGGATTTGTATTTGATGTTTAACAATTATTCCATTTTGTTAGCGATACGCCATTAATCTAAAAAATCATACAGATTGAGCTCAACAGTTAAACCGTTGAGCTTTTTTTATGCACACTTTTGAAACACTTCCCTCCTGATTCGTGTAAAATAAGCATTTGCTCAAAAAGTGAATCCCCCTTTTTAAGGTATATTATAATGGATTAACACACACACAAGTGGTAGTATAAATCCACGATATACATATTTGGGGGCAATTATGTTTAAAATCACTCTTTTTCTTTTGGAACTTCTCTTGTTGGTTTCATGCACTGATCAATTTAATTCTGATAACCTTGATTTAAATGAAGACCCAGACATTACTGTTTTCGAAAATACCATTGAGAAATGTCAGGATAATAGAGACAACGATGACGATGGGTTGATCGATTGTAATGATCCCAGCTGTCTCGTTGTCGAAGGGGCCTGCAGTTTTGAAAACTCCCTTGAAATGTGCAAAGACTCAGTAGATAACGATGATGATGGGTATCTGGATTGTAATGACAAAGACTGTTATGATAACGGTTTTTGCGGTGAAATAACTTTGGAGCTCTGTTCAGATATGAGTGATAATGATGGAGACTCACTCGTTGACTGTGATGACCCTCAATGCTTTGGGGTAAATCCATTGTGTGGCGATTACGAAGCAACACCAACTCTTTGTACTGATGGTGTTGATAATGATAGAGATGGCTTTATCGATTGCTTTGATAGTCAGTGCCAAGTATTTAAGGTGTGTAACTCTCAAGAGAATACCAATGAGCTCTGTTCAGATGAGTTTGATAACGATAAAAATGATTTAACAGATTGCTTGGACCCGAATTGTTTCGATTTACCGGTGTGTAGTGAAAGTGAAAACAATCCCACAATGTGTAGCGATGGTATTGATAATGATTCAGATAAAAAAATAGACTGTGATGATAATAGCTGTGGCGAACTCGAGGTATGTAAAGGGTATGAAAATACATCTTCTAAATGTGCCGATGGCCTAGACAATGATGGTGATGGGGCGACTGATTGTGATGATATCGAAGATTGTTCTGGGTTTCCTGTTTGTGCAGGGAAGTACGAGAATACCTACCAGTTGTGTGTTGATAATCATGATAATGATGGTGATAATAAAATTGATTGCGCTGACCCTGATTGTTCGGTTTTAGAGGTGTGTAACCCAAGTGAAAACACTGTGCTCCTTTGTAATGATGGAAAGGATAATGATAGTGATTCACTTATCGATTGTCTGGACTCAGATTGTAAAGGACTAGAGGTGTGTAGTGAAATCGAAGCAAGTACAGAGCAGTGTAGTGATGGAGAGGACAACGATAGTGATGGCAAAATAGATTGTGAGGATAGTAGCTGTGGAGAGCTCGTAATTTGTGCAGAGTTTGAAAACACGGCCGCTAAGTGTGACGATGGTTTGGACAATGATGGGAATGAATTTATCGATTGCCTCGATACCTTGAATTGTAGTGGCTTTGACGTGTGTAAACTTAAGGATGAAAATACAGTCGATAAATGTACCGATAATATTGATAATGATGGCGATAAACTGATTGATTGTGCAGACCCACAGTGTTTTGATATATGTGCTATTAAAGAGAGTACTCCCGAACAGTGTAGTGACGGTGTTGATAACGATGATGATGGTGCAACGGATTGTGATGATACGGGTTGTGATGGTTTGGCGGTGTGTGAGCAGTATTATGTGGTGAATGATAGTATGCTGATTATTGATAAAGATAGTTATAATAGTGATAGTGTTGATTTTGCATCTGAAGCGCCCTATGATGGTGTGTGGGTAGGTGGGAAATTTGTAGTTGAGCCTAATTCAGGTAATGGAATACTGGCTGGCGAAACTGATTTAACCTATTGGATGGATGGTATCCTTTCTTTTGAAATTAAATGTAATGATATTGGTGTTGAATATTGGGGTCGATATAGAGCGCCGAGTGGCACGGCCCGCGCATGGAATACTAAGTTAACCGAATATAAATATATGCATACGAATACCTGGGAAGAAATCAGTATCCCTATGGCGGATATATTTGCCGATGGGCATGCAACGAGAGTGGTAACCTTTTTTGAGTTAAGTACAGCATGCACTGTTAGGAATATTTATATTGGCCATAAAGTTGATAAATGGTGTATCGATTTAAATGAAACTGATAGACTGTGTGAAGCGGTTGCTGAAGAATAGATGCATATTCTTTTTGAGTGTGATTAGTGAAAAGCTTTTCAGAGTTCGGTAATTAGTTGCTGTGCCCTTCTCGGATATAAAAAGTTATAGATGGAGCACTGATCTGAATGGTGATGAGAAACATTGTGAGTTGATTGAGTAAGAACGATACTGACAATGTTATACTGATAGAGATAATAAAAGCCTCACTTCAAATTGAAGTGAGGCTTTTATTATAAGTCATCTGGTTTCAAGATTGAGTACAATGAGAATTAATTAAAGCATTCATCTATATCACAAGTAGACCCTTTTTCTTTCCAATAGTGGTGGCTATCTACAATGCCTTCATCTTCTATACTAAATCTTTGTATGTAGCCTCCAGTCTCATCAGTAAAGGTAATAGAATAAAATTGTACAAATGGTCTTGTGCCTCTAGTGATATTAGCCAAATCTGCTTCAAATGAATAGTCTGACTTGGAGACTTTCGATAAATAATTAAAGGTTAAATAAAATTGTGGGTCAAATCCTTCGGGCACTTCCATACTCGTTGAAATCTCATCTAGGTTCTTGTTGATTGTTTTAGATCTTGTGTCAATACACCATTGGTTATCTAAATCACAATCTTCTATAAATTTAATCTCAACTTTTGAGTGTGTAATAGTGTCGCTACAAATTTGACAATTGTATTTTTTTATGGTATCAAATCCAACTTCGAAAAAATAAAATTCACCATCTTCATAGTTAGTCTGTACTGTATTTTTGTCGTAATAGGGTCTTAGTTCTTGTAAGCAGGTAATTTCTTCATACTCTGTGCACTTTGTTTCTTCTGGTTTCTCCGAAGAAGATGAAGATGGTGGAGTAGCTTCAGACGATGATTCATTTGTAGAGCTTGATTCATCATCTGATGATGTCATTGAGCTAGAGCTATTTTGATCTGTAAGTTTTGAAGAACTAGAAGGGTAATTTGGTGAACTAACAGAAGAGGATGATGAAATTATAGAAGATACACCTTCTTCTATTGATGAGTTCCCATTGGGTTGACTCTGTTCTGATTCAGATGAGTTTTCTGAAGTTGTTGAATTGTTATTTTCTACAGGAAGTGGTGATAGTTCTTTATCACATGCAATAAATAATGTTCCAATGCAGAAAATGCCTATTAACGTATGTACGGTGTAATTCATAATGTTCTCATTTGTTAGTATATGTGTCCCAGTTACAATAATATAAATTCTTAATTCAGGTAATGCAATGTTAGGTTTTTGGCTCAAAACGCTCAGTTTTACCCGGACAAAGTAAAAAAAATACTGGTCTTGAATAAATTGATAATATTTGTCTACGATATTGTTTATAGTGTTCGATTTATTGTGATGTAGCGATTTTGTTGTATTTTGATATTTTTACATCGTTAATAATTGTCTATGTCGAGCGGTGGATTGTTGGCTTAGATATTATAGTACGTTATAATTTTTTTACAAAGTTTTTTATAGCTAGATCAATTGGGGGTGATATAGGGAAAAGGCAGCTTGAGATTATTTATAAAAAGACAAAAAGCCTACCGGAGTGGTAGGCTTTTTGTCTATAAAAGTTTGCTGATTAATTTTGGTTACTTACTCAAAGCATTCATCTAGATCACAGCTACTGCTTAGAAATTTCCAATGTAATTTTCCTTCTAAGGTATCAGTATTAAGAGTTGTATATGACATTGTGTAGCTGTCATCATCATTGGTGAAAATGATATTTACTAGTCTGAGTCTTGGATTTTCACCTTCAGTAGCATTTTTTAAAATTTGTGATTTTTGAATAGAATCAAGGTTCTTTGATTTTGCTGGAGCATCATTCCAAAAGTCAAATGATATTTGCCCAATGCGATCGACCCCTTCCATAATTTGCGTAAGGGGGAGTTCATCAGTAACATCAGAGGCTTCGATTGAATATAGACTTTTGTCATCATTGTTACCATTGTCAATAGCATATTTTAGGATAGCTTTTGAGAAACGTACAGTATCACCGCAAACTTGACAGTTATGTTTGTAATAATCAAAATTTGGTTCATAATAATGAAAAGTTCCGTTGTAGTTTTCCAGTATTTCATTTTTATCATAATAGGGTTTGAGTTCTTGTAGGCATATGCGTTCAGTGTATGTATCACAATCTTTATATACCACAGAGTTGCTGCTATCATCACTTGTTGCAGATGAAGAACTTGCGGGTGTTGCAGACGAGGCATTGTCGGCATTTGATTGCGTGTCATCAACAGACTGAGAATCATTAGAGGAGTTGGAGTCATTGAATGATTGGGTGTCGCTACTTGATTGCCCCCCTGATGAGTTTGAGGGGGGTGGGGTGCTGCTGCTTTGGTCATCTGTACTGGTTACACTGCTCTGGATGTCAGTGGAGGAGTTGCTACGTATTGAAGATGATGAATTGTTTGTTGAAGAAGAGATATCATTAGTAGCTGGTGACGTTTCATCAATGGGTGTGAGTGCTTTATCGCAACCGATAATAAGGAGTGCAAAAGTACAGCATACAAGCATAATTTTCATGATTTTTTTGTTCATTTTGTTCTCTCGTGATGCGTGGAAGTCCACTCTCATTAATATATGTTAGTGATGAAAAATGTGTAAATGGTTCATTATATCTTTGATGAATAGAAAAGGCTATTTAGATAGAATTATGTTTGAATAGCATTAAAGAAGAGGTTATTCGAAGCATTCATCTAGGTCGCATATGACATTTGATTGTTTCCAGTAGAAGAGGCCATCTGTAGTATCTGGCTCAATGGAGAATTCTTGGAGGTAATCACCAGACTCAGTAGATAAAGTAATAGAATAGAGTCTTATTGCCATATTGTGTCCTTCATCGCGCCGTTCCATCATTTTCTCGTATGTTAATTGATTATCAGTGAATTCTCCCCAGATATCAAATGTAAAAGAAAACATTGGTGAGGTGCCTTCAGGGACTCCTACAGAGGTGATAATGTCAGCTATGTCGACGTCAATATTAGAGGCATTATTGTCGCAATAATCACCTTCACAATGTTTTATGTATCTGAGGGTGGCTTGTGTGTGTCTAATTGTATCGGAACAAATTTCGCAGCGAAGTGTTTCATAGGCCTTAAAGCTTTCTTCAAAAAAATGAAATTCACCAGTGTAATTTTCTTCTACTGAATTCTCATTGTAATTTGGCTTTACTTCTTGAAAACATATTTTCTCTTTATATGATATACAGTTACCATCATCGTCCATAAGGGCGTTCGTTATTTTTTTTGAAGATGAAGAGGATGTTGGTTCTGTATCTGATGAACTTTCATTTTTAGATGGTTTGTATTCAGACGATGGTTCGTCTACTTCACTGCTTTCATTGTCGTCGTCTGATGATGCAGGGGCAATTGTTGAGCTCTGTTCTGTTATTTCTTCAGATGAGACTGCCGTTGTAGATGGCTCCTCTGTATTTTTAGACGTTTCACTGGATGATGTTGAGGGTGATGATGCAATGGAAGTGGCCTCCCCAAAACATCCCATGATAATTAAAAACCCGATACAAAGGGGAATGGTCTTAATCAGTTGGTGATTCATAATATTCTCTCATGATGCGTGGAAACCCACTCTAATTAATATATTAGTGATAAAATATTAAAAATAGTTCAATAAATTTTTGAAGAATAGGAATTAGATTTGAGGCCAAAGCCTGTCTTAGATGGCACCACAATCAAAAAAGCATCCACCGGCTGTGCTGGTGGATGCTTTTTTAGAAATTCATTTAGTTTTAGTTGGGTTTTAAGTTATTCGAAGCATTCATCTCTGTCGCATCCAGAATTTGCTTGTTTCCAATAGAATTTACCGTCAGTAGTATCTGGTTGAATGGCGAATTCTTGGAAGTAATCGCCTGATTCGGTTGAAAATGTAATAGCAGTAAGAATAACACTTGCAGCCTCCCCTTTGTCAATGCTGCTGAGAGTACCCTCATAGGTTAAATGACCTTCAGATATATTTCCCCATAGGTCAAATGTGACTGAAAAGATGGGCGAAACTCCTTCGGGAACTGGAACTGAGGTTATAATATCTTCAATATTCTCTTGAATTGTAAGTTTCTCACATTCATTACAATATTTTTGATAAGTGAGCGTTGCTTGAGTATGCCTGATTGTGTCAGTACAAACCTCGCATCGAAGAGTTTCATATGCTTCAAAGTTTTGTTCAAAAAAGTGAAATTCACCACCATAATTTTCTATAACTGAATTCTCATCATAGTTTGGTTTTAGTTCCTGAAAACATATTTTCTCTTTATACGATATGCAGTTACCGTCATCATCTTTAAGGGCGTTAGTCACATTTTCTGACGATATAGGGGCTTCATCTGATGAAATGTCATCTTTAGATGAGTCGCCTTCAGTTGATGATGCGTCTAATTCGCTACTATCATTGTTATCCGCTGAAGAGACAGGGTCAACTGTAGAACTTTGATTTATAGGTTCTTCTGATGATTCGTCACTTATTATAGAACTGTCATCAGTTGTAGATGACTCCTCTGTATTTTCGGAAGTTTCATTTGATGAGAGTGAAGGGTTAGTGGCGGTTGTTTCCTCCCCAAAACATCCCATGATAATAAAAATCCCAATACAAAAGGGTATCGCTTTAATTAGTGTGTTGTTCATAATGCTCCCGTTTTTGTTAATTGCTGTGTGTTCAACAATGTAACGCCCCATTTTAAAAGTATCCGCCCAACTGTTGTTGAACGGATACTGTGTTAATATTCTATTTGTGTAACAATACTATTTAACAATACAAGGAATTGTAATTTCAATAATAGCTTGTGATCCAGATTTTTGACGTTCTGCAATAAAGAAGTCAAGAGTGATCGTTTCTCCCTCACCAATTCCGAGTTTATCAAGTTCTTTATCAAGAATAAAGTTGTCTTCAATTGGGGTGTGAACTCCTCCAATATCAAGTACAAGGTTATCATTTAAATAAACAAATACATCATCATCGCCAGAGAAGCTAAAGAATTGATTTTTTTGGCCATCATAGATAAACTCCCATTGTAGATGTCCGGCAAAGTAGTAGTTGAGACCAGCGTCGCCTTCAGTTGCATCTTTACCATCAAGTGGAAAAAAGTCAGTATCACTATAGGTGTAAGTTGCTTCACCGACTTTAGCAAATGCAAGATCAACGGTGGTTTTTGATTTTGCATAATCTTCAGACCACCATTTTGCAATATTTTTATTAGTATGTAGATTGGCTTTATACTCAGGTCTACCATCAACAAGTTTGTTGGTTACCATGCCTTGTCTAAGGAAATCGGCTCCCATTGATGCGCCAAAGTCAGTACCTTGATCATGGTCATAAATAGTCATAGTAAATTTTTCAAAACGGTTAAGTACAAGAGTTTCGCCTTCACAAGTTGCGGTCACGCCTGCGCCACCACCGGTTCCTTTGCCACCGCTCCCAGTGCCGCCCTCGCCATCACTGCCACCTAGGCTAGGTCCGTCAGACGGGCCTTTAAATGGACAGAGGTCAGTAAATACTGAGCAGTCGCTGTCATCACAGTCCTTAACGCCGTCGCCATCATTGTCTATGTCGTCATCACACATTGCCGCACTGAGCTCACCGCAATTAGTGCCAGGGATCGCCCAGCAATCTACATCTTTACAATCCTTAACGCCGTCTAAGTCATTATCAATTCCGTCAGTACAAGTGTTTAAGCTGTTTTCGGCACAAATATCAAATGCACGACAGTCAGAGTCTTCACAGTCAGCTGCGCCATCAAGGTCATTGTCAAGTCCGTCTACACAATATTTTAGTTTGCTCTCTGCACAAAAATCAAAAAGGCGGCACTCATCATCTTCACAGTCAATAAAGCCATCACCGTCATTATCAAGGCCGTCAGCACAAATGTCGAATTTTGATTCTGAGCACTCAGCAAATACGAGGCACTGGTCATCATCACAGTCTTCAAGTCCATCTACGTCATTATCAATGCCATCTGTACAAAGAGCTACAGTGTTTTCTGCACAAAAATCATGGAATGCACAGCCATCATCTTCACAGTCAGTTTTGCCATCGTCATCATTGTCAATGCCATCCTTACATGTTGCTGGGTCGGCCTCGTTACAAAAATCAAAAAGTTCACATTCGTTATCTTCACAGTCAATCATTGTATCGCCGTCATTATCCACGCCATCAAGACATGTTTCAGGTTCGTTTTCTGCAACGTTACAGATTACGAATACTTTACAATCTTTGTCTGCGCAGTCATTGTCGCCATCGCCATCATTGTCGACTTGGTCAGTACAGAGTGTGTAGGTGTTTTCAACATCATCTTCACAGCTCGGGAAGACTGTACATTTTTCATCGTCACAGTCGGTGTATCCATCTTCATCATTGTCAATGCCGTCTTTACATTGTGCATCAGTGTCTTCGGTAGGCTCTTGACAAAAAACAAAATCAAGGCAGCCTTGATCTAAACAGTCAATTTTTCCATTTTCATCATTGTCGACCCCATCTTTGCATTTGTCTTGGGTGTTCTCACCACCGTCTTGACAGTCTGCTTGGAATTCACAAAATTCATCGCTACAGTCTGTTTTACCATTGTTATCGTTGTCGATGCCATCGGTACAGCTGAGCTCTACGAAACAACCTGATTTCCCAAGGCAGTCCATGTCGTCACAATCTATTTTACCATCTTCGTCATTGTCAACTCCATCTGAACAGGCTGCGCCTGTTGACTCGAGAGATTTAGGAGTTACTTCAGCATCTGCTGGGAGCTCCATGTCGAAATAATCTTTGTTATCGGAGAGACATCCGATAAGTGTAAAGATGCCCATAATGGCGAGCATCAGTGTAAGTTTTTTTGGTATTCTTATCATAGGGGGGTATCCTTTAATGATTTGTTAAAAAACCACTGTTTTCTATTGTTTAGTTAAATTATACTCAAAAAAGGTTCATAGCAAATTGTAAATTGTATGTTTACACGAATTGAGGCGATAATTTGGAGGTCGGTGTCCATATTACATTTTTAACTTTGCAAATACAATGGTTTAGTTGTTTTAAAGATACCTTAAAAGTGGTGGCTTTATCGACTGAAAAGTGATATACTGGCTATGATTTCGCTCACAATTTGTGAGTGCTTGTGTCGTGACTTGGTGTAAAATGTACTTTTTTGATCAAAAAATCCAAAATGAGCGAAATAAGCTCGTTAATAAAATTTTTATAATAGCATCGGGAATATTTGTCTTCGTGTTGATCGCGTCATTAGGGCGGATTCCTGATATTGGGTGGCAGCCTGTCATGGGGGTTCATCTTGGGCTTGTTGTGGTTGTTTGGGGGGTTACCTTTTTTAGAAATACAGTGAGCCTTTCCCTAAAAATCACAATCTCATTTTTTTTGATATCCCTAGCAGGAATAACCGGGCTATTTACGTTTGGGATAGTGTCAGATGTGTCGATGGTATTTATTTTTCTGGTTATTATTGCCTCTGCATTTAATAGAGTAGTGCTGAGTTGGGTGTTTTTAGGGACTGCGGTGGCGCTCTATTATGGACTCGGGTATTTCGTGAGCACTGGGGCCTACACTTTTAGTGTTGATAGTGGAGTGTATAGTAAAAGTTTGTCTACTTGGGTTTCCTCGGGGACCTCTCTTCTCATTTGGGGCATAATAGCACTGTTAATTATCCGTACAATGAATGATATGATCTATAAACACCTCCTTGTAGTAAATCAGCAGAAGGTCGAGTTGGAGAAGCTTAATGCCGCAAAAAATAAGGTTTTTGCGGTAATAGGGCATGATATGAAGCGCCCCTTTAATAGCCTCTTAGGGTTAATGCAGCTCTTTCATAACGGAAAAGGGTCGATGAGTGATGAGCGGAAAGGGGTCTTACTTGAGAAAATTTTTAATGATACGCAAAATGTCTATGGGTTATTAGATAATCTCTTAATATGGGCCCGTTCAGAGTTGGGTGAGGGACAATCAAATAAAGGGAGCGTACGAGTGCAGCGATTAGTTGCTCATGCCGTTGCGCCTTATTTGACAATAGCCGAGAAAAAAGGGGTAGTAATACAGCGGTTTTTACTCGATGAGACAGTTCTTTTTGTCGATGAGCCAACAATCCGTATAGTGCTGAGTAATTTGATTAATAATGCCATTAAATTTACCCCATATGATGGTGTTATTAAGATTTCGTGTCATGAAGTGGATAAAGGGGTTGAGCTTCGTGTCGCCGATACAGGGGTTGGCATGGAGGCAGATTATATTGAGAAGCTCTTTGATCAAGAGATGCATACAACTACGCGCGGGACAGATAATGAAAAGGGTGTGGGGATTGGGCTTGGGATTTGTTATGATCTTGTTGCAAAAATAGAGGGCTCACTATCAGTCACTAGTGAGCCAGGGGAGGGGAGTGTATTTTCTGTGTTGCTCCCGCATTCACTTGATACAAAATATTGGGGGCGTAAGTATAGTGGAGCTCTTTAGAGTTATAGAGAAGGGCGAAGAGGCCCTTGTTGATCGATTACTTTCAGTCTTTCTTTGGGTTGCCTGTCTTGCAGTTTCAGCATCGATAATACGAAGTATTGAGATTGGGTGGAAAAATATAATGGTATTTCACCTTTGTGTGGTGATTGTGGTGATATTTGCAGTTGTGTATCGAGTAAGACTTACAAAAATAGTCAAAATCTATTTGATGCTTGCCATTACATTTGTGAGTGGGGTGTTGGGGCTTTTGTCATTTGGTTTGGTCGGTGGTGGGGTGGTTTTACTTTTTACCTCCACGACTCTTGCTATGGCGTTTGGCAGGAGAACCGTTGCGCTCTGGTGTATGGGGGGAGGGGTGCTTTCAATTGTGGGCATTGGACTCCTTGCGACGATAGGAAATCACGTTTTTTCGGTTGATGTTGAGAACTATCATTCCGAGATAACTTCGTGGTTGGTTATTGCTGCTGCTTTCCTCTTTTTTGGATATATGGTGTCGCGTGTTATAAAAAATGTGAATGGAAATCTTATTCAAGCCTTAGAAAAAATTGAAAAGCAGAGAATGGAGTTGGATGAATCTAACACTCTAAAAAACAAGTTGTTCTCGGTGATCGCTCACGATTTACAGCGCCCCTTTAGTGGGCTTGTTGGGATTATGGGTGTCTTGAGTGAGAATGATTCGGTGTATAGTGCTTCAGAGAAGAAAGAACTTTTTATTCAAATTCATCGTGACTCTGCAAATGTCTATGCGCTTCTCGAAAATTTATTAATCTGGGCTCAAGCCCAGCAAGACAGCAGAGTACTTGAGGCGGAATGTATTGGGGTGGGTGAAATAGTGGCTGAAAGTTTTGCGCCTTATAGGCAAATTGCTACTGAAAAAGAGATTGCAGTGCGTATTGAGCCATGTGGGAGCAATTCTATTTTTGCAGATAAGGCAAGTGTAAAAATAGTGCTAAGTAATATGATTAATAACGCTCTTAAATTTACGCCTAAAGGTGGGCTTGTTACCTTGAGTTGTTTTAGTTCGGAAACTGAGGTAGATATTGCTATTGCAGACACGGGAGTGGGCTTGGAGGCTGAGGCAATAGAGGGGATACTTTCGGGGGCCGCTTTTTTCTCGACTCAGGGGACCGAAAACGAATCGGGCTCTGGTATAGGACTACGTCTTTGTAGGGAGTTGTTGGGAAAAAATAATGGATCTCTTGGGATTACATCGGTACCGGGCGAAGGGAGCACGTTTGTAATAACCCTGTCCAAGGTCAAGCTAACTGGAGCGAAAAAGTTAATTAACTCCTAAATTTGCTACATTGTAGTCATCTGTTTGCTATTCAGTTTGGATTATGAGTCATCGATATACGTTAGAATCGTGGTTGCCTATCACACAAAAAGAGGTTAAGGCTCGAAATTGGGAGTCACTTGATATAATTTTAATTTCTGGTGATGCCTATGTAGATCACCCTTCCTTTGGGGCGGCAGTGATAGGGAGGCTTCTCGAGAGTAAAGGCTATACTGTTGGTATTATACCTCAGCCAAACTGGCAGGATGATCTTCGTGATTTTAAAAAAATGGGGCAGCCCAACCTTTTCTTTGGTGTGACGGCTGGCTGTATGGACTCGATGGTGAATCATTACACGGCGCATAAGCGAAAACGCTCTAATGATGCCTATACGCCAGGCGGGGAAGCGGGCTTTAGGCCCGATTATGCTGCAGCAACCTATTCACAGATTTTAAAAAAACTGTATCCTGATGTTCCCGTAATTCTTGGGGGGATAGAAGCGTCTCTGAGACGGGTTACCCATTATGATTACTGGTCCGACTCCCTTAAACCTACTATTTTAAAAGAGTCAGGAGCAGACCTTCTTTCTTATGGTATGGGAGAAAATGCAATTTTAGAAATTGCCCGATTGTTAAAAAAAGGGGTTCCTTTTGAATCTCTCACGACCATTCCACAAACAGCGGTATTAGTAGATAAAGAAGCGGGACCACCTAAAAATAAGCGGTGGGATGATGTTGAGCTTGCATCACATGCTGAGTGTCTTCAGAATAAAAAGAGTTATGCTGCAAATTTTAAAATTGTTGAGAAAGAATCGAATAAGCAGCAAGCACGCCGAATTTTGCAAGAGGTTGACTCCTCGATACTGTTGATTAATCCACCTTATAAAACAATGAATGAAAAAGAGATTGATCGTTCTTTTGATCTACCGTATACTCGATTACCTCATCCTAAATATCGAAAGCGTGGTGTTATTCCTGCTTTCGAGATGATCAAACACTCGGTCAATATGCATAGGGGCTGCTTTGGTGGCTGTAGTTTTTGTACGATCTCTGCGCATCAAGGTAAGATGATAGCGAGTCGATCAGAAAAATCAATATTGAAAGAGGTCACTGCTGTTACAGAGATGGATGACTTTAAGGGGTATATATCAGACCTTGGTGGTCCGAGTGCGAATATGTACAAGATGAAAGGTATCAAGCAAGATATTTGTGATACCTGTGCAAAACCATCGTGTGTCTTTCCTAAAGTATGCAGTAATCTTGATATCGATCACAACCCATTGGTAGATCTCTATAGTAAAGTAAGAAAGCATCCAGATATTAAAAAAGCTTTTGTGACAAGTGGTATACGTTACGACCTTTTTGTTACAGACAATAAAGGTGTTGATGCTCAAAAAGGGTTAAGCAAGTATATGGAGGATGTGATAACGCATCATGTCTCAGGAAGGCTTAAGGTTGCCCCTGAACACACCTCTGATGATGTGTTGACGCTTATGAGAAAACCGAGTTTCGAGCTTTTTAAAAAGTTTAGCAAAAAGTTTGATGCTATTTGTGAGAAGGCGGGGCTGAACCAGCAACTTATTCCATATTTTATTTCGAGTCACCCTGGGTCACAGTTATTAGATATGGCTGACCTTGCGCTCAAGACAAAAGAGCTTGGGTATAAATTGGAGCAAGTGCAGGATTTTACGCCGACTCCAATGACCGTTGCTACAGTGATCTACTACTCAGGGTATCACCCTTATACCTTGGAGCCTGTTTATAGAGCGGTGTCATCTGATGAGAAAAAAGATCAGAAACGGTTTTTCTTTTGGTATAAAAAAGAAGAGCGTAAATGGATCCAGCGGAGTCTTGAAAAGCTTGGACAGAAAAAGCTGTTGAATAAGTTGCTTTCTCGTTAAATCATTTAACGTGGCCTTTCATTTCCTACTCTGTTAGTATACATCTGACAGAGCCTTTGTTGGATTTAAGGTAATCGAGTTGGACTACTCCAGTTGAATTTATGTCGAGTTTCACCATGGTCGCTTTGTTGGGTGCTCTGTTTGTAGCGCTCCAATGATAGGCGGTAACGTTAAGTTCTGCTGAGGTACCATTGGTGGTCTGCATGCCTCCAGGGAGTGCACCGAAGCCAAAGAGGTCGCTTCCAGGTTGATTATTCCAAAGTGAGGATGTGGACTTTAAACTTGCAGTAATAATACTGTTGGTTGCCGTGTCGCCAAAATAGTTGGTGGCATACTGTTCGAGGGTTTCATATTCCGATGCGGTAGGGAGGTGCCAGTCTTCAGGGCATATGCCGTTGCGGTTGTCTGTGGTAATGTAGTTGTCGTCTAGGTATTGATTGGTAAGTTCCATTGCCTCAGCCCAATTATAGAGTCTTCCGTATGTATCGCAGTTTGTAGTGACTTTTGGGTCGGTTGAGCCATAGCAGTGCCCTATAGTAAATGTCTTTTCATGTTCGATAGTAGGGCCTGAGTAATTTAAATTATCGGCCATCCAAGTCTGAGTTCCAATTTTTATCGTTTTGTAGGTGGCGTTGTCACGTCCATCAATAAAGGTCCCTGTAAGTGAAGAAAGGTCGGTAAATTGAGCATTGACAATATCTTTATAAGATGCACCGCTTCGCATGATATTGTAGGGGAGTGCCTCAGCTTCGAGTAAGTAATCGAGAGAGATGATCTCTAGGTCATAACGAACGTTGAGTATATGCCATCCATCGCTCTCTTTTGTAAAGTGGACACCGGTTTCTACATCTAAATAAGTGTCTCCTTCTGTGCCTTCTTCGGGGAGAGGTTGGTCAATGCCTGAGAGAAAGCTTGCTCCATTTGCTCCATCATTTCCATTGGTCCCATTTCTTCCATCAGTACCGTCCGATCCCGAAGTGCCGTGATACAGAGTGTCTCGGGGGCCTTCGCCACATTCTATGATAAGCCCAGTGTCGATGCGCTCAACAATAGTACATGAAATGCCTTGTGTTCCTGTTATGCCTTGCTTTCCTTGTCCACCTTGCTCTCCATGATACAGGGTGTCGATTGATCCTGTAGTACAACTGATTACGATCCCTTCTTCAAGTTCTTCTGTGACTGTACAGGAGTGACCGTCAATGCCATCTTTTCCGTCTTTACCGTGAATAAGAGTATCAATAATTGCTCCGTTACAGCTCATGATGATTCCATCTTGGGTTTCTACGCCGGTACAAGGAGTGCCATCTTCGCCATCTATACCTTGTGCTCCTTCAATACCTTGGGGGCCATCGGTGCCCTGGTCACCCTTGGAGCCTTCACTGCCAGCAATAGTAAATGGGGTCCATTGTCCTTCTAGACAACCTTTTAATGTCTCAGTTTCGAAAATGTAGTAGACTGCTCCTTCGAAAGTGCCGTCACAGAGGGGAAGCTCTTGAGGGGTTTGTATGATTTTTGCTACGAGAGGGATTGTTGAGGGTGGGGGTGTTGGTCCAAGTACTGTTGTAGAGCTAGTTGGTTGTGTTTTAGGGGATGAGGTTGTAGACTCAAGAGGGTTGCACGCTGAAATAGTAAGAGTAATCACAAGGGTGGTGAGCGAATAGACTTTTTTGAGGGTCATACTGTGTCTCCTTGGGTTAAGATCGAATGAATAGTGCCTATGTAAAAAAGAATAAACATTTCTCACCGAATATGGAAGTTCAAATGGGAAGAAAATATTAAAAAAAATAAAACTGCAGTAAAAAGCCAACATATTTGCCTCATTAACATCCTATTGTAAATAAAAAGCTGACAATGTTTACAATAGGGCGTTAATGTGGTTCTTTGCTGTATGGAGAAATAAGGTTTTGGGTGGTGGTGGTCAGCTGGTTTTTTTATAAGGCAAATACGAAAAAGGTAACTAAGGCTATAGGCCTTCTCTGTTTCGGGTAGTAGAGTAGCCCCCTTTTGCTATAGAGCATTAAAAAAGAGTTCAAATCTTTTCAAAGTCAGATATGAAAAAACTTTTTTACAATAAAAAGCTTATATTTGATCAGTGTTATTAACAGTTGTTTATGACAAATATTAAGATCGTAGTGTAGGTGGGGCTTTAAGCTGACTACGAGAAATCTTTCTAGCACGATGTATTAGGGTACAATGCACACTGAATTAAATGATAATATTACCAAACAGCAGTTCACTTCTGGTGAAGTTGAACGTGCCGTAGCGTGTTTTGAGCCTATTTCACTTGGTGATATGGATAGAGTTGCGCTTCTGAAAAGAACGGACTCTAAATTTATATTACACATTTCTGATCTATGTGAGGTGCTCTCATTAGTAGAGCCATTTTATCAGGTTCTTGAAATTGATTCAAATAGAATGATGACCTACGACTCTCTTTACTTTGATACTCCTGAATACCTCTTTTATAATGAACACCATAATGGGAAAGTAAAAAGAGTAAAGATAAGAATGCGTGAATATGTAGAGTCTAAACGATGTTATCTCGAAATTAAAGAGAAAGATCATCAAGGGAATACCCACAAGACTCGAACTAAAATTCCAGAAATTGAAAAAGAACTTTCTAGTCAGTCAATGACGTTTATTAATAAAGTACTTAAGAGAGAATATAATCTTGTACCATCGTTACGTACTGGGTTTAAGAGATTCACACTCGTTAATAAATGTGATCAAGAGCGAGTTACCATAGATTTACAATTAAATTATAGTGCGGGTTCAAATTCAATAGTCGCCGAAACGGAACCGTATAAAGGCTTAGTAATTGTTGAGGTTAAACAGGAACGGTTTGACCGTGAGTCACCAATTGTAAAAGCATTGCGAACAAAGCGCATTCATAAATACAGTCTGAGTAAGTACTGTATAGGGATGATTGTGCATTACAAAAACCTTAAATACAACAGCTTTAAAGAAAAGTTGCTGAAAATTAAAAAAGTAGGAGTTGCGTAGATGGAGTTTTTAGATATTCCTTTTCTGGATGATGATGTGTACAAAATGATGTTTCGTTTTGCTGTCAATATGTTTTTTCTCACCATTGTAATATGGAAACAGTATTACCAGCATAGTAAACGTCGAGATTACCTATTCACCTATTACATGATCAGTATCATAGTATTTTTCCTCTGTTTTACCCTGAAGAAGTATGAGCTAGACATAGGGATGGCGCTCGGCCTCTTTGCCATATTTGGTATAATACGGTATCGTACCGACCCAATAGATATTAAAGAGATGACCTATTTATTTGTTGTTATTGGTGTTTCAGTGATGAACTCATTAGCTAATAAAAAGATGAGTTATGCTGAGATCTTCCTCAGTAATACAATGATTGTTGTTGCGATATCATTTCTTGAAAATCTTAAAATGGTTAAAGTCGACCTCCATAAAGAGGTCGTGTATGAGAAAATTGAAAATATTAAGCCTGAGAATTATGATGCCCTTAAGGCTGATCTTGAAGAGCGCCTTGGTGTAATTATTAATCGAGTGACTGTTACTGATGTAAATTTTATGAGAGATACGGCTCGCCTTATGGTCTATTTTGATGAGGCACAATCTGTAGATTTCAAAGAGCAAGGGTAGTTATACGAGTGCTTAAGATTAAAACTCTCATAGTCTTTGGATTGCTGAGCATCAGTTCACTCTGGGCAGAGGCTGATGTTGTCTCTGGTATTTCTATTGGTGGTAAAGCTGGACTGACCAAAAAGAGTGCTCTTTTTACAAGTGGTGAAATTCGCTTTAAGGACAACTCTCAAGCCGTCGATCAGTATTTTGGTGAAATAGGTGCGGGTTATGAGTTACTCAATTGGCTTAACGTAAGTGCTTCTGCTCGGTATATTCGTGCAAATGATAATTCGGGTTCGAAGCAAGGCTATGAATCAACCTTTAAGTATGCAATGGTTGTTGGAGTAAAATATGGCTCTAAGCGCCTCAAGCTTAAGCATCGATTGAAAATTCAAAACAAGATTAATCTTACTCACAGCGAAGAAGAGTATTATCAATATTTTCGTTTAAAAAATAGTGTCAACTATAGTTTAAAAAAAATAGATATGAAGCCAGGTATAGGCATTGAGGTGTTCTACCCGTACTATGTTGGTGCGGTAATTGATGAATATCGACTTTCTGCAAATGTAGAGTATCGCATAAAAAAGGTTGGAGATATTGAACTTGGCTATCAGTTTCAGCAAGAGATTCAACAAGCAAAACCTGATAGAACTCATTTGATTACTCTCGGGTTTGTCTATTCCTTCAAATGGTATAGTAAAAAAGAAGAGAAGGATGTGAATAGGTATGGTGACTAAAGTGCGTTCGATGTTTTTGAGTCTACTATTGATATTATTGGGGTGTGATTTTGTGCCGGCACCTGCACCTGAAAAAGAGGTTACAGATCCAACTCAGTTACAAGAGTATCTTTTTAGTCTCGATACTATTCGTACTTTTAGTCTTTTTATAGATACCTTGGCTCTTAATGCACTAGATGCAAGTATTGAGAGTGAAGAATATGTTGTTGGCGCCCTTGAGTTTGAGGGTGTTCGTTATGATCCCGTAGGTATACGGTATAACGGTGGAGCATGCAAAAAAGATGAGGATGATGAAAGTCGGTGCGGAAAATACTCCTTAAAAGTCAAAATAAATTGGGAAGGGTCACAGTATAGTCGACTCCGCGGTGTGAAAAAGCTTCGATTTCATTCTATGAACAAAGATGTGACTCAACTTCATGAACGGCTAGGATACTATTTCTATAGAGAATTAGGAGTTCCTGCGCCGTATTCTACTCATGCAAAAATCCTACTGAATGGGAACTATGTGGGGTTGTTTGCCTTTACAGAGCAGATAGATGATACCTTTTTGTCCCATCGATTTGATGATGATGGTGGGAATCTCTACAGTGAAAAATGGCCATTGACCTATGACACTCTTGCGCAAAGTGCAGAGGCGTTTTTAGATTCGGGGGTCCTTCAAGAGGATGGAATTGGGCATGCTGGGGCCTATGCTATTGAGGGTTTTACAAAGAAGTTTATCGCAGAAGATGATGTACTTGAACAGAAGAGTCTGGTTGATGGTATGTTTAATATGAAATCAATCGCTGCGTATATTTCTGTAAGTCGAACCATTAAAGCAGATATTGGAGCGCTCTTTTGGGAGTATAAACTCGACGAAGACATCAGTGGTGTTGAGTTGTCTGACCCGCTAAAGAATAGTGATTATCTTTGGTATCAAGAATCGGTTCAAGGGCCTATGTCTCTTATTCCATGGGGGGTAGATAAGGCTTTTTTTAATTTGAATGAAGATGAACGAGATCATAAAAATTATATCCTTACTGATATTTTTGATTCTTCTTTTAATTGTAGTGAACAGTATTACAGTTACTCTATAATAGAGCATCGTCCAGCACAGTGTGATAAGCTTACGAGAAGTTGGCTGCTTTTTGATGACCTGTATAACGATGTATTCAATAAGATCCTCGATGGTCCACTTGCTAATGCTGATAGTTTGATTGACGCTTGGGTGGAGCAGATGGAAGGGCCCACTGAAGAGGCAGAGTCATTAGGGAATTCTGATGGGTTAGATGTATCAAAATGGCGTGATGCGGTTGAACAGCTCAAGAACGATTTAGATGTCGCTCGATCATACGCTCAAGATAACATTCAATAGTAAGAGGCCTACTCTTCACTTCTTAAAGAATCAATATTTTTATAGTACTCAGTAAACCGAAGAAAGGAATTGAGTGTTTTTCGTGTAGAGCGAAGACCTCGATGTTTAAAGGTGTCTCGATCCCACTCTTTTTGAGGACAGGCAATTGATTGCAGCTTGTTGTCAAAACAGAAATACCAGCGATTATTGTGGAACTTAATAGAAGCTTTTTTGAGTCGTGGATTTTTTTTGTGCCACCATTGTAGTGACTCGAGTGATGCGGCCACTTTTTCAGTGGGGAGAGTGAGGGAATTGTGGAGCATAAAGCTTGTCTCAAAATAGAGTTCAGGTGTTTCAATTCTTTCATCATGGAGGCATGTACCGAATTTTTCAAAATTATATTGGAGTGTTTTCAAGCTGGGAGTCATGCAAAGGTATCCATTGAGGATACTCTGGGCTATCTTAGGTTGGTCGCCCTCACAGTAATGAGGTTCAAAATTGTTTTTAAGTGGTCCCCTCGGTATAAGTCCGTCAAGAATATACCCAAATGATTGCCCTCTACCACATTGAAGAAAGTCAGGCTGGCCGGGGCGATTTTTTATCCCTGGAGCTTTGCAATTGTCTGGTGACCATGAGTATTGGAGAACATAATACTCCGATGGCTGTTGTTCGGGGGTTGCTTCAGGGGCTTCTTTGTTGTATCTAAAATAGTAATCTCGTCTACTACTACAGTTTTCGCGAGAAAATGTATTGTGCAAACCTGCAATGATAATTATGAGCAAAGTCCATCGTATCATATGTTGCCAGTGTGTGGGTGTATAGAGTTAATGGTACCATTAATTTATATAGAAAAGTTGGAAAAAATGATAGAGTTTTGGTCTCGAGTATTTAATCAGTATTAGTTATCTGCCGAAAGAGCCTCAAACTCTTGGATGAGAAACTGAATATCAGGAGTAATTGCAGATGGGTCCTGTTTCTCAATTGCACGTTTTATGAGTGTTTGATACTCTGTGTGCTTTTGTTGAAAGAGTTTGGTGCGGTATGGGAGGATATTCAGTGAATTTATTGCCTGGGTTATGGCGTGAGAGAGTGGAGCTGATTTGTTGTCTATAATAGCATAAAAACTTTTCTCATAGAGGTCAATAAGAGCCATTTTTACGCTGGCGTCTCTATCGTTTAGTAAATAAGCTTTTTCACAAATGGATACTGCCAGATCAATAGAGTCATTTTCTAAATAGCTTTGTGCAAGATTAACCATAATGAGACGCTTTTGAGAGTCATTTGAGTAGTGTAACAGTTGTTTGTGTAATGAAAGAAGCTCTTTTTTCATACTATTTTCAGTAGAATTGCTTTTATTGAGATGACCTTTAAGTGCCCCTATTAGGCCTGATAGGGCTCCCGTGTGGTGAGGGGAGAAGGTAAGTACCTCTCTAAAGTAGGATTCTGCTTTGGAAAATTCGGATTGGGTTAGATAGATGAGACCAAGATTAATTCCAGTAGTTAATTGCTTCTTATTGAGTCTCCATGCTTTTTCTTGGTAGTAAATGCCTTTGTCAACCAAGGTATGGTGGTTGGTTAATAACCACCCGAGACCTGATAGCGATATAATGTGATTAGGAGAGCGGTTAAGGCTGCGTTTAAATGCGTCAATTGCTTCTTTGTAATTTTTAAGGTGGTAGTGGCTTAGGCCAAGAAGTGCATTAATGTCTGGATCGTCTCTGTCGTGTTGAAGTCTAGACTTAAGGGCACGAACAGCATCAGGATGCCGATCAAACCATATAAGGATCTTTGCTGACTCTGTAATGAGGTCGATGTGCTCTTTATTAAAAACAATTGTTTTTCTGAGATACACTATTGTTGAGTCAATTGAAGCAGTGTGAGCATATAGAAATGCTTGTAATAGTGCGGCGGTTCTATTGATTGGATCTTTTGCTCTGATTTCAGAGAGGAGTTCCTGTGACTTTTTAAGGGAATGAATTGGTGTTGCGCCTAGTGGGCCGGCAAGAAGTTTATTTATCTCAAGGAGTGACTCCCCGTGATTTACTGGGTCTTTAAAGTGCAGCTCTTTTAGTATTGGGATAGTGAGTTTTGTAAGTTGCGGGGGGTATGCAAAAATTGGAATGGAGAGGTTGGTATGTCTGTTTGAGATGTAATAATAAGGAATTGAGTCGTGATGCGAAAAAAGAGTCGTTGCCAATAGAGCGATAGCAATAGCTATTGCCTGAAAAGTCTGAAATGAGATACTGTGCCGTTTCGTGTAAGAGTGTGTGGTCAATCGTATAGTTCTGTGGTGTGTTATTGATTATAAGAAGTATACAATATTGAGGCAGAGCTCAGTTAGAGAAAGGGCGATAATTACCTATAAAGAGTAAAAATTTTAATAAAAATTAAATGTTGGCTGAATTTAGAATTGAATACAGTAGTTTTATTGGAAGGAGGAGTACGGTGAGTGGCAATGTAAACAAAAATAAACGAACCTTGAGGGGGCAATTTGTTATTTTTAGCCTGATTTGGTTGCGGGGCTGTGGTGTTACACACTCAGTCGCTACGCTATTAATCAAAAGGGACACAATGCACTTTATTTCTATTCTAAGCTTATTTTATTTGTTGCTGTATGTTTTGATCTTTTCACAAGGCTGTGGAGGTTCATCTGTTGGGTCAGAAGAGTTGAGTTCTTCATCTGCTGTTGAAGTTAAGACAGTGACTACTGAAGAGTTGGATCATGTGGAAAAACTTTTACATAATATCGAATTACAACTTCAAGATACATTTGTAGATACGACGACACGGCCACAAACATATTACCAGCTTACACAGGCAGTTGGGGGGTTGGAGGATATAAAAGAACGGTTGATATTTGAGCTTGACACGGCTCAAGATGCTCTCTATAAAGACACGATTCAATTGCGTGTCTTTAAGGTTGATTTTCTATATAATTATTATTTGCCGATGCTCCCTTGAGAAGGGTAAAGCGGCGTATTACGTCTGTATAGATATCTAGAATAAAAAAAGGGGTATGCGTTTTGCATACCCCTTTTTTATTTATAAAAGTATTATTCGTTTATAGTAACATCAGCGTAAGTAATGCCTTTCATTGTGATCTCTTGAATATAGATTTCAATGTCTTTTGGTTTTTCGACGCCAGATTTTGCGTCACAAGAAAATTGAGTAACGGTCGCAAGGTAGTCTGAGAGTGGCTCATCTGAAACTTCAGAATATAATTCGCCAATAAGCTCTGTCGTTTTAAAAGTGTGCTCTTCATAATCATTGCCCAGGTCAAGGCGGCCATTAAATGTCCCCCATGGTCTTGTAGGCTCTGCTGTGTTAAACCCGCAAGTGAGAGTTCCATCGCCTTTGGCGATGATTGTAACTTCGGTTAATCCAGTGAGGTCTACTGATAGTCCATCTTCACCGTCACCAATAAGATTCACGCCAATAGTGGCTTGGCGTCCTTCTGCAGCTTCAATTTTACCTGATGCGTGTAGGAATGCATGAAGTGCATCATCTTCAATGAGTGCAGAGAAAAGGGTGTCGATAACTTCGCCGTCAGCATTTTTAACTGAGCTTGCCTCGTCGCCAGCTGCAGGTGTTTCTTCATCGGCATATACAAACCAGTATCCGCCAGCTGTGAGTGCTGTGAGGCCGCCTTCACTACCGGCTTTTTTGGCAAATACAAGTTGACCAGTAGTTGTTTCGAAATTTTCAAATACGATACCATCGGTGGCAGGGTTTTCGTCTGCATCAGAAGAGGATACAGGGTCTGTTTCCGTTGCAGATGATTCAGGGTTTGAAGTTGTTGCTTCGGAAGATTCATCAGTTGTCGCTTCAGAAGATTCGTCTGTATTTTGTGATTCAGAAGAATCATTGGTTGTCGCTTCAGATGAATTGTCTTCTTGTGTGTCAGAAGATTCTTCACCTTGATTGGCGTCGCCATTGTCGGAAGATTCATCTTGAGCTACGGTTGCATCAGAAGATTCTTCTTGTTGTGATGATTTATCATCAGCTGTTGTTCCTGTGGCGTCCTCTCCGAGGCATCCAACAAAAAAAGTCAGCCCGAGGAGCATGAGAGTCGTTTTGAATAATGTCATTGTGTCTTCCTGTTAATTAATTGTCAACATAATATACCTATAAGTGGTGTTGCTTCAAAGTTAAATATTTGGTTACATACCTTAAAAGTTGGTTTATGTGGACAGTGGTGTCCTTGGAATTGTACTCGCTACAATCGATAATTGATAAAATACTTATATTAATGTCTACTTGTGGTTAGTGTAAAAATAGAAAAAGCCTGCGTATGCAGGCTTTTTCTATTTAGTTGTAGATTGGATTGTTAGGGGAGGTCTACATAGGGTACGGTTGCTTCGTCGATACCGACAAATTGGATGTGGTCTATAGAGAGTGTGATCTCTTTATCTTTGTCTGCTCCGGAAATCGAGAATGACATTGAGAGGAGTTCACTGAGTTGTTCATCAATGAAGTGGCTTGAGAGGTCTGAGCCAGCACTTCCTTTAAGGTCGTTCAAAGTAATTTCGTATTCGGTCCATTCATCAGTGATTGCGAATTCGTAGTCATAGGCCCCCCAGTCGGTTGCGTCCATTGCTGAAAATGCGACAACGATGGTTGATGGAGTGCCTTTAAGGCGAAGTTTGACTTTGGTCAATCCAGTGAGGTCTACTGGGCGTGGAGCATCTGGATCGTCGTCTGTTGTTCCGTACATGAGGTTTACGCCGAGTCCAGCGACTGGGTATTTTTCTGTAGAATTACCGCTGTTAAATATAACATGAAGGGCGTTGTCGGTGATCGCTTCGATAATTTCGGCATCTCCAGAAACTAAGTCTCCACCTGTGATTGTTGTAAGGGTTGAGCCTTTGTCATCGGTGTAGGCATACCAGTAGCCGCCGGCATCTTCGGTGTCTTTGTTATTTTCGCTTGCGACGTTTTTGGCGAGAGCGCTTTGGGCATCACCATCTTCCCAGTCTTCAAAAATACCTTTTCCTGATGGTGAAGTCGAGCCTTTGGTGTCGTAGTCAGAGGTAATCTCTTCTGAGCTAACTGTATCTGAGGTTTGAGAAGAAGAGCTTTCTTGGGTTGTAGTACTTTCTGACGATTCTTCAGTCTCGCTACTTGATTCAGGTGTTTCTTCGCTGCTGATTATTATGGCTTCGCTTGAGTCGTCTGCGGTGTCTGATGAAGGATCTTGGGAGTCGCTTGAGGAATTGTCATCTGCAGAAGAGTCATCATCTGTTGTGGCTTCTGATGAAATTTCTGAAGAGCTTTCATTGTCTGTATTTTCTGATATTGGGTCTTCACCGAGGCATCCTACGAAGAGCATGATTGAGAGAAGACTCATTAGGGGTATGAGTTTTTTCATGGTTTGTTTCCTATTTGTGTGTATATAGTGTGTAGAGATAATATACCTATTGCGAATAGTGAATTAAAGTAAAGATTTTGGTTGTTGCCTTGGTAAGTGAGACGGGCCTCTCTAGTATCGATTATTCGGGGCATTGCTTGAGGTGGATGTTATTTTAATTGACCCTTTTTGATGATTATCGCCCTATTTTGATGGGTGGCGAGGAAGTAAGTGATATTAGCTTGTTTGAATTCTTGGGAAGAGGGGGCGTAGAAAAGTTCTTACTTAAAGTAAGTGATAGCCCTATGGGGGATGTTGTGGAAATTTTGTTTCGCATTTTATTGCTGATGACAAGCAAATGGGGGGGGAAGGGTGATGTAATCTTAAATGATTGACCCTTAGGGAAGTGTATTAGCGGTTGTGTGGGATTTTTGGGAATAAAAGATAAAAGCCCCTCTAGGTATAGAGGGGCTTTTATGAAAATGAGTATTAGCTAAAGAGGAAATTAACCCTTTCAATAGCTTTTACAAATACGTCTATTTCTTCTGTCGTATTATAGAATGAAAATGAGGCTCTATTGGTGGCGGGAACTCCAAAACGGTCCATAACAGGTTGTGCACAGTGGTGTCCTGCGCGAATACAGATAGCCTCTTCATCAAATATCATTGCTGCATCATGAGGATGTGCAGCCTTGAGAGTAAATGAGATGAGTGATGCTTTTTCTTTTGCGGTACCAATAATTCTAAGACCCTCAATTTGAGAGAGTTTTTCTGTAGCATACTCGAGAAGTTCATGTTCGTAGACTGCTATTGCATCGAGTCCAATTTCTTGGAGGTATTCAATGGCTTTTCCAAGCCCGAGTACTTCGGCTACAGCAGGGGTTCCTGCTTCAAAACGATGGGGGGGAGTGGTGTAGGTGCTCTGTTCAAAGGTAACAGTATCGATCATCTCACCGCCACCTTGGTAAGGTGGCATAGCTGCAAGGAGATCATATTTACCATAGAGTACTCCAATTCCCGTGGGACCATACATTTTGTGGCCTGAGAAAGAGAAGAAATCACAATCAAGGGCTTGTACATCAATTGCTTCATGAGCTATGCTTTGAGCGCCATCAATGGAAACTACGGCTCCTACTTCATGGGCTAAATCGATAATTTCTTTTATGGGATTAATAGTACCCGTAGAATTGGCTATGTGGGTAACAGAGACAATCTTTGTTTTGGGGCTGAGGAGTTTTTTATACTCCTCCATGATAAGTTCAGCGTCATCATTACAGGGGATGACCTTGAGTATTGCGCCTTTGTCTTGTGCAATAAGTTGCCAAGGAACAATGTTGGCGTGGTGTTCAAGGGCGGATATGATAATTTCATCACCTTCTTGAAGGTTGGCTTTGCCCCAGGATGCCGCAATAAGGTTGAGTGACTCAGTGGTGCCTCGAGTATATACAATCTCTTCAGGGCGGTTTGCATTGATAAATTCCGCAACTTTCTGTCGGGTCTGTTCAAAGCCTTGAGTAGTATTTTCACTTAAACGATACACGCCACGACCAACACTAGAATAGTTGTTGGTCCAGAAGTCGCTCAGGCAATCAATGACAGACTGAGGTTTCTGAGTTGTAGCAGTATTGTCGAGAAAGACTAGTGGCTTATCGCCATAAGTCTTTTTAAGAATGGGGAAATCGTTACGGATTTTTTCTACATCAAGAGTCATAACCATGTGCAACCTGTTTAGTGTTGAAGTCGGGTTTCGAGTTTTACTTTCATCTGTTCTATGTAGTCAGAAGAAAATACTTTTTTCATCTCTCCAAGGTAAAATGAGTGTGTCAGAACTTCACGAGCTTGTGCTTCGCTAATACCTCGCGAGGTAAGATAAAAAATATCCTCTTCTTCGAGTGAACCACAGGTGGAACCGTGAGTACACGAAACATCATCTGCGAAAATTTTAAGATTTGGTTTTGTCGAGGCGCGTGCATCATCAGAAAGTAATAACGTTTTGATCAATTGATCTGAATCTGTTTGTTGTGCACCTTTGTCAACATTTACGGTTCCGTCAATCGAACATCGTGCTCTATCCATCAATACATTGTAGAACCGCTGTGTTGAATTACAGTGAGGAGCGTGGTGATGAATATTTAAGTAGTTGTGGGTCTGAAGGTCATTATTGAGAACCGAGATAGCACTGATCTCTGCGTCAGCATCTTCACCATCAAGGTGAGCTTCAATGTTGTTTCGAAGCATTGCTGATCCAAAATCATTTGAAAATGTTTTGAAATGAGACTTAGCTGCTTGGTGCACATTAATTTTACAAAAATCAAAAGTGTTCTCTTGTCCTTCATGAAAACGTGCTGCTTCAATAGCGGCTCCTTCACCAATTTCAAAATCAATGATGGTGTTAGAGCTGAGGCAGGTGCTGTTTTTAACTTTGATAATGAAGTTAGCTACTGAGCCTTCTTCACATTTTATAATAAGTCTATTAAAAAAAACAGCATTGTTAGAGCCGTCTTGATTTACTGAATTAATATTGAGGATAACCGGTTGGTCAACCAAAGTGTCTTTTGGGATATTAAAGCAGAGAATATTTTGAGAAAACCCATAGTTCATGAGAGCAAAAGGATCTTGCTCATCTATAAGGTTAGATGCAAGAATATTGAGGTACTCACCATCAGAATCATGTAGGTTTATGGCACTGACACTGTCGGGAATTTTTGACTCGCTTAGTATTGCATTGTCACAAATAGCAGTAAAAGAACTTCTATTAATTTTTTTTGTATCGATATAGGTAAAAGACTCATGTTTTTTACCAGGAAGACCCGTCTCAGCAAATCGACTCATTGCAGAGTCACTGATCTCTTTATGTTTTGAGAGTCCAATGTTTATCCAGAGTTGTTCGTGAATATCGAGGACTTCTTGAACTGATGGTGAAATTTCTGTTGTTGTCATAATGATATCCTATTTTACCAGCCAGTCGTAACCTTGCTTTTCGAGTTCTAATGCGAGCTCTGGGCCGCCAGACTTGATAATGGTTCCTTCACTTTGTACGTGAACAAAGTCAGGCTTGACGTAGTCGAGAAGGCGTTGGTAGTGAGTTATAAGGAGTACACCACGATCTTCACTCATGGCGGCATTTATACCATTTGCTACAATGCGGAGTGCATCGATGTCAAGACCAGAGTCGGTCTCATCGAGAATAGCATATTTGGGCTGGAGAATGGCGAGCTGAAGAATCTCATTTCTTTTTTTCTCACCACCGGAAAAACCGTCATTTAAACCACGCTCACGATATTTGTCAGTCATTTCGAGTACGTCCATCTCTTTTTGGAGAAGTGTTTCGAAATCTTCGTCACTTATGGCGTCTTTACCTTCGTATGAACGTTTTGCGTTAAGTGCCATTTTTAAGAAGTCTGCATTGTTAACGCCAGGAACTTCAATAGGGTATTGGAAGCCCATAAAGATACCTTTATTAGCTCTATCCGCTACATCATTTTCAAGAATACTTTCACCATCAATGGTGACATCACCAGCGGTTACTTCATATGCATGGTGACCGGCAATTACTTTTGATAGGGTACTTTTGCCAGAACCATTGGGGCCCATGATCGCATGTACTTCACCGGGTTTGATGGTAAGAGAGATCCCTTTTAATATTTCTTGACCTTCAACTACAGAGCAGTGTATATCTTTTATCTCTAACATTTTCTAATCCTTTTATCCAACACTCTTTTCGAGTTTAAGAGTGAGAAGTTCTGTGGCTTCGGCTGCAAATTCAGCGGGAAGCTCTCTAAATACATCCTTACAAAATCCATTAATTACGGTAGATATGGCGTCTTCACGTGATATACCGCGTTGTTCAAAATAGAAGAGTTGATCTTCACTTATTTTTGAAGTACTCGCCTCATGTTCAGTGGTTGCTTTAGAATTGCCAACTGAAACATAAGGGAAGGTGTGTGCACTACAGGTTTCACCTACAAGCATACTATCACACTGAGTGTAGTTACGTGCTCCGGATGCACTTTTTGATATGTTGACCAATCCACGGTAGGCATTTGAGGAGTTGTCGGCCGATATACCTTTTGAGATAATCGTCGACTTGGTGTTTTTACCAATGTGCATCATTTTAGAGCCGGTATCAGCTTGCATGTAGCCATTTGTAAGAGCTACTGAATAGAATTCACCAATGGAGTTGTCGCCTTTTAAAATACAGCTTGGGTATTTCCAGGTGATGGCAGATCCTGTTTCAACTTGTGTCCATGAAATTTTTGCATTATCTCCAGCACAAATACCACGTTTGGTAACAAGGTTCAGTACGCCACCCTTGCCAGTCTCTTTGTCGCCTGCATACCAGTTTTGAACGGTGCTGTATTTGATTTCTGCCCCTTCGAGTGCTACGAGTTCCACAACAGCCGCATGGAGCTGATTTGTACTAAATTCTGGTGCAGTACACCCTTCGAGGTAGGATACATAACTATTTTCGGCAGCAACTATAAGCGTTCTTTCAAACTGTCCCGCTTCTTCATTATTAATTCTGAAGTAAGTAGAGAGGTCCATGGGGCTTCTCACACCTGGCGGTATAAAAACAAACGACCCATCAGTAAACACTGCACTGTTCAGACAAGCAAAATAGTTATCGCCCACAGGGACAACACTTGCAAGATGTTCTTGAATAAGCTCTGGATAGTCGTGAACTGCTTCTGAAAATGAACAGAAGATTACACCGTGTTCCATCAATTTCTTTTTGTGCGTAGTGGCAATTGATACTGAATCAAATACTGCATCTACTGCAACGTTTGCGAGACGTTTTTGTTCATCAAGGGGAATGCCGAGCTTTGCAAAAGTTTCAAGAAGCTCAGGATCAACATCATCAATATTATCGAACTCTTGCTTTTTCTTTGGGGCAGAGTAGTAGACGATATCTTGGAGGTCTATTGGGGGAACGTTGAGTTTGGCCCAATTAGGTTCTTCCATTGTCAGTAATTTTGCATAGGCTTTGAGTCTAAAATCGAGAAGAAATTGAGGTTCATTTCGCTTTGCAGATGAACGACGAATAACATCCTCGCTCAGTCCTTTAGCAAATGCTTCAACTTCGATATCAGTGACAAAGCCATGTTTATATTCAGTATTCATTGGTGTAGTATCAGTCATATTACATCATTCCATCAAAAAGGCCTTGTGGTTCCACTCTGAGGCCGTGAAATACGTGGCGTTTAACTTGATCTTCCATAAAAAAGAGTGTACCACCACTTGCAGCACCGCATGAGCCACAAGCACCTTCGTATTCAACCAGTACTTTTACATCGTTCTCGATATCGAGAATCTTAACGTCACCACCATCCATTTGGAGGCCTGCGCGAACATGTTCATCAAGGCATTTATCGATTCGTGTAATCTTTTCTTCTTTAGAAAGGGAAACCCACTCTTTATCAGCGTCAGTCTTAACTTCAAAAGCAGATTTTCCATTCGCATTTACATGAACCTTGCGTATCTCGTGCCTATTTTTAGCATCCTCTTTTCTTCCAGGATACACAGTAGCAACAATATTTTTGATGGGCTCTATAAGGGAAAGTTCAGGAGATCCGTCAATAAGAGCTGGAGCATCTGGATCATCTCTCAGAAGCGCTTCAATCTCTTGTGGTGTAATATGAGTCGCCTCTTCGATAGAGAGGTTTTCTAAGAGATGACAAAAAACATCTGCAATGGCAGTGTAGGAAGGGCCGCCATAGGTAAAAAACTTTGATTCAAGTATTTTGTCAGTCTCAGGGTCTACACTCAAGTAAATTTTGAGGCTCGACTCTTTAGCTTCGACTAATATAAGCCCTTTTTCATCGGCTTCAACTTGAAATATTGCACCTCTGTGCATAGGAGACTTACTCCGCTCTACAATTCTCTGTGAAAAATCCATAAAATCCGCATTATCTGATTGTGTTTCCTATAATATAGTTAATGTCTACTATATTGGTAGACATTAGAAAGATAAATAGTTGTATTTGCTTAGATGATTACAGAAATGGAAAAATTAGGGAAAAAATGCTGAAAAACACGAGATTTTGGAAGGGGTTTATCCCACTAAAAAGCTATGAGCAACCTCATCTCGCTTGTCTGAACCCGCAAGGATCTCAGTAAGTTTGAGGCCAAGTTCTATTGCTGTGCCTGGCCCTTGTGAGGTGATGAGATTGTCCGAAACTACTACTCGTTTATTGACCCACTCTTTAACATGCGGCGTGAGCTCATCTTTGTAGGTAGGGAAGGAGGTAACCACTTTATCTTTAGCAAGTTGATTGGTGATGAGGGCAAGGGGGCTTGCACAAATAATAGCAAGCAGTCGCCCAGCTTCCATTTGCTCGGTGATCTTATCCTGTACCATGCGATTGTCTTGCATTGTAGCGGCTTGGCCGGCTCCTCCTGGGAGATAGATAAGGTCGTACGTCTCGTTGATGATTTTGCTAAAAATCACCTCAGCCCCCACAGGAAGGCCTCTACTCCCTTTGAAAATGAGTGCTTCAACCCCAGCAATTGTTACATCAACATCGGCTCTTACAAGGATGTCGGCTACCGCATAGAGTTCGGTCTCTTCTGCGCCATCTGATACTATTATGAGTGCTTTTGCCATGGGGTAATTCCTTATATTAGTTCACTACTAGTATAACAACAAATTACACAGCTGAAAATGGAGAAAATGATAAATTACAGAGATATACTTTTTGTAATGATATTGAGTTGAGGGTACAAAAAAAGGCCGAGCATTGCGCTCGACCTTTTTATAATCGTCACCGTTACGGTAAATGTATTATTTTCCAGATTTGTGTTCAGCCATAAGATCTTCAGAAACACTTTTTGGTACGCGAGCGTATTTAGCAAATTCCATTGAGAATTCAGCTTTACCTTGAGATTGTGATCTCAACTCAGTTGCGTAACCAAACATTTCAGAAAGGGGAACTTCAGCGGTAACGATAGTAAAATTACCATCTTCGGTAGACCCTTGGATCATTCCACGACGTTGATTGATGTTACCAAGAATAGTACCTTGGAACTCTGTTGGGGTTTCAACTTCAACTTTCATGATAGGCTCAAGAATTGATGGTTGTGCTCTTTCGTATGCCTGACGGAATGCAGAACGTGAACAGACTTGGAAAGCCATGTCTGATGAATCCACGTCATGGTATGCACCATCGTCAAGTTCAATTTTAACACCAAGAACAGGGAAGCCAATCAAGCTACCGGCATCCATGCATGATTTAAATCCTTTATCACACGCAGGAATGAATTCTTTAGGAATGTTACCACCAACAATGTTTGATTGGAAGACATAGTTCTCTTCAGATTCTTCAAGGTCGAGAGGGATCATTTTACCAACAACTTTCGCAAATTGTCCAGAACCACCTGTTTGTTTTTTGTGCGTGTAATCAAAAGTAGTTGCAATAGCAATAGTTTCTCTGAATGCAACCTGAGGTTTACCGGTTGTAAGCTCTACACCAAATTCACGTTTAAGACGTTCGATGTAAACTTCAAGGTGAAGCTCACCCATACCTTTGATGATTGTTTGACCAGATTCATTGTCAACATACACTTGGAATGTTGGATCTTCTTTAGTAAAACGATTAAGACCTTTTGAAAGGCTCGCCATAGCATCACGATTTTGACATTCGATAACAAGTTCGATTACTGGGTTTGGTACGTGCATAGAAGTCATGTTCACGTTTAATTTACCATCAGTAAAAGTAGTACCAGTTGCGCAGTCAATACCGAAGATAGCTACGATATCACCAGCTTTTGCTTCAGAGATCTCTTCCATATCATCAGAGTGCATACGAACAAGACGCCCAACATTATTTTTCTTACCAGTAGTTTGGTTGAAAATAGTCATACCTTTTTTGAGTGTACCTTGGTACACACGGAGGTATGAAAGTTGACCAAAACGGCCATCTTCAAGTTTAAATGCGTATGCAACAAATGAAGCATCAGCATCTGACTCAAGAATAATCTCTTTCTCATTATCGTCGATGTCGAGTGCTTTGTTTTCAACATCGTATGGATTCGGAAGATAATCATTCACGCCATCAAGAAGTTTTTGTACACCAACATTTTTGTATGCAGAACCACAGAATACTGGTACAAAGCTGAGTGCAAGAGTAGCTTTACGGATTGTTGCAATGAGAAGATCTTCAGGAACTTCCTGTTCTTCCATCATAAGTTCCATGATGTCATCAGAAAAGTGAGAAATTTCGTCAAGAAGGTTCTCTCTCATATCTTTTGCTTTTTGAAGAAGATCAGCAGGAATTTCGTCTTCGCGAACTTCTTTACCCTCTTCACCTTCAAAATAGAATGCTCTCATTTTAACAAGATCAAGAACACCAGTAAGTTTGTCTTCTAGGCCGATTGTAGATTGAACTTGAACAGCATTAAGATTAAGCTTTTCACGAAGTTGCTCAGTTACTTTTTCTGGGTCAGCTCCTGAACGGTCAAGCTTATTAATAAAAGCGACACGTGGAACGTTATAACGTTTCATTTGACGGTCAACAGTAATTGACTGAGATTGTACACCCGAAACACCACAAAGTACCATGATACCACCGTCAAGTACACGTAAAGAACGCTCTACTTCGATAGTAAAGTCAACGTGACCCGGAGTATCAATAATGTTGATAGGGTTTTCTTTCCACTGACAATAGGTTGCTGCAGAAGCGATGGTAATACCACGCTCTCTTTCGAGCTCCATGTTATCCATAACTGCGCCAACACCATCTTTACCACGAACTTCGTGGATAGCATGAATTTTGTCAGTGTAGTACAGAATACGTTCTGTTAGTGTTGTTTTACCAGAGTCAATATGTGCACTAATGCCTATATTCCTTTGCTTTTCTAGAGGTCTCATAAGCTTCTCGATTTTAGGTTTAATTTTTGTTTGAATTGGCGCTAAATTTAAAAAATGAGGCATAAATTGCAACCCGATAGCTTCAATTAGCTACCGAGATGGGCAATGTAGTGTTATAGTATTTGTGATTGTATGGAAGAGAAGCTCTTAAATGGTAAAAAAGGTCCAAATTACCAAAATTTGGGAGGGTGTAATCTCATGTAAATAATGAGCATTACATTTCTTCATAGAGCTTTTTGGGGTTCTCTTTGATGACACTAAAGAGAATTCTACCGAGTTTATAACGGCTGTCAATTGGGGTGCCAACCTGAGCTATTTTTTCAAAATAGTCGAGATTAATATCTTTGAGTTGGGTGGTATATTCTTGAATGTCTTCAACATACCCGCGTTCTTGACCAGGAGTTCGTAGCTTGTCTAGGTCTGCAATATAGCCATCAAGCTCAAGGTCGGTTTCAAGACGGCAACGTTCATATTCAATTGAATTTTTAATTTCGTTGAGATATTTAATAAAGAAGATCTCTTCTTGTAGAACCCCATAGTTTTGGTTTTCTCTATAGTGTTGGATTTGTTCACGATCTATACCCCAGATTGCATCTTTTGAAAAGCGAATACAGGTGTCAAGGAGCTTTAGGATTGCATTGAGATCCGAAATCTCACGACACTCTTCAGAGGTATTACAAGGGTTATTAAGATGAAACTGCTTGAGAAAAGTGAGCACCTTTTCGTATGCGGCATTACGTTGGAGGCATGCAAATCTTCTGTTTTGAATAATTGAATCCATCGGGTACTACCTTTCGTTACGGTATACTTTAAGTACACCCGGTATGTTTTTAATGTCGTCCATCACCTCTTTTAGTTGATAGAGATCTTTTACCTTGAGTCGGAAACGATTCCGTGCTTGGGTTCCTGCCGTTACGACAGAAGCTCGGTCAATTGCAATACCGGAATGTTTAGAGAATACAGTGGTTATTTGGTCGAGTAGTTGGTTGCGATTGTTAGCAAGAACTTCTAAGCGCACATCGTAGTTAACATCGGAAGTACTATCCCATTGTACGGGTATAAAATTTTCATTCTCTCGCACATTATCAGCTTTACTGCACGACACTTTGTGGATTATAATACCGGTGCCATGTGAGAGGTATCCAACGATATCATCTCCTGGTAGTGGATGACAGCATTTAGGAAATGAGATCATCATATTGCTCTGTTTGCTCACCATAAAATACTGTTCTGGAGTCGTTACGAGTGATTTACTTTCTTCTGGACCAGTCATGTAGTGTTGACTGAGGTATCTACCAAGGTGGTGAATTGATATGTCACCGGTGCCGAGTCGGTGGAAAAAAGCGTCCCATGTTTTATGCATTCCAAATTCGTTGTTAAAATCGAAAAGCTTTAACTGGTGCTCCTTAATTATTTTAAGGTGTTTGTATTCGCGTTTGAGAATTGCTTTTCCGAGATTGACAATCTGGGAGTTTTCAAATTTTCTGTGCCATTTGCGAACTGCCGCTTTTGCTTTGTGCGTTTTGCAGACGTTGAGCCAGTCAAGAGTAGGCTGTTGATGCTCACTCTTAATAATGTTTATTCTGTTACCATAGACGAGGACATGGTCGATATTCACAAATTGCTCATCAATTTTGGCGCCAATACAGTGTGAACCAATATTGGTATGAATTGCAAATGCAAAATCAAGAACGGTAGCACCGTCGGGGAGTGATATGGTATCACCTTTTGGGGTGTATACTATAAGCTCTTTTGGTTTAAGGTCTATTCTAAAAAATTCGAGGAATTCACTTGAATCGGAGATCTCTTTCTGAATATTCACCATCTGGTCGAGCCAGTCAATGTGATGAGAAGAATCATTGATCTCTTTATAGGACCAGTGTGCGGCGAAACCACGTTCTGAGACAGTGTCCATCTCCTTGGTACGGAGTTGGATTTCTATCAGTTTTTCTGCAGGCCCTACAACGGTTGTGTGCAGTGATTGGTAGAGGTTGGATTTTGGAAGTGCAATAAAGTCTTTGAAACGTGATTGAAGAGGGCGCCAAAGGTTGTGTACATGGCCAAGTACTGAATAACAGCTATTAGGGTCATCTACAATTATTCTAATGGCGAAAAGGTCGAAAATTTCATCAAAGGAACAGCCACGACTCGACATTTTTTTGTGAATCGAATAGAGGTTTTTAGGACGACCTTGTACAGTGGCGGGAATGGCCTCAGCATTGAGCTTTAGCTGGAGTGTTTCGACCACATGTTTAATATATTTCTCACGCTCATCTTTATCTTCAAAGAAACATTGAATTAAAAAGTTGTATTGATCGGGGTTTAGGTATTTAAATGAGAGGTCTTCAAGTTCGGATTTTATTTTATTAAGACCAAAACGGTGGGCAAGAGGTGCATACACTTCGAGGGTCTCAGTTGCAATAGTCTTCTTTTTGTCAGAAGGCACATAGGTGAGGGTGCGCATGTTATGAAGCCGGTCGGCAAACTTAATCATGATCACCCGTGTATCTTTGGCCATGGAGAGAAGGAGTTTACGATAGGTTTCGGCTTTTCTATCGATGCGAGATTTCTCTTGGAGGGCCGAAATTTTAGTAACCGCATCAACCATAAAGGCTATTTCGTAATCGAATTTTTCTTTAATATCATTAAAGGTAAAAGAGGTATCTTCAATAACATCATGAAGAAGACCTGCAATGATGGTAGCGGTATCTACCTGGTAATCTGCAAGAATTTTTGCCACTTCAATAGGATGCTCTGCATAGGGCATGCCACTTTTGCGAAATTGGTTTGCATGGGCTTCAATTGAAAATATGATGGCTTTGCCGATCTGCTCAAGATCTACCGCGTTATTTTTTTTTTGGATGTAGCTCAGGAGGTGTTCACGGGTTATTTCACTATCCTGAATTATTGATGGGCGCGGTACTGAGGTCATATTATCCGTTTTCTAGGTTGTTTATCTTTGCATCTGCTTCGCCTAAAAGATACTCAAGTTTTGCGATTTGTTCAGATATCTCGGTAATACGGATTTTTTCTTCACTCAAAAGTTCAGTTTCGGACTGAATTTCGGTAAAGAGATTTTGTAAGGTAGACATTTTCTTCTCAGAGTCTTTGAGCATGCTGCGCATAACTGAGACCTCTTTCATCTTCTGCTCGAGCTGAACCATGGAGTTTTGGACTTGAACATGAGAATTTTCTATAGCTTTAAGTTCATCTTGAGTTGACTGTATGAGAGAAATTTTCTCATCAGTTGTCGAGATTACTTCACTGAGATTATTGATTGACTCTTGTGCCTGTCTGATACCTCTATGCTCATTAGAAATATCATCGATACTACTGTGGAGTTTGTCGATTGTGAGGTCGAGCTGTTTAATACGTGCATCAGCCTCTTCAATATGACTTCTCTGTTTTTGAAGGGTCTCAATATCAATGTTGAGTTTGTCGACCATTGATGATGTCTCGTGAAATTTATTTTCAAGTTGGGTAATGACATCTTTTTCTGAATCGAGGGTTGCGAGCTTTTTGCCAATTTTAGTTTCGAGGTCTTCAAAGTTGTCAGTATACTGTCTGAATTGTTTTTCGATCGCTTTGAATTCATCTTTATTTTTAGCAAACTGAATAGGTAGGCTTTCGGTAAGAGCTTTGAGCTGTTGGGTTTGCTCCATAAGACTTTCGTTCTTTTTTGAAAGTTCTAAATCTTGCGAATTCATACTCATAATTTTGTCTTCGATCTGCTTTTCGAGTTTTTCCATATATTGAAGACGTGAATTGAGTGAATGAGCGCGATCTTCTTGTTGTTGGAGATCGTGAAATCGAAGAGCAAATTCATCAAGAGTTGAATTAAGTGTTGCGGTACGTTTATCGAGGGTGTCGATAACATTACCTTGTTTGAGAATATGGGTTTTAATCTGTTGGTGTGCTTTTTCCACAAGATTTATCTTCTTGTGGAGCTCTTCAAACTGGATTGTTTTCTCTTCGAGTTTCTCAATTTTATTAAGTGAGTTCTCGTATGAGTTTTTAACCTTCTCTTGGTTTATGGTAAGATCTTGAATCTGTCTTTTTACATTTTCAAGGAACTCAATTTGGTGTCCGACCTCTTTGCCATGGTTCATGAGGGCATTAATTTTTTCCTCAACTTCATGGATATGAGATTTCTCTTCGTGTATTGAAGCGAGTTGACCTTCGAGTTTATTTAAATCATCTGATACTTCTTGCAAACGTCCGAGTTCAGAATCAATGGTACTCTGTTTCTCATGGGAGGCTTTGATGGTGTTTTCGAGTCTCTTGAGGTTCTCTTCTGTATGCTCACTTTTTTCAGAAAGTGATTCAATTTGAGTCTCAAATTTTTTGAGTTCTACAATGCGGTTTTCGATATCACGTACAGTGAGTTCTGATTTACTCAGTGAATTCATAACTGACGAAAAATGTTTCTTCTGATCTTCGAGTCGGCCGGTAAAATCTTGTACTTCACTTATTTGGGCCTGAACCTTATCGGCCTTCTGGAGCGTTTCATCTATAACTTGGCGACTGGTGTTGAAGTTCTCATACTTCTCTTCCATAGTGGCTTCAAGTTCGTTGAGGTCATTAATGAACTGTTTTGAGTTTCTCAGTGCTTTTTCAACATCTTTTAATTCGGGATATTTGGTTTCGATACGAGTGAGTATAGTATCGAGACGAGTGATGTTTTTATCTGCTTTGGTAATGAGTTTATTTTCAGATTCCAGTTCTTTAATTTTTTTCTTATTTTCCCACAAGAGTCGGTTCAGCATACTGGCATCTTCGAGGGCGCGGTCGACAACATTTTTCTGGAGTTCTAGACTATGTATCTTGTTCTTAATATATGATGCACGTTTACCATTTTTTTCAATAGCAAGCTTCTGATCATCGAACTCATTGAGAGACTCGGTGATTTCTTGCATATGCTCTTTAACAATAACAGCTTGTCTGCGATAATCTTCTTCAAGGTTACGGAGTTGCAGCGCATTAGTCTCATCAAACTCGGATATTTTTTGGGTGAGAACGGGCAAGTTTTTGTTTTGCTCACGTAACTCCGAAACTTCGGATTGCAAAGAGGTAACTTTTGTTGTAAGCTCTTCGTAATTTTGATTGGTATCGTTTGTATCACTCATGACGTCTTCTACTTTTCGGTATTTATTAACCAGTTATCGTTATGTTTTTTTAAATAGAGGTGTTTTGTGCGCTTGCCCCAATTTTTGGATTGTGATCCAGTGAAGGCTGTGTAATCTTGCAAAAATGATACCTGAATAAGGGTGTCACTTTTGTGGAACACTTGGATTCTTTCAACTTTTACACTGATAGAATCCTTACTGCCAAAAATCATCGTTTTTCTCTCTATAAATGTCTCTTTATTTCGGCTTCTATTATCAACAAAGTTAGGGTGATAGAAGGTGCCATATTCTTTTGCGTTGCGGGACTCCCATGCGGCTTTCCACTTACTCACGAACTCTCTGAAGTAATCATAGGTTTCTTGTGAAGTTGATTGAATTTTTTCTTTAGTAAGATAGTTTGATTCTCTTTGGGAGAATGTATTTGCTTGTGAAAAAATGGATGCAAGTTGATCTTTCCCTTGCCCACCTTTGACATGTTTATTGTAAATGTCTGGGTACTCTTTAGAAAGCCGGGCAATAGAAAAGATCTCTTCGAGTTTTTGCTTCGGCGGTTCTGCAAGTATGGTTACTGGGGTGCCCACTGTAAGGTATGGGGCAAGCTTGACAACATCTTTGTTTGCAAGGGCAATACACCCTTTGGTGTAAACAGGAGTGAGGCCAAACTCTACACCATGAATCCAGATGCCACTCCCTGTTTTTCCGCTCTTAACATCAGTTTCATTAGGGTAATTTAATTTGAAAACCAGGGCCCCATAAAGATATCCTTGAGACTTACCTGTACGCACATCTTTTATGAAATAGTTGCCTTCAGGCGTTTTTTTGTCACCTTCGACCTGTTTGTCACCTTCAAATTCACCCGTTGCGATACTGAGACTTTGTACGATATCCCATTTTTGATTTGTCTGCTTTACAATGTGAAGCGCTTTTGTCGATTTGATAACCAGTACTGCATGTTTGGGAAGGGGAATTACTGAAACAGGTTCAGCATCTTCTTTTTGGGTCGTTGGTGTGACCTCTTTGGTCTTGGTAATGGCTGGGATCGGTTTTGTGAGTGTTTTTGGGGTTTCGGTAGGCTTTACTGAGGGTTCTACTACGCTGTCCGATCCGATCATATCGGGGAGTACCATTACTGATACATATCCGACGGCGATAATAGAAAGTGCAATCAAAAACTTTAAAACATGGGGTCTGAGAAACTGAAAAGGAGCTTGAAAATCAAGCTCTGGAATTTCAATATTTATGGGGGTATAGAACGGGATATTGACTGAGTCCGGCTTGAAAGCCTGGGCTACAGATCTGCGATCCCGTTTGATTTTGGCTAAAAAAGCTCTATTTTCCAAACGGTACTGCAACTGTTCTATGTATGAATTACTAAATAATTTCATACCCCTAAAATACATTAAGATCTTGAATATTTGAAGAGTATTCCATGAGTTGCTTCATCCTACTTGGATGTTTCAATTTAGAAATAGCCTTCGATTCAATTTGTCTTACCCGTTCCCGTGAAATGTTAAAAATCTCTCCTGTCTCCTTTAGAGTTTTAATACGTCCATCGTCTATGCCAAATCGCATTTTAACAATGTCTGCCTCTTTATCATCAAGAGAGTCGAGAATTTCGTGAATGAGGTTTTTCAAAATTTCGTTGTTGATGGACTGGGACGGTGCTTCGGTTGTCGTATCAGCAAGAAAATCTGAAAATGTTGTGGTATTATCACCTGAAGTAAAATTATCAAGTGAAACTGGTTCTTGTGAAATTTCGAGTGCGAGGGTTACTTTTTTACTCGAAAGTCCTGTCATATTAACCAGTTCTTCAATCGTTGGCTCATAGCCGTAATCTTGAACTAGCTGACGTGATGCCTTTAATACTTTGCGAACGACATCTTGCATATTTGAAGGTATGCGAATTGTTTTTGATTTATCTGATATCGCACGGGTGATTGCTTGTTTAATCCACCAAGTTGAGTAGGTAGAGAACTTATACCCTTTGGTATAATCAAAGTTTTCGACCGCTTTAATAAGACCGGTATTTCCCTCTTGTACAAGGTCAATGAGCTCCATGCCTCGGGTAATATACTTTTTGGCAACACTAATAACGAGTCGAACATTGGCGTTAATGAGACGCTCTTTTGTTTGGTTACGAATCATCTCCCATTGTGAGAGTTGTTTCATTTTTTCGTGATGAATGTTATGCTTGGTGCACTGAGTTTTATACTGATTGATTAGTTTATCAGTCTGCTTATGATTGAGCTTTAGAGAAACAGTCAGTTCTTTAATTTTATTAAAGGTCTTCTTGGCTCTGGCTTCTTTTTTATCGATAGTTTCTTGGTCTTCTTGTCGCTCAATGGAAAGGGTATAGGTCCGATGATTTTTTTGCCAAGTTTTATATCGTTTTTCAAGCTCTTTAAATGTTTCGAAAACTTGTGCTTCAACCGCTTCGTATTTTGTTGTATTCCCCCATGCTTCAGAGGGGAGCTGAAAGATATCTTCAATCTTAAACTCTTGGTTATGCAATTGCTCTGAAAGTTCAGAGATCGTTTGAATAACGCTTGGTGAGTCAAAGATAATCAGGCATATTTTAGCTTGAATCTGATTAATTGTCTTGGCGAGTGTAATTTCCTCCTCTTTTGTTAAAAGAGGAACTTTGCCAATAGAGCTCAAGTAGAGCCAGGTAGGATCTGAAAATTTTCCAGGAAGTGCTTTTTTCATATTTTTTGTGACAGCCATTAAACCCTCATATTAAAAGGTATTCGAATTTGAATTGTTTGAGTGATTATTTTATCATAAAAGAACGTTTAATGCAAAATTATTGTTAACAATTCAGGTATGATCTTAATAATAAACTTAAAAATTGAACTAAAACCTTAATTGTGTATCTGTCAGATATATGAGAGGGCTTGGTTTTTGCTACATAAGTTAAAAAAAGTAAAATTAAATTTACTTTGCTTTTAAATTATTAAGGTAGTAGGTAGGTCTAATAGTGAGTTCATACTCTTCGTCTCTGAGAGTACTTTCGGCTCCATTTCCGGTAAGGACAAGGGCAGTATCGATCCCTTGTAAGTTGGCTCCTGCGATATCGGTACCGAGGGTGTCACCGATCATAATCACTGAGCCCGTTGAGGGTATCAGCGACTGTAAGGCGCGGGTGTAAATAAGAGGATAAGGCTTGCCCAGGTGAAGAATTCTGCAGTCAGTTCGTTTATGGAGATCCCAGCCGTAGTAACCCACTGTAGGGTAAGGATTCTCACCTTTGAGAGGTGCAAAGGCATCAGGGTTGAGTACTATAAGCAGTGCCCCGTCTTTTCTCAATATTTTTTCAGCATGTTCAAAATCACTCTCCGTGAAGTCTTGTGAATTGAGAATGACAATAGGTTGATCGGGGGTCGTGGTTAGTGCAACACCTCCATCTTCAACAAGTGCTTTGGAACTATCGGCCCCTAAATGGAATGCCTCGCTTATTCTAAGAGTACTATTAAGGGTTTTAAAGAGAGAGCCTGAGCTGATAATTTCGGTTGGATGAAAATAGAGACCATCTTCACTCAGTTTTTTTTGAATTTCTTTTATGGTAAGAGAGCCTGAATTGGTCACGAGTCTAATTTGTTTAAAATGTTGCCTGAGGAGCATGAGAGACTCTTCTGCATAGTCATAGAGACCACTTTTGTCGTAGAAGGTACCAAAACCATCAAAGAGAAAATTGTCGTAGTATTTTGCAAGAAGTGGAATTGAAACCACTTTGGGCTCATTTTTGAGATCGCAATCAAAGGATTTACCTATAGTCTTAAAGTAGGCTTTGTATATCTCGGTACTACTATATTGGTATTGGGTTTGCTCCATATGAGAAATATAGTTAGAAGCAGTAGTATGGTGGCGCTTTTTTAAGAATTGCGATAAAGGGGGAGGGGGAATGAGGAGAAGGGGGCTTAAAGGTACTCTATAAAAACAATACAGCAGAGAGTGGGTATCACCTCTGCTGTATTGTTAATTATATCTGAACTCTTTCTTATAGCAGGCTTTTCTCTAACCCTTTTTTACCATGTTTAAAGAAATCTTTCATCCAGTTCTTTCCAAGCTTCTTCTCAGCTAGGTAGACCATCATATGTTTACCTTCAACAGTAATGTCATCGTGAATTTTCGAAAGACCTTGAGTACAGGCAGGGCAGGTGGTGAGTACTTCAACTTTTTTGTTATCAGTGAGGTCCTGGATCTGAGTCTGTTTTCGCTCCCGGATAGTGTTTGAGATATAAGGGTTTGAAATTGCTAATGTCCCAACTTCACCACAACAGTTTGGTGCAATGAGTGGCTTACTACCAGTGATTGCTTCGACTACACCATCAGTACTACTGTCCTTAAGTGGTGAGTGACATGGTTCATGGTAAATAATCTGTTCGTTACCCACGTTTCCTATGAGATTATTTTTCACTAAAAAGTCATTGGCATCAAGCATGTTGGATTCTGGGAATATGTTCTCTAGTCCGTAAGTACTGAGCATTTCATAACAGGTACCACAGGTTACCACTGTACTTTCGATATTCATATAGTCAACAATCTTTGCAATCTTATGAAAGAGTACTTTGTTTGATCCTACTATTTGCTCGACCTTTTCAGATTTGCCTGCTGACTTGAATGGATATCCACAACATACATATTGAGGAGGTATCACGACCCGAACTCCTGCATCGTAGAACATAGCGATGGTCGCGAGACTGATTTGGGGGAACATACGCTCTGATCCACACCCTGGGAAGTAGAATACTGTTTTCACTACTTCTTTATCTGGGTTGTGAAAGGTGTAGACCGAATTTCGGTCCGAGAGCTTAAACTGTTCACGAAGTGTTGGGAGGGTTGTCATTGGGTAGCGCCCTTTGACCATCTCATAAATACCAGGAATTGTCTTGGTGATTACTTTTTCAAATGGTCGCATAAGTGCATGCCCCAGTCGCTGAAGACGATAGCCTACTTTGAACATACCAAACCTAAAGACTTGGTTAATCCAGACCCCTTTTAAACTAAGGAAGAAATAGGCAAAAGCAACACCAGGGTGGAACACTGCTTTTTTACGAGCGTTCAATAGTTTTTTAATATTGAGGGTCACATCGCCAAAGTCAATATTGACTGGACATGGCGCCTCACAACGGTGACACATGGTACAGTTTTGTGCAATCTCAGTCAATTTTTTAAAGTTTCGGAATGAGATACTATTACTGGTTAATGTGTCGTACAGTACTGCTTCCATGATAAGACCCACTCCCAAAATTTTATTTCGGGGGCTATAGAACATTGTCCCTTCGGGGTAGTGGGTATTACAGACAGGTTTGCATTTACCACAACGAACACAGTTTGCTATAGACTCTGAGAGACTCTGAAGGTCTGTAGCCTCGAGAACAAATGCTTCGAGTTCTAGAAGGTTAAATGAAGGAGTGTACACTTTTTCAAAAGGGAATCCTTTGGCGAGTTTACCTGGGTTAAACAGGTCACTGGGATCAATTTTTTTCTTATGTTCAGCGTACTCCTCCATGATTGATTCATCGAGATATTTTAGTTTTGCAATACCGATACCATGTTCACCAGATACCACACCGTCAATACGAATGGTCTCTTTAAATATGATATCTACAACCTCTTCGGTTTCGTGCATCATAATATGATCACTTGAGTGTACTGGTATGTTTACGTGAATGTTACCATCACCTGCATGCATGTGTGTCGCAATAATTATTTTTCTACGGCGTACACTGTCAGCGGTTTTGTCAAAGAGATCGAGAATAGCAGGGAATACTTTAAAAGTATTATGAAAAGGTTGAATTACTTTGGCATTAAAATCAGGCTTGATCTCACCATCTTGAATCATCTTAAATATAGTACGCTCTTCACTCGGATATGATGCATCAACATTTTTGGTTGGGTTTTCAATGTTGTCCCACATGAGTTTACACCAAACAGCATAGGCATTGATCTCTTGTATATAGAGGTCGACCTTATCACTGCTGATGCCATCGATGTTTTTACTCTTGAGGCTCTCACAAAAGCGTTCAATCTCTTCAATGGTTTGTATACTGTTGTCGAGCTCTTTTTCGGCGTTGAGTTTGTCAAAGAAGTCGATGATACCTGGCATTTTTTTTATTGGTACTACAATATCTTCATTAGTTTTAAAGCCGTTGGTGTGTTTTGCGATTGCACCGAGGTTTTTACGATCTTTCCAGTATCGTTCACTCTCATCTGCATCACTTGCAATAAAGCCTTCGGTGTTATATTCTTGCACGAGCTCAGTAATGTCTTTACAGGCACTATCAACAGCATTTTCGTCATTACTCTCAACATCAATGAGCAGTACAGCTTTTGGTGATTCATTTCTATTTGACTTAACGTTGTAGTCGATTTTATCCATGTAGACATCATCAAAGTGTTCTAAAGCTGTGAGGAATACATAGTCACTGGTTCCAAAGCTTTCACGAATTTCAACAATTGCTTTAGAGGCATTAACCATGTTAGTGCCATAGAACTCAAGGCAGATAGTACGGGCATGGTTGAAAGGGGTGTAGAGTACAAAGCGGGTATCATAAATGATTCCATCGCCACCCTCTTTTTGGATACCGGGAACACCACCCAGTGCTTTGTTGGTGATATCTTTGCCAAGGCCTTTTTTACGGACTTCAGTTGCTTTAAGAGTAAAAGTGTCAAGGAGTGTACGGTTCCCTTTTTTGTCATACTCATAGGTTTCGTATTCGACAATATCAGTCTCTTCTATTTTGCGGTGTGGGTGGTTTTTACGCTCAACTTCTATGAGGCGGCCACCGGCAAGTACCATTTTAAAAGAGTAGAGATTGTCTATACAACAGCCCCACATTACTGCTTTTTTACCACCCGCATTTTCTGCGATGTTACCACCAATACTTGATGCCCATGCAGATGTTGGGTCTGTAGCGAATACATATCCTTTGTTTTTACAATGTGCGGTAGCGTCGTTGGTAATCACCCCTGTTTCAAGGTTAATTATCGGGAGCTCTTTGCCCTCTTTGGTCGTTACCATTTCGATAGCACCGACTTTATTGAGCTTCTCAGTATTTATTATTAGGGTATTGGGAACCACAGGAACAGCACCACCAGTAAGACCAGTACCACCACCACGTGCAATAATTTTTAATCCGAGCTTTTGAGCAATTTTTACGAGTTGCGGAAGCTCTTTTGCAGAGTCAGGGTAGATAATAACTTCTGGATATTCAATTCTCCAGTCAGTTGCATCAGTACAGTGTGCTACTTTGTGAAACGCTGAAAATTTAATATTTTGTTTGTTGGTAGCGCTACTGAAAGCAGAGAGAATTTTTTTCTCTTGTTTGGTTTTACCTTCAATGTTTTTAAAAAAGTCGCGAACCAATTTACGAGTCTTCTTAATAAGAATACTCTCTTTGTGTTCGTTACTTGCGCCTGCTTCAATCATTTCAAGACGGCGTTTATGTTGGGCTTTGATTTTGCGAAGTTTTTGCGGCGTTTCGCTGAAATCGTTTGAGATATACGGGTTGCGATCAATAATGAAAATATCACCAATGATTTCAAAGAGCATTTTAGCACTTTTCCCAGTTACGCGATGGGAGCGGAGCTCCTCTAGGATATCCCAAGCTTCGGAGTCGAGGTATTTGAGAATGATCTCTTTATCAGTGAGTGAAGTGTAGTTATATGGTATTTCTCTATAATTTATACTCATGATGTACCTCGCTTTCGCGTGCTTAGGCAGTTTTTAGCCGTTTTTAATTGAATCAAAAAATTCAAATAAGTGTAAGATTCGATACAAAATTAGGAAAATAACTGTTGAAAATCATGAAATTCAGGCGTTTAGTTGTAACAGTTACAAATTATTGTCAGGGTTGGAAAAGTGTCGTACACAGTTGATCTAATGGAATGCTGATTGGGGCATAAAACAGGTGGCGGGTTTGAAATGAGGTGATTGCCGAGTGAAATAGCGCATTTGAGTGAGGTAAAAAGCTGATATTGAGACATTGTAACTCTCCAATATTAAATAGGTTACAGCGTTTTTGAATAAATTTCCACAAAATATGTGCTTTTTGTTACCTTAGAATCTTATATTTGTGACCTCAAATTCGCAGGTCAATTAAAATTATTATATTTGCTCAAATGAGCAGTAACTTAAAAGGTTTTATATTCCATTATGGCAAAATATACCGAAGATAGCATTAAATCACTTGAGTGGCATGAGCATATTAGAAGACGCCCCGGGATGTATATTGGTAAATTGGGTGATGGTTCAACTCCTGATGATGGCATTTATGTTCTTGTAAAAGAGGTTATTGATAACTCTATTGATGAATTCAATATGGGTGTTGGTAAAAACCTCGATATTTCTATTGAGGATGGGGTGGTTACGATTCGTGACTATGGACGCGGTATTCCTCTTGGTAAAATGGTTGATTGTGTATCCAAAATAAATACTGGTGGTAAATACGATAATGAGGCATTTCAGAAATCTGTTGGTATGAATGGTGTTGGTACTAAAGCAGTTAATGCGCTTTCGAGCTATTTTTGGGTTCAATCAATTCGAGATGGTAAGACGCGTATTGCAGAATTTAGTAGAGGCCTCTTAGAAAGTGAGTCTAAAGACAAGCCGTGCAAAGAAAAACAGGGAACTATCATTAAGTTTATCCCAGATACTGATATTTTTCCAAAGTACAAATTTATTTATGACTATATAGAAGAGAAAATCTGGAACTACTCCTATTTGAACCCTGGGTTGGTTATCACCTTTAATGGGAGAAAATTTGAATCTAAAAATGGTCTCCATGATCTTTTAAATCGTCATGTAGACGATACTATTCGCTATCCTATTCTTCATATAGCAGAGAAAAATCGGGATATTGAGATCGCCCTCTCACATGCCAATCACTATGGTGAGCAATATTTTACCTTTGTTAATGGACAATATACTACCCAGGGGGGGACTCACCTCAATGCATTTAAAGAGGCGTTTGTAAAAACAATTCGCGAATTCTTTAAAAAAGATTATGATGCTGCAGATATTAGGAGCGCAATTATTGCGGCGGTGTCAGTGAGAATCCAAGAACCGATATTTGAATCTCAGACGAAAACTAAATTAGGTTCTACCCATGTAAGTGAAGGTGGTGAGACACTCAGGAAGTGGATGGCTGACTTTATTCGTCGTGAGCTTGATAATTTTCTTCATAAAAATAGTGCAGTGGCAACAGCGATACTCAAGCGTATTCAGCAGTCTGAAAAAGAGCGGAAAGAGATTGCGGGTATTAAAAAACTTGCAAATGAACGGGCCAAAAAAGCAAATATTCATAATCGAAAGCTCCGTGATTGTAAATTCCATTTTGGTGGAAAAGAAGATGAATGCAATGATACAATGATCTTTATCACAGAAGGTGACTCTGCTTCTGGTTCTATTACTACGGCTAGAAGTGTTAAGACCCAGGCGGTATTTAGCCTTAAAGGGAAGCCACTCAATTGCTTTGGCTTGAGTAAAAAAGTGGTCTATGAGAATGAAGAGTTTAACCTGTTACAACATGCACTCGATATCGAAAATGGCATTGATAGCTTACGGTACAATAAAGTGGTGATTGCAACTGATGCTGATGTTGATGGTATGCATATTAGATTACTCCTCCTGACCTTTTTTATTCAGTTTTTCCCTGAGCTTATTGAGAATGGCCATGTGTTTATCCTTGAAACACCGCTCTTTAGAGTGCGGAATAAAAATGAAACTATTTACTGTTATGATGCACTTGAAAAAGATGTAGCCCTTGGGCGATTGGGTAAAAAATCAGAGATAACTCGCTTTAAAGGTCTTGGGGAAATATCTCCAAATGAGTTTGGAAAGTTTTTACGTGAAGATTTACGGTTAGAGCCGGTATTACTTCACCCAGAAATGTCTAAGACTCAACTATTGACTCGTTTTATGGGTAAAAACACTCCTGAGCGTCAGAAATTTATTATTGAAAATTTACGTAATGTCGTTAATGATGATGTTGCTGCGTAACTAACCTGGCAGACAGGTAGAACTAGTGATTTGTATGCAGTACCATAGCAGTGTACTGCATTTTTTAAGTACAAAAGAAAGATATGACAGATAAAAACCAAGAAGAACTCGATTTAACAGAAATTGCTGCAGATGAGATCAACCATGAACTCTCTGTTACTGATAATAAACATGTTGAACAACTCTATGAAGAGTGGTTTCTCGATTACGCTTCATATGTGATACTTGATAGAGCAGTACCCTATTTTGAAGATGGGTTAAAGCCGGTGCAGCGCCGTATTCTCCACTCATTTTGGGAAAAAAGTGATGGCCGTTATCATAAAATAGCGAATATTATTGGTCATACTATGCAGTATCATCCCCATGGAGACGCCTCTATTGGTGATGCTATTGTTACTCTTGGTCAAAAAGATCTCTTGATTGATCCGCAGGGTAACTGGGGTAATATTATGACCGGCGACCGTTCTGCTGCTGCTCGGTATATTGAAGGTCGACTCACTCCTTTTGCTCTAGAAATTGCCTTTAATCCTGATACGACTCATTGGTTACCTTCTTATGATGGACGTGCCAAAGAGCCTTCTAAGCTCCCTATGAAATTCCCAATGATTCTTGCCCAAGGAGTTAAAGGAATTGCGGTTGGATTATCAACTGAGATATTGCCCCATAATTTTTGTGAGTTAATTCAGGCCTCTATTGCTCATTTGAGAAAACGCTCATTTACTTTATATCCAGACTTTCAGCAGGGTGGTATTGTCGATATAACTAACTACAAGAGTGGTGAGCGTGGTGGTAAAGTTAAGGTACGCGCTAAAATTGAACAGCATGATAAAAAAACACTCTCAATCACTGAAGTACCCTTTGGCACTACGACAACATCACTGATAGATTCTATTGTTTCTGCCAATGATAAAAATAAAATTAAGATTAAAAAGGTCGAGGATAACACCGCGAGTGAAGTTGAAATACTTATCCATCTTGCTCCAGGGATTGATCCCCTTATAACAATAGAAGCACTCTATGCCTTTACTGACTGTGAAGTTTCAATCAGTACAAATTGCTGTATTATTCGTGGTGATAAACCGGTTTTTACTGATGTTCAGACAATTTTAAAACAGTCAACTGAGCACACTGTATCTCTCCTTGAGTGGGAACTTAAGAATAGACGTGATGAGCTCAATCGTAAATGGCATTTAGCATCACTTGAAAAAATATTTATTGAGAAAAAGGTCTATCTTGAAATTGAAGCGGCTAAATCTCGAGAAGATATGATAACATTAGTAGATGATGGTTTGAAGCCATACACTAAAAAGCTTCGTATGCCGGTAACTCAAGACGATGTTCTACGTCTTTGTGAGATTCCTATCAGAAAAATATCTCGATTTGATGCCCAGAAGAATAAAGAACTCTTAAAAGAACTTGATGAAAAAATTGCTGAAGTTGAGGGTTTTCTCGAAAATTTAATCGATTATTCAGTTAACTATTTTAAAGGTCTTCTTACAAAATATGGCAAAGGTCGTGAGAGAAAAACTGAGATTGAAGAATTTCAAACTCTTTCTGCTAAACAAGTAGCTGTTGCGAATCAACGTCTCTATGTGAGTAAAAAAGAGGGCTTTGTAGGGACTTCTCTTAAAAAAGATGAGTATGTTTTTGATTGTTCACCATATGACGAATTGATTGTCTTTAAGAAAGACGCAACGTTTATGGTTACTAAGATTGATAAAAAGGTCTATGTTGGTAAAGACATCATACACATTGAAATTTTTCATAAAGAGGATGATCGAACAACCTATAACTATATCTATGAAGATGGGGTTGATAAACGCTCCTATATTAAACGCTTTAATGTAACGGGTATTACTCGTAATAAAGATTATCCTTTAGCTAAAAGTGCAAAATCTAAAGTGCTTTATTTCTCGTCGAATCCTAATGGAGAAGCAGAAGTAGTTGAGGTGACACTGAAGCCACAACCACGTATTAAACTTGCTTTTAAGGTCGACTTTAAAGACACAGAGGTGAAAGCACGGGGGGCTAAAGGGAACACTGTTACGAAACACCCTGTGAAAAAAGTTAAACTTCTTAAAGCGGGAACATCGACATTAGAAGATCAAACCCTCTATTACGATTCAGTGACAAATGTTGTGAGTAATGTTAAGAGAGGCGAAGAAGTTGGAGCTTTTTCTGGAGACGATCTTATAATGGTTGTTCGAATAAGTGGGCGGGTAAACTTTTTTGCGGTTGAGGCTTCAGTAGCTATTGGAGGTGAGGTACTTTGTGTGAAAAGGTATGACCCAGAGGCATATCATTCAGCAATTTATTACGAAGGTAATTCACTCTCATTTTATGTGAAACGTTTTGACTTTGGAGAGGTTGCTGCCGGTAAAGATATGGCGTGTATTTCTGATAATAAAGATTCAGTTCTTCTTTACTTTAGTAATGACCATGAACCTAAGTGTCTTGTTGAATTTATAGGCGCGAAGAAACGTGGTGCATCTGCTGCAATCGAAATGTTTGAATTTGCAGATGAAGAACTCTATCCTATTAGGGGTATTCGCGCTCTTGGAACGCGAATAACAGCTAAAAAGATTAAAAAAGTTCTCGATGTTACTACAGATACCCCTAAGAAGAAGGATTTTGAAGAGGTATTAAAGAAGGTACCTGCTATTCAATTGAAGAAATTTTAGTCAAAAAGTTAACTAAAATGCACTTTAGAAATAAACTGCATTTTTTTGTTGACTTTATATTAGTAGATGCTTATATTCTTATTTATAGTATATCCCTAATGGAGTAACCAATGATATTTGAAGCAATAAAAAAAGTATTAAGTGGAAACAGCGGAGAAATCGCTGAGGCATTGAAAAGTGGAGCTACATTAATTGATGTACGAAGCGCAGGAGAATTTAGTGGAGGCTCGGTACCGGGGGCAATTAATATTCCTCATGATGAGATGAGAAAAAACAAAGCTAAGGTTCAAAAAATGAAGCAACCTCTTATTTTATTTTGTGCATCAGGCATGCGCTCTGCCGCAGCTACTCAAGCACTGAAAACAATGGGAATTGAAAACGTTATCAATGGAAAGACCTGGGGTTCGGTTAATGCAATAGTTCGCGCCAACTAAAAGCAGCGGAGTACACATCACTGCTTCTTTAAAAGGGAAGAGAATATGAAACAAAGAATTGTTATTATAGGTGGACTCTCTGCGGGGCCTGCTGCAGCAGCAAAAGCTCGAAGAATGAGTGAATCAGCCGAAATACTACTATTTGAAAAAGATACCGCTATTAGTTATGCAACGTGTGGAATGCCGTATGCGTTATCAAAAACTATAGCAAAACGTGAAAACTTAATTGTGGTAAAGCCAGAACTGCTTGAACAGCGTTTTAATATTGAGATGCATCTAGGAGAAGAGGTTACCAAGGTTGATCCCGTTGCAAAGAGCATTACTACCGCTCAAGGGGAATATTCCTATGATACGTTGATCTTTGCTACAGGTGCTCGTCCAGTTCTCCCACCAATTGAAGGTATTGAAGCAGCAGAAAACAAATCATTTTTAAGGACTCTTGATGATTTTGATCGGCTCATGGGTAAAGGTGGTATTGAAAGTGCTCAGAAAATCACCATATTGGGTGCGGGACTTATTGGCGTCGAAATAGCAGAAAACTTGCACCATATTGGTAAAGAGGTAGTCGTTGTTGAAGGCGCAGGGCAAATACTTCCAATGTATTCCGAAGAGTTTGCCCTTCTTGCCGAGGATGTCTTAATGAAAAAGGGTATACGAGTTGAAACGGGGCAGTTTGCAATTTCTTTTGATGGTAAAGTATTGACCCTACAAGATGGTACTACTATCGAAACAGAGTATCTCATGCTCTCTGCAGGCATTAAGCCTGTGACAGAGCTATTGACAGAACACGGTGCAGAAGCGTTGGGTAATGGAGCGCTTGTAGTAAATGACCAAATGCAGACTTCACTTCCTGATATTTATGCTGCGGGGGATTGTGTTGCTATACCAAATCCTCTTACCCATAAGCCGGGGTACTTCCCCTTGGGGACCCACTCAAATAAGGGTGGCCGAACTGCTGCGATTAATGCAACGGGCGGCACGGCCCATTATAAAGGTGGGTATGGTACGGCAATAGTACAAGTGTTTGATTATACTCTTGCACGTACTGGTTTATCTTCAAAAGAGATTGATGAGAGTAACTATTCGGCAGAATCGACTTTTATCTATGCAGGTGCAACACCAGGTTATTATCCCGGTAAAGAGGAAATGGCCCTTGAGATTATATTTGATAAAAAATCTGGCCGGTTACTCTCTGCCGAAGCATGGGGTAAAAAAGGAGTTGATAAACGTATTGATGTACTGTCGACAGCACTGTATGCAGGGCTCACGATTGATGACCTCCATGATTTAGATTTAGCGTATGCACCTCCGTTTTCTCCAGCTAAGGATCCTGTGGTTGTTGCAGGGTATGTTGCTTCAAATCAAAGCACTTTTGGGTACCGTTCACTTACTCCAAGTGAATTTATGGCAGAAAGTGTATCTGAAGGGGTCTATATACTTGATGTTCGTACTGCACACGAATTTAATCGTGGATCGATTGAGGGCGCAAAGAATATACCTCTTGACGATTTGCGAGGGCACTTTGGTAAGCTGCCTCGAGATTTAGATATCTTGGTATACTGTCAGAAAGGAATGCGTGGCTATATTGCTTCTCAAATATTGACAAATGAAGGCTTTAGTGTGAAGAACCTTGCAGGGGGATACGGCAGACTTAAGAAATAAGAATAAGAAGATACGTTCGTATCACTCAAGGAACAGAGTGGTTGTTTTGAGTCTGAAATCAAGCATTTGGTTTCAGACTTTTTATATATTTATCTTAAACACCTTATTTGGATCGCTATGTCTCAGTTTCCTTGGATTCTAAAATTGATCGGTATTATTGCTCTTGCCGGATCGTTTCTCTATACAGATTTAATAGCCACTATTAATGTGCCAGAAGGGGGGCGTATGCCTCTCTTTGGATTGGGGGTGGTGCTTTATATTGGAGGTGCAATTTTACATGCAGTGAGACGGTATAAAAAATGATTGAGGTCAAAGACCTCCGTAAGACCTGGAAACAGGATCTCTTTAAAAAGCCTCGTGAGGTTCTTAAAGGGGTCAGCTTTTCGGTACACAAGGGAGATCTTTTTGGGTTTATTGGGCCGAATGGTGCAGGTAAATCAACAACGATTAAATCGCTTCTCGGGCTCATTCGATATGATTCAGGTAACGCAACTCTTTTGGGTGAAGAGACATATTCAAAATCTGTTGCCGCCCAAGTTGGGTATCTTCCGGAACACCCTTATTTCTATAGTTATTTAACGGGGCGAGAGTTACTTAACTTTTACGGGGAGCTCCATGGGATGAACTCGGACCAACGGAAAAAGAGCATAGCTCTGGTTGCAGAACAGTTACATATTGGGGATCACTGGATTGATACTCCTCTAAAGACTTATTCTAAAGGAATGGTCCAAAAAGTAGGGCTTGCACAAGCAATACTCCATAAGCCATCACTGTTAATTCTTGATGAACCAATGAGTGGGCTCGATCCTGTAGCACGACGATTAGTGCGCGACTTACTGGTGAACCTCAATAAAAAGGGGACAACCATCTTTTATTCAAGCCATATTTTACATGATGTTGAGTCTATTTCAAATCGTATTGCGTTATTGGTTGACGGCACAATTCGTGCAACGGGGAGTGTTGAAGATTTGATTGATAAGACAACATCGAGAAATTCCCTCGAAGAGCTATTGCTTCAGGAGGTGAGTTCCAATGGTTATTAATACGATAGCTCGGAACACCTTTCGTGAACATATTCGTAATAGAGTGTTGTATGTTATTGGGGCAATAGCGATACTTCTTATAGGGTTTGCACATGTTCTTGGTGATTGGGCGGTTTTTAATCGTGTCTATGTTGTCACATCTTTTACGTTAAGTGTGATGTCACTCAGTGGATTACTCATCTCTATTTTTGTGGGCGTTGGTCTTGTACACACAGAGATAGAGAAGCATACCCTCTATACAATTGTAACTAAACCAGTATCGAGGACTCAATTTTTGCTGGGCAAATATATTGGCCTACTGTATATTATTGGATGTCATCTAACGCTTCTTTCTGTAGCATTTGTAATCGCGGTTCTGCTATCCGGTGGATCGGTTACTTTTGAACATCTATTAGTTATTATTTTGAAAGGGGCTGAGATGTCGCTGATTATAGCGATCGCACTTTTTTTCTCAACCTTCTCGAGTACAGCACTTAGTGCTTTCTTTACCTTTGGTATATACATTGCGGGTCAAACGCTCCCTTCGGTTTTGGATCAGATAGCATTTACCAAGAAAATAGGATCGGCAAACTATTCTGAAATTCAAGAATCTATTGCTCAAATACTTCATACTATAATTCCAGATTTTACACTGTTTAATCGCTCACATGAACTGATTCACTCTATACCACTAACAATTGGGGATGTCAGCCTCACTCTCTGTTATGGATTGCTGTACAGTGTACTCCTATTAACAGGGGCGTCACTCTGGTTTCACAGAAAAGAATTTACGTGAGAAGTACTATGTTCTATAGAAAGGGTCGGGAAATGCTTTTATTGCATAAAGTGTTAATTACACTGATTTTTGTTTGTGCTACTATGAGTTATGGAAAAGTGATACTCAATACAACTGATGCTTCAAAAGGGGAGGAGATTGAAAGCCCTGCAAAGCAAGTGAATAGTATTATTCCTCCTGTAAAAATGAGTACAGGTGAGGCTGATTTCAGTGAAGTCGAAGAGTTGAGCGAGGCCGTGTCAATTCGTCCTGGACTTTTTCTGAGTGGCGGTTATGAAGAGTGTGCCCTTCATATTGGGGTTCTCAAAACAATAGAGGCGTATAAAATACCGGTGGATTATATTTATGGTTCTTCGTGGGGTGGTCTTATTGCAGCCTTGTGGGCGTCGGGGTACAGTGCTGATTCAATTGAGGTTATTTTGAATAGGCCAGATATTGTTGAGAGTATGAGAGGGGCGACTGACGAGGGAATCGTAGAGTATAGTGCTCCTTATGGGGTTATGGGGATTCAGCAACGCTTTAAATTTTTTAAAGAGAATGACACTACAACGACTCTCGTGAAAATGAATGGAGCACATAAACGAAATGGCATACTTGCAGAGTTAATTGCAGAAAAAATAGTGCCTCGCCTCTATGAGATGGGAGGATCATATGATTCATTAAGAGTTCCATTGAGAATAGTTACATCCAACGTGGATACTAAAAAGCCATATATTCATAAAAATGGAAATATCTTGAAGGTGCTTTTAGCAACCCTATCTAACATTGAGGAAGAAGAGTTTTATACTTTTAAAAAAAATATTGTTGTAAGTGGTCTGCTCTATGCACGGTTTGTTCCGGATGCTATCCTGGAAGAGCACGAAGTTAATTGGCTCATAGCGGTGGATGCAACTCCAGTAAAAAAGAGAGATCTTGGAGATGCTATAAATCAACGTCACTTTTTTAGAACAGTATATGGGGCTCAATTAAGTAGTGACCTTTATTATAGTGAAAATATTTTAAGGATACAACCCCATGCTTATTCACCCCATGCCTCTTTCAAAGAGGTTGTTGAGATGGGGAAGGTGCTTATGAAAAGTAAAATGGACGCTCTCTTTATGGTGTATGGGGGAGGATTTCCACATAGGGAATATATTCCTTTTAGTCGTGTTACTGAGTCAAAGTTTTTTACCTTCAATCAACTCCACCTTAATACACTTGAACCGCAATTTCATAGTTATGTTCATTACCTTCTCAGGTTTTATCCTATTGCTATGGATGGGAGTCATCTGAAAGGTGTCGTTGGTGACCTCTATCGGTCTCCTTATTACTCTCGCCCTAACCTCAGTATATTTGAAAGTATTGATTCGGGAAGTGTCGATATAGAAATTGAAGCAAAGGTACAAGATCAACTATCAGTGACAGGTGGGCTGTTTGGGGGGGCATTTATCTATCCACATGCATATGGTGCATTGAGTTATGGGAGTGTGAATCACTTTAACTACACCATTGATCTAGAAGGATGGGTGGGTGATTATGCTCGAGGAATAAAGGGAGTCGCTTCTTTTTACGCGCTGGGAGGTGCCCCATTCTTTTTTAAAATTTCTCAGTTTTTTCAGACACTGGAATATCAATCGCTTAAAGGGGGGCTGAGAATAGACAGAGAGATTCTGAAAGAGGAGCGAGACTCTATGCATGTATTGGTGGGGTATGAAACGTCACATAAGGGGTTCATATATGCTGATATGTTTTTTGACAATTCGCTTTTTACTCAATTAGATTCAGATACGTTAAGGGACGCGAAAGTAATAGCTTTTGAGTTTGGTCTTGGTGGAAAACTCAATACATTAAATGATGGAGAATTTTCAACGACAGGGACTCTTATTGATCTTTCTGGGCATTTTAAAGCTGAAGGGTTACCTGAAGTGATTGGTTCTTCGGCTCCTCTTCATGTTGAGGCGGCTGGGACGTTACGTCGCTTTTTCTCTCCTCGATCGTGGTTCCATATTGGTTTTGGAAGTAGTGGAGTTGTTGATGTTGATTATAAGCAGTTTGGCAAAGTTCCTGAACCATTTACCACAACAATTTCAAATTCAGAAACTTTTTCAGGAATTACAGAACAAGATACTGTTATGAGTCAACGGTTTAAACCAACCATGAATACAGCTCTACGGGCACGGTATGGATACGACCCACGTTATGCAAGTTGGGGGTTTGTGAATGGTTTTTTTACGACGGGTGTTTCTTGGAACTATTTGAGTAGTTGGCTCCGATTGCACTCTTTGCACTCATTGGATAATGGAGGTGAATACCTTGATGGATTTCACTCTCAATTTATTCTTGAGGCAGTTCTACGCTTTAAGATACGATCCATAGAGCTGATTCTCTACAGTGAAAGTCAATTTGATACACAGATGGACCATATTGTTGGCTTTCAAGTAGGCTCATTCCCTTTTTAGACTTTTTTTAGGTGGAATTATAGGAAATGAGCCTTTTTCATTGTTTATAGTTAAAGTGACATGGTATACTACTGGTATAGTATGAGACAAATTGATTTAGTTATAAACAGCGAAGGGACAAAAGTTGTCTGTAAAAGTGTTGCGCCAAGCACTACTGTTGTTGATTTTCTTGATCGATTACAAGACCTTCAGGTTCGTGAAGGGTTTTCTAAAGATTCATTACAATCTATAATCGAACGAGTCGATATCGGAGGCGTTGCTGAGCATGATGTGATTGTTGCAGTGGTCCCGTCGATACAAGTGACATTGGCTATTACTGATGTCGTATTTTCTCCCGATGAAGTAACACAGCTTGGGAACGAGTTGAGGCGTGTCTATAAATCTCTTACGAGTGATGATGGTAAAAAAAGTGCAGACTTTGTCTACTTCGTTACTGCGCAAACGCCAATTATCACCATCGGTAAAAGTCGAAAGAATGTGTATGGTATGGATGTTATGGTAGATCTCGATAGCGATTTTCTGCAGATTAACTCAGAAGCTTTTTCTGTCGATGAACTGAGTGATGTCTATCAGCTTGTTGCAAAAAGAGAAGGCTATGTGGGGATGAATGATAGATTACAGCTGGATATTTTTGAACCGACGCTTATTAATGATACTGAGACAGAGATGCATTTCTATTTTCATCCCGCTGAATTTGGGCAGCAGAAGATAATACAGAGCTTTTTTAATCAAGTTGAAGATGGTGTTTCGACAATGGATGAAGCTGAAGTTCGTGAGTTATTACAAGAAGGCTTCTCGAAAAAAATTCTGTGTCGCAAGAGACGAGAGCCGGTTGTTGGTCAAAATGGAAGAATTGTGGTGCACTATATTCCTCCCCGTGAACGAGGGACAGAGAGTGAATTGCAAGTAGACCATAAGGCGTGGTCTCAGTTTGATATGGTGAAGATGGGAGAGATTATTTGTGAAAAACTTCCTGTAATAGATGGCGTATCAGGTGTTGACGTTATGGGAGTTGTGATTCCTGTTGACCCCGTGATTGATTGTGATTTTACTCCAGGAGAAAATATTCTAATTGAAGAACGTGAAAAGTCGACCCTCTATAGGGCAGAAAAAGATGGGATTGTTTCTATACAGGAACATGGCTGTAGTATCAATACAAATTTACAAGTAGATGAGGTATCTCAAGAGACGGGTAATATTACGTTTGATCACTCGGTTGTAATAAAAAAAGATGTTAAAGAGGGCTTTTCGATATCGACAAAAGAAGACTGTATTATCGGGGGAAATGTCGAGAATGGCGCCATTATAGAATGTGGTGGTAATTTAATTGTTAAACGTGGAATTTTTGGTGATCAAACAGTTGTTAAGGTTAAAGGTGATGCAGAAATAGGCTTTATTCAAGAGAGCACAGTATCAGTAGATAAGAATATTTTGGTAGATGGTTTTATCTATCATGCAAAAATATTTGCAGGTGAGAATATCGAAGTGAGTGGCAAAAAAATTGTAGGTGATAACAAAGGAAGTGTTATTGGCGGAGTGTTAAATGCATTTCATTCTATTACACTGCATTCGGTGGGGTCTCACTCTACAAAGACAGAGCTCTTTGCAGGGGTGAATATGGAAAATCTTAGGAATATGTATAACCTTAGGGAACGGGTGAAGTTTTGCGATGCTCAGGTAGATAAATTTAAGATGTTACGTGGCCTTGATCTTATGTCAAAAGAGGCGACTGCAAAAGTAGCACAGATGGATACACCGTCAAAGCAATTAGTAAAAACAGCGTTAGAGAATATTAAAAAAATTGTTGCAAAGAAGAAAGAAATACAAAAAGTAATGTCGGTTATTGAGGAACAGGTTTTTCACCCTCAATCTGACACCTGTGAAATAGAAATTAAGAATCACATTATTCCCGATGTATATCTTCGCGTCAGTAATGGTCAAACAGTACTGAAGGGGAAGGATAAGGGTAGAAATTATGTCAATGTAAATGGGCAAATTATTGCGCGGACTTCTATTGAAAAGAAGTAGCATCATTTAATGAAGTTAGGATACAATGGAAAATAGTGATCTTCTTGAGGAAAATAAGCTCCTTACCGATAAAGTAAGGGCTCTTGAGGAGGGAACTCAATTTATGCAACAAATGCAGATGCAGATGGTGCAGAATGAGAGGCTCATTGCTATTGGGCAATTAGCTGCGGGAGTAGCGCATGAAATAAATAATCCGCTGAGTTTTGTTACGCTCAATATTGATCATTTATCTGAATATATACTCCAGATTCAAAATGTAGCACAGTTGTGGGACGATAATGAGAGAACGCCTACTCAAAAAGACATAGCGCAATACGCGCCATTATTGAGTTCGGCAGGTGATTTGCAGAAATTACTGAGTGAAACCCAAGAAGGGGTCGATAGAATTAGAGCTATTGTACAGAGTTTGAGAGGGTTCTCTCGTGTGGACACGCGTGAAGGTTTTGTAGAAAATAATATCAATGAGGGATTACAGTCAACGCTTGTTGTGGTGAGACATCAAATTAAACACGCTGCAGATATTGATGTCTATCTCGGGGATATTCCTCTGGTATGTTGTAATCTGGGAGAGATCAATCAAGTCTTTCTAAATATTTTAGTCAACGCTGTTGCTGCTATCCAGAGTAGCTCCCATGAACGAGGGCGAATTGGTGTAAGGACATTCATTCGTAATAAGAATGTAATATGTGAGATAGAAAATAATGGTGATCCTATTGACGAGGCGATTTTTAATAAAATTTTTGATCCATTTTTTACTACCAAGAATGTAGGTGAGGGGACGGGACTTGGGCTCAGTATCTCACATGATATTGTTGTGAATAAACATAATGGGGCGCTCTTTGTTGATCGCTCTTTTGCGGAAGGAGTTCGTTTTGTGATAGAACTCCCTATTGATAGAAATTCACCTTTAATAAAGGGAATGAAATGAGAAAAGTATTATTTGTTGATGACGAGCAGAGTGTTTTAAATGCCTTTGAAAGAACCCTTGAAATATCTGAATATACGGGAACTTTCTGTACCAGTACCACTGAAGCACTTCAGTGTCTTAAAGATGAGTCTTATGGTCTCGTGATTTCGGATATGCGCATGCCCGAAATGGATGGCGTGGCCTTTATTGTCGAGGCCCATGTTATTGATCCTCTTTCAATTAAACTCGTCCTTTCAGGGTATTCTGATGTTCAATCAGTTACTCAGGCTATTAATGAAGGGCACGTATGGCGATACCTATCAAAAGATATAAAAAAAGAGGAGCTTCTTCTTCATTTGAATAATGCTTGGGAGCTGTATGAAGAACGGAGTGGACGTGCACACCTTCTTGAAGAGTTAAATAGAAAAAACGAAGAGCTTGAAAATGTAAATGCCGTCTTGGAGGCGAAGGTTGCAGAGCGTACTTGGGAGCTTAATGAGCGGTCAGAAATTTTGAGTGAGTTACTTGAAGGGGGGGCGGTAGAAGAGTTGCTTCAGAGGATTACAACCCTTGCGACTAAGATGTTTCATATTGATGAAATCTATGTGTCGGTTCCCTTTTTAGATAAAACTTTTTCGAGTATTACTACTGAAAGTAGTGCGAAACTTGATACGTTGGCAGAAAGTGCTTTTGCTACCCATAAGGTTTCTGTGGATGGAGCTGTTGCGGCAATTCCATTAGAAAAATCAGGAAAACGGTTAGGAGTTTTGGTTGTCAATAATAAACACCATTTACCGGTGACTAATATCCAAGATAAATTTGAGAGAATTGCAACACTTATCAGTTTGGTGTTGTATCAACAGAAAGTAATAGTGGATGCGCCTGAAACCCTAAAAAATATAGATACACTGCTGAGTGAGATGTAATGGCTGACGAGATTCTCCAGTTTAAAGTAAGTGATGATGAGTGTTCGGTAATGCTCACATCACTCTATCCAGATGTATCACTCTCGTTGATACGCGAAGAGCTTTCTCTACTCGGAGTGACTGAAGGCATTCAAGTGGCCGCCATTGAAAAGGGAATTGAAGAGTGTGCGGCAGGAGGGAGTGTACAAAACCTGATTGTTGCACGAGCTGGAGTATTTGGTTTAGAAATAGGGTATATACCCAAAGGTGAAAAAATAGGGTATGAGGCCTTTCAAGAGTATACTAATAATTTGAAATCAATTTTTAGTATACTGAATAAGCGGGAGGTAGTGAAGGCTTCAGTATCAGGTTCTGTTGAGAAGCTCATATTTTTAGCGAAAGGGCAAGCTATTTTACGGGTAGCAAAAATAATGAAAAATGTTCGAGGGGTCGAAAGTGATGTGGACCCAGATAGTGATATAATTTCTCTTGACGAATCAATTGTTGTTGAGGATAAAGGGACATTTTTTGAATGGTCTGCAGGTGAGACAGGGTATCTTGTTTATAATATTCATAATGAGTTGGCAATATTCTCACCCTATAACCCAAATAGTGAAAAGACTCAATTGTTCTTTTTAGTAGAGCCTGTAAGTATTGGAGCAAAAGAGCAACAAATTGCACTTTCTGAATATTTAGAAGAGAAGCTTATAACAAAGCGTGGACTAACGATACAAGAAGTATTGAATAATCCCAAAGGTGACCTTCTCATTCGAAAACAGGTCGATGCGATTCCAGGTAAGGATGCCCAGCTTGAAATTCTTGTTGAGAAAAAAAAGGTTGAGGTGAAAGATGATGAGCGGGTAGATCATAAAGCAATTAGCAGTTTTTTGCATGTTAAAGAAGGGATTGCTATTGCTAAAAAGGTGCAGCCAAAAGAAGGAAAGGCTGGTATTGATATATGGATGGAGAATATTCCTGTTGAGCCCGTTAAGGATGATGATTTTCTCATTGGGGACTTTATAGAAAGTACCGAGAAAGAAGGGGAAATAGAGTACCGAACAACGGTTGAAGGGGTGCTCTATGTAAATGGTAAAACTTTGATGGTCTCAGAGGGCCTTATAATAGAAGGAGATGTAAATGCTGAGACTGGTAACGTGCAATATGATAAAGATATTGTTGTTGAAGGGAGTGTTGTAGAGGGTTTTTCTGTTGAGTCCGGCGGGAATATCTCAATTCAAGGAAGTGTGGCAAATAATACTCGAATTGATGCTCGGAAAAACCTTGAAATACTGAAAGGGGTTTTTGGAGAAGATACTACTGTGTACGTAAAAGGCAATGCAGAAATTGGTTTTGTACAAGAGAGTATGGTGCGTGTTGAAGGGGACTGTCTTATTGATAGGTTTCTGTACCAGGCTCGGGTGTTTGTTGGACGTGAAATTACAGTATTAGGAAATAAAGTAAAGGTCCAGAAAAAGGGGGCGGTTATTGGGGGTTTGACCAATGCTGTACAGGGGATGACACTCCATTCTGCTGGGTCTATTGCAACGAAAACCGAACTTGTTGTAGGGATAGATGTGAAGCTTTTAGAACAAATAAAGGAGCTTGAAGGGGCTCAAGAAGTACTTGTCCAAAAAATTGCTCAGTTAGAAACGCGGGTTGGTATGGATCTTTCTAAAAAAGATTCAGTAGAAAATCTGAGAAGTCTGGGTGAAACAGAAAAAGTTAAAATGAAAGAGAAGCTCATTGCGCTTAAAGAATCGATGGATAAGCGTGAAAAAGTAGGTAAGGCTTTGGAACAGCTTAAAGAAAAATCAAAGGGAATGATCTCTAATAATCCATTTATAGAGGTGACTACGAAAGTAATACCAGACCTACTGATTCGTTTGGGTAGCAGCTTTAGAGAAATAAAGAGTGAAATGAATGGCATAAAATTTCGCGGATTTCATAAAGAAATTCTCGAAGAGAAAGATGGAACTCTTATTCGAGAAGATGGTACTATTGTCTCTACGGACAATCAACACACGCCCGATGAGTAGTACTACTCAATACTGTTCAAATTGAATTGTTGAATAGTAAGACCTATCAAAAAACATTCAAAATACCATAAATTATAAGATCCTCACTACTTTGAGTAACTAATAATATAGTTTAGGGGTAAAATGAATTGAGAAATACTATGAAGCCCAATAAAGATGATCTTTTAAATGAGTTATGTGAAGAGCCTGCTACAGCAGTATCACTGAGAGTGGTGGTCGTTATATTAGTTGTGTGTGTATCCCTTATGGTAATACTTTCTCTTTTTTCAACTATGCCCGCTTATGGATTACTAGGGATTGGTATACTGGTATTGGTAGGGCTCTATGGTTATGCACGATCTTTTTCTAAAAAGAGTTCTGTAGTGAAACGGGATAGATTTGGATTATGAAAACTACTGTTGTTGCGCTAATGGTGTTGTTCTTATTAGGGTGTAGTAATGACTTTTACGGCACTGAAAATACTACCCTCGTTTCGAGTAATAACGATACAATAATTGGGTTATCTTCTGGGGCAGGAATGAGTAGTTCTTTGGGTGAGATCACCCGTGACGGCAACTCGGGTTGGATACAAAGAGAAGAAGGTGATTTACTCCTATTCTCACTTGCTAAAAAAGAGGATAGAGAGATAGATTCGGTGAGAATGATTGTGCATCCCTCAGGTAAAGGGGTTGCTATGGTTGTGGACTCGGCTCGGTTTGCGCGATTTGAGAATTGTGACATGTATCTTAATGCCAGCTCTACCATAGATCGCAGCTTTATGAAAGAGATTATGGAACCGCTTCACCAGCTGTTTTTGGATAGTTTTGATTTTGCAGTATTTATAAATAATATTGAACGACGTGGCGATTGCGGATATCGGGCTGCATTTAAAAACTTGAAGAATACTACAGAAGGGATTGGGAAACAGCCGTGGAACTTTGAGCAGAATGGGTTTGTCAATAATCGATATCAAGGTTATATACATATTCCTCAGAGAAACTATTTGTTGAGAGGGCCAATTCTCCATGAAATTGTCCACAATTGGTCTAATTATGTTATTGAATCTTCGAATACAAGTCACTGGGGGACTCTTGGTGTCGGAGGGTATCTTGGGGGATGGGATCCGCAGACACTTGTTGAGGTGGATAGTGGTACCTACTGTGCTGCTGGTCAATCTGGCTTTAAAAGGTTTGCTACTGGTGGTGTTGCAAATAATATGGTGCAGTATGCTCCCTTAGAACTCTATCTTATGGGGCTATTGCCGTCAGATTCCGTGCCTGATGTTGTGATACCGCAAAATTTTCGATATAGTGCAATCGATACTACTCGAAGTTGCTTTACGGCAGACACATTGGTAAGTCTGACTATTGATGATATTATTGCAGAAAATGGAGTACGGGTTCCTGAATTTGGGAGTGCTCCGACACAATTTTCTGTGATGTTTATTTTGGTATCACCCGCAGAACCAACAGGGCCAGAGTGGGAGTTGGTGCTTTCTACTTCAGATACTCTCATTTCGAAGGATACGCTTCCGTATCATAGACAAAATTTTTATTCAGCGACCGAAGGCCGGGGTGAGTTACAAAGGCATAATTTAATAGATATGGTTCGGGGCTTCGACGAAGAGTAATAGGGTTTGTGTATCCTCACTCATGCTCGTTTAGAATGAAAGGTATATTGGCTTTTAGATATATCCTATTCTCCATATTGACTCTTAACGTAATGTGTGGTAGTATAATAAGGTATATATGAGGTTACCCAATGGAAGAATCACGCATTCTCATTGTCGAAGATGTTGCGCAAAATCGCACATTATTGAGGTCGACAGTATTAAAAGATTTTGAGCATGTGTTCGAGGCTGCCAATGGAAGAGAAGCTCTTGAAATTTTAGAAACTGAACACTCTATTGACATTATATTGCTCGATCTTATTATGCCCGAAATGGATGGCATTGAGTTTCTTAGAAACCTGAATAATCGCGATAAAGATATTCCGGTGTTGGTGCTCTCTTCAACCTCAGAAATTAAAATGGCAATTGATAGCTTGCGACTGGGGGCGCGAGACTTTCTTGAAAAACCCTATAATAAAGAGTTGATCCTGAAACGAGTGGAAGATTTGTTGAGTGATCGAGAAGATGTACAGCAGTCTGATGTTCTTTTTGTGGGTGAAGATTTTTCTTATGGTGAACTTCAAAATATTTTTGATGATAAAAAAGAGAATATCTTTGTAGTATCTACTTTTGATGAGGCTATAGAACTCTTAGAAAATGCTTTCTATGGGGTGATGATCACTGATCTTTCTAATAACAAGGATGCGATTCGACAATTTTTGTCAGAGGTGCTTGAGCGATACCCTCATATCGTTTCATTGGTTACTGCGAAAGAAGAAGACAAGTTGATGGTGTTTGATTTAGTCGATGAAGGGTTGGTTCGCGATATGGTACTGGACCCCATTGATCTAAATGAGATGAGCATGACTGTAATGAATGCGTTAATATATTATCATGAATCAAGCCAGCTCCAGTTACTCCGATTGAAAAACCTCGATAACTGATTTTTTAATAGGTGTATAATATACAATTTACCTAGTGTAGGCTTTGATTAAAAAGAAAATATATTTATAAGGCTGCTTTTTAAAGGTTGGCTATTTTAGGAAACTTTGATATACTTCTTACTGTACATTTGTAATATTCAGTTCTATCCAGGAGAATATAATGGCCACTAAGAAAGCTGCCAAAAAAGCAACAAAAAAAGTTGTGAAAAAAGCTGTAAAAAAAGTAGTAAAGAAAGCCGCCCCAAAGGCAACAAAAAAAGCAACAAAAAAAGCAACAAAAAAAGCAATAAAAAAAGCAATAAAAAAAGTTGTGAAAAAAGTTGTTCCGAAAGTAACTAAGAAAGTTGTTAAAAAAACGGTAAAGAAAGTTGCTCCAAAAGCAGCAAAGAAGGTCGTCAAAAAAGCTGTAACAAAAACAGTAAAAGCTGCTGAGAAAAAAATAGTCAAGACTACGGTCAAAAAAGTAGCGACTAAAAAAAGTGTTACTAGAAAAGTCGTGACGAAAAAACCAGTATCTTCAAGTACCGCTACTAAATCAACTCCGTTTGAGATCTATTCTCCTGATTCAAAAGATGTCTATCTTGCGGGTTCGTTTAATGGTTGGGAAATGCTCAAAATGAAAAAAATTAAAAGCGGTGTGTGGGCAACAAAAGTTTCACTTCCGATGGGTGAACATCAGTATAAATATGTATTCGAAGGTGTTTCATGGGAAATCGACCCTGCGGCACCAGCAATATCATCTGAACAAGGGTTAAACAACCTTGTAATTGTAAAATAAAAAGCGTCTAATGGGTGCCTTAGGGCGCCTATTAGCTCGTTGTCGTTTTCTCCTTGTAACTTTCTTTGGAAGGAGCTCTATCTCATTCGCAATATATTGCCATCATCTATAAAACTAGTTACAATTGCATAAGTTTTATATGAGGAGTTGTGTGTGGTTGTTTTTCGAACATTAGTACTCTCAATTTTTATTCTGTCAATCTCACTGGCAACGATACAGTGTAGTGATGCTCAGTCGAATAAAAAATCTCGACTTCATATTACAGTTTCTACCTATTCAGTATATGAGTTAGTGAATGAATTAATACAAGACGTACCTGGTATTACTTTGGAGTTACTTGTTCCAGGAAATAAAGGGTGCTCTCATAATTATGTACTTACTCCTCAGAATATGATGACTCTCAATACGAGTGAGCTGTTGGTTCTCAATGGATTTGGCATGGAGATGTTTATAACTGATAAAGTGTTGTCTCAATATCCTAAACTCGATGTTGTTGAAGGGAGTGCTGGTATTCCTGATTCGTTGGTGCATTACGAAGGAATCGACCAAGCGCTGTCTGAATCTCATTCTGATCACCATGATCATCTGGGCCATAAAGAGGGAGAAATTAAGAGAGCGAATGCACACTATTTGCTTTCACCCATGGAGCGGTTGTATAGTGCTCAGAGCATTGGTAAAGCATTGATGCGTATTGACACGCTCTATACAAATAATTATCAGACTAATCTCGATAGTATCCAACAAAGACATGTTGCTCTCAATACAATTGAGAGGGTGAGTGGTGCGAAGCCTTTTAGTGTTATCACGCAAGATGCTCTTTTTGCATATCTTTTGCCACATCTCAATATTACTATTGTGGGGACGCTTCATGCACACGATGGTGCGCGGCCAACCCTTTCTGAACTCAAAGTGTTGATTGATCAGTTGAAGGGGCAGACGGTAAATGCACTCTTTGTTGAAAAGGAGATGCCCTCAGAGGTATTAGAAACCCTTTCTCGTGAAGTGTCAGTGCCTGCTATACAGTGGGAATCGACTCCCCAGACTATTTCTCAAAATGAGGTACTCGGTTATTACAAACGGTATGCTCGAAATATGAAACGCTTGAATGAAGTCATTGTTATAACTGAAGAGGCTCATTAATGAGTATCGCTGTGAGCCTTGAAAATGTGTCAATCAATCTTCATGGGGTGTCGATACTTAAGAATGTTTCGGCAACTATACCTGTGGGTGGGTCGACTGCTATAATTGGCCCTAATGGCGCCGGTAAGACCACACTCCTCAAAGCTATTTTGGGGGAGGTGCCTTACGACGGCTTAATAGAATACTCTCATGGTGGGTCAGGGCAGAGGCCAAGAATTGGCTATGTGCCGCAGCGACTCCACTTTGATAGAGGCATTCCTTTACAAGTGATTGAATGTTTGGCCATGGGGCAGCAGCGAAGACCTTTGTGGTTGGGGATTAAAAAAACGGTACGCAGTGATGCTTTGGATCTTCTGAATTCTGTGAAGGCGGGGCATCTGGCGGAGAGGCGGCTTGGGGAATTGTCAGGCGGGGAGCTCCAGCGAGTGTTGCTTGCTCTAGCCCTACAGCAAGAACCTCAGTTGTTAATTCTTGATGAGCCAGCAGCTGGGGTAGATCCACATGGCGAACTTCTGTTTTGTGAAATACTCGAAACACAGCGGAGAGAACGGGGGTATACTCAACTTATGGTTAGTCATGATTTGGGGACTGTAAGTAATCATGCTACTCATGTAATCTGCTTAAATAAAGAGGTGGCTGCGGAAGGTGCGCCACATGAAGTGCTCACTCAAGAGGTGCTCACTACTATTTTTGGTGCACATATGGGATTGGTAAGTCCTGCTATTACTTCAGATGGTATGGTGCATAGTCACGATTGTCAACACCATAAGGAGGAAATATGATTGAGTGGATGTGTTCTGTTTTAGCATCTCTTCCTATTGCAGGCATGGATATGCAGTTTATGCAACTTGCGCTTCTTGGTGTGTTGATACTTGCTCCTTTGACTGCAATGATGGGAGTCCAAGTGGTCAATTTTCGAATGGCCTTTTATGCAGATGCGATTAGTCATACCGCTTTTACGGGCGTAGCTTTGGGGTTGCTTTTTGGCTTGAACCCCTATTGGACTATGCCGCTTTTTGGTGTTGTGGTGGGGGTGAGTATTGTGGCACTTCAAAGGAAAAGCTTGCTAGAATCGGATACTATTATTGGGGTGCTCTTCTCGGGAGTACTTGCCTTTGGTCTTGCAATTGTAAGCAGGGATCGCTCAATTGGTGCTGATATAACTCGGTTTTTGTATGGGGATATTCTCACAATAAGTCACTCTGATATTATGTTGCTTTCAATACTTGCTATTGTAGTGGTTCTCTATCAGGTGTTTGGCTTTAATCGGCTCATATATGTAGGGCTTAATCCAGTTCTAGCTGAGACGCATCGAGTGACAGTCTCGTTCTATCAGTATAGTTATGCGGTGCTCCTTTCATTGGTGGTTATATGTGCTGTTTGGTGGGTGGGTGTACTTTTGGTGACCGGAATGTTGATACTGCCTGCTGCGGCGGCGCGTAACCTCTCTCGGTCTGCGGGCGTTATGTATTGGTGGTCGTTGCTCATTAGTGTCTCGTCGGCAGTTGTGGGGCTCTTAATATCTGCTCAATCATGGGCTCAAACGGCGACGGGGGCAACAATTGTATTGGTTGGGTTCTGTTGGTTTGTGATAAGTGTCTTGGTTCGTTTTATTAAAAAATAGCGCGACCCTCTTTTTTGGCTGATCAGTATTGTGAATTTTGATCTTACAGCGTCAAGATTGTATACTATAGTCTAGAAACTTGACTAAAAAAAGTAAAAACAATCTTTTAGATGTGGCATATTAAAAAGTAAGCATGTTACAATGGGTTAAATCCCAAATAACGGTGACGATATGCACTTATCTAGTCTTTCACTTAAAAATAAATTAATGATCTCTTCCGTTCTCTTTGCGGTGGTGCCACTGCTTGCCCTTGGAATTATCAGTTACTTTAATTCTAAGGAGGCACTTTTCGAGCAAGTAGAGGATAAATTACTTAGTCAGGTGGAGTATTATTCTGAGATGCTTGATAAGGACCTTACGGGAGTATCAGGCCAAATGAATGAGTCTAAAAATCAGGCACAGCTTATTGTGCGGCAACAAGCGCTTCTGGTAAGTCAAATAGTTGATCAGACATTAGAAAACCCTGATGCATTAAAGGATAGGCTCGCTTCAATTGTGGTAGGGAGCTCTGGGTATGTGTTCGCTATTGACTATAATGGAAAGTATGTGGTGAGTAAAGGGCGCTCTGCCGATGGAAAAGATATCAGTAAGGTGAAGGATGCGGATGGGGCTTTTGTTATACAAGAGATGGTTGCATTGGGTAAGGGGTTGGGGCCAAATGAAGTGGCGCTCAAGCCTTATAACTGGAAAAATAGTGGCGAAGTAAGAGCGAGAGAAAAAGTAGCTGCATTGATTCATGTACCTGAGCATCAATGGATAATAGGGGTGAGTGCTTATTATGATGATCTAGTAGATATGCAGGGCTTTCAATATGTGAAAGATTGCTTTCGAGAGAAGGTGCTGGCTCAAAAGGTGGGGGAGACAGGGTATATGTATGTGATGGACTCAAAGGGTGTCTTGGCTATGCATCCATCAAAAGAGGGTGAGAGTCTCATTAAGTATCCATTTATTCAAGAAATGTGTGCTAAAAAAAGTGGTGTAACGCTCTATGAGTGGAATGGTAAAGAAAAAGTTGTTGCCTATACCTATTATGAGCCTCTTGATTGGATCATTGTATCAGGGAGTTATCTTGATGATTTTACGGGTTCGCTTGAAAGTCTCACCTATGCTTTGTTTGTTTCTATGGGTGTCGCTGCTTTTATAGCCATAGGAGTTGCGTTGTTTATGAGTCGCTCTATTGTGTCTCAACTTTTGAGTAGTTCGGTTAGGCTTGGGGAGATATCTGGATGCGTTACTTCTATGAGTGAAGAGATATCGAGCTCGAGTCAAAATATAGCACAGGGAGTTGTCGAACAATCTGCAAATATTGAGGAGTTTACTCAAAGTATTGATCACCTTTCGGCCAATGTACAGGAGTCGGCCAAAGAGGTACAGGAGGTTACAGGGATAATTAAACACAATGGCCTTCGTACTCAAGAGGGGAAAGAGGCAGTTGAGGACTTGACTCAAGCTGTTAAAGATATGTATGACTCCTCGGTTAAGACTGGTGGTATTGTAAATACCATAAATGAAATTGCTTTCCAGACAAATTTATTAGCACTGAATGCTGCGGTAGAGGCGGCTCGTGCTGGAGAGGCAGGTAAGGGTTTTGCTGTAGTTGCTGAAGAGGTGCGCAGTCTTGCGCAAAAAGCTGCTGAGTCGGTAAAGCAAACGACAGAACTTCTTAATCAATCCAAAGGATTTGCTGAAAGAGGGGCGGCTCTATCAACTCAAGCATCAGAGATAATAGACGAGATAGAGCTCAGTTCTCGGTCGGTTGCTGAGCGGTTTGTTACTGTTGCAAAAAGTTCTGAATCTCAAGTAAATACCATAGAAGAAATTAGGAAGAATATCGCTGAAATAGAGATAGTTGCTCAAGGAAACTCATCAACGTCAGAGGAATCAGCGGCGGCTTCAGAGGAACTCTATGCTCAGGTGGGATTACTGGATCAAGCGGTACATGATATCGAAATTGTTATACATGGCGAAAAAAAGCGGATTGAAAGAGGTGAATATGTGGCTGCTCTCCCGCAATTTACAGAGCCTATTTGGTCTGAAGCCTAGTGTACGAAATCCTGGAACCTATATTTTGACTTTTGAGCGTATGGTATTGAGTGTGAACTTGTAAAGATGTAAGAGTTGTGATAAAAATGAATGGTTCATATGAATAATTGATGATATAATTAAGGGTGAAACAGGAATGAATGGGTGAATAATGTTAAATAATATTTCTCTGAAATTTAAAGTGTTAATTATAGTGGCTAGTTTTTTACTGGCTACACTCTTCTCTATGGTGATAGGTCGCTACTATGCGCAAAAGGTAAATTACTTTACTCATAAAATAGAGCATGAAAGTCTTGAGCTATATCCCTTAATAGTAGATGTGAAATTGGATATTATTCAAGTACAACAGTGGCTCACTGATATCTCTGCAACTCGAGGGAAGCCTGGGTTTGATGATGGATTTGACGAGGCTGAAACGTATGCTAAAGATTTTAAGATAAAGGTAAAGGGTGCACGAAAGCTTTTGTTGACGATGAATAAGCCTTCAGCTCTTATGGCTGTGGACTCACTGGAAGCGGCCTTTGGTGGCTTTTATGAGGTGGGTAAAAAAATGGCCCATACCTATATTAGTGAAGGTACTGATGCGGGTAATGTGTACATGGAAAAATTTGACCCCTATGCCGCTAATTTAGTACAGCGATTAGAAGTGGTAGAGGAGATGCAGAAAGCCTTACTTAAGGAACAATTTGGAAATGTGCTTGAGGTTGAGAACTCTGCAATAGTAGTACCCCTGATAATAGTATCCTTTGTTCTTTTCGGGTCATTTGTTATCACCTTTTTGATGTTCAGAGCAATATCGAGACCTGTAGAGCGAGTATCCAATTTTAATAAACAGGTTAGTGAAGGGGACTTTTCAAAAACAGTAGTTTTTAGTGGTACGGACGAATTACAGACAATGGGTCGGCAGCTGAATAATATGATTCTTAATTTCCGGTCAGTACTCCGTAATACATTTGCTACTTCCTCGTCAGTTATTGCCTGTTCTGGTGAGCTGCAGGGGATTGCCCAACTGCTTAAAAATGAGACTCTGAGTGTTGCTGAGCAAATGGATCGGCTGTTGAATAGTAATATCGTAATTACTGATAAAGTAACAAGTGTGTCGGCAGGTGTGGAGGAGTTATCGACTTCTATAAATAGTATTGCAAGTGCTGTAGGTGAGTTTAGTAATTCGATTACCGAAGTTAAAGAGGTTACTCGCAAAGAGTCGGACCTTTCAAGAAGTGCGACAGAAAAGGTTGATATATCGCATTCTAAAATGGTGGGCTTGAGTGCGGCATCACAAGAGATTGGAAAAATTATAGCGGTGATTAATAGTATTGCAGATCAGACCAATTTACTTGCCCTGAATGCGACTATTGAGGCGGCATCTGCTGGGGAGGCCGGTAAAGGGTTTTCAGTGGTGGCAAGTGAAGTAAAGGAGCTTGCAAAACAGACTGCGGAGGCGACTGAGCAGATACAGCTGCAGATCTCCTCGATGCAAGACGAAATTTCTGGTACCCTCTCATCATTTACCGAGGTAAAAGAGATGATTGGTGGGGTAAGTGAGAGCTCACAATCAGTATATGAAACTATCGAGCAACAGCAACGTGTTCTTACGGGGATTTCTGAAAGCGTGAGTCAAACAACGCTGGCCTCAAATGAAATTGCAGAAAATTTACTGCACTCTTCAAAAGAGGTGCAGAATGCTAATAGTGAAATAGCAGACACAAAGATGGCAATGGATTCGGTTGATAAAATGACCAAAGTATTGGCAACATACAGTGATTATATAGCATCTTTGAGTGGTAAAATTTATGAAAGCCTTAATGTGTATACGCTCAGTGAAGATGAGATAGATGTTAATGGTATTAAATCGGGTCATATGAAATGGGCGGGTAAGTTAATGGACCTCCTTGCAGGGAAAATGACATTAACGGTGGATGAAATAACTGGTCCGCATGAGTGTCAATTTGGCAAATTTATTGATGCCATTGAGGGTGATGTACGAGAGAGTAAAGAATTTAAAGATTTGTTTCAGCATCATGTCGATATCCATACATCAATTGTTACGGTTGTTGATGCTTACAACACTAAAGATGTAAGTAGTGCATTTAATGCGTTAGAAGAATTCGAATTTAAAAGGGTAGCACTGTTTGAAGCGCTCGATCAATTCTATATTCGTAAGAGTTAACTTCATGTAGAGTGCACAGTGGATTTTTCTATTGATCAACTATTAATTGGCGGACTTTTCGGTCTGGGGGCTTTGAGCGCAGTTCTCTATAATGTACTGCCCTTTAGAAAAATGCCTGATCGTCGCCCTTCTTTGGCATGGTTTCCAAAGTATCGTTCTGTTATTCCTTTTCCTGAATACCTACTCAATGCTGATAATACAAAAGATACACTCGATCAGATGTTGTTGGTATATGGCTTTGAAGAACATGGAGGTAAAGAGGGCAATTGGTGTTTTGTACGATATGCACCCAATGATAAACTTTACTACTCGATTCACAAGGCTCGGGTACGCGTTCAAGTCAAAAAAAATAACACTCTTGAGCTGAGGCTCGCTGCTCCAGTTATGCTCACTTTCGATCGAGGTGAGTATTATGCATTCTTAAATGAACTTTCAAATCAATTGAAGTATTTTACAGGGTTCAATGAAATAAAAGTATAACTCTAGGTGATTTGTTGGTCAGTATTGAAGAGAGCTAGTGCAGAGCCCCCTCAAATATTTAAAGGCCCGGTCAGTGTATTGGGTTTATCTATTTGAGAGATTAGAGAGGAGTTTTATCTATTTTATCCTCCCTCTTACTACAATGTTGCATTAATGAAGAGTAGTTCATATTCTCCTTGTCACCTCTTCTGAATCATTGATACAATAAGTCTGAAATCAATTATATACGTGGTTACAGATGAGAGCACAAAATTTATCAATCTTAGAGTATTCAGAAGAGATCGCATTTCTCATGGCTGAAAAAATTGTGCTCTATTCAAGAGACCCTCGAGATGCATTTCATATTGCACTCACCTCAAATCCGATTGTACTTCGCATCCTTGAGATTATTTCAGGTGAAGATTTTAAACACTCAATAGTGTGGGAGCGCCTTCATTTTTGGTGGGTCGATGAAACATGTTTCGCTGCTGATGGTCGGGATAATTTCTTCTATTTTAACGATCGATTGTTCTCTCGAGTTGCTCTTCCGAAAAAAAATATTCATCGAATTTATGGAGATGCTGACCCGAAAATGGAAATTATTCGGTATAAACATGAGCTTGTAGAGTTTGTCCCTATAAAAGATAATTATCCATGCTTCGATCTGTTACTTCTGGATTTGGGAGAGGATGGCCATGTAGCGTCTCTCTATCCAGAAATTATACCTGTCCCTAATGCTTCCACGCAGTTTACCTGTGTGGTACAAGACCCCCACTCAGGGCAACTTAAAGTATCGCTGCTTCTTGATGTTCTTAATAATGCACAACGAGTCTTTTTTCTCATTAGTGGAGAAGAGCGTGCCGAAACGCTGTATCATATATTTAAGATGGATGCAATTTCAATGAGCTACCCAGCATCATATATTGACCCCGCAGAGGGTATGATGATGTGGCTTGTCGATAGGGCTGCGGCATCTAAAATCCAGCCCTCTGAATAGTTTTTACAGGCAAAATATAAAGAAGGGCCCATTGATATATTCAATGGGCCCTTCTTTATATAGGATTGTACGATAGGGCTATATTTTTAAAGCGTTGATCTCATCTGCGACGAGTTGCATGAGGGGTTCGATGGTCTCTTTTGAAAAATCAAACTTAATGTTCATCGCTTCAAAAAGCTCGGGAAGTGGTTTGGTGCTTCCGAGTGATAGCCCTTTCTTGTAAGCTGCAAGAGCCTGTGAAGGGTTTTCTTTGAAATTCTTATATACTTGGAGGGCACCAATTTGTGCAATGCCGTACTCTATGTAATAGAAGGGTACTTCAAAAATGTGGAGCTGTTTGTGCCAAAAATAGGCTTCTTCATCAGTAAGGTCACTCCAATTAACTTCGGGTTTAAAATCTCGGAGGATTGAAATCCATTTTTGATTACGCTCTTCGTTTGTGTGATGAGGAGTTGTGTATATCCAGTGTTGAAAGCTGTCGACAATGGCTACCCATGCGAGTACTTCAATAACACCTTCAAAATGGTTGATTCGGGCTCGTTTGAACTCATCATTGTTGTAGAATTCACTGAGGTATTCACCGCCAATGAGTTCCATGCTCATAGAAGCCACTTCAGCAATTTCTGAACCGATCTCTCTAAATGAGAGAAGGTCAAGTTGTTTCATAAAAAACTGGTGGAAGCTATGCCCGCCCTCGTGAAGAAGAGTGTTAACATCTGAACTGGTTCCTACTGCATTCATAAAAATAAAAGGGAGTCTCTGTTCGTCAAGGCCGCACTGATATCCACCAGGAGCTTTGCCGAGCCTACTATCGAGGTCGAGGAGTTGACGGTCGCGCATTAACCTAAATATGTCGCCCAGTTCATTGTCAATGGTGTTAAAAATAGTGTAAGTTTTGTCGATCAGTTCTTGTGGCGTTGTAAATGGCTTAAGTGCAGGGCGTCCCAGTGGGTCACATGACGTATCCCAGGGGCGTAAGGTATCGAGCTTAAGAAGTTTCTTCCGCTCATCAGCACTTCTATTTTTGATGGGTACAACAACCTCTTTAATTGATTGATGAAATTGCTCACAATCGTGTGGGGTGTAGTCGTAGCGCTCTTTTGCTTTAAATATATATTCCAGATAGTCACTACAACCACAATTCTGGGCTACCTTAAGTCGACGCTCAAGCATGTAGTTAAAGTGAGTATTGAGTACCTCTTTATCTTGGAGTCTTCGTTCTGCAACAAGGCGCCATGCTTTTTCTCGAATTGATCTATTGGGCTCATTTAAAAGAGCGAGTACCTGCTGGAGTGTTTTCTCTTCGCCATCATATATGACAGACATACCACCGGTTACTTTTTGGTATTTTTGGACCTCAAGTCCAATCTCTGTTTCAATAGCAATATTTTCTTCTTTGAACAGCTCATTTTGAGTAGTAACTGATCGGACCCAATTTTGATATTCTGAGAGATCGGCATGATTGATCACTGGTGATTCGAGCATCATCTTGTCGAGTTTATTTGAATAGAGGACAAATTCAGGGTCGAGCTTTTCAATAAATGTTGTATAGAGTGCAGCATTGTCAGGGTCATCAGTGTAGCAGGTCATATTGATGTAACGACGAGTGCCCTCTTCGAGGTAACATGATTCTAACTCTGAACGGTTCTGAGCCCATGTTTTAAAGGCTTCTACCGTGTCGACGGAAAATGTAAGGAGCTTTTCATAATAGGGAAGAATATCACTCCACGAAGTCAGTGTAAATGATGCATCAACGAATGTTCGGGGAAATTCTTTTGCGGGGCGCTCAATGTGCGCGAGATTGTCTTTTGCCATATTTCTTATTGCCTTAAGGTGCCTTCTCTCAATGTAACAAAATAAGCTTATTCAATGGAGTTCGTCATTATATGTAACAAGAATGTACCCTTTTATGTTCACAATTTGTGAACTATTGTTTCTAAAAACTTTGAATGAAAAGTATTTGACTCTTAATTGCTTTCTTGAAATCATCCAAATGGAGACTCTCATTTTCGCTATGAGCATTGGTGTAGGGGTCTTCGATCCCCATAAGTAGGGTTGGAATACCGCCGAGTGCTGTTGAAAGTTCATCGGCAAGGGGGATTGATGCACCGCATCCTGCAAAGACAGCCTCTTTTTGATAGCCGTCAGTGAGTGCCTGCTTTGCTTGGGCAAATACTGGGTCGTGAGTATTGGTTGCCCATCCATCAACAGCTGCTTCAGTCTCTATCTTAATATTTAATCCCCATGGGCATTCATTTTTTATTTTTGAAACAAGAGCAGCCTCTGCTTTGGTACTATCAATACCTGCGGGGAGCCGTACGCCGACTCGAGCCCAGGCGCCATTCATAATAACATTACCAGCGGTTTTTCTGCTTCCCGACTCCATACTATTTATGATTAATGAGGGTTCTTTCCAAAGTTTTAATAAAATTTCGTGATCACTTCCAAAGAGCTCAACACCTTCGAGTACTCCTGCTTGTTCTCTAAAGAGCTGGTTGTTCATCATTAGAGATTTGTAGGAATCAATCTCTTCTTTTGTTGGTTCTATAATTCCATCGTAGAGCTCGGGGATAGCGATAGTGCCATCACTTTGTGTAAGTGAGGCAAGGATCTTACTGAGACCCATAGCGGGGTCGGGGATAGGGCCTCCCCAAAGACCGGAGTGGAGTGGGCTTTTTAATGCACTTACTTCAATGTCGAGGCACACCATACCTCGAAGGCAGGTGGTGAGTGTAGGAATACCGGTGTCGTAGTTTGTTGCGTCTGTAATGACAATATAGTCGGCGGCCAGTGTGTCACGATGGCCCTCTATGAAGGACCCTAAATGAGGCGATCCAATCTCCTCTTCGCCTTCAATCAAAACCTTTATGTTCACCTTTAGTTCTGTGTGGGTCTCAAGAAGGGCCTTGATAGATGCGGTGTGAACTAATATTCCCGCTTTGTCATCGGCGGTACCTCTGCCAAAAAGCCGCCCCTCTTTTTCAGTTGCAATAAATGGGTCGGAATCCCAGAGCTCTGTTCGCATAGGAGGCTGTACATCGTGATGGGCATAGAGTAGAACTGTAGGGTAAGTGGGATCAACGATATGTTCACCATAGACATAAGGGTGTACTCCCGGGAGGGTAATGACTTGAACGTTAGAGAGGCCAGACTCGGTCATGAGTACCGTTACTGCTTGGGCTGAGTCAATAACCGCCTGAATAGGGTATCCATCAAAGCTGATAGAGGGAATCGCTACAAGCGATGCAAGTGCATTAATGGTTTCAGAAAAATGTGTTTCGTGAAAATGTACTGCAGTAGAATGCATAGGGGTCTTACCGTCAGAATAAAGAGCTCTTTCAAATGTACTATAGTAGAGTCTGTTCTCACAAGTGAGGATATAAAAAAGGCGTTTCTCTGAATGAAAAACGCCTTTTAAAATAATATCTGCAGTGCCTAGTGTGAGTTTCTGAACTCACGTGCGTTAGCCGCAATCTCTCTGAGTTGAGGAATCAGTTTTACGAGAGTTTCTGGAGTGATCGCTTGTTTAGGATCATCACCGATACCTTGAACAGGATTACAGTGAGTCTCAATGATTACACCATCAGCACCATAGGCTGCGGCAGCCATAGCAGCATTAGGAACGTATTTCGCTTTACCAACACTATGCGATGGGTCAACAATAATGGGAGCCCATGTTTTGTCTTTAAGAAGTGGAGTGATACATTCATCAGGATAGTTGCGGTATCCATCAACTGCAGGGAGGGTTCCCCGTGGGCAAAGCATTACATTTGCATTACCATTACCAGCAATATATTCGGCAGCAAGGATGAACTCATCGATCTTACCCATGTGGATAGAACGCTTTAAGAGTACTTTAGTGTCAGTGTTGTGGGTAAGTTGTCCAATTTGTTGAAGGAGCTTGTAGTTCAGTGCATTACGAGCGCCGACTTGAAAGCAGTCAACTTTTGCTTCAACACAAAGTTTCACTTGCTCAAGTTCCATCACTTCAGTAACAACACCAAGGCCAGTCTCTTCTTTTGCTCTTAACAGAGTTTCGAGACCTTTTTCGGATCCTTGAAATGAGTAGGGAGAGGTACGGGGTTTCCATACGCCACCACGAATTAGATCAGCGCCAGCTTCTTTAACAGCATGGGCAGTCTCAATGAAGAAATTAGGGTTGTTAATATCAACAGTACATTGTCCTGCAAATACCACAAACTCTTTTCCCAGTTCTTTGCCATTGATCAGATGTTTGTGAGATGCCATCTCACTATCTTTGGCCAAAATTTTGTAAGGTGCTTGTATCGAGTCAATTTTATCGATGTAGTCAAGGCCTTCAATTCTGTTTCTCAGGAGTGATGATGTTTCATCACCAATTATTGCATAAATTGTTTTTTGTGAACCGGCAATAGACTGAATAGTTACATCAAACTCAGCAGCGATAGCGCGTACTTCTTTAAGTTGCCCTTCGGTTAACTCTTTCTCATATGGTAAAATCATAAGTAATAGCTTTTTTTGTTATATGGGCCTAAATGTAGATTAAAATGCATGGCATGGCAATGAGCAGGGGTATGAATATACCTTTGAAATTGAATGATACAGGTTTGATACTGGTATAAAATGTAGATCAGGACGAGTGAATTATCCATTTGTTGAGGGCCTCGTAGAGTGCTGAGGGCTGAATGGGTTTGGTGAGATAATCATCCATACCTGCTTCAATGCACTTTTCACGGTCTCCCTGCATGGCATTTGCGGTCATTGCAATGATAGGGGTTTTAGGTCTTTGAGCTTGTCTTTCGTAGTGGCGTATTAATTGTGTTGCCTCGATGCCGTCCATTTCAGGCATCTGTACATCCATAAGGATGAGGTCATACCGAGATGACTCTATGGCTGAAACTGCGAGTTTACCATTTTCTACCATGTCGAGCTTTACTCCTGTTTTGGCAAGAAGCCCAATAGCCAACTGTTGATTTATAAGGTTGTCTTCGGCAAGAAGTACAGCTTTGTTCGAAAAATCAATAGTTGAGTTTGATAAAGGGAGAGAGGTGTTTGCCTGAGTTGATGTGTCCTTGGAGTTGACTTCTGCTTTTTTAAGTTTGAGAGTGAACCAAAACTCAGCCCCTTCACCGAGGGTGGAGTTAATGCCAATTGTTCCGCCCATCATTTCAACGAGTTGTTTTGAAATTGATAAGCCAAGGCCTGTACCTCCAAATTTCCGTGTTGTTGAGCCATCGGCTTGAGTAAATTTTTCAAAAAGCTTATTTTGAACTGCTTCAGAAATCCCAATTCCAGTGTCGGCAACCGACATACGAATAGTATCTGTTTTATCTGTTTCTATTTCGTGTGTTACTTTTACCGTAATGGCTCCATTTTGTGTGAACTTAATAGCATTTCCTACCAGATTAAACAAAATCTGTTGTACTCTACCGGGGTCCCCTAAGCAAAGTTTTGGAATGGCATTGTCAACGGTGAAGTCTAGTGTATTCTCTCGCTCTTGAGCTTTTAGTGTGAGGAGCTCTTCACAGTGGTGCACAATCTCCTTTATTTCAAAAGGGATAGTTTCTAAGGTGAGTTTCCCCGCTTCTATTTTTGAGAAATCAAGGATATCATTGATGATAGTGAGTAGTGATTGTGCGCTGATATTTACAGCTTCAGCATATTGGTTTTGGGTAGCATCTAGGTGAGTATCGAGGAGAAGCCCTGTCATACCGATAATACCATTCATAGGGGTTCGTATCTCGTGTGACATGTTGGCTAGGAATTCCGATTTTGACCGGTTTGCCATCTCTGCGCTCTGTCTCAGTTCTTTAGCCTCTTTTTCTCGTAGCTCGGCCTTCTCTTTTGCGATATGGAGGTTACGAGCAAGTTCTTCTGTGGTTCTAAGCGATTCCTTTAGTTCTTCAGTCTGCTTTGCCTCAATTGCGCGAAGATTATTAATCTCATCATGAACTATTTCAAGAGTTATCGCAAGCTCTTTCAGAGGGTTATTTGGTGACAAGTATGTTGTACCAAAAGACTCTTCCCACATTAATGTGCTACTCATTGCACTGATCTCTTCAATGTCATTAACGCTTATTGCAATATTACGTTTATGAGAGCTGCTCACTGTTTCAAGCCTATTTATTTTATTAAAAGCCTGCTCTACGTTATTCACAAATTCAAGTTTTTGCCTGACAAATGTAATGTAAATTTTAAGAGCAGTTCTTGCAATAATACTTGCATTACAGATATAGGCGATATGCGGTGAACAATTATATTTTTCATTGAGATCTTTAATTGTTTTGGCATAAAGATTTCTACCTGCAGCATTTGATTTGTTCATTCCAGAATATTCTGCAATTCTGATATATGATTTATTCGTGAAATGCCCTGTAGCAAATATCTTTTCAAGATGGGGAACAAGTTTTTTTACATTCTCTAAATTGTATTCACCTATCAATGATGAAAATAGAATGGTACCAGGGATCATACCGGTGATATATCCAAATCCAATATCCCTATCCATATATTCCCACTCTCTCTTAAAAACTAAATCTGAAAAATGGTATACAACCTTTGTATCGTTATTATATTCTAGCAATGAATTGGCTACGTTAATTGCTTCTTTATACGTTTTTTTCCGTACAAAAGGAATTGACTTTTTAAATGTTGAGAGCCCAATCTGTGTAAGTTTTCCAACCCAAAAAGGTGCGTTGAGGTAGATGACTCCTGCAATTTTGGAGCTGCGTTCACTTACAATTTTTTTATTGAGCATTACCTGTTTAGATGAAAGATGCCCAGTAATGTCAGTGAAATCATGAATTTCAATGTAGGGTAATTTGACCTTTGCTTCTTGAATAAATTCATCAACAAGTTGAAAAAATATTTCTGCATTTGTTTCTTTAAGGTTACCTGAGCAACTGATGTATAATATAGAAGGTCCCACTTTTCTGATGTTGAAAATGTAGCTTTCATTTATAGGTATGTTTAAAAAGTGATCTAGATAGGTTATTTCACGTTTGCTAACGGGGCATTGTGTTAAGGAATAGGGGAGTGGCAAATCTTTCACGGTAACTCATTAAATTATGGTGATAATTCAGTATATCATGTTAATAAGAGAAATGCAAGGGGTGAAATTGGGTGATGGATGTGGTGATGCTATTAATATCTCAATTTAACTAAATCCCTTAATCGTGCATTAAACTGAGAACAACGATATTTCTACAAGAGCTCATCCAACTATTTTTCAGTAGCAGTATATACACCATCCCAAATTTCGCCTTGAGGTACTGGAGGTTGAGTGGCATACTCTTGACAGCGCTCAATAAAAAGGTGTGATGGAGTTGTTTTACATCCTGGCGCTCTATCAGGGTGATGAGGTTCAAGAGCTAAGCATTCGATAAAGAGCGCTTCGGCTTCACTCCATTTTGTTGCGGTATAGAGTGCGCGTGCCTGAGTGAATTTTTCAACAAGTTCGGTAAGGCTATCAGTTACATTATTCTCAAGAGCAAGGAGCTCGTAAGTGGTAACGGGTTCGGATTTGCCCACTACTCGTAGGATATCTACTACACGGGCTAAAATTGTTCCATCAGTAGCATCGAGTGTTTCCTGTGAGCACATGGTATAGACGCCGTATTGTTTTGCTCCTGATTCTAATCGTGCAGCAAGGTTTACTGCATCGCCCATCATGGTGTAGTTCATGCGCACCGTTGATCCCATATTACCCGTTACAATTTGACCAGAGTTGATGCCGATACGCATACGCATCTGATGCACGATCACTGGCCATTTGTCGCCTTGCGATGCCCAAAGCTCTCTGAGCTCTCCCAGCTTGTCTTGCATGAGTAGGGCAGCTTTACAGGCAGCTTGGGCATGAAAGTCAATTTTTACTGGAGCACCAAAAAAGGCTATTATGGCGTCCCCTTCATATTTGTCCAGGGTTCCTTGGTACTCAAGGAGTATGTTGGTCATTGCGGTTAGATATTCATTGAGCAGTTCAACCAGTTTTGATGGTGATCCAATTTTTTCAGAAAAGGTGGAGAAGCTTTGGATGTCGGTAAAATAGGCGGTTAGGAAGTTTTCTTCCCCACCGAGTGAAGGTTTTTGATCATTGGCGAGTAGCTCGTCAATGAGCTCAGGAGATATGTAGTTTTTAAATGCATCGACCGCCTGTTTCTTTTCACGCTCTTCGAATATATAGCGGAATATTATTGTGGTAAAGAGAGAGAATATCAGCACAAGATAGGGTTTTGCAAGTGCCAGATAGGTGCCATTGATCATGGTCTCTAGATTGTAGATAAAGAGGACGAGGCCTGCAATAGCAACTAGAATTACGGTAATGTAAGGCCGGATATATGAAGCTAAAAATGTGGTGAAAATACTACAGAGGAGCATCAGTACTATCAATAGATTGTCGTCAATGAACCGAATGTAATTACTATTTAAAATATTTTCGAGCATGTTAAGGTGAATCAGAACGCCGGGGAAATCACTCGAAGGTGCTGCAGAGACAATATCCATAAGGGCCGCTGCAGATGAACCCAGAATGAAAATTTTACCTTGATAATACCCAGGATCAATACGGCCAGAGACTACGTCATAGTAAGATATTGTTGCAAATCCTTTGTTGGAACGGCCAGCATAGGTATTACGAGATTGGTGACTAAAATTGATTCGCATCCGCCCTTGATCAGTGATGGGGATGAGGAGGGAGTCGCCGAGTGAAAGTCTACTCCCATTGGGGAGGGTGTTAATGTCCTCAATACTCTGATCTAACAGCGCATTAATTGCTGAGTTGTTTAAGAGAATAAAGTTTGATTGATAGGCCCCCGTGTATTGATGACGATAGAGTGTCAGATTGCTTGCGAGATGGGCAACTTGACCCGCTGGAAGTAATGCTATTTTTTGAGCCCCTTCTTGGAGTGTTTGCACCACATAGGGGTTTATATAGGTCTCATCATCTGCGTCATCGGTGAGCATAAAGAGTGATTCGTCTTCGTCATAGCTCAGGGTTACTCCATGAGAGAGGGGGTGCTCTTCATCTTTGGGGCCGTGTAAAAGTGAGTCGAGTGAGGGAGTGTTGAGTATCCCTTGGATCATTGCGTTTGATAGGGTCTGGGCATCAAAAATGTCGGCTTGTATTGTACCACTCTTTTCTTTCGTGACTATAACTTGTGTTGCAACGGTGAGGTGGCTAAAATTGGTGTCGTTTTCTTGTTGACTACGAATCACTTCTCTCTTTTTTAAGAGTTCCCTTAACATAGTCCATGTGAGGTTTGGGTAACTGGTTGTCAGTGCCCCGAGTGAATCTTTAATGAGGGTCACTGGTGGACCAATTTTGAGGGAGTTTCCAGGGTCAATAGATATATCCTGTGGAGATGTTCCTGTTGCCAGTAGTGCTGTTTGCAGCGCTATAACGGGGTAGAGTCCTGGCGTATAACTGAAATTAATACTGGGATTGGGGAATCCTTGGAGGAGGTATTCAGAGCGGTGGACTCCATCTTCGTCGGGAATAACATTTACGAGACCAATGGTATGAGCTGCTTGGCCGAGTTCAGGAAAAACGTTGTCGAGAATATCCCAGTTGTTTATGTTAAATTTTTGAGCAGTGACATACGCCGAGTGTGGGCTAATAGTATCGTTCCATGCAGGGGTCGAAAGAGGGCGCCACTGGGATTCGTGAAGGTACATGACAGAACGGCCGACGGTAGCAGCAACGACGACATTACCTGCTTCGGCAACTTCTGAGACAAATATAGAGTCATGATTATAATAGGGACGGATGTCTTCGTAGTAAGTATCCCAGTTTATGTTAGGAAGTACATTTTTAAGCATGTGTACTGCTTGATCGGTTTTTGAGGTACCAAAAAATGCTTTCTTAAAGAGAATATCAAAGGTGATTGCTGCTGCGCCACCTCTGCTGAGTTGTCGGACTACTTCGGCGTGGTGGGTGCGGGGCCACTGCCAATAAGGGCCCAGTTTGGAGAGTGATGTTTCATCAATATCAACAAATACAATACGCGATTCTACCTCTTCAAAGTTAGGTTCTTCAAATGAGTCATCCATGAACCATCGAAAAGAGGTGTCGTAGAGGGCATTTTCGAGTGTGGTAATATATTGCTGATTTAAGCTAAATGAACCGAAAAAATTAAGGGCAAAGGGAATGACAAACGCAATAATGGATGTGATTAAGAGCTTGCGAGTCTGCTTAGTTAATTTCATGCTGGTTCAACTTATAAATATACCCTCTAATTTAACTATGATTTTGAGATAATTACCACAATTTACTCAATAAATGAGAAATTTCTACATATTTGAACGAGATGATTCCAAGGGTGATATCCGACACTGATTTAAAAGTGGGGGCACATTTGTTCCCATAAAAAGGGGCGATTTTAAGTATATTTTCGAACACACTGTAATTATTTTCACCCACGAGATCTTCATGAGTACCTTAAAACGCACCCCGCTTTTTGATGAATATGCTAAATATAATGGAAAAATTGTCCCTTTTGCAGGATACGAGATGCCTGTCTCCTTTGCAGGAATTAAAGCAGAACACGAAGCTGTAAGAGAACGAGTAGGGCTTTTTGATGTCTCTCATATGGGATTGTTTTACGTGAGTGGTGAAGGCTCTGAGGCTTTTTTAAACAGCATTACTTCCAATAATGTGAGTAAAATAGTTACTTTGCAAGTGCAGTACTCGGCATTGTGTAACAAGGCAGGGGGTGTTATTGATGATATCCTTGTCTATAAATTAGGTACAGAGTCTTATCAAATTATCGTGAATGCGGCTAACATCGATAAAGATTATGATTGGGTAACTTCTCGTGTTCCTGATGGCGTTACTGTTGTCAATGCAAGTCCAGATATGTGTATTCTTGCACTTCAAGGCCCCCTTGCAGTAAAGATCGCCGAAAAGGTGTGTGACCACAGCTTAAGTGGAGTGGCCTATTATAACGCATTTAAAACCACTATTGCAGGTGAAGAGTTTTTAGTCTCACGTACAGGATATACTGGTGAAGATGGGTTTGAATTTTTTCCTAAAAATGGAGCGGCCGTTGCTGTCTGGAATGTTTTGATGGAGGCTGGCCAGGAGTATGGTATAGAGCCCATTGGTCTTGGTGCTCGTGATACTCTCAGACTTGAGGCAGGTTTCTCTCTCTATGGTCAGGAACTGAACGACACTCGTAACGTTCTAGAGTCGGGGCTCGGGTGGATAACTGACCTCAATAAAGATACGTTTATAGGTAAAGAGGCACTGGTTGCTTCTAAAACTGCAGGCTTCGAAAATAAAATAGTCGGTATTGAACTCATCGATAAAGGTATTCCTCGCATAGGGTGCAGTGTTACCGTCAATGGAACGGTTATTGGTGAGATTACATCGGGGTCAGTCATACCTACCACAGCCAAAGCGATCTCTATGGCTTTTATCAACGCAGAATATGCCAAGGTTGGAAGTGAAGTTGATGTGATGATTCGAGATAAAGCAAAAAAAGCGAGAGTGGTCTCTCGTCGTTTTAAAAAATAGATATTGAGGTAGTGTGGCTGTTACGAAAGCAAAGAAAAAAGCAGTGAAGAAGGCTGCAACAAAGTCGGCGCGCAAAATAAGTGTCGATGAAGAAGAGAACGACCTTAATTCAACAGGTCGTGAAATTGGTGGGTGGCTTTTTATTGCACTTGCTGCTCTTTTTCTTACCTCGCTTCTTTCTGAATTTGCCTCTGCGGGAGGCACCAATCTTATGGGGGCCTATCTTGGAGAATGGCTCGCAACAACTCTTATTCGTGTTGGTGGAAAACTCCCCTCCTTACTCTTTATCGTTATGCTCTTCTCACTCGGTATTCATGTGTTACAACTCTCAGTAATCAAAGTGTCGAGTCGTTTTACTGGGTTTATGCTCCTCCTCTACATAGAAATATCAATTCTTCTGAGCCTTAAAAATCTTGAAGTGGCACAATTTGCTCTCGAAGATTTTGAAAATACTGGAGGAGTTGTTGGAAATTTTTTAGTTGATTTCCTCTATGCCTCAGTCTTTGGAGAGTCTACATTTTTGGCCTATGCATTTACCCTTACGGCGCTCTTTTTTAGTGTGATTTGGGCAACTGAATTTAGACCGTCTACTATTGTTGATAAAATTCTAATGACGGTAGCAGATTATCGTGAAGAAGCTCGGCTGAGAAAATTAGCAAAACGGCAGGAGCTTGAAAATCGTGTGAAAGAGTATGAAGCTGCTGAAAAAGAGACTGCAAAGAAAATTAAGAAGAGTAAGAAAAGTGAACCAGTGGGAGCTGAACCCCCTCAGGAGAGTCCGCTTTTTGAGCCTATTGATGATGATGCCGATATTAGTAACGACTACATAAACGAACTCAAAGAGATGGCAAAAGACCCAACCCTTGATCCGCGCGAGAAGAGACGAGTTCGGGATGAGCTTGCACGGGTACAACGGATGTCAGAGCTTAATGATTGGGAAGATCGTGATACACAGAAAGTGAAGATTGGTGGACTCATCGGAAAAAAGGGAACCAAAGGTTCTAAGGCTGAAGAGAGTGATGAGCCTCCTAAAAAGTTGTCTAAAAAAGAGAGTAAGGCATTACAGAATAAAAAAAGTAATTCTGAATCTATTGCTGATGACCTTAAACATGAAGCAGAAAATAATAGCGGTACTGAGGTATCAGAGGATGAGAAAGAGACTAAAGCGATCTCTGTTATCAAACAACGAGAGATTACAGCAGCTAAAAAAAGAGATGTAAAGTATGACGCGTATGTGATTCCTGAAATAACTTCCCTTCTCCCTTCGCCTCCTTTTCAAGAAGTGAGCTATACTGAAGCTGAATTGATGGACCTCAGTAAACATCTTGAGACGCAACTTGCAAATTTTAGGGTGAAGGGTAAGGTGACTGGAATTTGTACCGGCCCAATTATTACACGCTTTGAAATTGACCTTGCCCCTGGGGTAAAGGTTTCAAAAATTTCTGGATTGTCCGACGATCTTGCTCTGGCGCTGAGGGCAAAATCGGTGAGAATTCTTGCGCCAATACCAGGTAAAGCTGCAGTGGGAATTGAAATTCCTAATTCAAAACCCCATATTGTTTTTGGAAGAGATGTGTTTGAGTCAGATGCTTTTCAAACAGGTCCCGATAATATTATGCTTGCTCTTGGTAAGGATATTGCAGGGGATGCTTTTACTCTTGACCTTGCTGCAGCACCTCATTTATTGATTGCGGGTCAAACAGGATCGGGTAAATCGGTTTGTATCAATACTATTATGGCTTCAATTATTGCAACAAAAACTCCTGATGAGTTACGAATGATTCTTGTCGATCCTAAAGTGGTTGAACTGAAGCCCTATGAAAAAATTCCTCATCTCCTTCATCCAGTCATTACCAGCCCTGATATTGCAATTCAAGCACTGAAGTGGGCATGTATCGAGATGGATAGACGCTATGAAGTTCTCGCTAAGGGTGGCGTGAGAAACCTCTTTGGTTTTAACCAAAAATTCAAAGATGGGGCTCTTGAAGGACGTGTTGACACCGAAGATAATATGCTCATGCCGTATCTGGTGATTGTTATTGATGAGCTTGCCGACCTGATGATGGTGGCTGGCAAAGAGGTTGAAACCTCAATTGCCCGTATTGCTCAAAAAGCGCGAGCGGTAGGTATTCATTTAATACTTGCGACTCAGCGTCCATCAGTGCAAGTGATTACCGGTACAATTAAAGCAAACCTCCCTTCACGTATCTCATTTAAAGTGGCATCGCAAATTGATGCACGGACTGTACTTGATAAAATGGGTGCTGAGAAGCTCCTTGGGCGTGGAGATATGCTTGTGCGGACAGTAAGAGATCCAGAAGCGGTCCGGGCTCATGGTGCGTTTCTTTCAGATCAGGATATTGAAGTGATAGTGGAACGATCTGCAAATCAGTTTGTAAACTATCCACAGCTCGAGGTCTTTGATACCGGAGAAGGCGATGGGGCTACCGAAGCAGATTTTGGGCCACGAGATTCTAAATTCAATGAAGCGGCCGAGTTAGTGGTACATGCAGGGTCGGCTTCGACATCAATGCTGCAACGTCGACTTGGAGTGGGCTATGCGCGTGCTGGTAAAATTATAGATCAGATGGAGGGCAATGGAATTATCGGCCCTCCCAAAGGCTCTAAGCCCCGTGAAGTGTTACTGAATGACACAGAGCTTATGAGTTTTTTATCTGGTGATGTTGACCGGATCATATTAGACTAAGAAATCCTTAATCTAATCGTTTTTCTAATACAGCTCTATTCTTTAAAATAGTTTCTCGGTAATCATTGGCTGGGAATGTCTCAATGCATTGATTTAAATGGTTTAATGCGCGTTCGAGTAACGATCGTTCAGTCGAGGAGCCTCGGTGACTAAAAGACTCTTTAAGGTCTTGCGAGGCTAATACGCGCTTTTCTTTACAATAGTTATTGCCAATCTCTTTCATGAGCTGTTGTACTTCGGCCCGATGCTTGGTGTGTTGTATCGATTGAAGGAGTTCAAGTGCCATGAGATACTGCCCTTGAGAAATACCTGATTTCGCTTCTGCTAGTAGGGCATCGCTATTTTTAACAGAGGTCGTCGTGTTAAACTCCTGCTCTTTTTGGTCAATAGCAATGGCCAATTTACTGTAGAGGTACTCTTTCTCAATATGGCGATATTTTTTATTCAGCTCATCGAGTTTGGTGCGGGCCAAGGTAAAATCACCTTTTATATTCATCGCCTCTTTTAATTGATCGAGAATAACTTGAGCATTTTTAAGGTCTCGACTTATAACTTTTTTGAGCAGTCCATCAATCTGCTGTGCAATGTCGGGTGTGGGTGGGGTTCCACCCATTGCATCGATCATATAGGTAATTTCATGATACTGAGCTTTCATAAATATTTTTCGGTTAAGCTTGTGGATTAGTCCTTCCCATTTAGTTATCACCTCTGAGGAGTCCATAGTCTGCATTTCGGTCTGATTTTTAGCGACACCACTCATAATGCGATAGTGCTCTTGGTCTGTGGTGAGTTCATTCGTCAGTACTTCTCCCTCTTTGGTATGACTCTCACTTTTTAATAGCAGTGCATTGAGTGTTGTTTTTTGCTGGAGTAATCGTTTTTCTTGATCACGGGTGGGGAGGAGTTTAAAGAGGTCTAATGTTTGAGAGTAGTTACCCATGCGCATAGAGTGAGCAATACAGTCACTGAGTTGATCGAAGTTGAAGGCTGGTACCTGATCACTATCACAGTGAGACTTCTCTTCACTCCAATCCGTGAGTGGGATAAACTCAATTGCTGTGTCATGCTTTGACTCTGTAGAATCTATAATAAAAAGAGTATCGGTAATAATGCGCTTTGTAGGGTCGGGGCGACGAACGTCATTGTTGACCGGGGTAGTAGCGCTACACCCAAAGGCAATAAGTGATACACAGCAACTGGCGATAAGTGATAAGTGTTTCATTACTATTCCTTAATGGTGTAAATGTAGGGGAGTGTATTTGAATGAGTATCATTAGTATGGAAAATACCGCTCAGCGGATCGACAGCTTTTTGGACTCCCCAGAGAGAGTTCTTCGGCGTTATTTTTTTTGAGATAAGGAGCTCAAAATCGAGAAAGTCGACCTTTGTATAGAGCGAGTCTGAGGAAAGAATGACATGCGCCATATCTGACCATTGAGGGAGGGGGCCTGAGGCGCCAGATACTTTGAGTGCCTTAGATATCATTGGTCTGTTGTTGTCAAATCCTACATAGCTTCCTATTGTATGACCTGCATAGGGGGTGAAGCCATCTGTTGTTTCGTCCCATCCAGCAACCCCGCCGAGGAAGGCGGCATTTCTAAAACTATTGGTCGTACCGGTTTTGCCGTAGAGGGGGAATTGAAACCGTTCATCAGATTCTGGGTTTTTAATTGCTACAGTGCGATTTGCCAAACGCCCGGTGCCATTCTCTATAACTGATCTCAGCATAATTGCCATCTGGGCTACAAGAGTATCGTTGAGTACTTTCCGCTCTTCTACATCATTTTCGAAAATAATTTCGCCATCACTGTTGTAAATTTTTTCAATGAGCACACCCTCTCCCCATTCAGTGAGGGCACCTTTGTATTGTTTTCCCGAAAGGATGGTTTCGTAGGCATGTGTAAGTTCTGAGAGGTGAATGTCATTAGCCCCAAGGGGGAGTGAGAGCACTTTTTCGAGGGGTTGTGTGATACCAGCCCGTCTGCAAAAATCGATGTAGACTTCCATTGAAAGGCTCGTGTTGAAGTCAGGGAGGAACCGTAAGTTTTCAGGCTGTATCATCTCATTTCTCTTGAGTGGAGAACCAATGAGAGCTACGAGTGAGTCAAGATAGAGCTTTTGGATGCCACCATTAATGTAGATGGAGTCATTTGAAGGGCGTGTCGATTCTTTGGGGAGGGCTTTCCAATTGATATCAGGTTTTCTTAAAAAACTTCCATAGCGGTTGAGTAATGCATTGTAGTAAACGGGGCGTTTATCAATACCATTCAGTGCTGCGGTATGGAAGAGGAAGTTGTTGAGCAGAAACTTTTTGGTCGATGGATTTTTTTGCTTTGCATATTGCTTCTTAAAGCCATGGCCGCACTGCATCTGTTTCACAAATTTAATTTGCTCGATGTCTTCTAAAAAGGCGAGCTCAGTCATAAGCTGTTGTTTGGCTTTGGCGAATCTGATTTCGAGGTTTGCCTTTTTATTGAGATGCAAGCCCAGTGAATCCCTCAGGCGTTCATAGTATGCTTTGTCGGACTCACTTGCAGATGGGGTAAAACTAAAACGTTCAGCGTGTTTCCAGAACTCACCACTGGGGAGCTTATCTAATAAATGGGTGAGTAGGTAGATTGAGGCGATGTTCTCTGAACGCGTCGCTGCCCAAGTAAGACTGACTTGGTTACCTCTTTTTTTATGGTCGGGGTTAGGAAAATAAAAGCTGGTTGAATATTGGAATACATTGTTTTCATTTTCAAGGAGGTCCATGTATCCCCAGCCATTCTCTAAAGCCGTGGCATAGAGGAGTGGTTTCCACGAGGATCCAAATTGGCGATTTGCTCGAGAAATTCGGTCATAGCCTCGATTGCGAAAACCGTTACTCACTCCTCGTATTTTACCTTGATGCAGTAGATAACTGGCTCCTTCTATAGTGGGCTCTTGTTCAATACTGTATTGCGCATCGGTGAGTTCTAAAGGAGTATTGATCGTTCTGAGATAGAGAATAGTACCGGGCTGTATAAGAGGATTAACAAGAGTGTTGTATAGTTTTGAGGTGAGTGACCACGTGCGCCCATAGATATGTGATGCTTGTTTGAGCGCCCACTTTTTTAATTCTTTCTTTTCAATGGTACCCTCTACTTGCCCCATTGATATGTAGACCTTCGTGATAGAACCTTTTTTAGATCGTTCTATGCGCTCGATTTTACCATAACCAAATTCACCGGGTGTAGTGTAGGAATATTTTGAAGGAGTCTCTCGTGTTGGTTTTTTATACCCTTTGATGAGGGTTTCAAGACGAGAGAGGTTTTTTCTATTACTATGTACTAGTCCATCTTGAAGGTCTTTACGTAAGGTGGTAACAATAGTGAGTTGAGACTCTTCCCAAGGAACAAGCCCTTCATCAATGAGTACTTTTTGCATCTCTTCGGACTGGAGTTTTTGATAGACCCAACTCATAGGGGTAGAGAGTGCACTTTTAAAGTTGCCTTTGTCAAAAGCGAGGGTGTCGTTGATTGCTTGTGATAGTTCTGTTTCAGAGACGTATCCTTCTGCATGCATACGGTTAAGAATGTAGTTGGTTCTATAAACCCCTCGTTTAAGGGCTTTGTCTTTGCGCTTTTGAGTGCGTTTAATAAAAGGGTCGTAGTTTGAGGGGCCTTTTACAGATCCGGCAATAAAGGCACATTCTCTCAGGGTTAATTGGTCGAGTGTTTTGTTAAAAAAGTATTTGGCGGCAATGGCAACTCCGCGCCCGGTACCAGAAACGTAGAATTGATTGAGGTAAAATTCTAATATCTGCTCTTTGGTAAAATAGTATTCAAGACGCTTCGCATAAATGAGTTCTTTCACTTTTCGAGTGAGCGTTCGGTCATAGAGTGAAAAGAGGTTTTTTGCTGCTTGCTGGGTAAGGGTAGAGCCCCCTTGTTTTTTTCCTGTGGTTAGGGTTTTAAAGAGTGCACGCGCAAAACCTTTATAGTCAAAGCCTTCGTGTGAAAAGTAGTTTTGATCTTCACCAGCTATGAGTCCTTGAACGATGTGTTGAGGAATGGTTGCATAGTTTGCATAGCGTCGGTGTTCTTTACTGAAAAAGGCGCCCAGTTGAGTATCTTCATCTTCATAGAGTACGACTGTTTCACTCTTAAGAGTATTGAGAATAGCATCTTTCGTCATCTCATTATTGGGATCTTGCGATGGGAGATAGATGAAAATGGCACCATAGGCAAGAAGCCCGGTGAAAATTCCAATAATAATAGACCAGATAATCAGCTTTTTTAACATAACAACCAGAAATGAGAGGTTGTTAAAAGATACAAAAAAAGAGTATTGAGTGTATTCTAGCTACTCAAATATTCGACCTTCTCGATACCGATCAATTATGACATCACTCTGCTGTCTCAGGCGTTCAAGATAGGTTTCTTCGGCTTGTTCATTGTCGACTTCAGTCACCTCATCACGGTTCTCTTCCTGTTGAATAACCTCGTTTTCTACCGCCTGTCGTTCTTCAGGAGTGTCACGAGTGGAGGGAGGGGCAAAACGTTCTTCTCGCTGCTGTCGTTGTCGTTGCACACCGGTCTCGTCTCCAGCAGCTTGTTGAAGCAGGGTGTTGTCGCTTTCATCCCGCTCAACGCTTTGAATTTGAGCGGATACATTACTGTTGTTTTCTGGAGAGGCAGACTCAGAAGGGGTGCCAGCTAAGGGTGTTTCCTCGTTCCCACTTTTATAAGTCTCTTGAGCATTGGCAAAGTTGAGTTGATTAAAAGGGGTACCCTCTGAGTTTGCATTTGACTCTAACCGAGAGTTGAGTTGGTAGGACTCGGCAATACGAGAAGCTTGGTTTCTACGGCTTTCAAGAACTGATTGCTGATACGTGATTTCATCTTGTTGCTGGGGTGAGTTAAAAGCACTCTCGTTCTGGAGGTTAATATCACGTTGAGTAGTGTTTTGATTTTCGGCTTGTAGCGTATTGATTCTATCAATATACTCTTGAGCCGAGTCAGCTTGATTGATAAATGATTGATTTCGCTCACCTGAGAGTTCACTATTGAGGTTGATCTTTTGAACAACTTCATAACTCTCCTCTTTACCCACGGAATTTTGAACAGCGAGTTCTTGGGCTCGGAGACTTATGGTTACATTGAAATCTGGTTGAGAGCTTTTTGCTTGCTCAGCCTCTTCGGAGTAACCCTTATCCTCGACTTCTCCATCATGCTCAACTTTTTTGGCAAGTTGGGTGCGGTCGACATCTATGTCGAATTTAAATTCTTGACGATTTATTGCTGCGTCTAATCCTTGACTATTGATATTTTCATCAGCCATAACGATACCTACTCTTCCGATCTACGCTCTTTTTGTATACGTCTATTTTCCGTCTTCCCTACGTTTAAAATAGACATTTGGGCATAAATATTCTCTTCCCATTATTATTATCGGTAATTTAAAGTAAAACTTGAGGAAAAACTTGGTATTACATTAAAAGTCTGTTTGGGTATTGTGGTTTTTTAAATAATTGATGTGTTTTTATCCATATTGATTTACCGTATCTGTTAACGAGAGGTAATAGCGGTATTAGAGAGTAAGGATGGGACTTCAGAAGCTGGTATCCTTGATTTTCGATAATACACATGTCAATCTAAGTGCTTATTTTATGAAAATTATCCTAAAACAACTATAATTATCCTTTTTGTGTGTCAGCAAATGTCAACAACTATTGAGGGAAGAATGGGGGACTTGAGTTTGTTGTTGGTGATTGGGGGTATTTTTAGAGAAGGGATAAGGCAGGCACGACACAAGGGCACAACGAGGGATATGAGAATGATACATAATATACATAGAGTGGTATTGATTGGATTAGCGGGAGTTCTTTTTCACTGTTCAGAACAGCCTGATGGAGTGGCTTTTGAAGATGGTGATTCATCAGAAGGAGTTGATGAATCTTCAAGTAGTGAGAATGAAACGGAATCACCTGAAACTGTTTCTTCTTCATCAATGAGTATTGAACGTTCTTCAGTATTGAGTTCAGTTGATGAAGAGTCGAGTGATGCAGAAAGGAGTAGCCTTGTAGAATTGTCGTCAAGTGAGGTATCATCTGCTTTATCATCTGTCGTATTGGCTTCAGACGAAATTTCATCTTCTGAGCCTCAATCATCTTTAGAAGAGTCATCTGATGATGGCATAGTATTTAGTAAGTCAGATAAAGAGTTTCCAGGTGGAAATCAAAGTAATCCTTTTTACCATAGCCGCCCAGTACATCGGATCCCTGGTATTGTAATGACCAGTTCTGGAAGGCTCGTTGCAGTAACCGAAGAACGTGAAGACTGGTCTGACCATGCAAATAAAGAAGCGGTTATTTCACTCTCTGATGATGGTGGAAGAACCTGGCATAGTCAAACAATCGTTGGTGATGAAGGTGTACATCCTACCGGAAATATTGCTCCGGTGTGGGATGCTGTTATCAATCGCCTTGTTATATTGTATAGTAAATATGAGGGAAGTGAAGGGTCGCCATCAAACCCGCGCCTTTATAGAAGGTATTCAGATGATGAGGGGACAACCTGGACAGATCAGGAAGATATTACTCATATTCTTAGTGACCTTCCTTTTACTTTGATCATGCCTGGTCCGGGGCATGGCATTCAATTGAAAAAATCAAATCGTGGACGTCTTATAGTACCTCTTTGGGGGTATGTAACAGGATATAATAAAGGAACGGTGCATTGCCTCTACTCTGATGATCACGGTATCACCTGGGTAAAAGGGTTTACCACTCATAAGGATGATGGGGTGTATAATCCAAATGAATCAGAATTTGTTGAACTTGATAATGGTGATATACTTGTTGTTTCACGGACTGGCATACAAGATGTCGAATATGGACCTGGGATGGTTCGGGCTGAATCAATCAGTAAAGATGGTGGAGAGACGGTTTCGCGTATGTGGAATTCTTCTATGTATTCGGGTCCTGTGGTAATGGGGTCTGTTTTGGATGCTGGTGATAGACTCCTCTACTCGGCGCCATTAAAAAGGGATGGTCGAGATAATGTAGGCGTTCGTGAAAGTTATGATGGTGGACAGACGTGGAGTTTTCCTAAGCAGTTTATATCTGGTGGATCTGCCTATTCTGATTTGGTGATGATGGATGATAACACCGTAGGTATGATTGTTGAACATAATGGCATTCTTTTTAAATCGTTCGATGTTGGTGACCTTGCCGCCAGAGTGATACCACTTGAAGATGCCTCTCTCAGTAACAGTGTTGCCCATATTTATACTCAGAAATCTGGAGGGACTGGTGAAATCGTAGATGAAGGTAAGTTTGGTAAGGGGGCCTACCTTGATGGAGGGAGTTATCTTCATATTGCAAAAAATGATAATAATCTCATTACGGGTGAATTTACAATGAACTTTTGGTATAAGGCTCATTCGCTCAATAGTGATAATCAGTCACTCTTCTGGTTTTTTACACTGGGTACAGTACGTGATGCTCTTTGGACAAGGGTAACTAATACGAGTGTTAAGACATTGGTGAATGATGGTGGCGAAGGGGCGAGTGATTTGAGCTTTAGTAGTGGTGATGATTGGAGAATGTTTACTGTGGTGCGTAGTGGCGATGATTTGGATGTATATATTGATACTGCTTTAAAAAAGACTATCAGTGGCGCGTTCAAGGACAACTCCTTTGCTGAACTCACCGACTTTGGATATCTTTTTGGCGCTCGCCCTAACAACGGTGCATCAACAGGGTACAGTGAATACTTTAAAGGTGTCCTTGATGAGATTAAAATCTATAAGAAAGTGTTGAGTGAGTCAGACATTCAAGATTTGTATGAGAATACTGATATCGATGATTCAGAATTGGTTGTTGATGTAAGTTTTGATTAGAATGAAGTGATACAAAAAATAACGTAACAAGTGTTGATATAGATTATCTCTTCTCTAAGGGTTTTGAGTTATAATATAAAAGCATCCTGAGTGTATATCGGGATGCTTTTTTATGGCTATTTGAAAGGTGAAAGTCTGTATTACATATTCACGAGGTGAAATGTACTGCTCAACAGGTGCTTACTGATAGTAACCATTAACAGCTGCGAGTGAGTTTTATATTATTGACCTTTATTGTTTTTGAATATTCAATTTGCTGAACTATTGAATCAAAGGATACCCAATGCACTTATTTAAAATACTCCTACTCGCAGCTGTTACGCTCATTACCTCATGTGTTTTTGAGAGTGAAAAGGCATGTGCTCCGGCAAATGGCTATCAATGTATGACAGAAAAAGAGCAAAAAATAGTTGATGATATTGATTTAGAAAATTATGACAGAGGTACTTTTGTCGAACATGATGAGCTTGAGTTTACTTTTGAAATTGATTGGGATTGGGATTGTGATGGCGAGGAAGAGTTAAATGGGGTGTATTCGCCGCTCTTTTGTTTGGGTGAGGGTCGCGATAATGATGACTTTACAGAAAACATTGTTGTGGTAATTACAACGCACAATGGAACCTATGATATGGACGATATATTGTCTGAATATAAGAAGGGTGTAACTCGTATGGCCTCTGGAGTTGACATTACTGATTCAGAGGTGACAGAGATTGACGACACTGATGTTGCTATGATTGAGTATACTGCAACAATACAAAATATGGACCTCAAATTTAGAGAGTACCTGTTTATCCGGGATGATTTTGATATTCAAATAGTACTTTCAGATACTGAAAAACGATTTGATTCTCGAGAAGCGTTCGAGATGGTAAGAAATTCACTTCGATTTGATTATTCTTATAAGTAGGCTTTGGCTCTATCGTTTCATATTTACATTTTATAATGATCAGCGCTGTAAAGTACATTATTGATCATGATAGTATCTACTAATCCTTCTGAAGTAGAGGAAATGATCCCTGGGATATATCATCTACTTCACCTGTAACGATGGTAGATTTTGCTGTATCAGAAATCATAAATGACTTGTAATTTGAGGGGGAATGGAGAATGTGAGCAAGCCATGCAGAGCGGTATTGGTGCTTGATAATACCCCGTTTACTAGTGGCACTATTGGGTAGACCGGTCTGGCTTGGCACCGTATACTGTCTATATCGATAGTGTGTTGATTGTAGCCCGGTAGAAACATTATAGGATAGAGCTGTTTGATTTTACCTTATCCTATATACTTGAGTAGCAACCAACGAACAACCTGATAGGGAAGTATCTTGACCCAACGCTTTACCCATTTGGCATCTGGACCAACACTAATAATGATTTGTGATGGTTTTTCTACAATGATTTTATGAATAACTTTTGCAACACTCTGTCCATCAGGGTACTTTGTTGATTGGTCTTTCTTATGGTCAAGAAAGGGACCAAATTTTGTTTGGTACGGAGTCTCTGAATTAATCACTGGCGATAATCGATTATGAAACTCAGATCGTATCCAGCCGGGCTCTAGTATATGAGTGCGAATACCAAATTCGACTACTTCCATGTCAAGGGCAAGTAAGAAGTTGGTAAAGGCTGCTTTACTCGCACAGTACTGTGCTTTAAAAGGGAAGGGGAGCCTGGTGACCAATGAGCCAAGTGCAATGATTGTTCCTGTTCTATGTTCTCTCCAGTAAGGAAGGAGCGCTTGAATAAGAGCAACGTGTCCAAAGTAATTTACTTCAAAGAGAGTACGTGAACTTTGAAGTGGGGTATCTTCTACAGAACCAACCTCTCCTATGCCCGCATTAGCGATATAGATATTGATTGTAGCTATGTTTACTGTTGACGAGGATAAGAAGGTGTCTATTGATTCTTGCCTGCTGAGGTCAAGCTCAAGCATGGTAAAAGAGTATGATGTATTTTGAGTAGAAAAGCGTTCGAACGAACGACAGGTGCCAATGACTTCGAAACCTTGAGTTGTAAGGAGATTAGCGGTAGCAAGTCCGACACCCGAAGAGGCGCCGGTTACCAACACTCGTTGTGTCATTGGTTATTTCTTTGCCGTTTGATTAGGAAGAATTTTTTCTCTGTAGTACCAAAGACCAATAGAGAAGAGCATCATTCCTATACAAAGGAGTTGTCCACGTGAGAGACCCAGAAGGTTGAGTCCAATGTGTGCATCGGGTTCTCTAAAATACTCAATAAAGAATCTAAAGAAGCCATAGCCAAAGATGTAGATTGAGATAACATGGTTTCTAAAGAATGCTGTTTTTCTGAGGAACCATATAATTGTAAAGAGTGCTAAGCCTTCAAAAAACGCTTCATAGAGTTGTGATGGGTGACGTACCATTTGCGTTTTATCACTCAAAAAGACTTGACCAATGGCAGCATCTGTTGCTCGTCCAAAAAGTTCACCATTAAGGTAATTACCAATACGGCCCCAAGTGTAGCCAATAGGTACTACACTAAACATAAGATTCATGAGTTTAGAAACATCAATCTTTTCACGGCGCATGTAATATACACCAAAGAGTATTGCGCCAATAAGGCCGCCATGATAAGACATGCCAGAAATTCCTTTGAAGGTCCAGAGAGAGGCTTCAAAAAGTTCTGCAAATGAGTTTCCATCCCAGGCAACGGGGGCGATAATATCGAGAGGGTTTTTAAGATAGTAAGAGAAGTTGTAGAACAGTACATATCCAAGACGTGCACCAACAAGAACACCACCGATGGTCCAGGTTGCAATGCCTTCGAGTTGCTCTGGAGTAAAGCCTTGACGTTCTTTTTTATTTAAATATTTTAAAAGAGTGTAAGAGGTTGCAAATGCAAAAATATACATCAGGCCATAATATTTTATGGGAATCCCTATGTCAATTAGAGTACCGTCAAATGTTAAGGGGAATTTGTTCCACCAGCTGAGTGCTTGTTCGTTCATTGTTGTGCTACCTCAATATCTTTGTTGCGGGAAATATAACGTTCCCAGTAGTTAACCATTAGTCCCGCCATGTCAGAAGATTTCAGACTGCGGTACTCTCCGTGATACTGCATCACTACCATGATTACAGCATCATCAATATCATCTTTATTATATGCCCAACCTAAAAACCAGTCATAGCGTCCTGCAGGGTTGCTGCCATCAAGAGAGCCTGTCTTGCCACCAGTTATGTATTTCCGTTGATTAGAACGGTAAACATGTTTTCGCATTGCGGTGCGTGCGGTGCCTGCTTTGGTTGTTCGGTTAAACATTTTGCGGAGGCCCGCATATGTTTCGTCAGAGAATGTAGGAAATTTGAGGTCAATAGGCTTGTGGTGAATATAACCAGCGAGTTCTTTAGACCAAGGAAGTTCAAAAGGTTTGCCATAGAGTACAGAACGAGCAATGCCGGCTGCTTGGAGAGGTGATATCGTATTAAGTTCGGTAAAACCCGAAGCAGCTTCTTTAAGTGCATATCCTGAATCTATTTGGAGAAACTCTGATCGATGAGGTATGTTGTTGGGGAAGGTTGTGTTAAATCCAAGCTTTTCTGCGGCTGTATGCATACGTTTTGCGCCTACTCGTGCTCCCAATACTGCAAACGCAGGGTTCATAGAGAGTGAAAATGCTTTTTCCAATGATACGGTATGACCTGAATAGTTTTTGGGAGGGTTGACCTGTCTGCGATAGAGCGTAACTGTTCTACCAATTTGTGGGAGTTGTGATGCGTTTGAATATTTTTTTGATTCGAGTGCAGCGGCTGCGGTGACGATTTTACTGAGCGATGCTGCAGGGAAAGTGGCGCGAGAAATAAAATCGGGGATGACAGAGAGCAACGAGTCTTTTCGTTCACCCCATGCAAGTACCTCATTCGATTTACCATCGACCAACAGAATAAAGGCTCCGGTTGGTTTGTGCCGATTTAATCGGATTTTAATCATTGCAGCAAGTGATGAATCTTTTTGTAAGGAGTAGTAATGCTCCATATCCATATCAGAGTCTAAAAATATTTCAGTATCTTTTTGGGGTGATGACACCTTTTTTGTAGATAGTGGGGTAACAGTAGCAACCTCATTTGAGGGTTTCTTCTGTTGGGGCTCTGTAACAGGAGTGAGAGTGGGAGAATTTTTGTTGTCTATTTCATTCGAAGGAACAGTGTTTGTAACGGTGTTATTCTCACCATCTTCTTCTGAGGAAGATGGTGAGAATATAAAATTATAAATAAGAGCAACAGCAACAACACCAATAAGCCCCCTAATTATAGGGCGCCTTCTTGAGGTAGAATGTTTTTTGTAAGAGCCTCCGTAATCGTAATTGCGGAAATTACTCATACTTTTTTGGGGTCCTTCAGGATAGTTTTCCGGTAATATTTGAGCTCTTCAATGCTCTCTTTTATATCAGAGAGTGCTTGATGTTTCTCGAGTTTCTCAAATTTAGGGAGTCGTGGATACCATCGGGCAGCAAGCTCTTTGAGTGTCGACACATCAAGATTTCGATAATGAAGATGCTCACTCAATTTCGGCATATATTTGTATAAAAATCGACGATCTTGTCCAATTGAGTTCCCACAGAGTGGATTGGTATTCACATCAGTATGTTTTTTAACAAATTCGAGGGTTTTAATTTCGGCATCTTTGAGCGAAAAGGCGCTTCTTCGAACGCGCTCTATGAGTCCGGATTCACCATGGTGTTTGGTGTTCCATGCGTCCATTCCTTTAATAACCGACTCAGGTTGGTGGATTGCAATAACCGGACCTTCCTCTATTGGATAGAGGTTGTGATCCGTAATAATAGTTGCTATCTCGATGATACAATCAGTCTCAGGCTCTAAGCCTGACATCTCAAGGTCCATCCAGACAAGGTTGGTTTTTTTATCCATTAAGTATCTAAAATCAGTAGAATATGCAGGGAAAATTAGTAAATTTAGCCATTATTTGTTGTCATAAATGGAGTGACTGAATGGAAGAAGTTGTTATTACCGGATTAGGCGTTGTTTCTTCGCTTGGTAACGAGGTTGAAGAACTCTGGTCTAATTTAGTAGCCGGAAACTCTGGAATATCTAATATCGAAAGATTTGATACTGAAAAATACTCAGTAAAATTTGCAGGTGAAGTAAAAAAGTTTGATGCATCGCCCTATTTTTCTGAACGCGACGCTAAAAGAACAAGTCGTAATATCATGTATCAGGTACATACTGTTGAAAAAGCAATAGAAATGGCTGGACTTGCGAGAGATGCCGTTGATAAAACGCGTGCTGGCGTCATACTTGGGTCAGGCATGGGCGGTATGGAAATTTATCAATCGAGCTCAGTAGCTAATATTAATAAGGGCCCACGGAGAGTGTCTCCCTTCTTTGTACCTATGGCTATTACAAACATGGCTGCTGGTGAAGTGGGAATTCGTCTTGGATGGATGGGGCCAAACTGGTCAACAGCTTCAGCATGTGCAACGTCTAACCATGCAATAATGACTGCAGCAGACCAAATTCGTCTTGGCCGTGCAGATGTTATGATTGCTGGTGGTTCAGAAGAAGCAGTTTGTGAAATTGGTGTTGCTGGGTTTGCTTCAATGAAAGCACTCTCTACACGTAATGATGACCCATCTGCGGCATCGCGTCCATTTGATGTTGATCGTGATGGCTTTGTTATTGGTGAAGGTGCGGGTGCAATTGTACTTGAGTCTGAATCTCATGCAAAAGCCCGTGGTGCAACAATTCTTGCACGTCTTTCTGGTTATGCGGCTACTTGTGATGCCTATCATATGTCTGCTCCTCGTGAAGATGGTGCGGGTGTAGCAATGTGTCTTGAAAATGGACTAAAATCTGCAGGACTTTCTACTTCTGATATTGGCTATGTAAATACTCATGGTACTTCTACTCCTCTCGGTGATGTGGCGGAGTGTGGCGCTGTAATGAAAGCGTTTGGCAGTAACCCTGCACAATTAAAAGTAAACTCTACAAAATCAATGATTGGTCATGGTCTCGGCGCTGCATCTGCTATTGAAGCAGTGGTAACGGTGAAAAGCCTCATGGAACAAAAACTTCATGGAACACTCAATCTAACTAATCAAGATCCAAAAATTGAACTCGACTGCTGTGCAAATGGCCCAGTTGATCATAAAATGGACTATGCAATTAGTAATTCATTTGGTTTTGGTGGACACAATTCATCAGTTATTTTTGGAAAAGCATAAGGAACATATATGAGTAATATAAAAGCAGTAATTGAAACAAGCAAAGGTACTATCAATCTTAATCTGTTTACAGATGAGACACCAGTAACGAGTGCTAACTTTATTAACCTCGCAACACGTGGTTATTATAATGATTTAATGTTCCATCGCGTTTTACCTGACTTTATGATTCAGGGTGGCTGTCCTGATGGAAATGGAATGGGTGGCCCAGGCTATCGTTTTGAAGATGAGTGCAAGGCTGAGCTTTGTCACGACAAGCCAGGTATACTCTCTATGGCTAATGCTGGTCCTGGAACAAACGGTTCACAATTTTTCATTACACACACACCTACTGATTGGCTTGATGGAAAACACACTGTTTTTGGTTGTGTTGTTTCAGAAGCTGATCAAGAAATTGTTGATGCAATTGAACAAGGTGATGCTATTAAAACCATCACTATCGAAGGTGAGTATCAACCCGTTCTTGATGCGCAACAAGCGCGTCTTGATGAGTGGAATCCTATTCTTGATGCTAATTCGTAAAAAATTGTACATCTAGATTTTTTTAGGCCCAATAGCATTGCTATTGGGCCTTTTTTGTTGTGCAGTCATCTTAACAAGGGGGACTGTTAGTTTTGCTTACAAATTGTAAGCTGAATAAACATGGGAAGTGTAAATATATGGTTTGCATACAAGGGTTGTTTTGCAATATTATTACCTTTGCAAGGTAGCCTTTGTATCAAATAATTGGACACTTTAATGCTTAATTACACCTCTATTTTATTCGCCATACTCCTTTTGACCCCCTCAGTTTTTGCTGTTAATGGTGTGCCCGATGGCGCTGGAACAGAAGAATATCCTTTTCAGATTGCTGATTATGAAGATTTAAAGATTGTTCAGAATGATCTTAATGCATATTATCGGCTAGTGGCAGATATAGATGCTTCAGCGTCTCGGAGTGAAAATGGTCAATCTGGTTTTATTCCTATTCGTGAATTTACTGGTAATTTCAATGGGGCAGGATTCAGTATTTCGGGCTTATATATTTATAGATCTTCACGAAATGTTGGGTTATTTGGTTCTATAAGTGGAGCTATAATTGATAGCCTTGCATTGTATGGGGACGTTACTGGCTCTGATACTACAGGATTGTTAGTTGGGAAAATGGAAGAACAATCAATTGTAAGGAATAGTTTGGCTAATGGGCGGGTGTCAGGTAATAGAGTTGTGGGTGGATTTGTTGGGTATGTGAATGTATCTTCAGAGGTTAGCAACAGTTATGCAAATGTTAATGTCCAAGCATATTATAAGGGAGAAGGTGGGGGATTTGTGGGCATTTTGGCTGGATCTTCCACAATTGAAAAGTGCTATAGTACAGGACAAATTCCTGATGGTGGGGGATTTATTGCTAAACGTGCATATAATTCAAGTGTTCGTAACAGTTATTGGAACCGTGACCTCTCGCATCAAACAAAATCTGCTGGTGGCACCGGATTAACAAATCAAAGAATGAAAGAAGAGAGTTCCTATGGTGATTGGGATTTTACGACTACCTGGGAAATTGAAGAGGGAAATACTTTTCCTGGTTTAAAGGGGCTTAATGATGCACCATTTGCTGTTCCAGACTCTTTTGATTCAATACCTGAACTATCTGACTTACTTAGGTTTCTTACAAATGATGTGGATTTAGAAAATAACAATGTAGGCGTAATAAAAATAGTACATGACATTCAGTTAAATACTAAAAAAGATTCTTTGTATATCTCATATGTGCCTGGTGAGTTGACAATTAACAATGATACTTTACGGGGGGTTGAATCGCATATTGCTATACCAAATGATACTATTGAAATTGCAACTTATGAAGAATTAAAAAAAATAGGAGTAGAGTGGGAGTATCCGTTAGTAGGTACTTATAAGTTAGTGGCAGATATTGATGCAATTTCATCAAAAGTAGAAAATAATGGATTAGGGTTTGAGCCAATAGGTTCGGTTGATGAACCTTTTATGGGTAAATTTAATGGAGCGGGGCATGTTATAAATGGGTTGTTTATAAATAGAACATCCAATCATATAGGTTTGTTTGGTAAGGTTGAAGAAGCAAATATCAGTAATCTTGGAGTAGTAGGTGATGTATCTGGTGAAGATTATGTTGGAATACTCGTTGGAGATTTAGGAGAAGCTTCTATTATTAATCATGTGTTTACAGTTGGAAAAGTTGCAGGTGAGAGTGCAGTTGGTGGAGTGACTGGTAGAAATAATGGCAGTATCTATACCAGCTATAGTCAGGCAAGTGTAATAGGGGAATATAGTATTGGCGGATTAGTAGGGTTTAATGATGATCGAGTTTCACAAAGCTATAGTTCAGGTTTTGTAAAGGCAAGTGGTTTTGGAGGCGGATTAATAGGTAATAATAACAGAGATGGGAGAGTATCTAGTAGTTATTGGAGTATAGATGCTTCGGGACAGAGTGAATCAGATGGAGGCTATGGTTTAACTACTTTACAAATGCTTGATTCCAACTCTTTTCGGTATTGGGACTTTGGTGATGAATGGGAAATTTTACAGGGAGAGAGTTATCCAGGATTAAGAAGTGTGGATGATAAACCTTTTGGAATTCCGGATTCATATGATTCAATCCCAGAAAATTTAGATTTTGATCAATTCCTCAGAAATGATTTAGATGTAGAAAGCGGTGGTGCAATTGATACAGTATCAAAATTTGCAGAATATGCACATGTTAATAGGTCGAAAGACTCAGTGTATATATTCTATTATAGTGGTTATGAAACCGATAATTTAGATACCATTGTAACTTCTGTAACTTATGTTGCTGTACCAAATGATACTATCGAAATTAGAACCTATGATGAATTGAAGTTAATTGGTAATCATATTGGTTATCCGTTGTATGGGCGCTATAAATTATTGAATACTATTGATGCGACTCCTTCTAAAGATGAAAATAATGGTGCAGGCTTTAACCCTATAGGGAGTGATACAGAACCATTTACAGGAGTATTTCAAGGGGCAGGTCATGTCATATATGGCTTATACATAAACCGCCCTGGTACATCAAACGTAGGACTTTTTGGCGTAGTAAAGTCAGGAATAATTAATGACCTAGGGGTTAAAGGAACGATTAGAGGGCTGAATAATGTTGCGACAATCGCAGGTAAAATATCTCACTTAGCATCTATAACCAAAAGTTTTGGCGTTGGAATTATTAATGGCCGTGAGAACACAGGGGGGCTTATAGGGCATAGTGTTGAGGGTTCATTAATAACAAAAAGCTATAGTTCTGGACAGGTAATAGGATGGTATCGTAATGTGGGTGGTTTAGTTGGTGAATTAGGCTCTTCTACTGTAATAAATAATAGTTATAGTACTGCAGGTGTGGCTGGTGGATCTGAGGCTGGAGGTCTTGTGGGGCATACACCAAATGATGAGGAGTCGTATACTATTAGAAATTGTTATAGTGCAGGGATTGCTTTAAGTAGTGAGTATGATATTGATTTAGGCATTGATCGCGGAGGAGTAATTTGGAATGGTCAAATTGTTAGGAGAGACCCAGAGAGCCCTACCATAGTTGGTAATTATTGGAACGTCAGAACACTTGGACGTAGGACTTTATATTATGGTACTCCTCTATCTAATGAACGAATGAAGATGAGTAGCTCTTTTGATGGGTGGGATTTTACTACAATTTGGGAAATACAAGAAGGGCAGACATACCCTGGACTCAGAGATGTTGATGATATGCAATTTGGCATGGCCGATTCATTTGGATCTCTACCTACACCTCAAAATTATGCAACCTTGCTGTCAAATGATGTAGACGTTGACTCGGAATCATCGGGTATAACTGTGTTAAAAATATCGAATTTTTTGTTCCACAATGGAGCCCAGGATTCAGTGTATCTTATCTATTTTCCTGGCGTTGTGGAATCTGCCAATGATACAACCTGGGCAGGGCCATCATATGTTTCAGTACCTCGTGATACTATAGATATAGATTCATATGATGAATTGAAAAAAATTGGTAATGAACCTAACTATCCTTTGTTTTGGAGTTACCGTCTTACTAATGATATAAATGCATCTAATTCATTCGCCGAAAATAATGGTAAAGGATTTGAACCAATAGGAAGAAGTGGGGCTTCTTTTACTGGGGATTTTGATGGAGGAGGACATGTTATATATAATTTGTATATAAATCGCCCAGATGAAGATACAGTCGGCCTTTTCGGTATGGTTACAGGTGGAAAAATACGTAATGTGGGCGTAAGTGGAAATCTTATTGCTGATGATTATGCTGGGTTACTCGCAGGAGTCATTGATAGTGGGGCTACTATCCAAAACAGTTATACCACAGGTTCAATTGAGGCAGCCTCATATGTCGGTGGTTTACTTGGTGAGATAAAAAATTGGTCAAATATCATTAATTGTTATAGCTCAGTAGATGTGTCTGCGACGTCAAGTGCTGGTGGTCTCGTTGGAGAACAATTTATCCAAAGAGATGGGAATACGTTTGGATCTCATGAAAATAGTTATAGTACTGGATATGTTAGTAGTCTCTCAACAAGTTCTGGAGGGATTGTTGGGTATGATTATGATTTTATTTCATCTACAAATATTTACTGGGATATAAATACTTCAGGAAAAATTCAGTCTGCAGGAGAAGCAGAAGGACTTACAACTAATAGTATGAAGATGCAGAGCTCCTATACCGGGTGGTCATTTCTTTCAAATTGGACAATTCTTGAGGGGAAAAGTTATCCGGGATTGATGATGGTCAATAATGCACCAATGGCATTTAGAGATAGTATTGAGGTGGCAACAACCTTTGCCTTGAGCATGCTTTTACTCAATGATTATGATATAGAGCGCTATCAGGAGCCACTTGTTGTTAAAGTTGATTCAGTTTTTGGCATTGGTACAACAGACTCTATAACACAATTTTCTTTTCCTAATGGAACAGCTGAAGGGGTAGTTGACTCTATTAAATACCGAGTAGGAGAAGTACTCTTTATTGGTGATACTTTATGGGGGAACTATGCTATTGCTTTATTTGAACAGACATTAACCAATCGTGCTCCTATTGCAGAAAAAGATGTAATTACTTTATTCGAAGATATTGAGGGTTCAGTTGATCTCGCTACCTTGATTTTAAATGATATTGATTCGCCAAATGAAACTTTGACCTTTGACTCAATTATAACTAGCTCAGTTAGGGTTGGAAGCATAACAATTAATGGTGATCAAATGCAATATAAACCAGTTGAAAATTGGAATGGGTTAGATACCGTTGAGTATGTTATGTCTGATGGGGTATTCAATGATACAGGTTATGTGGTGTTTTCGGTTACTCCTGTAAATGATGCTCCGGTTTTAACTTCAATTAATCCCCAAATTATCAAAGAAGATATGACAATAACAATCGTGGATACAATGCTTCAGGCAAGGGATATTGACGGTGACTCTTGGAGCTATATTATTGAAAAAAAATCGGGGTATAGCGTTTCTAATAATCTTATAACACCGGATGAAAATTTTTCTGGAGAATTAATGGTTCCTGTGAGCATTTTTGATGGCTTTGCACCGTCTGAAAAGAAAATGTTAAAACTTACAATAACTCCTGTAAATGATGCACCTATAGTTACTTCAGTAATTGATCAAACAATTAGTGAAGACAATTATTTTACATTATCTGACTCAATGATTAATGTAACAGATGTTGATAGTGATACATTGCAAACCATTTTTGAAAATGGAAGGCATTATACTGTAACAAATAATGTGATTACTCCCTCGCAAAATTTTAATGGTGATTTGTTCATACCATTTCGTGTAACGGATGGTTTAGAACGTTCGGGATTAGATTCATTGAGATTGACTGTTGTTCCGGTTAATGATGCTCCTGTTATCTCGTCCGTGATGCCTCAAATAATTATTGAGGATGCCAGCTTAAACGTGTATTTATCGATGGTAGATGTGAGCGATATTGATGGTGATACCCTTACTCTTACACTACATGCCGGAGCAGAGTATAGTATCGTTAACAGTGTTATCACACCAGCTTCAAATTTTCATGGGACATTGGTCATTCCAGTGCATGTTACTGATGGGTTACTAAAATCAAATGTGAAGGAAATGCTTATCACAGTAATACCGCAGAATGATGTGCCTGCGATTAATTCAATTAACCCACAAACAGTTGTTGAAGGTCAAGCGCTGACTATAATAAACTCAATGGTAGACTTTTATGATAATGACGGTGATAGTTTGGTTCAAATCATTGACTTAGGCAATAATTATACTGTTATGGGTAACACAATTACTCCAATAAATGGCTTTAGTGGTGAACTCATCGTGCCTATAAGGATGACTGATGGTGTAGATACGTCTATGGCTGTTAGCATGGCAATTACTGTTACCCCAAGGCTTTCTAGTGGGGGTCAACTCAGCAGTTCTGGTATGAGTGGAGTACCTAATACGCAATCGTCTGGTTTGACAGGAGTACCTGATTTAGGTACTCAACAGTCTAGTATTGAAACAGTGCCAGGTGGAGGGGCTCAGCTGAGTAGCAGTAGTGCCGATGTATCTTCTAACGCACAGACACCTATAAATACAATTCGGAGTCTTGATGCTGTGAGGTCGGGAATAATGGTTTCAAATGTGGGTTCTCGGGCTCAGTTTGTACAAGCTCCTGAATCTGCTATTCGTTATAGTGTTTATAGTATTCATGGGGCGTTGATTGAATCAGGAGAGCTGTATGATGATACGGTTTTATTGTCAGACAATGCTCCGCGAGGGGTGTTGTATATTCAGTTTGAATAGTTTATTCTCAAAAGGCCAGTAGCTAGGCTGCAGGTTTTTTGAGAATAAAAGAACATAATCTCTTTTTATCCTTCTTAGTTCTTCATAATTGGCTTACTGAGTATAAGTAGATCTGTTCTGAGTAATAACCAATTGTTTTGTGTGATAGTTGTCAAATAACACCACAATCGCTTCCTTATTGTAAGCAATGCGACTCTTTTTTGTTTTAATAAAGGAGAAGATTTAAATGTGAACAATAATTTACATAAGAGGATGTTTGGGGGGTATAAGTCTGTAACTCCTTATCAATAAGGGATATATCGGTGAAGCCTTCTTGAGTATTTATCTTAAATAGTGCTTAAGCTTTTTAAGCAGATTTTCATCCGTTGAGTAAATAAATTTAATTTGTATTTTTTGGGGTGGTATCATGCGCTTCCCTATGCATATTGGTACTCAACTAATGTTAACTAATCAATTTAAGAGGGCTCCATGTCAAAACAATTTAAGACAACTTTACGTTTAATGTTCGTATTATTCGTTCTATTTCCAGTAGTTTCTTTTGCACAAGATATTGCAGAAGGAAAACCAGCTTTTGCCTCATCCGTTGAATCGGGACATCCTGCATCTAATGCTTTTGATAATAATAGTAGTACTCGTTGGTCGAGTGATTTTAGCGATCCACAGTGGATCTATGTTGACCTCCAACAAGAGTATGAATTGACAAGTGTGAACCTTCTTTGGGAAACTGCTTACGGTAGAGATTATCGTATACAGGTCTCTGACGATGCTCAAAATTGGACAACTATTTATACCAAAACATGGGGTAATGGTGGTACAGATAATATTACTCTCTCCGGTTCTGGTCGCTATGTAAGATTATATGGTACTGCTCGTGGAACTGAGTGGGGTTATTCACTTCACAAATTTAAAATTTATGGTACAGTTTCTGCTGAATATACTATTAATGCTACAGCAACAACTGGTGGTGTGATTGATCCAGCAGGCATTGTAACCCTCCCTAATGGTTCAGATCAAACATATACAATGGCCCCTGATGCAGGCTATGCTCTCATTGGTCTTATGGTTGATAACGAAGCAGTAAATACTGCTTTATCATATACTTTTACAAATATCTCAGTTAATCATACAATAGCTGCAGCATTTGGTGGCGTTCCAACGGCCAATGATGATAGCTATATAACAGACGAAGAGGTAACAGTAACTGTTGCAGCTCCAGGTGTTTTGTTGAATGACACCGACGTTGAACAAGGCTCTATGACTGTGTCACTTTTAACAAACGTCGAGACAGGTGTTTTAACACTGAATGCTGATGGGTCTTTTGAGTATACTCCAGAAATAAATTTTAACGGTGATGTTTCTTTTCAGTATCAGGTTCTAGATGAACAGGGTTTAACTTCTAATGCGACAGCAGTAATAACAGTAAATCCAATAAATGATGCGCCAGTAGCTCAAAATGATGAGTACAGTGTAAATGAAAATGGGACACTTTCTATTGCCGCACCCGGCCTGTTACTCAATGATTCAGATCTTGATGGTGATCAATTAATAGCATTACTTGTAAGTGCAGGTACAGGATCTGTACAAATTTTAACAGATGGCAGCTTTACTTATAGCCCAGTGGCTAATATTGCAGGTACAGATGTTTTTACATATGAAGTTTCTGATGGAGCTATCTCTGCTTCAGCAACAGTAACTATTACTATAAATCCAGTTTTACCAACAATTATCACACAGCCTGTAAGTCAAGAAGTCGTTGAAGGTGATTTAGCTACTTTTTCAGTTGTTGCATCAGGAAGTAACCTCTCATATCAGTGGTATAAAAATAACCTTCCTGTTTCAGGAGCTACTCTTTCAACTTATACTACTTCAGCTAATCAGGTTATTAATAATGGTGATCAATATATGGTGATTATTTTAAATGGTGCAGGTAGTGTTTTAAGTACTTCTGCTACACTCACTGTGAATGAGCAACCAGTTGCACCAACCATTGTTTTACAGCCTTTAAGTGCTACAAAAAAACAGGGTAAGATTGCACGGTTTATAGTAGGAGCGACAGGTACTGGTACATTGGAGTATCAATGGATGCGCGGTGATGATGTTGTTACTGGTGCTACATCTGCAGAATATGCAACTGAAGTTTTAACACCTGCAGATAATGGTGCTCAATTTTCAGTTGTTATAACTAACCTTTACGGATCTGTAACGAGTGATTTGGTAACTCTTACCGTAGTTCCTACCATACCTGAAAACAAAAAATTAGCAATCAACGGTAAATTGTTTGGTGATGACGGCATGCCACTTGGTTCAGGTGATCCAGTTGTTGTAGATATCATCGTAAATTTATTGGATGCTGAAGTAGGTGGGACAGCGCTTTATACTGAGTCATTCCTTCTTGCAAACGAAGAAGCAATTACTGTTGATAATGGATACTTTTCTGTACGTCTCGGTGAAGGCAATACTACTGGTGATTTAGAGCAGATTGTAACAACTAATGACCGTCTTTGGGTTGAAATGATTGTTGATGATGGTACACCAGATGTACTTTCCCCAAGATCACCATTAACTGCATCAGCCTATTCACTTGGAAGCAATTCGAATGAAACTCCTCAAACAGGAGTGATCCGAGCTGAAGGTAACCCTAATGAGAATGATGTTATTGCGGAAGTGGGGACTTACTATGTAAATACTCTTGATATGAGTACATGGTTAAAAATTGCAACTTCATGGATTATTGTAGAATAATAAGAGGGCATAAATCTTGTTAAAAGGAAATTTAAATGGAAAATAGAAACACATTTTATTTTTCAGGTTTCATATATGCCGTCTTAATAATGCTGCTTGGTGTACAAGCAGCGTGGGCAATAAAACCTGAATCTAAAAAGAATAATCAAATTGCTCAGCAATCTTTGCGAGAGCACAACCCTTTTGCGAAAGGGTTACAAAATATGCGCGCCTTGAGAACAGTTGACCTTAAGGAAAAAAGTGTAAATAATGGGATTTCTGGGTTAAGTATAACAGGTGATTCAAAACGTGGAGTAATTAAGCGTCTGAATAAACTGTTATCAAAACATAATTCAAAAATTGAAGTGAGTACTGTCCTCAAAGATAAATTGGGCAATACACACATTCGGTTGTCTCAATTGTATAAAGGTATTGCTGTAATTGGCAGTGATATCATTGTACATATCAATACTCGAAATGAGGTGTATGGAGTTGCAGGAAAGTTACTCTTCGATCTGAATATTTCAAATATCTCAAAGGTTTCACTGGATGAAGCATTTTCAAAAAGTAAACTTGAACTCAATATTCTTTCAGCACAGCATAAGAAAGATAAATCCCGTTTGGTGATTTTTAATGGCCGTTTAGCTATTGAAGTCGAAGTTGATAACGGTGTTGTTGGAGATCAAGAGAAATGGCGATGCTTTATTGATGCTGAAACAGGTGAGACGCTCTTCAGAGTAAATCAAATAATGCATGGTGCACCAGTTGGTGGAGCAGAAGCTCCAGTACAAGGTACTCGTCTTGCAGATGAAGATGGTTCTGTTGTATCTATCAATGGTTGGTTTGATGATTCGGGAAAGCACTTTTTACGTAATAACGATGACCTTTGGGGCATCTACGATACTGATAGAAGTGATTGGTCTCAGCAGACTTCAAATGATTGGGGAGCAAGTGACCCTTCAGCAATTTCTTTAGCAAACAACATGGAGATTGTTCAGGAATATGTTACCAATGTTTTAGGTTGGAACAGTTTCAATAACAATGGCATTTTTGCAACAGCAAATGTGCATGAGGGCTCTAACTATGTTAATGCCTATTGGAATGGATCAGCATTTTATTTTGGTGATGGTGATGGAAGTGTTGCGAATGCACTTACCGTTCTTGATATAACTGGTCATGAATATGGCCATGCAATCACTGACTATTCATCTGACCTAATATATTCTTATGAGTCGGGCGCGTTAAACGAGTCCTTTTCAGATATTCTTGGAACACTCATTGAGTTTTATGGACAACAAGATGGTCGTTCTTCATATCCTGCAGGTGTTGATGGTCAAGCAGATTGGCTTTGTGGCGAAGATGCATGGTTACGAGACGAAGCGCTTCGTGATTTAAGAGACCCGCAACGCTATGAACAACCTTCGTATTACTTAGGAACTCATTGGTATGCGGGTAGTGGTGATAATGGTGGTGTACACTATAATAGTGGTGTTCAGAATTATGTGTTTTACCTCCTTGCCGAAGGTGGGGTAGGGTCTAATGATGGATTTCCATATGATATAGCTGGAATTGGTATTGAGGCTTCAGGTGAAATTGCGATGTATGCTAACATGTATCTCCTTACGAGTTCTTCACAGTATCGTGACTCACGTGATGCATGGATACTTGCCGCAACTACCCTGGGTTATGATGCATCGGTTGTTGTTGATGTTTGGGCTGCCGCTGGTATTCCACCATTAGTAAAAAACCTTGATGTTCTTTCAAATAATCTTAATTTTGGTGGTGTGGCAGTTGGTGGTTCTAAGTCAATGACCCTTACCTTAATTAATGGTGGTGGTGAAGCGACAACGGTACATGATTTAGCGTTTGATAATCTTCATTTTACTGCTAACATTACCCTCCCATTTATGGTTTCAGGTGGATCGTCAGTAGAAGTCGAAGTTATTTGTACTCCGACTGATTTTGTGTCCGAGTCTGGGACACTCACCATATCGAGTGATGCTGTGGATAACCCTGGTATTATTGTGACTCTTTCTGCAGTAGGTACTGTAGGGGCAGAAATTTCAGTAGTACCTGGTCAATTTGATGAAGTGATATTTGTTGGGGATTTAGAAACTCGCTCTATTGCTATTACAAATAGTGGTGGTACAGATCTTGAATTTACACTCAATTTTATAGACAATACAACCATACAAGGTTTATCAAATGAATCGTATTCTTTTGAGCACTATCTTGAGCTCGATAAAGAGCGTGTTGATACTCGTATTGGACGTCCTATCCTTGCGAGCTCTGGTGGACCTGATACTTTTGGATATAGTTGGAAAGACTCTGACGAAACAGGTGGTCCAACATATACATGGACGAGTATTAGTACAACAGGTTCAGTATTAAGTAGTGTGTCTCGTTGTGATGACTGTTTTGAAGAGCAGGCGTTGAGTTTTGATTTTCCTTTCTATGAAGATGACTTCAATTCTGTATTTGTAAGTTCCAATGGGTATCTCACCTTTGGAACGGGTACTGCATCAATAGGGAACTATCCCCTTCCTTCAGCCTTAGCACCAGCAAATTTAATCGATCTTTTTCATGATGATCTCGACCCAGGAGATGGTGGAACTATCTATTTCCAGGATTTTGGTACTCATGCAATTGTAGAGTTCAATGCTGTGTATCCATATAGTGGTACAGGGAGTTATACATTCCAAGCAGTTATTCACGCAAGTGGCAAAATAGCTATCTATTATAATTCTCTTGTTGGAACTCTTACTGGTAATACCGTTGGGATTCAAAATGGAAATCGTGATGATGGTTTAACTGTTGCTTATAATACTTCATATCTTAAAAACCAACTTGCTGTTGAATTTAAGACTGGTGTTTCATGGCTTTCTTTAGGAGTAACGTCAGGTATTGTTGCTCCAGGTTCTACAATTGATGTTCCTGTTACTTTTGACGCTACTGAAGCTATTGGCGGTGTTTATACAGGTACTATTCAAGTAGTAAATAGCAGTGTTAATAATCCTGATGTTGCTATTCCTGTAACCCTAACGGTTGATGGTGTAAAGAGACTCTCTGTTTCTCCAGACACCTATGATTTTGGCGATGTATGGCAAGGCGCTACAGAAACCTTTGAATTAACATTGAGTAATTCTGGTGATGAAGCAACCCAAATTACTGAAATTTCATTAGATAATGGTGCCTTTAGTCATAGCGCTCAATTTCCCTTGACGGTACCGGCTTTTGGGGCTGTTGTAGTAACAGTCTCATACACTGCGAGTCAGATTGCTGTTGAAGCAGGGCTAATAACTATTACAAGTGATGCCGAAGATAATGCAGAGTTGTTAGTTTCACTTTCAGGAAGAGGAGTACTTGGTGCCCAAATCTCAGTTGACCCCGAGTCATTTAATGAAATGGTGTTGGTTGGTGATGAACTAGTTCGTATGCTTTCTATTACAAATAATGGTGATTCGGAAATGGATGTTTCAATTGAAATTGAAAATACTGTTTCTGTGTCGGCTACTCCTAAAGTTTGGCAAGGCGAGCAGCGGTGGACAAATGATATAGGAGCTGAATTTGGAAATGACCTTTCTACAAGACTACATACGTTACAGAAATATTCTACCCTCGCTGCTGTTGAATTCCCGTTTTTTGATGGCTTTGAAAGCGGTAGTTTCGATCAATGGAATAATGATGGTGGGAGTTATGTGCGAGAAATTTCATCTTCTGTCAAGCAAACGGGTAGCTTTTCATTGAGCCAAACTGGTGGAAGCCAAAGTCATAATAATGGATTATCAGTGGACTTTAATGGAGGAGTTGCACCCGAAGAGGTCACCTTCTCTGTAAGGTCAAGTAGCACTCAAAATAATGATGGTTATGTGACTTTTAGCAATGCTAATAACTATATAATGTTCTTTTTTATGAGAGAAAATGGATATCTATACGCTAATGGTATCGAAACAGTTCCTTATGTGGCAAATACATGGTATGACATCCGCTTTGTTATTGATTGGGACAATAATAATTTTGATTATTATGTTGATGACGTTCTTATTTCAGAAAATATTTCGTTTAGAGAAAGTGTTGCTGGAATTGATCAAGTAAACCTCTATAATCATACTTCATCACAAGCATGGTGGGATAATATTAATGTTGGTGGTGAACCACCTGTGAGTTGGTTATCAACAAGTGTGGTTGATAGCAGAGTAGCAGCAGGAGAAACAATTGATATTCCTGTTATTTTTAGTGCAGCAGATATGGTCGGTGGTGTTTACTCGGGTATTATCCATGTATTAAATAACAGTGGCAACAATCCTGATGTCTCAGTACCAGCTACCTTAACGGTTGATGGTGTAAAGAGACTCTCTGTTACTCCAGACACCTATGATTTTGGCGATGTTTGGCAAGGTGCAACACAAACCTTTGAGTTAACCTTAAGTAACACAGGTGATGAAGCTACAGTGGTTACCGATATCTCGTTAGATAATGTGGTATTTAGTAGCAACGCTCAACTTCCTCTTGCGATACCAGCTTTTGGATCTGCTGTTGTAATGGTTTCTTACACTGCGAGTCAACTGAATGTTGAATCAGGTGTAATGACTATTGTAAGTGATGCAGAAGATAATCCAGAGTTAACGGTCTCCTTAACGGGTACAGGCGTTGAAGCTCCTATGGCTACTCTTGCTCCAGTCTCTTTTGAACTTGAGATGACTACTGTTGATGCTCCTGCTGATCTCACCTCTGTATTGAGAAACATTGGTGGTGCAGACTTAGACTGGAAAATTGCTTCAGTCTCTGAAACGAGCGCTCCGTTACAATTCAAAAGCATGGGTGCTTCAGTGGTTAAACCACAGTTTGGTTTGATCTATGAAACTACAAATTATGCACATCCTTTTATTGCGGGTGAAGTAATTGTTGCTCTTGCAAGTGGCGTAACAGCATTTCCTGCACAACTAGCGACCAGTGGTGTTTCTAACGTACTTCCTCTTGCTCAAGCGGTAAGTCCTGAAACTGGCTTAACAGCAACAAAACCTCATGCACTCTTTCTTGTGTCATTAGAATCGCAAGATTCCGATGCCGTGATTGCAAAAATTGAGGAGCTGAAGAGTAACAGTGATGTTATTTATGCTGAACCTAACTATGTTCGTACTTTACAAGGTGTTCCAGATGATGCGTCATTCTCTTCACTCTATGGCATGCATAATATTGGCCAAAGTGGTGGTACGGTAGATGCAGACATTGATGCGGTTGAAGCGTGGGATGTTCACACTGGTGGAAAGAATGTTGTACTTGGTCTTATTGATACTGGAATTGATTATCTCCATCCAGACTTGGCAGATAACATTTGGGTAAATACTGCAGAACAAAACGGTACTCCTGGTGTTGATGATGATGGTAACGGATATGTTGATGATATCTATGGTTATGACTTTATCAATAATGATGGCGACCCAATGGACGATCATTACCATGGCACACACTGTGCAGGTACAATCGGTGGCGTTGGTAATAATGGTGTTGGTGTTGCAGGTGTTGCATGGAATGCAAGTATGGCGGCTCTCAAAATCTTTAATTCAAGCGGAGCTACTTCTGACGCTGCAATACTAAATGCGGTTGACTACTCAAATGTTATGGGTATGAAAATTACCAGTAATAGTTGGGGTGGCGGACCATACTCTCAATCATTGTACGACCTGATACAGGTAGGAGAGACTCTTGGTCATCTCTTTATCGCTGCTGCAGGTAATAGTAGCAGTAATAATGATGTTTCAGATTCATACCCATCTGGATATGATCTTGACAATATTATTGCGGTAGCTGCAACAGATAGAAATGATGGCAAAGCAAGCTTCTCAAGCTATGGTGCAACAACGGTGGACCTCGGTGCACCTGGTGTTGATACGTATAGTTGTGAACCAGGCGGTGGGTATCAGAATCTATCGGGAACTTCTATGGCGACGCCTCATGTATCTGGTGCTGCACTTCTATTATGGACGTATAATCCATCACTCAGTGCAATGGATGTGAAGAACGCGCTTCTGTCAACTGTTGATGTTGTACCATCTATGACTGGTGTTGTATTATCTAATGGACGACTCAATGTAAATAATGCTCTTGCATCTATTGGACCAAACTGGATAGCGGCTAACCCTGCAACTCCAGGTGTTATCGTTCCTGGTTCAGCACAAGACATTATCACTACAATTGATCCTACTGGCCTTCTTGGCGGTGTGTACACAGGTGAAGTGGTTGTTGAAACCAATGACCCTGTAACTCCTCTTCAAACGATTCAAGTAACAGTGACTATTGATGGGTTTAGGTCGCTTGTAGCGAACCCTGATGCCTTAGATTTTGGTGGCTTAGAAATTGGAAGAAGCAGTGAGCTTATTGTTACCCTTGTCAACAGCTCTAATGAAGCAACAGAAGTGAGCGATCTTTCGATTGATAATGGGCACTTTACCCATACTGCACAACTTCCACTGACTGTTCCTGCCTTTGGTGAAATAAATGTTCCTGTTACTTTTACACCTGCGAGTGTTCAGAGTGACGTTGGAACTTTTACTATAACCAGTGATGCAGAAGATAATGCAGTAATTACTGTACCCGTAAGTGGTAGTGGATTACTTGGTGCACGAATCGCTGTTTCTCCGTTATCTATTACTGAGCACGTGCTCTTTGGTGAGCAAGCAACAGCCGAAGTTGTAATTACCAATAGTGGTGATGCTAACCTTGAGCTGTTATTAGTGTCGAGTGATAATACTGCAGTACAAGGGTTATCAAATGAACCATACTCATTTGAACATTACCTCGCTTTTGATAAACAGAGTATTGATACTCGTGTTGGTCGTCCAGTACTTAATGATTCTGGTGGTCCCGATACTTTTGGGTACAGTTGGAGAGACTCAGATGAAATCGGTGGTCCTGCGTTTACTTGGAATAGTATCAGTTCAACAGGTTCAGTACTCAGTAATGTATCTGGTTGTGATGACTGTTATCAAGAGCAAGGGTTGAGTTTTGAATTTCCATTTTATGGAAATGACTTTAACTCAGTATTTGTAAGCTCAAATGGATTCCTTACTTTTGGAACGGGTAGTGCACAAATATCTAATTATGCGCTTCCTTCTGTATCAGCTCCTTCTAATTTGATTGATCTCTTTCATGATGACCTTGATCCAAGAGGAGCTGGAACAATCTATTTTCAAGATTTTGGAACTCATGCTATTGTTGAGTTCAACGATGTTGATCCATATAGTGGGTCAGGAAGTTATACTTTCCAGGCGGTTCTTTATGCTAATGGTAAAGTAGTACTCTATTACAATGATCTCGTTGGAACAACAACAGGTAATACTGTTGGAATTCAGAATGGGACAAAAGACGATGGCTTAACTGTAGCTTACAATACTTCTTATCTTAAAAATCAATTAGCAGTTGAATTAAGTGCTGGAGCTCAATGGCTTACACTTAATACATCTGAGGCAGTTGTGTTACCTGGAGAATCAGTAACTGTTGAAGTGCTTCTTGGGGCGGCTGATCTTGTTGGTGGTGTATATCTTGGAACTATTGAAGTTTCTCACAATGATGCTTCGGTAATCGGCCCTGTTGAAGTTCCTGTTGAACTCCATGTATTCGAGGCTGGTAGAGATACGGTTTCACGTATTACTTCAGTTGGTGTAGCTGGAGAGGCAAAAATGGCTGGTAATCGTTATAGCCTCTATGGTATAACAATTGGCTCTGCTGTTTCGGGCATTTTAAAAGGTGCGAGACATCAGGTTGTTTTTGAGTAGAAATACAAACGATACTTAAAATTTCAAGGCCGCCTCAATTATATGAGGCGGCCTTTTTTGTACCTCTACTATTGTAAGAATTGTACTGGTATCGTTAAATAACCCAATGTGTATGTTAAAAACTAACAATTCCTCACTATAGCCACATAATCACCGATTTTATATATTTCCCACAATAAAGAATAGCACTAGAGGTTTCATGAAAATACTCATCGTAACAGCACCTGAAAAACCAAATAGCTTTAATCATGCAATCGCTGATACTGCTATAGCAACACTTGAAGAACTTGGTCATGACGTGACTTTAAGAAATCTCGTTGATGAAAAATTTGATCCCATTCTTACAACTGAGGAGATTCAATCGGATGAAGCAGTACCTACTGATGTAATGGAGCAGATTAATGAACTTGCCCATGCAGATGGTGTTATTATTATCCATCCAAACTGGTGGGGGATGCCTCCAGCAATAATGAAAGGATGGATTGACCGGGTATTTAGAACTAATTTTACTCATAAGTTTGCCGGGGGGCTTGAAGGACTTATGAAAGCTCAAGCTGCCGTGGTATTTACTACTGCAAATACACCTCAAGAAATAGAAGTCTCTGCTTATGGCGATCCGCTTCAAGGATTGTGGGAAAAATGCATTTTTGGCCTTTGTGGCGTTACTACATTCAAACGAGTTCCCTTTGCATCGGTTATAATGAGTACTCCTGAAGAGAGAAAAGAATGGCTTGAACAGGTGACTCAGACAGTATCCACCTATTTTCCAAAGTAATCCATTTAGACAACTTTTTTCGGTATATTCATGTATTGAGGGTCAATACCCTAATTTACTACCTGAATTCAGTGAGCCTGTTATACTATAACAGGCTTTTTTTTATTTTCTTTTAACAATTAGAGGCAAATCTTGAAAAAGTGCAGTGAGTACGGTATAATATTTATCGTACACTAAGGGTTTGACTAAGTAGCGGCATATGATAGATGAAGAACAACTAGCACTATTGAAATTGTTGGGCGAAGAGTCCGTTGAAAGAGGCGCTCTTTATAAAGCCAATAGTTACTTTTGGGAATGGCTTAATGAAATAGTTCGCGATGAAGTGGAAGATAGCTCCAAAATTGAACTTACTCTTGATGAGTATAAAAAGCAGATTAACTTTGGCCTTCTGGACCCAGCAATAATTGAATCGGATGAGGTAGTTGAAACAGTCAATGAGCTTTGTGATGGTTTTGATATTCTTTTGGGTAGACAATATTATTTTACTGACTGGCTCGAAAAGAAATTTAACGAGATTTTAAAGTTTAAAGAGATAGAAGATACTGAGGAAGAGATCAGTATGCTAAAGGATAAAAGGGAGAAGCTTGACATTCTTATTCTTAATTTTCAAAAAGAACGAACATCGATAGTTACTTCAAAATCCAGAAAACCTGACCAAGTAAAAATTGACCTTTTGAATAAAAAAGATGACGCCTTTCTTCAGAGTCATATTCGTAAAGCAGAGGTAGCCTCTGGTCATAATATGACACCAGAAGAACGCCGCGAACATCTTAAGAAAGAGGAAGAACTCAACGATCTTATGGTCAATGCTGAGTCGATTCAATCGGAAATTGAGGATGATAAATCTTTAAATAAAGTGAAACAATTGAGTAAAAACATTGAACTTTCAATTGAAAAAATTATTGAAACTCGTAAAGGATTTTCTAAAGCTGAAGAGCAACTTGAAAAGTTGAACAATGATGTTTCTGCAATATCTATGGGTGAGCTTCAGAATAGAATAGAAGAAGAGGTTAACTACCTGAAAGGGCTTGTTAAGTTGAGTGCGAATCGTGTTAAGGCAGAGTCCATCGCGGTACTTCATGGTAATAATCAGATTATCACCTTTGAATTTGTGAATGAACTGTTTGAACTCATTGAAGAGTTCGATTCAAAGCTCTATCAAAACCATAAAGTTGCATACATTGGTAAACCGAATATTGTTATTGTACCTGGTAAAGGTCATGGGATGTATGATTGGAAAAATAATGCCCTTATTATACCCATTATGCCCTACACCTCAAAAGAGCAGTCGGTCATAAATGCAATTGTAGAATATCGAATCGATATGGATGAGGATAAGTCACTCTTCAACGGATTTACGGGAGTAAAAGGGAATGAAAGCATCAAGTCCACAATGGATTTTAGAGCGAAATTTACTAAAGAGTATATAGTCTGGATGACCAAAGAGTATAAGGGGTATAAAGTGATGACCAAAGAGGTTCGTTTTTGGTTTGAGCACGAGATAGGCCCCAATAAACAACATATACTCATACCGGCAAAATATGTTACGCCTCCTATGTCATCCAAAGATTATATAGATAAAATTAACATGCTGGACCAACAGGTTCGAGAGCAAGGTGAGGAGTGTGATCCCGATGTTATCTATCAGAGAGCTATTGCTTTCTGTGATGAAGATGCATGGATTGCTGCACGGGATCTGTTCTTACAGCTATTGGAACGGCTTCCGAGTGAAGCGACAATTGAATATAATTTAGGTTTTCTCCATACCAAGACAAAAGATTTCAGAATAGCAATTGACTATTTTTCACGCTTTATCAAAGCTAATCCGTCGAGTTGGTGGGCGGGGGTAGCCAAAGATAATATACTAAAATTGCGATAAAGGTTTCGTGCCTTGTAAGTATTGGTACTATTCAATAATTTCGATTGTCTCTATTAAATAATTACATAAAATAGTTTTTGCGCTTTCTTCGAGGTCTAAAAAAAGTACCCCGAGCCGTCCATTGGATAGCGCTATGACCTGTACGGTACTGATTACGAGAGTTGTATCTAAATACATTTTGACATTGCGAATGACATCTTTGATTTGAAATAAGGCCTCTGGTTCTTTATAGATTGCATCTATTTGGACTGCCATGCCACCAAGTGAGATATTGAATATTCGCGATTCAATGAGATTGCCAGTATACGGGCTTACGATTTTAGCTAAAGCCTTTTTCTGTTTTCTTGGAGTAACTCGAATGTACCTCCGTCTATTCTCTGAAGAATATTCATTCATCAGAGCAAGGAATTGTAATTCAAATTGTTCCTCAATAACGGGTTTAAGAATAAAACCATCGACACCGGCTTTTACAAGTTTTAGTGCATACTCTTTAGATGGTTTAGGGGAAAGAATGAAAATTTTTAAGGCAAAATTATTATCAATATCTCTGATTGTATGAATAAAGTCTAGAGTTTCTTGTGGGAATAGCGTGCAATCTATAATAAGGGCGATATAGTGATCAAACTGTAGAGCTTCTACAAGTTCTGCAAAGTCATCAGAAGTAACAGGATGAAATCCTGCTGAAGCTAATACATTACGAATGTGAAGTAATAGCTTCCTATTAGACTCTAAAACAAATACCCTCATAGAGCTAAACTAGATTAATAGGTGAATAGATCCTAGAAAACAAAAAAGTTTGTAGCAAATGCCCAACTCAAAAGAATAAGGAGATATCCTAAAACAACTAAAAATAGTTGTCCCCAATATTCTTTTTGCTTGGTTATAGGGATGAGTATTCCATAGAGGGCGCCACAGAGGAAGCCATAAAAGTGTGCAAGAATATCACTTTTTTCACCGACACCCATAAAGACAACTAAACAGACGGCGGCGAGTAATGGTGCAAAATTACGCACTTCGATGCCACCGGCACGTTTTGAATGACGCATTTCCATAACAGCTAGAAGGCCGAGACCGCCAAAGACAGCAGTGGAAAAGCCAATTGAACGGTGTGCGACATCACTCCAGGAGAGTGCAACCAGGTAATTTGCGAAAGCAGAGGAACAGAGAATACCAAAGAGCCAGAAACCAATGCGTGTTCGTACGGCAATAAGGTTGAAAATCAAAAAGCCACTCACCATATTACTAAGGTAATGCCCGGGTCCAGAGTGAAGAGTGAGCGCCGTAAAGGTACGCCACCATTCGCCTCCATGTATGATCTTTTGGGAATGTGCATTTCCGAGTTTGTGTAAAAGATCAAGATGCCCTCCCAAAGTTTCGAGTAGGAAAAAGATTGTGGGAATCAGTAAAAGAAGGAGTGTTTGGGGTTTGTATACGAGTGGATACACCTCTTTGGGGAGAATAAAAAAATCGTGATTCTCCGCAATATAGAGTTGTATAACATCTCGACATTTGGGCACATGCTCAGGCTCGACCTCAACGGCATAGACACGGTTGGGAAGGCTCTCTATCCAATGTTGAATTTCTTGTGAGGCTAGGAGAAGGGAGAGGTCAAAGGCCTCTTTTTGTGGCCCGGTAAAAAGGGTCACTTTTTCAATAATTTTAAGTTTAGTATCTTCCATAGAGCTAATGTACAAAAGAGAGGTGAAGGGAACCTAAAAAAATCAAAGTTCTAAACTTAGATTCTTCATGAAATTGCTGATTAAATGTAAAATTAACATTATGTTGCTTTAATTAATATAGTTTCAAGGAAGTTACTTGGTAGGGGTACCAGTAACTTTTGAGATATGTAAAAACAATTGTTTCCATAGGCTTAGGCTCTTTAGGGAGTAATAACTTAAGGGAAAATAATGAAAGAAATTGAAGCGCAACACATATGTGTACCATTTTGTAAAATGTTTAAAAAAAGAATCTATTTTTCCGCCGGAATTGCTTTGATGATGAGCGTTACTGGATGTATGGGTGATTCACCAGCAGATACTGCTGAAGTAGATACATTGTCATCTGAGATATTTGTAGTCAGCTCTGTTATGCATGAGAGTGTTGCCGTTGAAAGTTCAATAGAACAGAGCTCATCAATATTGGTAAGTCCTCCTTATTCTCTTGATGTCGCCCCCTCTTCATCATCCAAAGTTACAGAGGTTATAGTATCATCCTCTAAAGCGGTAGAGAGTTCATCTGCAAAAGTGAGTTCAGGAGAGGTTGTTGAAAGTTCTTCATCAGAGGAGCCGAGCAGTTCTGAAAGAGTAATTGATATTTGTCAAATGAAAGGCCTTACACCCTACGAGGATGTCTATGATGATCCTAATATGGGTGATTATAATATATGGGGCGGAGAACTGTTTAGTCATCAACGATTTAATTCAGGTAAGTTTGAAGTTCGCGTGATGGCCCCAGGTATTCCCGGTACCGTATCATCGATGTTTCTCTATAAACAGGGTTCAGAGAGGGCCGAAGAGTTTTGGCACGAAGTTGATGTTGAATTTTTGGGAAGTCAGCCTGGTGCATTTCAGTCTAACCTTCTTACTGGTTACTCTCCGCTTGATCATGCAGAAGAACATCATGAGGTGTACCCTGCTCCGGTAGAAGATTTTCATGTCTATGCAATTGAGTGGACTTCAGATTATATTGCATGGTTTGTGGACGGTGAAGAAGTCCGTCGCGATACCAAGGATGATGGGTCCCAAATGCATCATTTTAACAATACAGAGATGTCGCTCCATTTTAATCACTGGCCAGTTGCTAATACTGAGCAACTCCATGAGTGGGCAGGACATTTTAAAACAGATGCACTTCCTGCTGCAGCGATCTATGATTGGATAAAATATTCAAAATGGACTCCGGGTTCGGGGGATGATGGGTCAGATTTTTCTCATGAATGGACCGATGATCTTAATGGATTTGATGGAGGACGTTGGAAAACAGCTTCATGGTCTTTTGCAGAAAATAGATCAACCTTTAATGGGAACAATGTTAAATTCATAGATGGCTATATGGTGCTCGCTCTTACATGGGGGCAGCAGGGGTACGAAGCTGACGAATGTTTTCCAAAGTAGCAGCATACTATCAGAGAAGTGTATGAGTAGAGTATTGGTATTGTGACTGCTCATATTTTTATAAAGAGCACCGGGGAATGGTGCTCTTTTTTGCTTCCTACTGTTTTGTGGAGAACAGATAAGCATCACAACGTTATATTGCAAAGATTTTACTGAACGTTTGAAAATGTGATTATTTTATAAGTATATGTAAGTAAGATATTTAACGGTACAATATGGAATTTTCTCTTGACCAGTTGCAGGATATTGAAGATGCAAAAATTCTGTTTTTGGCAACAATTCGACCTCCACCAGAGGTACGGAAAGATTTGGATATTGAAGTACGAACTGAGGGGCGCTCTTTAGTGGTGTACGAAATTCGCCCCTTCTTTAAAACACCTACGCTTAAAACAGATCTCCCTGTTGCTAAAGGGACTTACATTCAGACTACTAAACAGTGGAAAATATTCTGGAAAATGAGTGATGACAGATGGCACACATATGAGCCCTTATCTGAAGTACCAACGGCTGATGCATTTTTTAATGCAGTGGTAGATGACAGTCACCACTGCTTTTGGGGTTAGTTAATAAGGGGATTAATTCTTAACAATACAAGGCATAGTGATTTTAATAATCAATTGAGATCCCGTCTTTTGACGCTCTGCAATAAAAAAGTCTAGGGTAACCTTTTCTCCTACAGCAATACCGATTTTTTCAAGTTCTTCATCAAGAGTAAAGTCTTCCTCTATAGGATTATGAACCCCGCCAATATCCAGTATAAGGTTTCCATTGATAAATACAAAAATATCGTCACTTCCTGATGTACTAAATAATTGGCCATGCTGTCCATCATATTTGAATTCCCACTGGAGGTGACCAGCAAAGTAGTAGTTAAGATCTGCATCGCCCTCTTCTGCACCTTTATCATCAAGAGGGAAGAAGTCAGCATCACTAAAGGTGTAGGTTGCTGTACCCATTTTAGCAAATGCAAGGTCAATCTCGCTAACAGATATAGCCATACTTTTTGACCACCACTTACCAATGTTTTTGTTGGTGTGCATGTTTTTATTAAATACAGGTCGACCAGCAGCGCTGAGTTCATCTTTGACCATTCCTTGTCTGAGCATATCTGCACCTATTTTAGCACCAAAGTCGGTGTTTTGACGGTGATCATATACAGTCATGGTAAATTTTTCAAAGCGGTTTAGGACGAGTGTTTCACCATCGCAGGTTGCCGTTACTCCTGGGGCATCATTGTCTCCAGAGCTAGGATAAGTAGGTAAACAAGCATCATCGACTAACGCACAATCATCATCGTCACAATCAGTGTCACCATCGTTATCGTTGTCTTTACCATCCTCGCACATTTTCTTGTTAAGTTCGCCACAATTCGTGCCAGGTATTGGCCAGCAATCTAGATCATCACAGTCTAACTGACCGTCTAAATCATTGTCAATGTCATCAGTACAGGATTTTAAGCTATTTTCAGCACAAATATCAAATATACGGCAGTCAGAATCTGCACAGTCAGCATAGCCATCTTTGTCATTGTCAATACCATCTACGCAAAGTTTTAATCTACTCTCTGCACAAAAATCAAAGAGGCGACACTCATCATCATCACAGTCAAAGAGTCCATCACTGTCATTATCAATGCCGTCAGCACAGATATCAAATTTTGATTCTGAGCACTCATCAAATCTGATACATTCATCATCGTCACAATCAAACAAACCATCAACATCATTATCTTTACCATCTAGGCAGAATTTTACAGTATTCTCTGCACAGAAATCATGGAATTTACAGCCATCATCTTCACAGTCAGTTGCTTCATCACCATCATTATCGTCTCCATCCTGACATGTTTCTGGGTCTGCTTCACTACAGTAATCAAAATGTACACATTCACTGTCTTCACAGTCAATCATGGAATCTCCATCATTATCAACACCGTCAAGGCACGTTTCTGGTTCATTCTCTGTAACGTTACAGATTGTAAATGCACTACAATCACTGTCTGCGCAGTCTTTCTCACCATCCCCGTCATTATCTGAATGGTCAGTACAGAGAGTGTAGGTGTTTTCTATATCGTCTTCACAGTTAGGAAAAGCTGCACACTTTTCATCATCACAGTCAACGTATCCATCTTCATCGTTATCTTTTCCATCTTTGCATTGAGCATCTTTATCTTCTGTTGGTTCTTGACAGAATACATACTCAAAGCATCCTTGATCTTCACAGTCAGTTTTACCATTTTCATCATTGTCAACTTCGTCCCTACATTTGTCTTTGGTGTATTCACCGACATCTTGACACTCTGGTTGGGATTCACAAAATTGGTCGCTACAGTCTGTATTGCCGTTGTCATCATTGTCGATGCCGTCGGTACAGCTGAGTTCGACTGAACACCCTGACTTTCCAATGCAGTCTATATCATCACAATCAACTTTACCATCATTGTCATTATCGATTCCATCATTACAGGCTGCCCTTGTTGATTCGCGAGAATTTTTATCTATAAGGTATTTAAAATCATTTTCTAGGTTAGAGGTCTCCTCTGTCTTGTTATCAGCAGTCTCAGAGTCAAGGCATCCTATAAACAAGAAGAGTAACAAGATAAATGATAGGTTTAATACTTTATGCATAACATTTCCTTTTGTTTAGAATGTGTAAAAATAGTGGTAAATATTCTGTGCTAATTCTTAACGATACAAGGCATAGTGATTTCAATGATTGCTTGAGACCCAGACTTTTGACGCTCTGCAATAAAAAAGTCAATGGTAATGGTTTCTCCTTCGTGGATACCGAGTTTATCAAGTTCTGTATCTAGAGTAAAGTTGTCTTCAATGGGAGTGTGAACTCCACCAATATCTAAGATAAGATTTCCATTGATGTAGACAAATCCATCATCACTTGTAGAGATACTAAAAAATTGCCCTCTTTGTCCGTCATAATCAAACCGCCACTGGAGGTGACCAGCAAAGTAGTAGTTAAGGCCTGAATCCCCCTCTTTCGCACTCATGTCATCCAAAGGGAAGAAGTCTAAATCCCTAAAAGTATACGTTGCCTCTCCCACTTTAGCAAAAGGTAGTTCAACTTCAGTTACCGAAACAGCCATCTCTTCAGACCACCACTGACCGATGTTTTTATTGGTGTGCAGATTCTCCTTAAATACAGGCCGCTTTTCACTACTGAGCTTATTGGTAACCATTCCTTGTCTGAGCATGTCAGCCCCCATTGCTGCGCCAAAATCAGAATTTTGATCATGGTCATAAATGGTCATAGTAAATTTTTCAAAGCGGTTTAGGACGAGTGTTTCTCCATCACACATTGCATGTACACCAGCTCCAGCTCCACCACTATTGCCATCACCACCTCCAGTACCATCACCACCACTATTAGGCCCCTTAAAAGGGCATATATCATCAAATATCTGACAGTCATTATCATCACAGTCTATCAGTCCATCATCATCATTATCAATATCATCATCACACATGGCCTGTGATAATTCACCACAATTGGCACCGGGGACAACCCAACATTCAGGGTCTTCACAATCACTAGCGCCATCAAGGTCATTATCAATACCATCAGTGCAAGTATATAGGCTGTTTTCTCCACACAATTCAAAGACCTGACATTCTGAGTCTTCACAGTCAAAAGATCCATCCCGATCGTTGTCTACACCATCTTGACAGAAACTCATTTTATTTTCGCCTATGCGGTTGCCTGGTGAGAATACACCACACAATTCAAATATTTGACATTCAGGGTCTTCACAATCACTAGCGCCATCAAGGTCATTATCACGACCATCAGTACAAGTTGCTAATGTTGATTCAGAACAAAAATCAAAGACCTTACATTCTGGGTCTTCACAGTCAAAATATCCATCCCGGTCGTTGTCTATTCCATCGTGACAGAAGCTCATTTTATTTTCGCCTATGAGGTTACGTGTTTCATCAGATGAAATATTATCGGAATTAGAGTTCGGTTCATTGGATGATATCTCCAGATTCATTTCAGCTTCACACTCTGGTTGTTCCATACAGGCAGGCTCATCACAATCAACAAGCCCATCAGAGTCATCATCACTTCCATTACCACAGAGTGCAGCTCCACGTTCAAAGCATAGGAACAGACCTTGGCAATGGGGGTCAAAACAGTCCACCAATGCATCTTGGTCATTATCAATGCCATCAGAGCATTCTGCTTCACTTTTTTCGGGGGATGTTGGTAAAGCAGTTTCATTGTCTGAACTGCTCGGCTCAGGGTCATTCACTGAGTTACTACTCTCATCATCAGAGCTTGTTTCAATATTAGAACTCTCTACGGATGAGTTGTTACTCTGAACATCGTCCGAGACGTTTGAATCAGATGAAATTGGCCGAGCGATTGAAGGCTTGTCTTCTAGTCTTAAGTCAAGACAGCCAATACATAAAAATAATATAAGGGTACACGTTAAGCGTAGCAGTGTATGCATGGAAACTCCTTTGGTTTACGAGTATAAGCGATATAGGGGTGTGTAAACCATACTGTGTGTCGTTACTTAAAAAGATAGAAAAGAGAGGGCAATAGTAACATGGTTACTATAGGTAAGCAAGCTAGATACTGTTCCGTTTTGATCGTTAAATTGTAATAATTACAGAGACGGGTTTACAGAAATTTACAATTAGAATACTTTGAGTAGAGTGGCGGTTCACTAATAGGGATAATTCGATGGGTCAAAATTATATCATCAAAGCGGGATCAACATTTTTAAAGACTCAACGAACCCTCGGCGATTTTGATTGCTGGATTCAGAGAGCACTGGGTAGTTGTGCTGAGGTAACTGTTGTTGATATCGAAGCGGGTGATAAATTACCGGCCCCTGAGTTTTGTGATCGTGTAATTATCTCGGGTTCACAAAATAGAGTCACCGACAATCTTCCATGGCATCTTGAGCTTGAACAGTGGATCACACAGGCCGTAGAACTCGAGGTTTCTATTTTGGGTATTGGGCTGGGCCATCAACTTATCGCGCGAGCCCTTGGGGGTTCTGTGGGAGAGCATACACAAGGCATTGAAGTTGGTACCGTAGAGATCGCGGTTGATCAAACGAATGCTGCACAAGATCCCCTTTTTGGTGGCTTTAGTGGTAGCTTTACTGGGCACACTTCTCATCGTCAATCCATAACTCGTTTACCACCTCATGCTGTCTCACTAGCCTCAAGTCATTTTGAGAACAATCAAGCGGTTCGATATGCCGCATCAGTCTGGGGAGTACAATTTCATCCCGAATTTACTACTGAAATAATAGAAGAGTACATTGTACAGCAACGAAAAGACCTGATTAATGAGTGGTTTGATGTAGGGAAATTACTCAGTGAGGTGAAAGAGTCTCCTGAAGCACTGGGGCTTATACCGGCATTTTTGACTTTGGTTCAAGAAAAACGCATGGCAAGTTAGCTGTCGACCGATAGGTAACATTTTGATAAAAATGGTCGAGTAGGTAACCGATTCTCTCAATAGGGGTCGGTTTTTTTATATTTCCCGTCATAAATGTTTCATTGAACCATTTGAAAATGGTTCGGTAGTATCTAAAAAGGTTTATCGCTGTGAAATCAATATTTCTTATATGCTTAGCACTTCTCCTTGTACATTGTTCGAGTAATGATGATAGCGATCGGGCTTGTCAGTACACGTCGGATGACCTCACTTTATGTGTTGAACTCAGTAGAGCCCTTGGAAATGAGGGATGTATAAGTGCAATTGAGAATATGGGTACTGAGGATTCACTCAATATTTTCTCTAATGGTGAGGTTCACTCTGTTACGCGGTGTGCTCCATCGAACTCTACCTGTATGATCAAAGAGGGGAGTACGTGGGGGAATATTGTTTTTTATGAAGACTCAACGCTCTATTACAAAGATGAAATCTGTGGGAAGGGGTATAACCTAGATAGCTTACACCTTATTCTCGATTCCTTGGTTCAAAAAGTAGAATCGTTTACTGTATATGATTCATGTAAGCTTGACTCTACGCTTGATATTTGTACAAATCTGAATGGTCAGTCTGTAGTGGGTGATACGTTGACTATCTTTACAGAGGATTCCTTAAAGGTAGATGTGTTGAATATGAAGAACGTCACCTACGATGGTAACGTTAAATTGAAAACTGAAAACAGTACTACGTTTGTTTTTACAATAAAGGACAGTCTTTTTGTTCAGACATCGGATTCCCTCATAGAAGTTCAGTACAAAGACTCAGGTCCTGATACGTTGTATAAGGATATTATTCAGTACACCGATTCGGTGCCTGATACGTTACATAGGGATATTACGTACCGTTTTTTATACCAAAAATAGAACATTCAGGGATGACTACTTGTCCAATGAATAGCGAGTATTATAAGCACACTCAATTATCGGGGGCGAATACCTAATAGTGCCCCAGTCAATAGACTCTGCAATACAATATATACGCTCTTCTTGAGTAAAAAAGAGTGTATGGTAATGAGCTACTACTTTCCATGGGGCTAAGGCACATTCTCCACTTTCCCATATTACAAGTACCGTTAAATTAAAGGGGATCCCTCTTTTGAATAACCATTTACCCACTGATTTTGATGATGAATCTTGTGTCGACTTCATACTGTAGTGAGAAAAGATTTCACTGAGTGGTGTTGATTGGAGTAATCCCTGTGTTGCAAGCTCTTTGAGTACAAAGTCTCCGTGGCTTTTTAAGAGTGGTTGTATAAGGTCTCGGTGATGAGATGGAATCAAGGCATCTGTAAAGAGATGGCGTTGTGGCCAATCACTAAAAGGGATTATTGTGTTATCTATGCATTCTGGTAGTATCATAGATAAAAGATAGTATTTCTAAAACCCTTAAGCGGTCTCTGTTTCTTTAAATTGGTCAGCGTGAACGAGTATCATACTACTGGTTAAAATGCGGTAGAGTGATCGTACAACCGAAGCAAATTGAATAGCATCCTCGATAGCGTAAGGAGTTACAACTGCTTCTATATGCTCAATAAGAGAGAGCTTTGCTGATTTAAGATCATGGAGTATTTGCATGCATTCTGTGTGTCTATCTTCGAGCTCTTCATCAGAGACTTTACTTTTCATTCGTCGCTGATAAAAGGTGTACTCGTCAAAGGCAATAGAGTAATCAGATTCATAGCGTATAATGTCATCAACAAACATGCTGCTCTCGGTGTCATCAACAACTTTGATAAGGTCAAGTGCTTTGTCGGCACCACGGAGACCAATCTTATAGGGAGGGGTTTCTCTAAACTGTTCAATAACAGGGTAGGTACTTTTTTCTTGAGTGTTGATACTCTCTTCAATATCTCGCAAGGCTAGTACTTGATCGCGCTTGATTGACCCTAAGAAGAGAAGAGTGTCATTAAAGGCACCTTTGTCGCGAAGCTCATCAATATGATTGAGTTGGTAAGCGAAGGTGTGGTCGGTGTAATAGGCGAGAGTCTCTGATTCGAAAGAGGTTCCCGTTTTGAGAGGTGCCAGAGAGGCAATGCTGCTTTTGTTCATACGGATATCGCGCGATTGATTGCTCTAGTAATATATGTAATAAATATTTAGAACCTGTGTGGCAATAATAAGAGTTTGATTAGTAAATAAAAGTAATCATTTTTTTGTGCTGATTTTTCCATTCAAAAGCATTTTATAGTGACCACTTTTCATGAATATTTTTAATTGAGCATCAAATTTGTCTCTGAGTGGACGATTGTACTCTTTTACTTTTGAAAAGAGCAGATAGTCATATTCAACAGGATCGCTGTTTTGAGGGATAGAACGAATGTTTTCTTGTTGTTCAGGGGTGAAGAATTGTTGTAACGTGTAATCTCCTATGCGTTTTTGGGAGATGACGAGGTCGAGATGGCCAGCGAGAAGTTTTTTAAAATTTTGTTTGAGGCTAGCAATGCGGTCCACTTCAATGGCTTTAGAGCGAGAAGCGTTTTCAAAATTTACTCCATAATTGTAACCAATCATCGCCCCTATATTTTTCCCATGTAATAATGAGTAATCTTGTTGAGCTGGGTTCCATACAAAATTGCTATTAATATAAAAGAAATACTCAATGTCAGCCTCTCGAATGGGGGCACTATAATAGTAATCCTTGAGGCGCTCTTGACGCATCGCCCAGGGGACTGTCGCATCTTTATGGCCACGTTTTGTGAGCATGAGGGCACGAGCAGAAGGGAGAAATTCATACTCAACGATTACGCCTATTTGTTTAAAGACTTCAGAAACAATCTGACAATCGATGCCATAGCCGGTGAGGGTCTGTGAGGTAAAGGGTGGATATTCATCAATGGCAATAGTAATGACTTTGGGAGTGTCTATTGTGGGTGACTGAGCGTGAATAGTGCTTCCCAATAAGGTAAATGTAAGGAGTGTTGTGAAAAATTTGAAATACACAGTCATACATTCTATAGTTAAATACTATAAAGAGTATAACAAATAGCATTGATACATTGGTAGAACTTTGTATGACTTTGTACCATTGTGTAGGGTTTTTATGAGTTAATAAGTGCCCTAGAAGGCTCTCTTTCATGGTAAAAGGCTGAAATAATGCTATTATAGGGGTATTGAAACCCGATTACCTCATTTAGGAACAACTATGGACTATTCTCGCGTCATTCAGGAACCGAGTTCATTTGATTTTACTATTCAGACCTTAGGAGAGAGAGGGATAGATTCCCCATTGTCTCATCAACAGTTTATTGAACCAGATGAGCGCGTCTCTTTTGCGACATCAGTCGCAGATATCAAGCAATTGGTTGAGCAAGGTGAAGAGCTTCCGGGATTTGAGCAGGCGGGCCCTCGTGAAAAGATATTTCACAACCCTAAATGGTCCAAAGCGGCAATTGTTACTTGTGGTGGTCTGTGCCCAGGGATCAATGATGTTATTAAAGGGTTGGTTCAAGTACTCTGGTTTGACTATGGTGTTGAGAATATCATTGGTATTCCTTATGGTTATCAAGGCCTTAATCCTACATATGGTCATACCCCTATTAATTTGAGTCCGGATATTGTTGACACCATTCATGAAGAGGGTGGGACCATACTTGGTTCATCGCGAGGGAGTCAATCAACTGAGCAGATGGTTGATACGCTTCAGCGAATGAATATCAATATGCTTTTTTGTGTTGGGGGTGATGGTACGCTTCGTGGTGCAGAATATATCGCCCAAGAGGTGACTCGTCGAAGTCTTTCTATTAGTGTTATTGGAATTCCTAAAACCATAGATAATGATTTGAGTTTTATTGATCGTACCTTTGGTTTTGAAACGGCAGTGTACTCTACTCATGAGGTGGTTACCTCTGCGCATATGGAGGCTAAAGGTGCCTTTAATGGTGTGGGGCTCATAAAACTTATGGGGCGAGATTCTGGGTTTATTGCTGCCTATGCGAGCCTTGCAAATTCTGTCGTAAATTTTTGTTTAGTGCCAGAGATGAATTTTACTCTCAAGGGTGAGAATGGACTGTTAAAAGCATTGGAACGCCGTTTTGAGCGGGGTAAAACTCACGTGGTTATTGTGGTTGCCGAAGGTGCGGGTCAAGAGCTCTTTGAAAATAAAAGTGAAGTGAAGGATGCGTCGGGTAACGTACTCAAGCAAGATATTGGTGAATTGATACGGGATGAAGTACGCGCTCACTTTAAAGCTATAAATGTGGAGTGTTCGGTTAAGTACTTTGATCCAAGTTATTTAATACGGAGTGTGTCAGCTCAGGGGACTGATGCAATTTTCTGTTTTCTTCTTGCTAAAAATGCCGTTCATGCTGCTATGGCGGGCAAAACAAATATGGTGATTGGGCACTGGGCTGATAGCTTTACTCATGTGCCTATTCATTTGGCAACTATGGATCGTAAAAAGGTGAATCAGGTGGGTTCTCTCTGGAGAGCGGTACTTGGTGCAACACGTCAGAATGATTATTTCTATGGAACATCCAAAGGTGCCCAGTAGATGGTATTGGTGCTGATTATCTCATTTACCATCACTCTTTTAGTGGTGGTGCTCTTTATGATTCAGCAAAACAAGACTCAGCGTGCCGCTGCAAAAAAAAGGAGCCTAAAGAAGGGTACCGGTTCCCCTTCTACTGGTCTTGTGCGTAATGAAAAGACTAAGGTTCATCAGTCTCAAACGCATTCAAATAGATCAGAAGCCTTAGAGGTAGTGTATGCGCTCCTCAAATCTCTTCCCGATAGCTATATGTTGTTTAGGGAGTGTGAAGTAAATGGGGTCCCTATAGATTTTTTAATTGCTTCACCTAATGGTATATCCATTGTTGGTGTGAGTTCTCATAAAGGGGCGGTTTCTAACAATGGGCAGGATCTCTTATATGATGGTGAAAAAAATGACAAACACGAGCTCAGTCGAGTGTGGGAGCAGGCTCTTGCCTTAAGATCTATGATTAATGAGGTTACTGGTGTCGATTATTTTGTGAAGACAATTATCTGTTATCCCGATGCATTTGTGGCGGTTCAGGTGCCTATTGATGAAACGGCCGTGATAAATGGGACTTTTCTCTGTCCTATGCTCTGCGCAAATAGGACATTCATTCCGGAAAAAGAATTAAAAGATATAATTGGAAGCATTTCTGTTCGGTAAGCAGACCCCCTTTTTGGGTAATTTGGTTAGATAATGCCAATTTGTAGGGTAAGCAATTGGGTTTAAATTTTATATATTTTATTGAAAATTAGTCCCATTGAAGGGCAAATTTATTAATTTTACCTTAAAATAAATTCGG
>JAOPTW010000013.1:0-397344 GCA_051532035.1 Fibrobacterales bacterium | reverse complement strand
AAGATCCTAGAGAGACTGGAATCAATTTTCTTGGGTACACCCAAATTTCTGCAATGACCAGTTTTGATCACTACTTTAACGACATGATTGGGATTGATGCTCGAGTTGGGTATGATATCCAAGATATCAACTCAATCGCAAAAGATAGTGCGTGGTTTAACCCAACATTAAATAAAACCTATGCACCAACAGAAAATCAGGAGCGGGAATTTCATTCAAGAACGCTCCTTAAAATTAAGCATGATCTATTCTCCATTGCTATTGGGCCTGCAATTACCTATGAAACATATGGGCTCTCTACTTTTAATAATGATAGCACATGGAGAGTATCGGGAGATCTTAACTCAACAAAACAAGAGGTGGAAGGAAAGGAAGAATATGGGGAGAGCTGGAGTACCACAATGTTTTCATCAATTGGAGAGTTGCAGATTCATCCGCGTAAGGATGTTAATCTACTCTTCGGACTTCGTTCTGACAAACATGATTACACCCCATATATGCACTCCCCAAGAGCTTCTGTAGTATGGGCCGCAAATGATTGGTCACTCTATAGAGTTAATTACTCACGATCAAATAGAAGGAATGATGAAACCGACCTCAGAGTTGAGTATCTAGAAACCAAAAAGGATCAAGGAGTAGTTGAAACAATAGATTATATTGAGATTTCACCGGAATTTAAACCTATTAAAAATCTAACCGTTAAACCGACAATCTATGGCGCACTGTATAATCCTGTTGGATGGGTTTGGACTCGTGGTGAGGAGACATTAGGTAAAACAATGGATTTAGGTAATGTTAAATATGCAGGAGTAGAACTCTCAGCAGAGTATCGAAACAGAAATCATCACATACGAGGATCGCATAGTTATATAAGAATTTTAGAATCTAATCTATTGAAACGGGAAAACAATATTTTTATTACAGCAATGGAGTACGGATATGGGAATAGCTTCATAGATTTTCCCGATCATATATCTAAACTCTACTACAGCTATAGTATAAACAGTAAATTTAATGTACAGAGCTCGCTACAGGCGTATTGGAAATTTCAAGGTGCTATTGATGCATCACAATATAACAGTGATAGCTTAAACAGTAATCAAGCGTATACTATGGAATCAAAATCAGAAAAAGCATTTGGTCCTACCGTCAATCTTAATTTAGGTGGTAGTTATAAACTTCCTTATAACTTTACTATGAGACTGAATATGTACAATCTGCTCAATTTGATTGATGAAGACCTTTCAAAACGAAATGAGTTCCAGAGAATGAGTATGTATCGAATTGAACCATTTTCTCTCTCCTTAAATGTGACATATAGTTTGTAGATTTCAGTATGAATAGTAATAAGTAAAAAAGAGTATGTGATATTGTAATATTGTTGTACTATTAATGTTCGCAACTGTAAAATAGTGTAGAATCAGATAGAGGAAGAATCCCTTCAGCTTTAAAAAGTATAGTTTTAGAGTTCTAAACGCTCATAGGTGTATACAACCTAAACCCACGTTTTTAGGAGGTGATATGATTGGTTCTATAATTCAAAGTAAAAAATGTTTTTTGGGTATAGTGTTGTGTACCGGATTATTACTCAGTAATTGTGTTTCAGATGATATCAGCTCTCCTGACACTACTATAGACACATCAGGTGATCAACATGAAACGTCTATTTTAAATCCTCATGATACTATTGCTACAAGTAGTTCCAGTGTTCTAACAACTATCTTGTCGTCTTCATCTATAAATTCTCGAAATAATCTCGGAAGTTCTACAGGTAATGGTAGTGAAGGGATCGGCTCCAGTAGCTCGGGTATAGTCTACACCCTGCCGTTTGAAAAAATTGATCTTACAGATAAACCGGTAATCACTTCACCATCAAAAAAAGGATTTGAAGGGAAAAGGGGGATAGATGGCGATAAAAAAAGTTATTGGGCTTCTGATGAGAGCCGTAAAAATCCAGTGTTTCAAATCGATCTGCAAGCGTTGTATAGAGTGTCTCAGGTGAAACTTTTTGCCCGAACAGATAAAGCATACCCGAAACACCGTACTAATATCGCACTATTGGCTTCAACTGATCCATCATTCAATAATTCAGTAGAGTTTGGCAGAATCGAAATTGGCCTTGAAGAAGAGAATACTCTTTTTACTCTGAAAAAAGGGTGGGTACAATCTGTTGAACTAACTGAGAGTTTTCGGTATTTACGAGTACAACGTATACATGATGGTGGAGCGTTAGAATTTGCTGAGCTTGTAGTAAAAGGTATATTGACTGAGCGTATACTTATAGCCAATGCTGGTAGTAACATTCAAGTTGTGGATACAGACAGTGAAGGACTTAAAGCGGTCACACTTGATGGGAGTGCATCGATCAAGGGCGATTCCCCGATACAGGCCTATAGATGGAAGTTTGGTCAAAAGATAATTGGGACAGAGGCAGTTATTACTCATACGTTTTCAGTAGGTACGAATACCGTAGAATTGATTGTTGTTGATGAAGATGGCGCAAAGGCGCGTGATTCGGTAACGGTTACCGTGAAAAAAAATCCGGTTCCTGTACCGGATGGGTGGAAGCTTCTCTGGAATGATGAATTTAGTGGTGATGGTAAGGTTAACAGCAACAAGTGGGCTCACGAAACTATGGAGCCTGGTGCAAATAATAATGAATTACAGAAATATACAACACGCCTTGAAAATACCTTTCAAAAAGATGGGATGTTGCATATTGTAGGAAGAGAAGATTGGTGGGAGAGTAACGGTAAGAAATACCAATATACTTCTGGACGGTTAAAAACTCATGGGAATTTCGATTTTACCTATGGTCGTGTTGATGTGAGAGCACAGCTCCCGGCAGGCAGTGGCTCTTGGCCTGCAATTTGGATGCTTGGTTCTAATATATTTTCTGGAGCAGGGTGGCCTGGGTGTGGTGAGATTGATATTATGGAGTATGTAGGTACGTCACCTGGTACGATCCATGGTACTTTGCATGCACCTAACTATTTCGGTGGAACAGGTCAGCAGGGTACTACATGGGCTGATGTTGAAAATAATTTCCATGTCTATTCCGTTGAGTGGTTTGATGATAGAATAGAATTCTTTTTTGATGGAAATCGATTCTTTACTGCATATCCGCAAGGTGGAGACAACCATAATCCAGCTGCATGGCCCTATACAAAACCTCAGTTTTTATTGCTCAATCTTGCGATTGGAGGGTGGGGAGGAACTCCGGATCACAGCAAATTTCCTATGGAGTTTTTGGTAGATTACGTGCGTGTGTACAAAAAGAATTAAATTTTTTGTCAGTGACGCTTTTGCCCTGTTTAAAAAGTTGTCCGACGAGAAGGTAACCTTTTCTCACATCAGGTTGTGACAGATGAAAAATTAAAGTGGTATTTAAGAGACGCCTATATAAACCTATGGGTAAGATGGGTCATTCACTCGTTTTTTTCTGTATTGATTTGATTAAATTCAAAGAGAACATCAGATTCTGTGAGCTCTCTGTCCCAGTATTTAAACTCATCAATTGTGCCAATAAAATTACTTATGGTGTCTTGGAAAAAGTGAAGACTGCGTATATTCGCCAACCCAAATAATGTGATTGTATTTAAATGTAACCCCTGTGATGGAGTTGATGTGTTGTGTATACCATCTATATAGAGGTTTTGAGTCTCTCCATTAAATGTTGCAAGGATATGATACCAGGTGTTTTCTTCAATGGGGTTTTGAGAAATACAGTTACTGTAATAATTGGTAGAATCATCGATCACTTTAAATTCTACCATATTACTTTCATTGATACGTATTGCATACTCTTGTACTGTCTCGTAATCATATGAATATCTTTGAGTAAATAGATCTTGACGAGTGTCTAATGTGTCAGAATTAACCCAGAATGATATAGAAAAGGTTTCGTTATTATAGATACGGACTTGGCTCGTAAATGTGGCGTATTTGTGATTATCTAATATTCTTATACCAGATGAATCGATACCAGCACCAAAGGTGAGAGTGCTGTCGTCATGGATATATGCTTCGGCAGGGACCATATTATCAAAATTATCATTGAAGGGTATGTAGGTAAGGAGTGTAGTATCGTTCACTTCATGGGATGAGGAGAGTAGTGTGTTTTCTGACGACGATACTTCGTGGGAAGAGGAAAGGAGTGAGTTCTCCGACGATGATACTTCGTATAGTATACTGCTACTCATTTGAACAACAGACGATAGAGCTAGTTCTAGAGAACCATCGGGAGAAGAAAGTACCGCTATGCTCGATGACGAGTGGTTAGATATATCTGATTCTAGATAGGTACTCTGTGTAGGGAGGTCATAGGATACCGATGTACTGGTAGGTTCGTTCGGTGAACCAGAAGTGTAATGCTGTGCAAATTGGGTAACGCCTTCAAGCCATGGGAATATATAGGTATCTCCCTGTTTCTTCAATGGTATATGAAAATAGCTCAATGCTGTTATAGCGGAGTCAACAGTTGTAAGAGGGGTATTCTTATATTCTTGAAGGTGTACTTCGATAAGATCTTTTGATTGAACCTCTGATGATACTGTTATACTCCGATGGATACCGCCGAGCGAATCAGAGAGTGCGGCCATGATAACGTATTCACCCCTTGGTACATCAGAAAAAGTAAAACGAGCATCTGTATTTGATATGACAGAATCGACTGGTCTACTTTCTGATTGTGTTGGATACAAATAGACCATGACACCGGTCAGTGGTACCTTGGTTTCTTTTGAAATAACATTTGAAGCCAATTTTAAGGAAGAAGAGGTTTTGCCTGACCCAGTAATAGTGATACCCGTAATGTAATCACCTGATTCACTAGATGTTACAGTACATCCAATCAAAATAATAACAACTATGAGATATAGTATTCTAATCATTTTCTCTCCCCAATTCATGGATACAATATAGAAATATATACCCAGTACTGAATTTGATTTATGGGGTCAAAATTAGGGAATATAGGGAATATAGGGTAATTTTGATGTTTTTGATGTTTTTGAGGTTTGAATGTCGCTACATAGGGTGTTGTGGGGGACACCTATTAGGAGCGATGATGAGACTATTCAGGCTGTTGAAAGTGATGAAACTACTCAACCTAGTTACTCTCTCAATATCTTTGCAAAAAGAGGCTATCACATTACCGAGATAGCCTCTTTTGTATTCTAATACTGGTAGTTATAATTGTTTATTCAGCAGGTACCAATGCTTCGCCATCAACAGTTACACAACTCATGGTACCCAATATGCACTAGAATGAAGTGTTTTAGACGTGGTGATGGGCATATTTGTGCGGACATAAAATGCCCTTAAATACTAAAAAGGAGGATATGCGGACAGTATGCGGACATAATGTGGTAAAATAAGCGTTAATAATGCGTACAATCAGGATAAATTCTTGGTTTAAAAATGTACTGATTTATATTAAGGCAAATTAACCACACGATACTAGGGAATGTATGAACATTTTTGACTATTATAATTATCGTACGTACCTGAAAGAGTACTATGAATATAAAAAGTCAGTTGATAGTACTTTTACCTATCGTGTGTTTGCAAAGCTCGCTGGAATTGGGTCTCCGAGTGTCTATGGGGATTTAGTAACGGGCAGACGAAACATGACTGCTTCACTGATACCGAAATTTGTAAAAGCAATTGGGCTTAAAGAGAAAGAGCAGCAGTACCTGATTCAGATGATGTATTTTACCCATGCAAAAACACAAAAGTCGAAAGAAGAGACTTTTGAAGTTTTGGCAAAAATGCTTCCAAATAGTATTCGTACTTTGACGAGAAGTCAACGAGAATACTACAAACAATGGTATCATGTCGCAATACGAGAAGTTCTTGCAGTGTTTGATGTAACTGATGATTTTCGAGATTTAGGATTGTTTCTTACACCGCAAGTATCACTTTTAAAAGTTAAAAAAGCAATGAAGCTCCTTCAGGACCTTGAACTTATAGAAAAAGTCAATGGGTTTTGGCGTCCCAAAAGCGGAAAGATTATCGGTGATCACATTGATGTTTTCACAATGCGTGATGTTCAAAAACAAATGATAGATCTCGGTAAAGAGGCAATCGATATGTATACTCCTGAGAAACGTAACGTATCAGCAATCGCAATGAGCGTATCGAGTAAGGGTATTGAGCGAATGATACGTAAAATAAATATGTTTCGGAGAGAGATGGCTGACCTTGCACAATCTGATGACGATGAAAATCAAGTGTATCAGCTTAATCTTCAATTTTTTCCACTCACAAAGGAGCAAGGATGAGACCGTATTCCGCCGTTTTTCTGTTGTGGGTAATTATGACTGTGGGATGCAGTCTGAGTGACTCAGATTATGATCAGAGTGGTGACTCAACAGACTTTCCCAATGCTATCGCTGGAGTAGTGGTCGATTCGTTAGGACTGCCGCAGCAAAACGCTTCGGTCTATTTGCTAAAATCAGCCGGTTGGTTACCTGCCCAAAATAGCGGTGAGTCAGTAGTGCTTGATAGTACTGTGACTGATTCGGTGGGCGCTTATTCTTTAAGTACAGACACTAAAGAGGTAGTTGCGCTAGAAGTTTCGTTAGATTCATTCGGTGTTATGATCAGCGGCATTGACCCCGCGATTGCAAATATCCAACAAAATACGGTTACTGTGGAACCAAAGAGGTGGTACCAACTGACCATTACCGATACAGTATACTTTGGAAAAACATTGGAGATCTATGAAACGAGACATTCGTTAATAGTGAGTGATTCCGGTACAATTGAATTTTATGGAATGCTGCCGGAGAACTCACAGTTTTTCGTTCCCTCTCCCCAAAGTGCAGCATTCCATAGACTTTCTGATTCGGTGGTTCAGATTGCAGTGTCAACAACTCCATTTACTAAAGTGCTAGATACCACAGCGGTAGACGATGATGGCAACGATACCGAGGAGGTGACCGATCCGGTAGATGCAAGTGATACCACTGCAACAGTAACTTCCGACACGGTAGTAGTAGCATTTGACTCCTTTGATGATGGCGATTGGAGAGGGGCAATAGATGGTATGCATGATTTTACTTGGTATATTCAATTGCTGCAAAACACTTGGTATCATCCTTTGGAAGATCGCGCGGCGATAAATCAAGAGGATGTTACTATTGGAGATGGATATGATGGGTACGGTATATCGGTTGTGAATTTTAGAGAAGATGATTCAGATGATGAGGATGATATTTCATTACGAGGAGTACGAACGCGGTTTGATGATACTGTTGTAAATGTGTCAGCGTATACTCATCTACGGTTTTATATTAAGGGGAATGTCGATGTTACCGTTGATTTTCAATTTGATCGTGGAGATGGCTCAGGGATGTATACTCCGTTCATGGGGGTTTTTCCACTCATAGAGCCGACGAATAATTGGTCCGAGGTAGTGCTATCCCTAGAGGAAATGAATTTTAAAACGGCCTTAGGGCCTACTGATCCGCCAGATGTACGTATTATAGATTTATTAAGTCGTCTAAGAAACGTCGGCTTTATAACGACAGAAGAGGGAAGATTTGACATAGATTCTATTGAGTGGCTCATAATAGAAAAAGAATAGGTGTACACAACACACCAGAGCTACGAAGACACTTAGGGGTTCTTCAATACATTTAGAGAATAAAAAATCAACTGATAGTTTTGAGGTTCTTACGCATACCCAAATTTGAGTATGTGATCGAAATTGAGAAGGGTATTATGATACAGGTACAGGGAAATATAAAAACCATTCTGTTCTTAGGGATACTGTGTGCAACCACAGTGGTACAGGCCAAGGTAAAGAATTTGGCATTAAATAAAGTGATTGCGACGAATGATCAGAGTCCTGAATTGAGTCCGCACCTTGCCATTGATGGAAAAACCGGAAAGGATAGTCGTTGGGCGAGTCAGATAGGGAACGGTCCGTATCATCTTATAGTAGATTTAGGGGCAAACTACTCAATTGATAAAGTAATGCTCAATTGGGAAGATGCTTCCGCGAAAGAGTATACTATTGAGACTTCAACTGATTTAACGAATTGGGAACGTGTTGCCGAGGTTACCAATGGAAAGAGGGGAGAAACCAAAGAGATTTCATTTACCGAAACAACGGCAAAATTTGTGAAACTCAATTGTATACAGCGTACTACCAGCTATGGCTATTCACTCTATGAGATGGAAGTGTGGGGAGAGTCTGATACAAAGGACACCTCAAATAATGTGTTGCTTGAACCTATTGGCGGGACTCCCTTTAAGTTTATCCGTGTGGGTGATATGGATGGAACGGGCTGGGGAGATGGCATAAGTGGAAACCTGAGAAGTGCAGCGGGTCAGCCACTGAATAAAGACAGTGAAGGCATGCTCTACGGAGGCGACTTTCTTCCTGATCTTGATCGTGCCGGTACGGTAAAATCAGGTGGGGGTGATGAGTTTGATAACAGAGATGGCGCAGAAAAAGCCAATATGAAATACTCTTCTCGCGGCGCAGAAGTGGGTTCTGGAACTAGTGGTTCGCAGTGGACAGATGTTGAAGTATCGTGGGATACTCGAGTGGTATTTGCCTTTGATTTCTCAGTAAAGAAGGGGTTAGTAAACCCTGATACCGCACTCTATTTTAACCTTATTTTTGGAGATTACGATGTAAGTGGAGCAACGCTTCATTTGATTACTCAAAAAGGAAAAGAGATGCAGTTACCTATCAAAATGCAAAATAAAACAGGTAAAGGGGAGGAGAATGATGGATTGATTCAGACAGCCTATGCAGAGCTTTCCTTTGATGATGTTTTTTACACAATAGAAAACGGGTACCATAAAGCGTATCTCGAAGCAGTCTTTCAGACCAATGGCGACCCCTACCTGACCTTTGACTTCGCAGAAGTGAGTATTGTACCAATTCAACCCGATATTGTAATTGCGCCAGGGCCAGCTTATTTAGAGGTAGATGATAAAGAGCTTGCTGCCGGTGATACTATTGACCTTATGGCTGAGGTGTATGATGTATTCGATGAGCGGTATATTACTGATTCAGATAATTTTACTTGGAGTATGGTTGGTAATGACTCAGAGGATGGTGATGCGTTGTTTAAGGGTGATAAAGGAGTATGGAAATTTACCGCAACCAATGCCTTTCGTACGCTACAATTGATGATTGAATATGTAGATCCCGCCTATCCGAAACGAGAATTGTCAGAAATGGTAACCGTTTCAATTGGACCTGGCGAGCCCTATGGGATTGACCTTCAGAAAAAGCAGGAGAGTGATAACCGCAAAAAGTACGCAGAACAAATTACCGTTACTCTTGGAGAAAATCACTCTTCAGAAACAGTCTATGCGGTTGTGCGAGACCGGTTTGGCAATCTCGTTGAATTTACAGAAACTCTGGACTGGAGTGTTGATAATCGAGATGTTGCAGAGGTAGATTCAGATGGGCCTACCAGTGCAGAAATTGTTATGGAAGCTGGTGGAGAGGCTGTTGTTATAGCACGGTATTCAGGGCTCGAACCAGATACTGCACGATTAACGGTCGTTGAAGAAATTGTAGAAGTTGTAGAAGTGGCTCAAATAGAATTGGCCTATATTGAAGATAGCGACTCAGATGGTCGCGCTGATCAGATTACGGTGGTTTTTGATATGGAACTCGATCAGATTCCTGAAGAAATCACATCGATTGATTGGCCGCATGAGGGGGCACAGGAATTGAGCGTTTCCAAAAAAGATATGGCATTTGTTACCAATGAATGGGGGAGTGAGGATCGTTCTCGATTGGTGATTACCTTACCAGAAGGTTCCCTAGAACAGGGAGTAACTGCTGCCGATGAGGACAATATCCCTACGTTAGAATTGAATACCATAGAGATACCTATAGTAGACAGCATAGGGCCTGTTATTCTAGAAGCGAGAAAATATCCGTCTCATTATAAACGCTATGCAGTAGAAACCGATGATTCTGTTGTAGTACAAGTAGCGCCGGATACCTTAATTGTTACCTTATCTGAAGAAATAAAAACACCAATCGATGCGAAAATCAATCGCATGTTTAGACTCATTCAAAAGCATAAAGAGGGTACCTTAACTGTTGTAGAAGAACCCATAGCACTGAATGATACTCGTGTGTGGATGATTTTAGTACACAATAGTTCTGCTGAAAATCCTCCACGAGTTGGTGATAGACTCATGTTGAATAGTGACATTGAAGTAGGAGATATCTATAACAATATTTCTGAAAATGCATCTGTAGAAATTACCGGTATAGAAGGAAAGGCAGAAAACCTCCGTATGACTTTTCGCGAATCAGTGGTAGGGATTTCTTCAGACAAAGGTGGCTCTATTCCTTCAGAGACAATCCCCCTATACGATGCTGATGGTGACCTGATAGAAGAACAGTACAGTGTTGATATTCCATTAGGAGAGACATGGGTGGCCCCTGTAGATGGTGTTGTAACGTTTGATAGTGATGGTAATGCAGAATGCTCTGATGATGATGACGAAAGTGAAGAGGAGTTTCGGTATGGGTGCTCTGCATCAATGGTTACGGTAACAGGAATACTTGATGGTGCATACCGCGCCGATATTGCCATCTATGATAATATCGGGCAATTTATAACTCAGTGGACTCAACACTTTGGCTATTGTGGAGAGTTTGATAATGCAGAACGACAAAATCAATCAAACCAACCGGGTCTGTTTATTAATGATCTCAAATGGGATCTGAAAGATACCCAAGGTCGGAACGTTGGAAGCGGTATCTATATGTGGAAAGTAACATATTATTTTGCCTCTGGTGAGAAGCATTCCGTTACTCGAACAATGGGTGTTGTTCGAAGTGATGTATCAGAAGAATGTGAAGAGTTATAAGTCTGTCCCGGGTTTTATAGTAAAATCCCCCCCTATCCCCATAGAACCCAGGGCAGACTTAGAAGTTTGAATAAAACATAACCATTGAATGTAAGAAAAGAAGATGATGAGGGCCGTAATGGTTTAGGCCTAGTAAATGAAGTGGATAAATTGGTTAAGAATTTAGGTCGAACAAAAAAAGGATAAAGGATGATTGGAGTTAATTACATGCATAGTATAAAAATGTTAGTAGGGGTATTACTGACAACATTCATTTTGGGATGTAGTGAGAGCACAACAGAACAAAATATACAGGATGAACTGGGGGGATCACGTGATGAGGAAACTGAATCGTCTAGTTTTGGTGCAGTAGATGCATCAGCGATCTCTTCGGATTATAGTGATGCAAGTAATGGCTCTCATCCTTCATCTGGAGCAGACTCAAAGTCTGTTGACGATGAATATACTGAAGATGATGAAAGTTCAGCAGAGGAATCTGATTCAGTGGAACAATCAAAGAGTTCTAATGATCAAAAGGACTATAGGAATGGTGATACCTTTACTTTGCCAGTATTTGATGGTGAAAGCACCTACATTTTTGATGATGATGAACTGCGTACCTATAATATCTTAATTGATCCCGAAGCACTTGAACGCATGAATGCGGTACCACAAGATGAGATCTATGAATTTGCCGATCTGGTTTTTGAAGGAGATACTATACAGGATGTACAAGTACGCTATAAAGGATCGACCGGGGCGTGGTATCCGTGTACAAATGGTGAAAATGGTTCTCCCTGGCCGCCGGGCCCTAATAGCTGTCTTAAACTCTCAACTAAAGTGAAATTCAATACTGAAGCTGATTCTGAACGTAAATTCTTCGGGTTAAAAAAACTGCAGTTTCATCACATGCATCACTATGATAGTCAATTGAAAGAACGTGTTGTCTACTGGTTTCACAATGCCATGGGCAATCCAGCCCCCCGGTCGGTACATGCACGGGTAGAGATTAATGGAAAGCTCAGTGGACTCTATGCACTTGTGGAACAGATAGATGGTCGCTTTACCAGAGAACGATGGGAAGATGGAGAGGGGAATATTTATAAGAATAATACTGTCCTTCCCGATGACCAGTTATCGGATGATGCAACACTCTTTGAAGTATTGAAAACAAATGAAGATGAAGACCCGACCTACACAATATGGCAAACATTTGAGGAGGAACTTGATGGTGCGCAGGATATTGAGGAGATCAAAAGTGTGATTGCGAAATGGATGGATGTGCCATTGACTGTTAATACGGTGGTTACCTCTATTGCCATGGGACATTGGGATAGTCCTTTTCTTAGAAAGGAGTATACACACCATAATGCCTATTGGTATTCTGATACCACAGAACAAAAACTCTATGCCATTCCCTGGGATGTGGATAATGGGCTGATAAGCTTATCGGGGAGAAAAGGTGAAACGTCCAAAGGGCATATGTCAGTTGAAGATGTAGCACAGGCTTTTGGTTGTAATAGCCCGGTGCAAAATAAACTACAAGGTCACTGGCTTTGTTTTCCTGATGAAGTAAAAGTAGCTCTCGATAAACTTTTGGATGATGTATATCCTCAAATAATGCCTCTGCTAGATAAATGGGAAGCTCAGATTGAAGAAGTAACACAGGAAACAATCGATACCCATGGCTCAAGTAATGAAAAAGGAAAAGGTTTTCCAAAGGCCGCTATCTCTAAGGAAAAATGGAGGGCTGGGGTAGAAGATTTGAGAGAGGCCTTGGAGGCGAGCAAACAAATTGCTGAGGATTGGCGAAGTGGGCTGTAACAGAGTGTTTGTAATAAGAGGAATGGTTTTATCTATGTATACGCAATTATTGGTAGTAGCACTATTGACGACTCTATTAATATCCGGGTGCTCTGATTCGACTGCATCTATGGAGAGAGTTGAGTCGTCACAGGATACTACTCAAGCAGAGGTAAGTAGTAATGAAGCAGTTAAGTACTCAGATGATGCTGGATCCAGTTTTATGTATAAACTTTCAAGCGTGGATACTGCTCCCAGGGATCAAGAGGGAAGTTCTCAGAATTCTGAACATGATCGAGAAGAGGTCGATAGCTCTCAAGAACATGACGGGGGTATAGAATCCTCAGTCGCGACAGAACCCTCTGAGGGTCTTCCGGAAGAGGGAATACTCCGTAGTGAAAACCGTGAACGAGAAGCATTGCCTGGCTCAACGTTGCTGTCTACTGCCGATTGGCGAGATTCAACCCGGTTTATTTATCATCATGATTCTCTCTATACCTATGAACTATTAATTGAACCGAAAGACTTAGCATTTCTCGATGAGGAACCTAAAAGGGAAGAGTATGTACCTGCGGCAATGGTATTTCGTGGTGATACTATCGGTGATATTTTGGTTAGGTATAAAGGGTCAAAAGGTGCCTGGACTCCTTGCGGAGAAAAGGCGAAAATTTGCAATCTATCAATGAAAGTAAAATTCAATACAGATGGGTACCCTGATCGCCTCTTCTATGGATTGAAAAAGCTGCAGTTTCATTCCATGAATCACAGTCAATCTCGTTTGTCAGAACGGTTTGCCTACTTCGCATACCGTGAAATGGGAGTTGCGGCTTCACGGGCCGTACATGCACGGTTGATGATTAATGGAAAACTGGAAGGGCTCTTTCTTGTGGTTGAACAAATAGATGGACGTTTTACTCGGTATCACCTTAATGATGATGAAGGAAATGTATATAAACATTATTGGCCACTTGCAGATGACCAGATGAACACTGATGCAATTTTGAATGAAAACCTTAAGACCAATGAAGAAGAGGCAGATCATAGTGTGGTAAAAGCTTTTGAAAGTGATCTCGATGCTGTAGGTACACAGGCGGATGCTCTCGCAGAATTTCTGAAAAAATGGGAAATGACCGACATTATCGCACGTCAGGTTGTTACAGCAACTGCTGTATTTGATTGGGACGGTCCTTATTTGGGCGCATGGGACAGCGGGCATAATACCTATTGGGCTGTTCTCCCAAGAACCGAAAAGATTATTATGATACCCTGGGATATGGATATGCCAGAATATGTTGGTTTTATGCGAGGTCTTGCGACACAGGGCAAGTTATGGACTGACAAATCCGGGTATCCGGGATGCCCTGATGAGACTACATCACGTTTTACTAAAGCATGGTTTTGTTTTCAGGAGGAATATATATCGGCTTTCGCTGATCTGGAAGAGAGGGTGCTGTCACGACGTCATGCTATACTGAGTACCTGGACCGAACAGATCCGTCCGGTGCTGGAAGAAATGGCAGAAACCTTTCCCACTGGTACTGCAGCAATTTGGCCTGATCAAGGTGGGTACCCCTACAAAACACAAACCATTCCTATTTGGGAGGATGCAATTACTCACTACCACGGTATTCTCGATGCGCGCGAAGGTGATTTAGAGGAGATGAAAGAGTCTTTAGGATTGTAAAACACTAAAATGTATCAATTCAAAGCCATCATTCACATTAATATGGTATGATGAATTCTAACTTTTAATATGGGTTTTCATGAAAGCAATGATACTGAATGATATTAATAGTCTGAAAGAGAACGACGCCCCTTTAACTCTTCAAGAGATGCCAAAACCTGTGCCCAGAGAAAATGAAGTACTTATTCGGGTGTTAGCTTGTGGGGTCTGCCATACCGAAATTGATGAAATTGAAGGTAGAACGCCTCCTCCGAATCTGCCGGTAATCCCAGGACATCAGGTCGTCGGAATAATTGAAAAAACTGGTGATGCTGTAACCAAATGGAGTGTGGGTCAGAGAGTTGGGCTCGCCTGGATTTACAGCGCCTGCGGGGAATGCGAACTCTGTCGGAATAATCAGGAAAACCTATGCAGTGATTTTATTGCAACCGGCAAGGATGTAGATGGAGGGTATGCCGAATATGTAAAAGCCAATGAAGGCTTTATTTATACGATACCAGAAAAATTAACCAATGAAGAAGCCGTCCCACTGTTATGTGCAGGAGCAATTGGATACCGCTCTCTACGATTAACAAATCTGAAAAATGGGATGAATCTGGGGCTTACCGGTTTTGGGGCTTCTGCACACCTTGTGCTGAAAATGGCACAGCATCTATACCCAGATACAAAAATATTTGTTTTTGCCAGGAGTAACCCTGAACTTCAATTTGCACAGGAACTTGGCGCTTATTGGACCGGGAAAACAGAAGAAAAACCGCCAGAAAAACTTCACGCTATTATTGACACAACTCCGGCATGGAGCCCTGTTGTAAATGCCCTAGCCTGTTTAACACCGGGAGGAAGGCTTGTTATTAATGCAATACAAAAAGAGGACACTGACAAGGACGTTTTTGCACAACTTAATTATCAGGAACATATCTGGATGGAAAAGGAGATTAAAAGTGTCGCCAATATTAGTCGAAAAGATGTTCAGGAGTTTCTTGATCTTTCTGAAACACTTAATATTAAGCCCGAGATTGAAATATTTGAACTTGAAAATGCAAATCGTGCTCTCTGTGAGATTAAAAAGAAAAAAGTGCGTGGCGCAAAGGTTCTTCGGGTCTCATAACTTTAACATCAATAATCATTTGTACAAACGATTGCGCAGGATTGTAATCTCTTACAGAGTAGTATTGATTTAAAAGAGTATTATGCTACTTTGGTACAAAATCGGGGTCAATGGGGTAATTTGATCTCTGAGCATAAGGTATATACACACAAAGTGTTGTATCAAAACCAAAGGACTTTTCACTATGTTATTAGCATCATTCCTTATTTTTCTTGCCGGATTCACGATTGTCGGTATAATGTCATCGAAATTTGGCACCGGGACTAAACAGGATTACTATCTGGCAAGTAACTCGATAAAGCCATGGCTTGCAGGGCTTTCAGCCTTTGCTACCAATAGTAGTGGTTATATGTTTATCGGTGTTATTGGATATACCTATACAACAGGCCTTTCTGCAATTTGGCTTATGATCGGTTGGATTACCGGGGATTTTCTTGCTGCACTTTTTATACATCGCAAAATGCAGTTAAAAACTTCTGAAACGGGAGAGGTTAGTTACGGGGGCTTACTCAGTAACTGGAATGTCAAGCAGGCCAAAGTACAGAAGGTCATTGGAATTCTGTCGCTCTTCTTTCTCTCTACGTATGCAACTGCACAGCTGGTAGCTGGTAGTAAGGCACTGCATGTGCTCTTTGATTGGCCAATATGGGCTGGTGCAATTATGGGAGCAATTCTCGTTGTGGTCTATTGTATTGCTGGGGGGATCAGGGCTTCTATCTGGACAGATGCAGCGCAATCTTTTGTGATGTTGGCAGCTATGACCATTCTTGTTATTGTTTCGGTTATCCATTTTGGTGGAGTGAGCGAATCTATTGAACGTATGAATCAACTTCCTAATTTTCTTGATATTTTTCCTAAAGATCTGGCATTTCCCGGCGTAACCGGCGGCGTTATGTTTGTGATAGGGTGGCTTTTTGCGGGATTTTCAGTAGTGGGTCAGCCTCATATAATGAGTCGCTTTATGTCACTTGGTAAAAATGAATCAATGGTGGCAACAAAATCATGGTATTATGGCTGGTTTGTGGCTTTCTGGTTTCTTGCTACGGTAGTTGGCCTCTTTTCTAGAATATATCTCACCGATACTGGTGCATTTGACGCTGAACTTGCACTCCCTACTATGGCTCTTGAGATGCTTCCAGCACCTCTTACGGGTCTTGTATTAGCGGGAATCTTTGCAGCAACCATGTCAACGGCTGATTCATTGGTACTCAGTTGCTCGGCAACGATAACTCAGGATTTTGGTAAGACATTAAACAAACCTATTCATTATAAATTTGCAACAGTCGGTATTACAATCTTTGTACTGGCTCTTGCCTTATTGAATAATCAGAGTGTATTTGATATTGTTATCATGTCATGGTCGGTTCTCGGATCTGCATTTTCTCCTCTGCTTATTGTACTTGCTTTAGGTAAAAGACCATCAGAAGCAACAAGTCTCTCAGCAATTGCCGTTGGTGTACTGACCGTTGTGGCATGGCGTTTTTTCGGACTCCAAGGAATGATTTTTGAAGGCTTTCCTGCTGTTCTTGCCGGACTTATTGTTCTTATTGTTGGATTACAGTTATCAAAGTCTAAGACTGCCGCTTAAGACCGCGGTATAGGTAAAAATTATTAATATACAGACACCGTTGTATTCTCTTTGGATACAACGGTTTTTTTATGCTTGCACTGAAGTGCAAGAACAAAATACTCTATTCACACCCATGACCCTATACACCTCTTAAACCTCTCGATACTATTCAATACTCCTACGAGTAGGATACTACAGGATTGAGCTTAGATTATAGTAACTGAATATGTAAGATATTAGGATAATAGCGCTGAGACCAGCTCTTGATTTAACTTCTAAACTGGGAGAGTAAGACTATCGTATTGTAATTAGGAAATTATGAAAGGATATAGACAAAAGGCGAGTGTCGATACTACAACCGACGCTCGCCTGAAATATTTTTATGGTATTAATTAGAGCAAATAGGTCTTCTGGCGGTCTGAGTACAACTTTCAGTTTCCCACATTCCAGGAGTTCCACGATAAGTGTTGAGTCCAGCGATAGAAACACAATCCCTAATTTCAACGTTTGGATTTGTCAGGTACCATGCCGGAACATAGATTACATCACTGTCATCTCTCCATTTAAATGCACCTTCAGTGGCACTATCATTCGCACCAATCCATCCTAATAAGTTTGGTGTGCTACCAAGCAAGTTTGCAACCGCATCATTTTGAACTTGTGATTCAATCTTCGCCAGGTCCATATTGAGTTCTTGACAGGCGCTTTGAGCTTCCGTGTTCTCCAAAGCAGTTTCTAATTGAACAAAGGTTCTACCCTCTGATACTACATACCCAATAACTTGATCTATTGGAAACAGTGCTTCCAATAACGTTAATCTGCTTGTTAAACTAGCAAGCTCTGTTGTTAAGGTAGTAATTGCTGCAGTCTGGTCAGGTGCATCGTCTCCCGACTCACCTTGTAACCCTGGTACGCCTTGTGGGCCAACGAGGTTCGTTGCATCACCAACCCATTGTCCTGCCTCATTTATAACTTCTGTACCATTTACTGCAACTGCACCAGCAACATCAAGTGTCGCATTGGGGGTTAAGGTACCGATTCCCACTAATACCGGAGTAATTGAAGCCATATAGGTTCTGAATGAAAAATCATAGTCGCCGCCATCGGGTCCATTGCGTCCACCTGCATAGCCTGATCCATTAGGGATCCAGATTGCAGCTGGATTGGCGTCAGAGTGTAACTGCCATGTATATTGTTCTCCAGCGGTGAGTTCTACTGCACCTGAGATTTCGAAGGTATTCCAGTCACCATTTATAGTTGCTGTTATGGTTTGAGTGTGGAGGAGTGTTCCATTAAAGCCTTCACCTTCATAGAGGTTAAATGTTACTTCAGGAGTTGTATTGCTCCACCTTATGTGAAGGCCAAATTGTGAAAATATTCCTGTTACTCCAGGAGTAAATGACTGCCAGTTTCGTGATTGGCCAAAGCCGATACCATAAGAACCAGCATTCATTTGCTCTTGTACCTGATCAAGCTCGCCCGATCTTGTGTACGTTATCGTAGAGCCATTTTGATTCCAGGTGTCATCTCCGCGTTCACCTTGAGCTCCTGTTGCGCCAGTTTCACCTTGGGCTCCAGCTGCACCTTGGATTCCCTGAGCTCCAACGTCACCTTGTATTCCTTGAATACCAGTGTTGCCCTGGGCTCCTGTAGCACCTTGTTCACCTATTGCAAATAGGTTCCAGTCAGAATCAGTATAGATGTAACTTTTTTGATCGATACTATGAAAGAACGCATAGCCATCTTTGGGATTTGAAGGGTAGTCATCGAACTCCCCAATCCATGTTACATCATATTTGCGTGTATCACCAACAACATAGGTTTCCCATGGGCTGTCTGCGCTTCCGCCTTCATACCGATAATGAAATGAATAACGCAATTCTTCTCCTTCTTGAGCCCCTGCAACAAGATAAGAATACATTCCTGCGGAATTGCTGTTTGTAATATTAACATTTTGTTGTCCGCCACCTGAAACAGAAGCACTGATAAATGACAGTTGAACATAATTAACATTAGGTTCACTAATATTAATTTCGAGTAATACATTATCATTTGATAACGTTGTTGCGTACGTACTAGCAAATGTTGAAACAACACTGGTTAATAGAAGTGCTATAAACACCTTCATTGATAATAACTTTTTCATTTTTTCCTTATGTCTGCGTTTGTGTGTTTGGTGGGGTCAAAGTAGCTTTTCAAAGGTTAGCTTACAGTGAAACGTCTTGTACTTTTTTGCTATTTATCGATGCATTGTTGTTAAGCTGTTGTTACTGTGGGTTTGGAGGCAGGATTCTTTTGGGGTTTTTGTGTCCGATCAATCTTTTACCATGTGCGGAGCACGTTTTACAACCGCGGCCTTGCATAGCGATATAATAAAATGAAGTACAGATTGTCCCACACGTTATTGAAAGGTTAAAGCGCAACCATGTGCACGATGAAATTTTATGCTCAGCAATAGAGAAACCAATTCATTATTTATCGGTACAGTGCAGTGTAACCTGAACCAGATGTACAAAGCATTTGTAATGAGGCTTTCTGCAAGAATCCCTTTTGTCCAGTCTTTTGGGGAACCAAAAGGTCTGGTCGCATCCGGGCCGACGCCCGGGAACTATACAAAAAAGAAAAAAGGAAAAAATTTACCCAAAGAAGTTGCTACTGAGAACGAGGCACAATCATATATTGCGGAGCATTGGTAAATAAGTGTGAAAATGCCGTACCAGTCCAGGTAATCGTTTGTGTATCACCCATCATAGAAACAATCTCAACGTTACCAATACTCGATTGTATCTCTCTCACTTCATGGGCACCTTGTTTCCAAAAGACATAGATGCGGTCATCATCTTTTCCAAATTCAAGGAAGTAGACTCCCGGTGTTCCCGCATCAATACTTCTCAAAAATGTATAGCCATTGAGCGTTTCATTTAAGGCCTTATATGCATAATAGGCTAACTTAGGAACTCGATCATTTTCTACTAATCCGAAATTATGTTCTCTGTTAGCAGGGTCGGTTCCATCATTCATCCAGTCATACCAGATGCTTATGTGAATACCCATAGATATATTGGTTAAAAGCTCTCGTACAAGACGCCGCGCCTGTTCCCAGTCATCGAGAGGAGCATTGTCCCAGTTGATGTTTGAGTACCCCCATTCACTTGAGACAACTGGTTTACCTTGACCTCCAGTATATCCATTTATGAGGTTGAAGAGGTTGTAATAATCCCCGATAACTGTTTCTGGGTCTTCATGACGGTAGGGGTGTACCGATACTGCATCAATATGATTGAGCAATCCCCGTTTAAACGTCTCCTCTATCCACCCGAGGTCGATATGAGATGTCGCTGATGCCATGAGAATAGCATCGGGATCCACCGCACGAATAGCTGGTACCGCCTGATCAAGAAGTGCCATATATGCATCAACATCAGGTTCTGGCAACCAGAAAATATAGAGATTCGGTTCATTCCATAACTCCCAAACGATATTCTTGCCCTTATACCGTTCAACAGCAGTCGTTGCATAGTGCGTCCAGGCATCACGCCCTTCCTGAGTGTATATTGAATTAATATGCTCTTCATACAATTGATTTGAATAAGTGAGAATAAACAGCAGCTGTAAACCACGTTGTTCACACGCATCAACCAGCTCATCAAAGTGATCCCAAAATAATACCCCTTTTTCATTTTCAATCCAGTGCCAAAAAAGGTCCTGACGAATTACTTTAATTCCCGCCTCGGCAATAAGGTCGAGATCCTCTTGATATCGAGGAAAATGTTCTTCGCTCCCATTAAAATGAATATTAACACCAAAGCCATGAGGAACAGTGAGGCCAGGTAGTCCCCAATTAACAAATTCAGTCTTCTCAGATGGAATGGTATCTTTGGTACCTTGAGAGGGTTTAATTTCGATATAATCAAGGTTATATCCTTCACCTCTTAAAGTGAGTCTTAAGGTATGAGTATCACCATCAGAAAGGGAAACCTCTTTTACTGTTGTGGCATGCCACTGTTCAAAGCTCCCTGTAGTGGGTACCGTAACCTCACCAACTGCACTTCCATTTACGGTATATTCAATCCATTTTGAACTAACATTTTTACTACTAGTAAAGACGGTTAAATCATAGAGTCCTGCCTCAGGTACTGAAAAGGTATATTCTAGCCATTCAGTATCAGAAACCCAGGCAACGACATGACCGGAATTCGAAGGACCAATGTCAACATCATCCTCTCTGTAAGTATTACCGGTGTTACCGACAGTTACATCATAAGCGTCAATATAATCTTCCACCTCAATTATAACAGAACCTGAACTCACCTGCGCTTCTACAATACTACTCGAAGACAGGGCGCTACTGGATGACGATTGATTGAGTACCTCAGCTGAAGATAGTTCTCGTACTGAGCTGTTCTGCTGAGCAACACTACTCAATGTTACAGTATCAGGGTTTTGATGAGTACTACTGAGTACCTGTGAATCTATGGGAACGATATCCGAACTCATTAAATGAGTATTACTGAGTAACTCATTACTTGATACGGTATCTATGTCTTCTGAGGGGTTAACTAAATCTGAGTTGTTGCTACAAGCACTTAATTGAAAAATTGAAATAACTGCAATCGAATACAGCAGGAGAAAACCCTTTGTCATATGTGTCCCTTGATGGTGTGTAACATGTGCCCAATGCTCTCTCTTAATATTCATTTTTTTAAGGATACTATAGGGAGCTTTCAGCCGAAATCCACAGATCCTGTGGACATTTGGTGACATATATTTGGGGTTCATTGAGTTTATTGAGGTGTGTTGTGGGTGCTACGGGGAAATAAGCGTACAACAATTGGTTATATGTATACTCAATGGAAATGGCACTATTGGGAGGAGGGCTGGTCGGCACTCTGACTGATCATCTATTGAAATGGGGAGCTACACCTTGAATTTATCAATTGATTGGTCGAGTTGTTCGGCTATATCCGAGAGGGACTCAGATTTTTTTTCTGTTTGTGCCATTTCGGTGGTAATGGTAGTAAGAGAATCACTGAATTGAGTTATGGTTTCAGAAACACCCTTTAAGCTCTGTGCTGATTCTTGTACATTCACCGAGGACTCTTGGCTCGATTGGTTAATAGTTCCAACGTTTGATGAGATTTCATTGATAGTGGCACTCTGCTCTTCCACTGCACTGACTATGGTTTGTGAAATGGTATTCACTTCTTCAATCACTGCAGTTATGTCTATTATTGATGCAACAGAATTCTTAGTATTTTCTCGCATGGTTGCAATTTGAGCTTCGATTTCGACTGTAGCATTCGCTGTTTGTTTGGCGAGTTCTTTAACTTCACTGGCTACTACGGCAAAACCTTTTCCGGCGTCGCCTGCTGAGGCTGCTTCGATGGTTGCATTCAGTGCAAGAAGGTTTGTTTGGTCGGCAATGTTTTTGATGACATCAAGAACCTTGCCGATTTCTGACGCAGATATTTCAAGAGTTTTCATCATCTCATTGGTTTGTTTTACTTGAGTGTTGGCATTGGAAGCGATAGTGAGTTCGCTTTGGCAGTTCTGGGCTATCTCCTGTACCGTACTCGACATTTCTTCAATCGCAGAGGCAACAATGTTAATTGATCCACTCATATTTTCGGTATTAGATGCAATATTATTTATGTTGGAAGACGTTGCATTAGCTTTATCAACAATGATTGATGAATTGGATGACATTTCTTCTGCTGAAGTAAATACACTTTGACTTCTGGTTCTCAGCTCTTGAGATGATTCAGTGATTTCGGTAGAGTGAGATTTTATTTTGGTAATGAGTGAAAGAAAGTTCGCGACCATTTCTTTGAGAGCTGTTTGCATTTCACCAATTTCATCTGAGCGTGTTGCTTGGATGTCGGTAGTGAGGTCTCCTTCAGCAATAAATCCGAGTTGCTTTTTTAATCCGATAATTGCCATGAGTACGTTATTCCATAGGTATACAATAAAGCCAATGAATATGAGGGCTACAATGATTTGTAAGGTAATAGAAATCGTAAGCCAAAAGGAGGCATTAGCGGTCGCTTCAGACACCGTGGCCCCCGTACGGATATCGAGAGCTGTGAAAAATTCATCTACGGGTTTCATGATGCTTTTGACTTCGCGATGATAGTTATCGTCAAATACGATACGCATAGCAAACTGCCGTGGTGTTTCACCTTCTTTTAAGGTAAAAGGTCCTTTTGTAAACGTTCCATTTTCTATGATCGTCATAGCCTGTGTTTCTGTGGCAATGAGTCCTTGTGAAGCTTTACCTGCTTGATCGAGGAGAGCGAATTCTTTTTTAGAAAACCCGAGTTCTACCATGATTTCATGCTGTGGTTTTGTTTCTCCACGATGGAGTTGATTGTTTACATAGTCTGGACGGGTCATTTTGCCAGAGCGCCAATTAACAATATCCCAATACATGGATTTATATTTTGAATGACCGGTCGATACAAAAGTGCGACACAGACGAGTAAGGTCCATAGAGGTATGACGAAATTCATCTGCTAATGCAAATGAAAGGTAGCGATTGGTTCGCGCATGACTCTCTTTTTGGGTGTAGTGTTCGGATATGTTTAATGCAGTAATTGTGCACAATAATGCCGCGGTTATTATTGAACTTATTGCAAATAACTTTCTCTTGATTGACATAATGAATCCTTGGTGTCATGTCTCTTCTATGAGATATAGTATATCACTGCATGGGGGGCTTTAACAGGTAAATGGGCCTATGGGTTAAAATAGATTTGTTATAACGTGTTTGTTGAGGAGATCGTTACACATATATACTCAAAATACTCAATACAATTGCCACTGAGAGTTATCGGTAGTGGTAACGGCTAAAAAATTTTGCTTAATCGTCAAATTAAGGGTACTCTTTTATATGTCCGAGTTGTTAATGTGAAGTTATGAATAAGTACAAAATAATTGAGAAACTACATGAAAGTTCTAGCACGGTAATATACAGGGCAGAACAGGTAATAGATCATTTTTCGGTGATACTAAAAGTACTTCAACCGGAAAACCCTTCACCAGAAGAGTTTCACCGATTTAAAAGTGAATATGAAATAACAAAAAGCTTTAATAACAGCGGGGTAATTAGCGTTCTTAGCCTGGAAGAGTATGGAAATACTCTGATGATTGTTGAAGAAGATATTGCTGCTGAGTCGATAGATACGTATATGAAACGAAGCATGTTGACTTTAGATGAATGCTTGTCCATTGCGATACAAACTGCACAAAATATAGGACATATCCATGCTGAAAATGTGATTCATAAAAACCTTTGTCCTTCCAATATTCTTTGGAATACTCAGACAGGTCAGGTTAAAATTATTGATTTTGGCATTGCAAGTCGACTGCCAAGTGAGAGCGTTACTTTGAAAAATCTCGGCCAGTTAGAGGGGACACTAGCATATTTATCCCCCGAACAAACCGGACGTATCAACCGCAGTATAGATTATCGTACCGACCTCTATTCATTGGGAGCGACTCTTTACGAAATGTTCACCGGACAGCTGCCTTTTACAGCGAGCGATACAATTGAATTGGTGCATTGTCATATAGCAAAAACTCCACTCCCTGTTTGTGAAATTAATACTGATATACCTCTGATAGTTTCAGATATTATAATGAAATTACTGGAAAAAAATGCTGAAGATCGATATCAATCGGCACTTGGCCTCAAGGTGGATTTGGAAAAGTGTCAGGAACACAGAGCCAACAAACAAAACATGAAAGGCCTGAAGTTTGAATTAGGGCACAATGATTTTTCAGGCCAATTTCAAATTCCTCAAAAACTGTATGGACGCGAAAGTGAAATCAATACTTTATTAGAAGCCTTTGATCGGGTCAGTTTGGGAAAAACCGAAGTAATGATTGTAGCGGGTTATTCAGGGATTGGCAAAACCGTTTTGGTACATGAAGTTCATAAACCCATGACTGAAAAGCGCGGTTATTTTGTTGCCGGTAAGTTTGATCAATTCAAACAAAATATACCTTATTATGCTATCACCCAAGCTTTTAACGAGTTTTGTCTTTCTTTACTTAAGGAACGTTCGGAGACGTTACAAAACTGGAAAAGAAAAATTCTGGATGCGGTGGGTATAAACGGACAAGTCATTCTTGATGTAATTCCTGACCTTGAATTAGTAATTGGCGCACAACCAGCCGTGGCAGAGGTTGGCCCCGCTGAAGCGCAAAATAGATTCAACCTCAGCTTTCTAAACTTTTTCAAAGCGTTGTGTGATAAGGAACATCCACTCATCATTTTTCTTGATGATCTACAGTGGGCTGATCTCCCAACGTTAAATCTCGTCAACTTGATGATGACGGATTCTGATACTCACTATTTACTCTTTATTGGCGCGTATCGTGACAATGAAATTAGTGACGTTCATCCACTTCCCAGAATTTTGGATACTATACAAAATCAAGTCTCTTTCAGCAAAATCATTCTTCCTCCATTGGAATATTCCCATGTACATAATCTTATTTCAGATTCTACAATAAGTAGTCTTGAAATGTCGAAATCTTTGGCAAGTGTTGTGTATGAAAAAACTGGGGGCAATCCATTTTTTGTTAATATGTTTCTGAAAGCCATAGTCAGGAAAAAACTGATAGCATTTGATTTTGACAAAAGAGAATGGAGCTGGGATGTACAACGTATTCGATCTCAGGATATCACTAATAATGTTGTTGATATGATGGTGGATAGAATCTCCCAGCTTCCTATTGAAACCCAACAAATTCTAGCTCTTGCAGCCTGCTTTGGGAGTCAGTTCAATCTAAAACTACTATCACTGGTGTATGATCATTCAAGTTCCATGGTCTTTGATGCGCTATGGAATGCTGTACTTGATGGCTTAATTATTCCTGTTGAAGATGATTACAAGTGGATCAAACACAGTCCGGAAGGTGATCACGAAGCACGGTTTCGGTTTTTGCATGATAGAGTACAACAGGCAGCGTATTCCTTTCTTAATGAAAAAGAAAAGAAGATGCTTCACCTCAAGATTGGCCGTGTTATACGCCAGCACACAGTTGATGATGATATTTGGGAAACCTTGATAGGGATGGTTGGACATTTTAATCTGGGTAAAAACTTCATTACTGATTCGGAGGAGAAAGAAAATGTCTGTCGATTAAACCTGAGAGCAGCAAAAAAAGCGAAATTGTCTTCAGCATATAGACCTGCACTAGATTTTATAATTACTGGAATGACACTTCTTCCGGACAATTCATGGGAGACGAATTATGAGTTATCATTATCCTATTACTTTGAAAAAGGAGAAATTGAATATTTGAATGCTCAGTGGGATGACGCTCTCGCTACATTCGAAGAGATTTCTAATCATGTCAGCACCCTGCTCGAACGGTGTAAAATTAGCGAATATAAAGCAACACTATACCGCATGAAAAATGACCTAACTACCTCTCTGAATATTAGTGTTGAGGCTCTGAGTATGCTCGGTATCGAACTTAAAGCATTTCCGGATATTCAAGATGTAGAAATGGAAATAAAACGGTGTAATCAAATGTTACAGGGAAAGGATACCGATAGCCTGTTTCATCTTCCCGAATTGACCGATCCTTTAAAGCTTCAGGCAATGGCGCTGCTGAGAGAGTGTTTTGCTCCTGCTTATTTTTTGGGTTCTAATTTAATAGCAATTATCGGTGTACGTATGACCGAAATAACTCTCAGAGATGGAAATAACCCACACTCATCTGTCGGATATATTTTCCTGTCTTCAGTTACTCTGGTGGTTTTTCAAAATGATTATGACACTGCATATAAGTTTGGCTTGCTTTCGCTAAGATTAAATGATGACAAATACCAAATCAAAGCATACGAGGCTTTAATTTTAGATATGTGGGGTAGTTTTGTTTGCCACTATAAAAAATCAGTTGATATCTCCCAAAAATATTTGTTGAGAGGGTATTATAGCGGAATAGAAAATGGTTCCTATCAATGGGCAGGTTATTGTGCAATAAATATTCTGTTTCAATCCTTTTTGGGGTCCGACACACTCTATAAGGTCGAGGAAAAAGTTAATCAAATTACACCTGGTTTAAGTAAAATCGATCAAAATATGGTGCAATACTTTTATGCTGTAAGTGCATCTATTCACAACCTTAAAGAGCCTGTCGAGGACTGGAGTGTTGTACCGGAGGATTATTGGCCTCATTCCAAAGAGGTTTTAAAACAATGTCGAATTCAGAATGACCTGTTGACACCTTTTGTCGATGCTATCTGTAGGTTATTATTGGCAAACTTCTTTTCTTCAGAAAAAGCAAATGAGTATGCCCTTCAGGCAGAACACTATTTGGTAGGAGCACCGGGGATATTTCTGAATCCCGTTTTTTATTTTCATCAATCCATTGCGTATTCCTCAACTTATCATCTGGTAGACGAGTCTCATAAAGAACAATACGTAAAAATACTGAGTGAAAATATAAACCGATTTGAAGCCTGGGCTCAACATTGCCCTGAAAACTACTTGCACTTTTACGAACTAATGAGGGCTGAGTACGGTAGAATTGTAAATGCGCCTATCGAAGATATAATGTCTTATTATGATAGGGCTATAGAAGCATCGCTTGAAAATAATTTTGTCCAGTATCAAGCCCTCGCGTGTGAACTGGCATCAAAGTATTATCAAAGCATTGAGAGAAAAATAATTGCCCGTGCCTATCTAATAGAAGCGCATCGCTGCTATCAAATATGGGGGGCACTCGTAAAAGTTCAGAATTTAGAGTCTCAATATCCTCAGTTTTTGGATAACAAAGTAAACTCGGCTAGGGAAGTCCCGGTTGTTTCCTCCCCGCCTGATACCACGATGGATTCTCCTTCTCACCAGCAAACAACATCAATACAGTTAGATCTGGAAAGCGTGATGAAAGCCTCACAAATCCTTTCCGGGGAAATTGTACTGAGTAGCTTATTAAAAAAAATAATGCATATCGTGATTGAAAATGCAGGAGCTACACGGGGGTTGCTGATACTTGAAAAAGATGGTGAATGGCTGATAGAAGCAGAAGGAACTCTTGATTTTGATAACGTTACTGTCCAGCAGGCGATTCCTATTGAAGAAAGTGAACAGGCTCCAGCCACGCTTATCAATTATATTTCTCGTACCCAGGAAAGTGTAGTGCTGACTGATGCTACTCAAGAAGGAGGTTTTACCAAAGACGCCTACATTATTAAAAAATTGCCAAAGTCTGTACTCGGTTTACCCATACTCAATCACGGTTCACTAAACGGCATTTTATATTTAGAAAACAATCTAACCACCGCTGCATTTACAGCCGATAGGTTACAAGTGATCAATCTCCTTGCCTTTCAGGTTGGTATTTCGTTGGAAAACGCGCGCTTATTTGAAGAAAAACAAAAAAATACTGAAGCATTAATGGAAGAGGTTGCTGAGCGCATACAGGCAGAGGAAGCATTAAACGAAAGTGAAGAGCGTTTTAGAAAGATTTCCGAAAATGCGCCTGTACTCATTAACTCATTTGATGAGAATGGAAAATGTTTATTTTGGAATAAGCAATGTAAAAGAACCTTTGGCTGGACTATTGAGGAGATCAACGAGCGTGAAGTTGCAATGGCGCTATTCTATCCAGATCCTGCTGTGTGTGAAGAGGTGATTCGCACAGTCACTAGTGATCCAGATGGGAATTTCAGGGAATGGCATCCCGTTACAAAAGATGGAAAGATACTCAACGTAATGTGGGCGAACTTCAGTCTTCCTAATGGCCAAGTATTTAGTATGGGACATGATATCACCGAACGCAAACAGGCAGAAAATGAGCTGAAAGAAAGCGAAGCAAAGTTTAAAACTCTTGTTACAAATAATGAAGAAATAATCTACATGATTGATAAGAATGGAATATTTCAGCTTTCTGAAGGCAAAGGACTTTCGAAGTTAGGTTTAAAACCAGGAGAGGTTGTAGGTGGATCGGTCTTCGATATTTATAAAGATTATCCTGAGATGGTGCTCGATTTGAAGACGGCCCTCAAGGGAGAAAGTCTGGCTGTGGAGCATAAGGTTGGTGGTGTCTACTTCAACAATTGGTTTACTCCGCATAAAAATTCTTCAGGTGAAATCATTGGCTTACTCGGTTTGTCGATTGATATCACCGAACGCAAACAAGCAGAAATAGAACTTATTGCAACTCAAGAAGATCTCAAAAAGAGCGAACAACGATTTCGCGCAATGTTTGAAGCGACACCTTTAGCAGTTGATATCTATCACCTGAAAGAGGACAATCGCCTTGTCTTGACACAAATCAATCCAGCAGCAGAGAAGATGACAGGTATAGATTCGTCGTTCCTTATTGGCAAGTCTATTGAAGAGGCTTTTCCAGAGCTGGTAAGCACTGATATACCAGATTTGTATAGGGCTGTAGCTCGTGGAGAACTTAAGACACAAATCTACGAGAGTCATTATAGTGATGACCGGTTCTCTGGGTGGTATGAAATAGCAGTCTTCAACATGGGTGAAAATAATATTGGAGTGCAGGTACTCGATATCACAGAGCGTAAAAAGCAGGAGGTAGAATTACAAAACTTGCGAAACTATCTTGCTAACATTATCGACTCAATGCCTTCTATACTCATAGGTATTGATAGTGATAGCAACATAACCCAATGGAACAATACTGCTGAACAAAAAACAGGAATCGCTACAGAAAATGCATTAAACAAACCACTTATAGAGGTTTTCCCTAGTCTTATAAGTGAAGTAGAGCGTATCGACCTTGCATTTCAAACACGCAAGGTGCAATCAAACCTAAAACAGGTACATATTGAGAAAGGGGAAACGTACTGTGAAGATATCACAATCTACCCACTCATAACCCAAGGTGTTGAAGGTGCAGTGATTCGCATTGACGATGTGACAAAAGAGTATGAAGTAGAACAACAATTAAACCAAGCGAGAAAAATGGATGCGATTGGTCAGTTGGCTGGAGGAGTTGCTCATGACTTTAATAATATGCTTGCCGGCATAATTGGTGCAGCTCAATTGCTTCTAAATCCAAAACGTAACCTTGACCAGAAGAGCTTGGAGTTTGTGGAAATGATTATCAATGCCTCAAATAGAGCTGCAGATTTAACGGGGAAATTGTTGGCATTTGGTAGAAAAGGTAAAATCATTTCTACATCAATAGATATTCATCGAATTATTGATGACACCGTTTCAATCTTCAATCAGACGATTGACAAAAAAATAACTATTTCTCTTTCAAAAAATGCAGAAAACCCAATGGTGACAGGTGATGACTCAGCTATGCAAAACTCAATTTTAAATCTTGGAATAAATGCTTCGCATGCAATGGCTAATGGCGGGGAATTAGTAATCGAAACGAGAAATATTTATTTGAATGAAATGTTTTGCAATTCGAGTCCATTTAAAATTGAGGAGGGAGATTATATTGAAATAGACATTAGAGATACTGGCTGTGGAATTACTCCCGAAAATATTAGTAAGATATTCGAACCTTTTTTCACAACCAAAAAGCAAGGTGAAGGAACTGGTTTAGGGTTGGCATCAGTTTATGGAACAATTCAAGATCATAATGGGGCGATAAATGTTTGTAGTGAAATTGGAGAGGGAACAGTGTTTCATATTTACCTCCCTTGTGTAGCTGATACGGTAAAAATAGCCGGCAAAATTGAGCCTGTATCAAAAGGCGTCGGCCAAGTTTTATTTGTAGATGATGAAGAATTTATTCGTGTAACGGGCAAATATTCTCTTGAAGATATGGGGTACAAAGTCATCCTTGCTGAGAATGGATTAGAAGCGTTAGAGATATTCAAACAACAGTATCAGGAAATTGATTTGGTGATTATGGATATGATTATGCCCGAAATGAATGGTAGGGAAACATTTATTAAGATGAAAGAAATTGATACTCATTGCAAAGTAATCATTTCATCGGGTTTTACAAAAGACGAAAATTTAAGTGAACTTAATGAGGCAGGTTTGGCAGGATTTATCCAAAAACCATTCAGGGAAGATGAACTGAGCAAACTGTTGTCTAAAGTTATGAGAATAACTGGGGACAATTAATGCCCTTTTTCGAAACTTCGATAATAAACTACACATAGACACTCTGCATATTTCGTATCCAAATGCAGATTACGTTGATATGCGGTAGATATCCATTGTTTCGCTCACCCCTTTTAAGTTTGCTTTTTCGGCGACAATGGTATACCCACTAAGGGTTTCGATAACGCCTGGAGCATTGTAAAAGCTATCAGTCAAACATATTTCTCCTCCATCGGCTAGGGCTTGAACACGCGCAGCTACATTTACGGTCTGTCCAAAATAATCTAATCGGTCATTGAGGGTGACCACTATTGAAGCCCCTCTGTGAATTCCAATCTTCAAAATTATTTCACCGTCTGAAATTTCTTTATTATATGCCACAATTTTTTGGAGCATCTCTAAGCTTGCCTTCATAGCATCTGCAGGCTTATCAAACGTTGCCATTACGGCATCACCGATTGTTTTTATCATTGCCCCGTGATTGTTGTTTATTGCTAAATTTAAATGCTCAAAATGTTGTTGAACAAGTGCAAAGGCTTTGAGGTCACCAATCTTATCGTACATTTCAGTGGACCCTTTTATATCCGTGAAAAGCAACGTTAAATCACGTACTCCTATTCCTTCAGTGGTACCAAGTATTTCGGTACGATACAGGCTGCGAAACGCCTGAGTATTTAGAATTCGGTTGCCTGTAAGGCGTCGTTCATACGTCAATATAGTATGGCTATAATCCTCAGGTAACCACATTAAGGCAAAGGCTGCTTTTACCGAGCCTTCATTTTTAATTGATAGACTAATATTTCCTGCATGTACATTATTAGGCGTGGTTATCCACTTTGATTGTTGTAGGGTGGCAGATGCATTTTGCTCTTCAGTACTCGTCCCTTCTATGGAATACACAAATCCATTACCGGTTGTCATATCGTAACCCATTAAGGTACCTGGCTTAATGTTAAAAGAAACGTCTTTTTGAGTATTCGACTCTAAATAAAAGTTTTCTAGTAACGCTGATTTAATAAGTTCACGCTTTAACCCTAAACCACCCGGGACTTGGGCACTTCCATCAAGGCGATACCGAAAGTAAAAATCATCTATCGATAAGGTTGAAGGCGAATGAAAGGGCAATGCTTTAATAGTTGAAGATAAACTAAATGAAATTTGTACGTAATCATCAAGATGTGCTTTGGTAGAAAGAGAGCACAACGAACAAACACAATCTGATTCTAAATTTGAAAGACTACTAAAACTATTGACCGTATCTCCGCAGTGCGGGCAAACCATTCGCCATTCTAATACATAAATGCCAATTTTCGAGGCATACAGAAATAGGTCAATGACTTCATTTTCGTCAAGGTTTCGTGAAAATGCAAACTCCAATGGATTAACTCTGTAATTTTCCCAGGGTTCATCTGACCTGATAAGTGCTTCTAATTTAGCAATGAGTCGGGGGCTCCATTTTCGGGCAGTTTCTAATTCTCCCAACTTTTGTTCGAGTAATTTTTCTTGCTCCATCATAGAGTAACGCTCCTAAAAGTGATATTCGAGTAAACTATATACACCGAGATAATACTCTTATAAATTATCTTGTTATTTAATAATTTGGTCAAGGTTAATATGGTGGTTGCCCTTATCTAGATTCTTTGGATGACTTGTAATATCCTCTCTAAAGTCTGTAGTCGCCGTGAGCAGATACTTCTTGTTGTATCAGTGCTCTATCAAACCTGCCCAATTTCATTAAAAAGTGATCGGAAACGGTATTATTATCATGAATAGTGCCCAGAATTGCATATAGGCACCATATTAGTGCTTTTTTTAGCAATATATCATACAATAAATGGAAGCAGATGAGGAATCCTAAAATCAAATATTGAGTTGATTTTAACTCCTCAATCAGGAATCTAATGAGTATTGATGTAAGTGCCAAAAATGGTAACATTAAAGAGAACAATACTTGTACTATTCTGGTTGCCGATAGTAATCCAGAAAATATTCGTGTAGTATCACACCTGTTACAAACAGAAAACTATAAAATTCGTATCGCGACATCAGGCGAGCAGGTGTTGAGTAGTGTTGCAGAAGCGGTGCCGGATTTAATACTATTAGATGTTCAATTGACAGGTATTGATGGATATGAAATCTGTCGTCGATTAAAATCAGAGCCACGGAGCGCAATGGTTCCCGTACTTTTTATCAGCGCAGTATCAGAGACATCTAATAAAGTTGCGGCATTTAAAGCAGGTGGCCAGGACTATATATCATTGCCCTATGTAGCAGAGGAAGTAATAGCCAGAGTTTATACGCATATCAGGCTATATACATATCAAAAAGAACTTGCAAATAAAAAAGATACTTTAAAACTGAATAGTGAGCTTGAAAAACGGGTACTAAAAAGAACGGGTGAAATTGAAGCAGAGAAGTTTTTTACTGACAAAGTAATCAATAGTCTACCGGGCATATTTTATGCATTTACCCCGGAAGGGAAACTGTTAAGGTGGAATGAAAATTATCAGAAGCTTATAGGATTGGGTGATGAAAAAATGAAATCAATCCGTGCTATAGAATCTATTTCTGAAAAAGATAGAAAAGCAGTTACTCAGGCGATTGAGCGTGCTTTCACAGAAGGGTATGCTGCATTGGAGGCGAATGTTATTTCACATGATCTCACTGAGGTTCCTTTTTATCTAACAGGGAGCAGGGTCACTATTCACAATGACAGTTATCTGGTAGGTGTTGGGATTGATATTAGTGATGTTAAACATGCTCAGAAGCAATTAGAGAAGATTAATAATGAATTGCAGAATCAAAAAGATGAACTAGAACATTTTAATGAGACGATGATTGGGCGTGAAATGCGCTATATTGAATTAAAGACGGAAGTGAATCAATTAGCTGAAGAATTAAACCGTGAATTGCCCTATCCACCAGTTTGGGATAACGAACGGGAGTTGGATAAGGGTAGCGGAGAAAGTGTATAATGACAGTTACTGGCCGTAAAGGGACGCTTGAAATAAGCAGTTCAAACTTACATAATAGAAATAATATCTTCATATTACTTTTTTTTATAATGAGTTCCTTTATTGCTGCTTTCATAGGGTTGGGCTACATTGAGAAAGATGTTCGAGAAAACACTGCTGAATCACTCAAGGGAGTATTGTGGGCGACAAATCAGAATATCAATAAAACCTGGGCAGATATTCGTTTTGCTAATGCTGAAGCATGGGCTAAAGACCTGGAGATTACATCCAATACTAAAATACTATTGGATTCAGGTAATGGGGGAGGCTTATATGCAAAACAAAAAGCTCTTGGAAATATACGTCATTATTTTGAAGCTAAAATTGATGTGTACGGTGCACAGGGGATATTTATTGTTTCATCAGGTATGATAAATATTGCGTCAATGCGTGATAATAACATGGGTATGATAAATGTGATTTCGAGGATCTACTCCGATAGATTAAATAAAGTGTTTTTAGGTGAAAATCAATTGATCCCTCCTATGCCTTCAGAAGTACTACTGATGAATGAGAAAGGCGAAATGGAAAAGGATTACCCTACAATGTTTTTAGCAGTACCTATTAAAGATGGTTCAAAGGTAGTTGCCGCTCTCTGTATTCGATTTAATCCCTTTCATGAGTTCAGCGATATTACCACTAACAGTCGTATTGGTCAGACCGGCGAAACGTATATCATTAATAAAAAAGGGTTACTTCTTACCGAGAGTAGGTTTGATGATGAGCTATACCGTAAGGGATTATTGAATAAAAATCAGAATAGCCTGCTCAACATACGGATTAGCGAACCTGGAATTAACATACAGAAAAATGAAACGGGCGAAATTAAAATTGAGTTGCATCCATTGACTCGTGCAGCTCTGGAAATAACTCTTGAAAAATCAGGGTGGAGCATACAGAGTTACCGCGATTATCGAGGGGCGTATGTGTTTGGGGCATGGATGTGGGATGAAAATCTCGGTGTTGGCTTTATTACAGAGATCGATGAAGTTGAAGCATTGAAAGCTTATACAAAAGCACGGCTTGTAATCATACTGCTGGTAGGCGCGATTATACTTTTGTCAGTATTACTCTATATTTGGACTCAGTTATATAACATTCGATTTAACAAACGTATTCTGGAACAGGAGCATTACCTTGAATCAATACTGAATATTGTTGACCCAATTATCGTATGTAATGCTGAGGGCTACGTACAAATTGCCAATAGTGCCAGTTCACTTTTGTATCAATACAGGCAAAATGAATTGAGTGGTCTCGATTTCAATACTCTATTTGATATACCGCTTTATAGTAGAGAGAGAGAAATGGAAATATCGGATACCCATCCTGGAGGTGAAGAAGTTAAAACAAGGGCTTTTGAATGTGTAAGTAGAAAAAAAAAGGGTGAAACATTCTCTGTTAAATTGACAATGACTCATTTGACGGTAATTAATCAAAAGCTGGACGTATATACCATTCATGACATTACCCATGAAAAAACGGTTGAGAATATTTTGCGGACTCGGCAAAATGCGATTGAGCAGTCTAATAGAGAACTCGATAAGTCACAAAAGGCTGCAATGAGTATTTTGCAGGATACTAATATTCAAAAGAAGAAAACACAGACTGCTCTTGCAGAACTACAGAAATCTACAGTTGAAGTACACAAATTATCTCTGGCTATTGAGCAGAGCCACGTCTCTGTAATTATTACAAACAGAAGAGGTGAAATTGAATATGCAAATCAGTCTTTTCTGAATATTACCGGGTATGAAATGGATGAAATACTTGGTCAGAATCCTCGAATACTTCAATCAGGAACACATACAAATGCGTTTTATAAGCAGCTGTGGGATACTATTTTTTCAGGGGAGGTATGGGCCGGTGAATTTGAAAATAAAAGAAAAGATGGTGAGTTTTTTTGGGAGTCAGCAACGATATCACCAGTGAAAAATGAAAGTGGAAAGGTGACCAATTTTATTGCCGTTAAAGAGGACATCACTGAGAGAAAAATTATGGAAGCTGAACTCCTTGATGCAAAAAACAGGGCAGAGCAAGCTACTCAGGCGAAAAGTGATTTTCTGGCAAATATGAGTCATGAGATACGTACTCCAATGAATGCCATAATTGGAATGAGCTACCTGATGCAAAAAACAGAACAGAATGAAAAGCAAGAGGACTATACTAAGAAAATACAGGCAGCATCAAAAAACCTTTTAGTAATATTAAATGATATCCTTGACTTCAGTAAAATAGAGGCAGGTAAACTTACTATTGAAAAAGTGGAATTTAAACTTTCGGAGGTAATGGCCACACTTGGTGATGCAACAAGTTTAAAAGCTCAGGAAAAAGGGGTTGAGCTTATTTTCGATATTTCGAAAGATATCCCGGATACCCTTATAGGGGACCCTCTTCGGTTGGGACAGGTGCTCTTGAACCTCGTAAATAATGCTATAAAATTTACCGATCAGGGTGAAGTATATGTTCAAATGGAAAGAGTAAAAAGTAACCGTTCACAGGTCGAGATCGAGTTTCATGTTCAAGATACCGGTATTGGCTTAAAAGAAGTACAACTGGAAAAATTGTTCAGTGCATTTACCCAAGCCGACACCTCTACAACTCGACATTATGGTGGTACGGGCCTTGGGCTCACGATTAGCAAGCAATTGTGTGAACTTATGGATGGAACTATAGGGGTTGAAAGTGTCTTTGGCAAAGGCAGTACTTTCTATTTTACGCTCCCTTTTGAATGTATTGATGATGGAACGGATAAACGTGATGTGCTCCCCAGTGTGTTGAACGATTTACGCGTGCTCATAGTAGACGACAATGCGACAGCCAGAGAAGTTATCAGAGGGTATTTATCTAGTTTTACTAAAAATATAGTTGAAGCAGACTCTGGAAATCAAGCTCTTAAAGAGATAGAACGCCAAATCTCAAATTCTGATCAGCCGTTTGATCTGGTTATTATGGATTGGATAATGCCGGATGGTAATGGAGTTGATACCATTAAAAGTATTCAGAAAAATACCCGGATAATTAATGGCCCGAAATTTTTGATGGCAACGGGATATGGTGCTGATGAATTTATAGATACTATTGCAGATCTCAATATTGATGGATTTATACTTAAGCCGGTTTTCCTTTCATTATTGGTCGACTCCATTTGCAGCATTTTTGGAGCGAGGAGAAAGCCTATCCAGAAGAAAAATAGTGAGGGATACTCTGAACAGGATTTTAGAGGGATACAGAACTGTAAAATACTGTTAGTTGAAGATAATGAAATGAATCAGCAAATTGCTTGCGAACTGCTGCAGGGTGAAGGGGCACATGTTGAGGTCGCCGGTAACGGTAGAGTTGCCCATGAAATGGTACTCCTGGCTGAAGGGGCATACGATGTAGTTCTTATGGATCTCCAGATGCCGGAAATGGGGGGAGTGGAAGCCACTCGGATAATCAGGAGGAAATATACTAAGGAAGAACTGCCAATTATCGCAATGACCGCTGATGCGATGAGTGGAGTGGAGGCGTCAGTAATAAGTAATGGGATGAATGGATATATCTCAAAGCCGATTAACCCATCCGAAGTTTTCAAGGTAATATCCAGGCATGTTTCGTCTGATTTAACTGGAGAAACAGATCTCGTTCCCCTGGAAATAGAACAAGAGATTCCTGATATACCCGGTATTAATATGCATGATGCATTGAGAAGGGTTAGGGGTAATGTTAAGCTGTATAAAAAACTTCTGTTAGCATTTGTCGAAAAATATAAAACGTCACATAATGAAATAGCAGACTGTATTAATCGTAGAGATTTTAAGCATGCTTTGTTTATCAGTCATTCCCTCATGGGCGTTTCAGGAAACATTGGGGCAGATGCATTACATGAAATGGGCGAAAAAATATATGATTTGGTTGAAAGTGATCCGGAGAGTGATTTTGAACCTCTTCTCAATATGTTTAAAAATAAACTTGAAGAGACAATGAATGGGATAGCAAATGCTATTCCAGAAGTTAATACTGAAATGATCGCAGAGAAGGTTTCGATGAGTACTGTTGAACTTGCGTCGATGCTGAATAGCCTTTATCATAGTCTAGATATAGATATGGGGAAGGTTGTTACTCTCAATAAAGAGTTGGTAAAAAAACTGAAGCCCACAGAGTATCAGTATCAAAAAATAGCACACTATGTAGAACTGTTTGATACTGATTCTGTGGCAAAAGAGATAGTGCTCTTTGCTAAAAAATATAACCTAACTCTTGAGAATCCTTAATTGTGAAAGGAGAGAAGTGTGGATCGCAATAAACAGACAGTTTTAATAGTAGATGACGTCCCAGAAAATATTCAGATATTGCTTGAAATATTGAGTGATACTTACGCTGTTATCAGTGCTACAAATGGGAAAAAAGCTTTGAGCCTCGCTTTGAGCAGTCCCCCTGATATTATACTTCTTGACATAATGATGCCGGAAATTGATGGGTATCAGGTGTGCAGAGAATTGAAAAATGATGTATCAACCAAAGATATTCCAATAATTTTTGTGACAGCTAAAAATGATGAAATAGATGAAGAAATTGGCCTCGAGTTGGGGGCGGTTGATTATATTAGCAAGCCCATAAATCCATATTTGGTTGTGCTCCGCGTCAAAAGTCAGCTTGAATTAAAAAAACACAGAGATGATTTGGAAGAAATAGTGAAGTTAAGAACACTGGAGATTGAAGAGACTCGGCTTGATATTATTCGGAAACTTGGTAAGGCGGCGGAATTTAAAGATGATGATACCGGTCAGCATGTAATTCGGATGAGCCGATATAGCTATTTAATTGCCCAAGCATATGGATTACCTGAAAAAGAGTGTGAACTGATTCTTCAGGCATCTCCAATGCATGATTTGGGAAAAATTGGCATCCCTGATAAGATTCTACAAAAGCCGGGAAAACTTGATCCTGAGGAGTGGAAAATTATACAGACCCATGCTCAGGTTGGGGCAAATATTCTTGGAACACACCACTCAGAGCTTATTAATGTCGCGACAATAATTGCAGTGCAACACCATGAAAAATGGGATGGGAGCGGTTACCCTAAAGGACTGAAGAATAAGAACATTCATATTTATGCCAGGATTGTGGCTGTAGCAGATGTGTTTGATGCATTAACCAGTAAACGACCCTATAAAGAGGCCTGGCCAATTGCGCGTGCTCTCGATGTAATGAGGGAAACCATTGGAACACATTTTGATCCAAAAGTATTTGCAGCGTTCGAAAGTATTCTCGATGAAATTTTGAAAATTCAATCGGAACATAGCTGATTTCCAATAGAAGGGGCAATTATACCAAAACCTATCAAAATAGGGTATAATCAGAATATGGATAGAGAAACCGAAATACACGAACTTGGAAAAGCTCTTTGGAAAGATTTGCAAACGAGCACATCCACAATTATTAATAGTAAATATTGGTATGGCAAAATAATGGAGTGGACGCTTAAAGACCCAGAGTTTGGGGTTGATATGTTCAGATTTGTTGATGCCTATCCCAGTTTTAAAACGGTCAACCAGGTGAGTCAGCATTTGAAGGAATACCTGGGACAGCCAGACCGAAACCTTCCTAAAAGTATTCGAACTGCATTTGCTGTAGGTACAGGGTCATTGGCAGCTCCATTCGCTAGTGCGCTCATTCGAAGAAACATAAAAGGGATGGCACAAACATTTATTCTTGGTGATTTTACCGAGGAGACCAGCGATCAAACAGTAACAGCAATCCGTAATCTTTGGAAGTCCGGTGTTTCTACAACGGTAGATCTACTCGGGGAGGCTGCCCTCAGTAAGGGCGAGTGTACACAGTACTTGAATAAATACATCGCTATATTAAACACACTGAGTAAGGTGCAAGATAAAGAGAGTGCACGGGTTCCACAGATAAACCTCTCACTAAAACTGAGTTCTATATATCCCCACTTTAATCCCCTCGACGAGGAACAGGTTATTGATGAGCTCGAGGAACTTCTCAACCCACTATTTCAGAGTGTTATCGATTCCGGTGCCTTTCTCAATTTTGATATGGAAGATAATGACCACCATGCACCGACCAATCATTTTTTTGAGAAGATGATTACATCGGGTATATTTAAACAGTATGAACATGTGGGGATTGTGGTTCAGGCCTATAGAACAGATAGTGCCCAGACACTGGAACATTTTCAGAAGATTGCACAAGGGCGAGGAGTGCCCATTACAATCCGTTTGGTTAAGGGTGCTTACTGGGATTATGAAGTGGCTGAATCAGAACTTCGTGGGTGGGTACCACCAGTCTATACCACAAAAGAAGAGACGGACCTTAATTTTGAAACACTTTCAGAAGTATTGATTCGTGGCTGGGAGTGGACAAGACCTGCAATAGCATCCCATAATATTCGAAGTATTGCTCATGCCATAACCATTGCTCGGGAGCTCGATGTTCCTTCACAATATTTTGAATTTCAGATGCTTTATGGTATGGCTGATTCACTCAGCAAGGCCGTTACCTCTCGAGGAATGCAGGTTCGACTCTATACACCTGTTGGTGACTTGGTTAAAGGGATGGCGTATCTGGTACGTCGACTCTTAGAAAACAGTTCAAGTCAAGGGTTCATGAGTCAGAGTTTTACGCAGGGTGTCGCTCTGGACCAGTTATTACAAAAGCCCGAGGTGCCACTGGCGGGTGCCTTTTCAGATGACGGGTTTTCTGATACTGGATTTAACAATGAACCTCAGATTGACTTTTCAGACTCGACTACAAGAAGTGCTCTCATAAAAGCAGTCTCTCAAACAAAACAACCGTATGTAGTTAAAACCATGGGGAGTGACGGCGTGCCAGAGGTAGAGGTGCTGAGTGCCCAGCGACCACCTGAAGTAGTAACTCAATATACTCCGGCAACTATTGCACAGATGGAATCATCAATTACCGAGATGAAACAGATCCCTCTGATGGATTCACTGAGTGGCCTTGCACATCGAGTGACACAGGTAGAGACGCTGATTTCGTTGTTACAGAGGGACCGATTTAAGCTCATGGCGTTGCAAGCACATGAGGTGGCAAAACCATTGCTCGAAGCCGAAGCTGACATTGCCGAAGCAATTGACTTTTGTGCGTATTATGCCGCTGAAGCGACAAAAATTCTTACGCAACCTTTTGATTTCTCTCAAACGGGAGAGCAGAATAAAATGACTTTGTATCCACAAGGGGTTACGGGGGTTATTACACCCTGGAATTTTCCGATGGCTATTCCCTGTGGTATGGTTATTGGCCCATGGATAATGGGGAACCCTATTGTGTGGAAGCCGGCGGAACAGTCAACTGCCTGTGCACATGCACTCTATCTTTTAATGAAAGAAGCGGGTATGGAGAGCCTTCGGTTTGTTCCCGGTAATGGGGAAGAGGTGGGACCAGTACTCGTTGCACATCCCGACGTAGCGACTATCTCATTTACGGGTTCTCAGGCAGTGGGGATGGAAATTCTTAAAACCTGCGGGACGGTTACAGAAGGTTCACGCACGTTGAAACATGCAGTATGTGAACTGGGGGGTAAAAATGCACTCATTATTGATGACAGCGCTGACCTCGATGTTGCGGTTCCCGGTGTGATTTACAGCGCATTCGCCTTTGCTGGTCAGAAGTGTTCTGCGTGCTCACGGTTGTATGTACTAGAGAGCGTGTATGATGATTTTGTACGGCGTATGGTTGACGCCATGGCTACATTGCGGTTAGGTCCGGCTACCGAACTTAATAATGATATCCCTCCGGTTATTGATCGAGAGGCGTATGACCGTTTAATGGGGGTTCTAGGGGCTATTGATAGCTCGGTCGAAGTAGTCTATCAGTGTGCAGTTCCATCTCAAGGGCTCTATGTTCCGCCCACACTTCTCTCTTGTGAAGATGATACCCATACACTGTTTCATCAGGAGCTTTTTGGTCCTGTGGTGATTATGAAAAAAGTGGCTACAATTGATGAAGCATTAGATGCGGTCAATGATTCTCGTTATGGATTAACGGGTGGTATCTTTTCTAGAACTCCTTCTCATATTGAAAAAATTAAGAGGGATTGGGATGTGGGAAACCTGTATATTAACCGGTCTTGTACTGGAGCGAGGGTCGGCAGACAGCCATTTGGCGGAACCAATCTCAGTGGTAAAGGCCTTAAGGCAGGCGGCCCGCACTATCTCTATCAGTTTATCCGCGAAAGAGCCGTGAGTGAAAATACAATGCGCCAGGGGTTTAGTCCTCCTCCTTGATAGCCATTATGAATATGAACTATAGTTTTGAGAGTGATAATGTCCTATGATATATTATTCTATCCCAAAGCACTTTAAGAAGAAATAGATGTATCACTTTTGCCCTTTGGAATAACGCTCATTCATATACGTAAAAAATGAGCACTATATGCGGATTATAAATTTCCTTACACACACACATTCTTTGGATCGTTGCAGTTAAAAAAAGTATTTTATATATGCACTCCTACTTAAAAAGTTTCAATGGATATTAAAGAAGTACTCAATGATGTTTGGGATTATTTAAACCTTCCAAGTTATGTTGAAGAGTTCCTCCTAAAAAGTGTTAAAACGTTCACTGTCCTTTTTCCAAATACAGTAATCAAACTGAACCTTGAATTACTTCATGGAGACCAGTTTCTTAATAAATTAGGAAAGGCCAAAGGGGTTGTTTCTCATGAACAATATCTTAAAATGGATTATGTAGACAACATTCATGAACTTCAGGCTTTTAAATTACAGGAAGGGTTTACCTTTGTACGGCATAAGATACAAGTTATGTTTAATATGCAAGTTCACCGGAAAAACCCCGCTGAAAATAACCTCTTTGAATTTGTATTTCCTCACCCAGATACTACTCACACAGTTCTGATTGACTCTGAAGAAAAAATACTCGGTAAGGGCACTCTCATTGGTGGGTTGTGGACTTCTCCCAATGTAGATTTTAGGGTAAATATGCAGAAGGGGAGTGACGATCATATAATTTCAATAGTACTCGATAGAGAGGTAATGAATAAAGTTTTGAATTTTGATACTGAGGATGGGTTGAAGGATTTGATTCAAAGCCAAAAGGAGTTTTTAATCCTTGAGGAGAGTGATACGAATCTTGATGCTTTTCTCAGAATGATTTTTAATCACTCCAGTTTTAATCTTGCGGGAATGATGGAGCTTGAAGGGTTGGTCAAGCTTGTTCTCGCTCGGTTTCTTCAGAAGATCCTTACTAGAATAAACAGTTCTCAATCAGAAACGGTGAATACCCACAATATGGATAGGGCACTTGAGGCGAAGCGATTAATTATTGAGAATATAACATCAAAACCCAATATTGAGGATCTCGCCAAAAAAATGAGTACCAATAGAGTAACTCTTCAAAAAGAGTTCCAATCTCAGTTTGGCGTCTCTATATATCAATATTATCTCAATGCCCGTCTTGAGAAGGCTAAAAAATTACTTGATGATGGCTCGCTTAATGTTTCTGAAGTGGGTGAGCGGCTCGGGTATCTCAGTATCAGTCAGTTTTCTAAGAGTTTTCTGAAGAAATATGGCTGTAATCCTAGCGAATATAAATCTCAATAACCAAACTATTACATTGCGTTTCTTACAAATATTTCTGAGCCTGAGTTGTTCTGTTTTTTGCTGAATAGTAAGTATACTCGACTTTTTCTTGATTTCCTTTTTGACAAATCATATTACCCATATGACAAAAATATATTGGTAGCATATCAAAAATACTTAAAGGAGATACCAATGAAATTGAATAAACAAATACTCACAAAAATCCTTATGGGTACCGTCATGGTTCTAATCTTTTCTCACTGCTTGTTTGATACCGCTGAGGAAACTGATGACTCTCTTGTAGACAGTGTAGCGGCTGTGGAATCCTCTCAGACGATTCTTCCTATGAGTAGTGCAGCAGTAGTCAGCTCGGTTTCAAAGGTTGAGGTGAGTAGCGCTGTTAATGCGGTACTTGTGTCGTCTCAGGCACTCCTTGTCAGTAGTGTCGCTGAAGTAGCTACTGTATCCTCACAGGTCCCAATAAGCAGTGCAGTATCAAGCTCCAGTGAGGTGCCTGTTATTCTTGCAGTAACCGGACTAACTCTAAATAAGAATATAACTGAATTATCAATAGGTTTAACTGAACAGCTCGTTGCTGCTATTGGTCCACTTGATGCGACTCATCAGGGGGTTGCCTGGACCAGCGGTGATGAAACCATAGCAACTATTTCTACGGATGGATTAATAACTGCAGTAGCCTCAGGAAGTGCGGGTATTACTGTTACTGCAAATGATGGTGGCTTTTATGCAATCTGCACTGTAACGGTACCCATTCCACCGGTGTTAGTTACAAGTGTTACCCTAAACCTTTCTGCCTCTTCAGCTGAGGTTGGAGATACCAAACAGCTTCTAACAACTGTTGAACCTGCAGATGCGACACATAAAAATGTTATCTGGATTACCAGTGATGAGACCATAGCAACAGTTTCAGAAAATGGTTTGGTGACCGCAATAGCAGAGGGACAGCCGGTTATTACTGTTACTACCGAAGACGGTAGCTTTATTGCAATCTTTACCTACCATATCTCTCCAGCCACAATGAGTGTTACCGGTGTTACCTTAAATACGGCAACCACCACTGTTGATGTTGGACTGACTGAACAGCTCACTGCAACTGTTGGTCCGGTTGATGCAACGTACCAGAATGTTATCTGGAGTACCAGTGATGAGGCCATAGCAACAGTTTCTGACGATGGGCTTGTAACAGCAGTTTCTATGGGTGAGGCGGTTATTACAGCAACATCTGAAGATGGCGGTTTTACTGCGATCTGTACCGTAACTGTAACGCAGGAACTGATTATGTATGCTATTGAATCTGAGACTGATGGCTTCACTGGAGGTGATCTTGGGGGCCGTATAGGTGTTGATGATTTATGTACAGCTCATAAGCCTGCAGGAGTAACTCAAACTACTGTTCACGCAATGGTTACCATTGATGCTGCTGATAACATTGCTCTAATGCCTGTAAATTACGGTTTTTCCGCAGAGTCTGTTATTAAAGCTGTAGATGGAACACTTCTTGGAAATTCATTTGCCAAAATAATTGATCAGGATTGGGAAGATCCAACGACTCAGTGGCAAGTTGATGCCTTTACTGGAGACTTGATGGCAAAACTTGGTACCAATGCTCCTTACGCTTTGGTTGGAGGTAATGATTTCGTAAATATGATTGATGCTACTGAAGGCGGCAGTTGCAATGGCCTAACAATCAGTACAGATGAAGAGTATGGTGCTATTGACCTGAGCAGTGGCAACCTTATGATTGAATTCGGTCCATATTCGTGTGACCCGAATGCCATGTGGTATCAGCAGTATGCAATTCTTTGTTTGGCATATTAGATATACGGGCTATGGACTGACACAGGGCACTTGTACTTTTGCAATAATATAAGTGCCCTCAGAAGCCATTCAAATTGAAAATAGAGTTGCAGTGCGTAAAGTAATCGCTGTGAGCGACCACTTACGAAACCCAAAAAAATCCGTCCCTTCAACAAAATGCCGTTGATCGAGTACTCAACGGTAACATTTACAGTCTATCCATAAATCCGCTCGTTTAGATACATTTAGATGACTAACACATGGGGTTTGATGGTATATGAGATTAATAGTAGGTTTTATTTGGGTGATGCTTTTATGTACTATTGAGAGTTATTCACAGAGTACTAACGCATATTATATTGGGCACAGTTTAACGGATTATATACCTTCAATGGTACATAGGTTATCTGAAGATCGCCCTAGTGTGCAATTTGATTGGGAATTTCAATCTATTCCTGGGTCTCCTTTGGTTTTTCATTGGGGAAAAAAGGCTGAAAACAATCCTAGTACTCGGCCACATGCCCGCTCTTTTTTTGAAGAAAATAATGGATTGCCTGCAGGTGATTTTGATGCATTTATTATGACTGAGAGCGTACCGAGAAATTTAAATAATCTAAAACTTACCCACCCAATTGCTGATAGTTTTTATCTCTATGCAGAAGATCATAATCCCGGTATTCAGGTGTATGTGTATGAAATATGGCATTGTTTACCTAATGGAATTGGAGCAGACTGTGCACATGTGCCAGCGGTGGAGGCATGGCGGCAAAAACTAGTTGATGATCTTGACGTATGGGAACGAATAGTAGATTCGCTTAATTCAGCACACAACCCTGAAAAACCAGTATGCATGATTCCTGGAGGCCAAGGTCTTATAAAACTATATGATGCTGTTATGGCGGGTGAACTACCTGGAATATCACAAATGGATGCATTGTTTGAAGATCACATTCATCTCAATGACATGGGGAGATACTACATCGCACTCATTCACTTTGCGATGTTACATAACCAAAACCCTCAAGGACTCACCAATGAACTGCGAACACAGTGGGGAGGCTCTTATGATGAAATACCAACCAGTGCGCAAGCAGCGGTATTACAGCGACTTGCGTGGGAGACCGTAAATGAATATCCAAGAACCTGTCTTTCGGGAGCCATAAGTTCGAGTGCCCAAATAAGTTCATCGAGCCAGCATGTATATTCGTCAAATCAACCCTCATCGTCATCCCGTTTAAGTTCGGTGTCTTCAGAAGTGTCATCGTCATCTGTATTAAGTTCTGTATCTTCAGAAGTGTCATCGTCATCTGCATTAAGTTCTGTGTCTTCAGAAGTATCATATTCATCTGCATTAAGTTCGGTATCATCAGGAGTGTCATCCTCATCTGCTTTAAGTTCTGTGTCTTCAGGAGCGTCATTTTCATCTCCATTACATTTGACTTCTTCAGAAATGTTAATCTCCTCACTAGAGGAGTTTCGTTCAAGTGATTTCTTTCAGGACGCTCATAGTAGTTCGGTTGAATACCTTTCTAATGGAACACTATCATCGGCTGAAAAAGATAATAATGATACTTACCTGAGTGCACAATCGAATAGTTTTTTGGGGCTTTCATCTGATGCATTGAATAACGGTGTTGCCGGATTGTACCCAATACAACACATTAAGGAACTCTCTCATGCTCAATTTCAGCAACTACTCATTCAAAAATCAAACGTATTACTCTACGATATAATGGGGAGGACTTTGTCGGTTACCGAAGTAAATGCTATTACTATGCAATCAGGACTGTATATAATAGTAATCAATGGAGAACGCTTTTCATTTACTCATAGTAAATAAAGGATTGGGCCATTTATGGAACAAGTGATTATGTAATTAGATTGGTACTAGAAAATCAATGGATTCACTTCAAGTGCCGCAAATCCATCTGGTATACAGGGCTATGTAAATTCAGGTAAAATAAGCAAATACAACTTTGTAATTTCACGCTATCACTTTTATGTTAGGATTCTATTGGGTATATTTGGCACGAACCCCCTAAGATGTAGACTAAAAAAGCGGAGAAAATGTGATGAGAGTTAACAAGTATTTGTATGTATGTTTAGGTTTCCTCCTTTCTGTCCAGGTGACTCTTGCAGACTTTAATCCCTGTGCATTTAATTTTGGCCGTTACTGGCATGGGACTGACTCTGACTACACCAATATAAACTTTGTATATACTTGGATTGGGTGGGATAATTTCGGAAGTGTTGAGCGTGAGCTCCTTGAATATGTACTCCAGTATGATGAAAAGGAAATTTTTACACCGGCCTACTTTTCGTATCTCATTGCCTTTATGGCCAAAAAAGAACTCAAGATTGATGATTGTAATGTCAGTGACAATAATTTGTGTAAAAAGGGAGCGGGGTACATTAGAGAAAACCGAGATGTAATCGTGACTCGGTATGGGGATTTTGCCAAAGAAACGGCAAAAGTATATGGCACAGAGAGAACCCTTATCTGGCTTCTGGAGCCTGACTTTCATCAGTACACCACAGATGAACAGGAAGGGGGAGGGATCAGTTACCCAGAAATGGCTTCATTACTCCAGGATATTATTGAACAGATAATGACACACATGCCCAATGCTCTTATTTCAATGGATGTCTCGCCATGGATAGATCAACAGCCATGGCTCTCTTCATTCACTCATCAATTTCCCCTTATTGATTACATGAATACATCAGGAGGAAGTTCAAATGGTGCTTCTTCAAAAATATTTGTGAACAATCATACCACGTACCAAGATGTGTTTGGGTTAACACAGAAACAGATTATTGCCGATGCAGGATACGGAGTTGATGGGGCTGATCAGGGTCATAATTACGACTGGGATGATATTAATAATCTTAATGCTCGAATTAGTGAAGGGCTGATAGGGTTATCACAGTCAAACCCTGACAAAAACTGGTTGGAGACTATAACCGCACTGAAAGAACAACTTATTCCATTGCCGTATGAATCGGAGGGGTGTAGAGAGTATCAGTTAAGAGAGAAGCAAAGGGAAAAGGAGCTTTTAAGTTCTTCTGTAGTGAGTGTATCATCTTCAAGTGAAGCAGTGTCATCGGATATAGAGGCTATCTCTTCGGTACAGGATGAGAGTAGTTCTGAACCCGAGTCATCAAGTACTACTAAAATGTCTCACCAGGTAGCTTCTCTTCAGTATGACGATACTCCCTTAGGCATTACTGTACAGAATATAGGGCCGCACCATATCTCCATAATAACCAGTAAACCCGTAGACTCTATGCGGGCCTATAGTGTGACTGGTGCGCAAATTCCAATACGTCCTGTTGGAGTGACTGGTTTTGCAATCGATACCGATGTGTTGAGTATACAACTGGTTATTATCCGAGTTGTCCACCAGGGGAACTCTGTTGTAATGCCGGTAATGTGGTAATTTTATTGAGGGGTAATCAAAATAGGCAAAAATAATGATGCATTCAATTTATGTTCACGTTAAATATTTACATGTCTAAACAAAATTATATTAGGTTTATGCTATAGAATACTATTCTAAATGTTTTTGGAATTACTCGAGGTAGCAGGATCAGTGATACAGAAGAGCAACTCAATACTTTAAATTGGTTCGAGCTTGATTGGCAGAAAGAACTAAAGAACAATATTACAACTATTGATGAATTGAAACGCTATATAGACTTATCAGATGAGGTAGAAAGCGAATTAAGGGAGGTGGCCGAAAAGCACCCCATGAATATCCCGCGCTATTATCTCAATCTTATTGATAGATCCGATGCAAATGACCCCATTAAAAAACTTGCAGTTCCGAGTGTTGATGAGCTCACGACTATGGGGAGTATGGGTGAAACCACTAAAGACCCTTATGGTGATGACAAACATAATAAGGGTAATGGTATTTTACATAAATACCCGTATTCGGCTCTAATAGTGGCAACTGACTACTGCTCTATGTATTGTCGACACTGCTTTAGAAAGGCAATTGTTGGACTGCCTAATGACAAGACTGTAGAGAATTTTCAGAGGGCTGCTGAGTACATACGGGAGCATACCGAAATAACAAATGTCGTTATTTCGGGTGGAGACCCAATGCTCATCGGTACCAAGCGATTAAAGAAGATGCTTGATTGCCTCATCGATATTGAGCATGTTAATTTTGTACGCATTGGTACTCGAACACCTGTTGTGTATCCTATGAGATTTTTTGATGAAGAACTGATGGACTACCTTAAAGAATTTAATAAAAAGAAAACGCTCTATATTCCAACCCACTTCAATCATGCTAATGAAATCACCGAAGCAGCAACTGCCGCAGTACTCAAAATCAGAGAAGCGGGCATAACGGTTAATAATCAGGCTGTGCTCCTTAAAGGGGTGAATGATAGCGTTGAAGCAATAGAAAACCTTATGAATGGCCTCACCAAAATAGGGGTAAATCCGTACTATCTCTATCAATGTATGCCTGTCACGCGTGTACGTCATCATTTCCAAGTGCCGCTCATGGTAGGAGTTGATATGGTAGACACCGCACGTCAAACATTGGATGGCTATGCCAAGCGGTTTAAATTTATTATGGGCCATGACAGTGGTAAAATTGAAATTTGTGGAAGAATGGAAGACAAGCTCATTCTCAAGCAAATTCATTCTCGACCTGAACAACCCGATATGGCAAGCCGTATGATGATTATGCAGTTTGATGAAAATGCGGGCTGGATGGATGATATGGAAGAGATATCATTTAATAAGATAAATACAGAGATCGAAGTGAACTAAATACCCTTACTGTACTGAATATTCGTTGTAGGCCTAATGATCCGATACAGATCCGTGATGGTCGCAGCGTCGCCTGCAAGGGCCTTCGTAAAAGCTTTAACGAGGTCTGTTTGTGTCACCGACACGGTTGTCTGTGTCTTCTTATGGCGAAGATCAATCATAAAACCTGAAAACCTATCAGGAAGCTCAGTTACAATATCAGTATTCAAATAGTTATGGGCGCTATACACTGTATGATAATTCCCTTTAGACTTCTCAAGTACAAAGGAGATTTCTTTGAGGTTAGTGATTTCGGACCGCTTGGTACAGCCCGAAATACAGGTACCATCTATTACATGTTTATCACAACCAGTCACTGGGTGAAAAAGGCACAGCCTACTCGTCATGAGTTTAATAGGGTGATAAATGCTGAAGTAGAGATCAAAATCATCGGGCTTTGCAAGAGTACTGATTTGTCTGTTGTTCAGTTCATTAGAGACAAATGCCCCCACACAATTGAACTGTTCCTTTAAGCATTGTAAGCTATAGGAGTTCACACAATGAATATCAGGTCCCGCAATCCATGGGATTCCAAGTCGATACGCTTCATGGCCAATACCCGTATTATTCGTTACTATTACCCTTGGATTTAGGCGTTCTAATAGCTTAATCGCCTGAGAATACTCTTCTGCAATCAATACTGAGGGGAACCAGGGAATGAGAAAATCATTCTGCTTAAAGAGGTTAACATACTCGTCACAATGGATATTTAAGGAGTTTGGTAATTGAAAATAGACTCTGATGTCTGATGCTTCATGGAGTGGAATATCCTTCTCTGAATCAATGAGTATTGATAGCTGAGGAGGGGCACTCTTCTTCTGCTGAGCTGTATGCTCAATTTTTGGAAGAACAACAGGATCGACTGTTTCTCTGTTATCATTGAGAAGATACAGAAGCTCATTCTTTAATACCGTAATCTCGCGAAAGGGGAGAAACAGGTTGGGCTTAAGTCCTGAAATATCCAGCTCTTTTAGAGAGTACTCTGTCTCGGCAATCGACTTAAAGCGCGTGAGTAGTATCTTTTTGCTCAAAGGTTGTTGTGCGGTTTCGACGAGTACACTCGACGACTCTATTGTAAAAGAGTGCTGACCTGTGCTAATGGATACCTTGAGTAGTTCTCCTGCTTCTCCTGAAACAGTGAGCGATACCGGAGCTCGTTTTGTACTCAGGGGAGTGATCTGTTGCTCAATTGCCTTCGTGCGCATCTCTTTCTCATTATAAAATGCGCGTACGCCATTCTCTTGCGCTTCTGCCGTTGTAAAATTTTTAGTTTCAGCGAGATGTATCAATGAGTTATCGCGTGGGTTATCAATAAACATATCACTCGTGATGCTACCCGACAGAAGATCATTGGTAAAGTCACGATTAAACACTTTGTAGAGTCCACTGTTGTCGTTATTCAAGCTTTGATTACCGTAGAACCTCTGGAGTTCTCGACGCCAAGTATCTACAACAGTATACACATACTCAAACTTTTTTATTCTCCCCTCAATCTTAAAGGAATCCACGCCAGCATTGGCCAACGCTTTGAGGTCAAAAAAGGCAGAGGTATCTTTTATGTTGAGGGGATAACTGTTTCCTTTCGCAGTGGTAGTATAGGCATCTCTGCAGGGTTGACTACAGCGGCCTCGATTTCCCGATTGCCCACCATGGAGGGAACTCATAGTACAGAGGCCCGAAAATGAAATACAATTGGACCCATGGACAAACACCTCGGTTAGTAAGCCATGTTCATGAGCGACACCGTTCAGGTGAGCAATTTCATCTATGCTGAGTTCTCGTGAAAGATTTACTCGAGTGGCATTGAGCCCCGCCATAAAGGCTATCTGACCAGCATTATGGGTGGTCACTTGGGTTGACGCATGTACCTTTAGGGATCTAAAATGACGAGACAGGAGATAAAATAGGCCAATATCTTGCACGATAATCCCGTCGATACTTGTATTAACCAACCGGTTCAATAGAGTGACTAGAGCAGAAATTTCACTTTGGAGGATAATAATATTGAGGGTGAGAAATACTTCACAATTGTGAGAATGAGCTAAGTGCAAAACACCTTGTAACTCATCAAAAGAGAGGTTTGTTGCGCGGTTTCGTGCGTTAAATGAGCTCAGCCCACAATATACAGCATTTGCACCAGCTACAATTGCAGCTTTAATAGAGTCCAGGTCTCCACCTGGTGCCAATAATTCAATTTCTCTCTTCATGAGGGCAATGGTAGCATTTTGATTGATAAATGTGACAGGTTACTTAGGTGGGTAACCTGTATTTTGAGAGGAAGAGCTAAATACGTGCCTGATAGGTAAACAATTCATGATATCGACCTTCCAGAGCGATAAGCTCATCATGGGTACCGCGCTCGGCAACTGATCCACGCTCAATAACCAGAATCTGATCGGCTTTACGGATGGTACTCAGCCGGTGAGCAATAACAAAAGTTGTTCTCCCTTTCATCAATTCAGTCAAACTTTTCTGAATCATTGATTCACTTTCAGTATCGAGGTTCGAGGTGGCTTCATCAAGTATCAGTATTTTAGGGTCTGCCAAGAGCGCCCGGGCTATAGCTATCCTTTGACGCTGACCTCCAGAAAGCTTTACTCCACGTTCACCAATTATGGTCTCTAAGCCTTTTTCAAAGCGGTCGGTAAATTCGTTAACATAGCCCGCCTTTACTGCGGCAAGAACCTCTACTTCAGTAGCGTCGGGTCGTGGGAAACAGATATTCTCTCGAATGGTACCTTCAAACAGAAAATCATCCTGCAAGACGACCCCAAGGTGCTTCCGATAACTTTCAAGCGTGACTTTTGAAAGATCGACTCCGTCTATGGTTATGGTTCCGGTCTCGGGATTAAGAAATGATGAAACGAGCCCAGCAATAGTGCTCTTGCCTGATCCGGAAGAACCAACAAGGGCTGTAACAGACCCAGCAGGTGCTTCAAGTGAGACATTATTGAGAACGGTTTTTTCTTCGTGATAGTGAAAGGAGACATCATCGAATAGCACATCCCCTTCAAACTTTTCAAGGGCAATAGTCCGGTGCTCCGCGTCATGCTCAGATTCAAAATTCATGAGTTCTTCGGTGCGATCAAGACCGGCAAAGCCTTCAGTGAGTTGACTTCCAATATTACTCATTTGCACAATGGGGGCTATGAGAAAACCCAAATAAATGGTAAAGGCAAGAAAGTCTCCAACGGTCAGTTCATTATGCATCATCATATATCCGCCGATACCCATGATTCCGGCAGATGCAGTACCGAGGAGCAGGGCAGAGGAGCTGGTTACTATCGCCGTGGAGGTCAGACTCTGTTTGATGTTATTGTAGAGGGCAAAGACCCCTTTCTCGAAGGTGAGTATTTCGTGGGCTTCTGCATTAAAGCCTTTTATGACTCTGATGCCGTTCAATGTTTCGGTAAGTCGCCCAGTTACCTCTGCATTAATTTTGCCTCGCTCCCGAAAGATGGGGCGGATAAATGCAAATGCTTTCATAGCGATAAAGCCAAAGATAGCTATAGGAATCAATATGTAGGCAGTCATGGTAGGGCTGATACTTATGAGGAGACCCAGTGATATAACTGAGGTTAATGTACCACCGACCAATTGGACGAGGCCGGTGCCAACGAGGTTGCGTACTCCTTCTACATCTGTCATGATGCGAGAGACGAGTTCACCCGACTTACTGTTGTCAAAAAAATGAATGGGGAGACTGAGTACTTTTTGCTGAACCTTCACACGAAGTTGGGCTATAAGCCGCTGGGCTTCCACGCTCAGTAACCGAGTGAGCAAAAAAGAGGTGATAGACTGGATTATGATCGCAGTACCTACCCAGGTTATAATGGTGACGAGCTTTTCAAAGTCTTTCTGCATGACCACTTCATCCATAAGGTATTTTGTAGCTCCGGGGAGTACGAGGCCAGCCAGCCGGCTGATTATAATGAGAATGAGCCCCACAAAAAGAAGCTTTCTTCTGGGCCAGATAATGGTTTTAAAAACACTGCTGATACTTACCCGTTTTTTACTCATGCTCGCTCTCCGAAAGTTGTAGTACGCATTATAGATTTTATGCAATAAACTATGTAGCAAGTGTAGCTCCCCGATGGAGCTCTTTTGGAAAATAATACAGTTTGTTACACTTTATGAGTGTGGTTGTAGGCGCTAAAGCTAATATCCTGAAATACAAGCAGGATTTAATAAAAATATTTTACCTTTGCTGAAACTGAATGTTGGGTGAAAAGACAATATGATCAAACAAGAGACAATGGATGCAATATTAAAGTTCAGAAATGACCGTGATTGGGAACAATTCCACACGATTAAAGATCAATGTCTGGGCTTGGGGATTGAAGTCGCTGAGTTACAAGAACTCTTTTTGTGGAAGAATAAACAAGAATTGTCAGAAACCATAGAAAATAAGGCTGAAGCCATTAGCGATGAACTGGCTGATATATTCGTCTATCTCGCGTATATAAGCAATGATTTAGGGATTGACCTCAATGAGGCTGTTAAGCGAAAAATGGAGAAAAACAGCAAAAAGTACCCTGTTGAAAAGGCAAAAGGGTCCAACAAGAAGTATAATGAGCTATAATTGAAGAATCACCGGTGGCTCTCTAGTCAAAATGGGTATTTATGAGGCTATTTGGACTATAATTTTTTACCTTTGAAAAAAGTTCTGCCTATATAATAGCGTTATGCATAGTGAAGCATTGAGTGGTAGAAGTGTAACTATTCTACATATGAAATTACGGTACATTATGGCTTTAGAAAAAAAACAACAAGAAAAAGCAAGACTCCATTCTCGAAATAAAAACCGAGAAAACTACGACTTAAACGCATTAATTACTTCTGTGCCTGAATTAGCACAGTATATAATACCAAACAAATTTGGGGTAAAATCAGTCGATTTTGCAAACCCTGCTGCGGTAAAGTTGTTAAACCAAGGGTTACTTAAATACTATTATGGAATTAAGAACTGGGAATTCCCTGATGAGAACTTATGTCCGCCAATACCAGGCAGAGCCGATTACATTCATCATGTTGCTGATTTATTAGGCGAAAAAAATGCGGGTACAGTTCCAACAGGTAAATCAATTACCTGTCTTGATATTGGTGTAGGAGCAAGTTGTATTTATCCAATTATTGGAGTTACGGAATATAACTGGAAATTTATCGGATCTGATACTGATCCAAGGTCAGTTGCATCTGCTCAAAACATTGTGAAGTCGAATCCATCAATAAAAGACAGCATCCAATGCAGATTACAAGACAATGCACGAAACTTTTTTCATGGCATTATCAGTAAATTTGATTCAATTGATATGGTGGTCTGTAACCCTCCTTTTCATTCTTCTATCGAAGAAGCTCAAAAAGGAACACGAAGAAAAGTCCATAATTTGTCGGGCAGAAAAGAAGTGATGCCTGAACGTAACTTTTCTGGAATCAGTAGTGAACTTATCTATGCGGGTGGAGAATATAAATTCGTTAAGAATATGATTGGCGAAAGTGAAAAATTCTCTACAAACTGTTACTGGTTTACGACCTTAGTATCAAAACAATCTAACCTGAAAGGTTTTTATAAGTTGCTCGATAGAGCTGGCGCGGTTCAGGTCAAAACAATTCCCATGGGCACGGGTAATAAATCGAGTCGCATTGTAGCATGGTCATTCCTTTCTGAAGATGAACAGAAAGAATGGCGCATAACTAAATGGAAATAGACTCTTAAGTAATGGGAATATAACAAAACCATCTTTTCGAGTTTAAATCACGGAAAACATAAAGGCCACCTATGATTAGGTGGCCTTTATAATTTCAATAAATGAGCATAACTATTCTACAATAATTATATCCCATTTTTGATTATCGTTACCGTGGAAATCCCATTGTTGGATAGCGTTTCCATTCCATGTACCGTTGTCTTTAACGTCCACCGCTTTGCCGCTGAGGAGGTTTACGATACTGTATGAGCCATCACCTTGGTGCGTGAAGTTCCACTGCTGATTTTGGCCACCAACGTAATCCCACTGATGGATAGTACCACCATTATAAGTAGCGAGTCCTGCAACATCAAGTGCTTTACCCGAACGGTTATTGATCAGTTTATATCCTGCTTCAGTTGGGATTATGTTCCAGAGTTGATTGTCGCCACCATAGTAATCCCAAATTTGTATATAGCCACCGTTCCATTGGGCGCTTTGTGTATCTACTTCAAGTGCTCTTCCACTGCTGCGTGATATAAGCGCATAGGTCGCTTCAGGGTTAAAATCAGTTTTACGTGCAGTCATAATTCTTGAACCGTTCTCTGAACTCCACTCGTCCCAAACAATCAAACCATTCTCAACCATTGGACTGCGGCGTGATGTGCCGTCATCATTATTTGAAATTGTGTGAAGAGCTATGCCATCCCAGTGATGAATAGACCCGATGTAATCTTCTTTAGAGTATGCAGAGATCGCAATTTCGCCATTGTTTAAGTCAAAATCATCATAGTTCAGATCCTGACTAGTAATAGATGTGGTTGTTTGCCCATCATAGAACATGATTTCGAAATGTTCTATATTTACCTTTTCAGCAGTAAAGTGGTAGTAGCGGCTTTTCCATGCAACTTGGCCTTCAGAGATCTGAGGCTCTTGATCGTGGTACCCACTGACACTCAGATTTTTGGTGATGCCATCTTTATAGCGGAAAATATCTGTTTCATCCTCAATTCCTGGTCCTTGCCATACGATAGTACCATTCTCAATATCAGGTTTATCATTGGTGCCAATGTCAGAAATAGTTGTGGTTACGCCATTTGAATAATGGTGGATAAATGACCCTGGGGTAGGGTAGTCATAAGAGACCCAAACAATCTCACCATTACTGATTTTTGGGCTAGTATCATCACGATCATTATCCGTAATCTGAATAAGATTGGAGCCGTCATAGAGCATGATTTCTGAATCGTCACCATCATAGCTGGTAAAAACAAATTGACCATTATCAAGATCCATAGGACCCATAGAGAAACCGATGTCAGTGAGTATGGTGATGTCTTCTGTCCCATTAAAGTAAAAGACCGTACGATCTTGTTGATAGACATAGGTCTCACCATCTATCGCTTTATAGTGCTCCCAAGTATCAGGAGTGTTGCTGATATTGGTATATTCATTTTGAGTTGACTTAAAAATATCCGACCAAGATACCTCTTCTGATGGCTCTCCCCCCCAGTAAACGACTCCATTTTCGAGCGCATGTGAGTATTTAGGGTTTCTGATGTCTGGTGTTGGTAGTTCAGAGAGTTGATACCCGCCAAATGCTGTTGTTCCAAGCATTAAGCCAGTTATGAGTGTTAATTGTAATTGTTTAAATAGTGTCATTTACTTTCCTTTTTATGGTAGTTAAAAGGAACAATACTATTGAGTAGAGGCAGAATTACCCGCTCTCCTTTTTTCTGAAAATCAATAGTGTGCATGTGTCCCGGTATAATTATACTAATTGGATTCAGTATGATAAGGGGACAGGAAACACTAAGATATGCTTTCTTTAAAATAGTATTCATCAGCAGAAAACGTTACCGATGAATATGTTTGATTAGAGAAATGTTTGCTTATCTATAAGTATTCATCAGGGATAGTGTACTCAAAATCGTCTTCTGAAAGAGTTTCATTAATGGTAGGGTAATAATCTACGAAGCTTTCGGTTCTGAAGTCGCTAAAAAAGGATTCTTGTTCAATTCTGAGAAGAAGATAATCTCTTTTTCGAAAATAAAGTATGGTAATATCACCATCTTCAGGTTCGGTATGCTTTAATGCATAACATTCATCCCCACGAATATCTGAATCGTCTAATTGAATTTGAGGAGGGTACATATCAAAAAAGTTTCTTGCAAAAGGGCTATTGGACGGTAATAGCATTGATGAGATATTATATGATGTGCCACTTGTTACTCCAACCATAACTGCTAACATTGTAGAAAGAGATTCAAAGTCTTGTAAAAGAGAGTCACTAAGGTTCCACCAATGTTGCATCGTTGAATCCTGATCTCGGTGTATTATAAAATAACTCCATTCGCCAGTTTCATGGACAAACCTAAATTGACCATTATTCTTAAAGCTTGTAGAAAATTTCGATTCATTACTTTGGTTTGATTCTGTTTCACCGATGTCGAAATAGTAAGTATATTCTCTCCCTGTATCTTTATAACTTCGTGCTTCTTTATAGACGGTTGTAACATTATAGAGTATGTCACTTATTGATTCGGGGCTATCAACAAGGCTTGTTGGTTGATCTTCATTAGAAGAGAGTGGATCAGTGCTGCCGATTGTGGATGCACTGCTTGATTCTGAAAAAGGATTACAGCCCATCAGTGATAATAGGGCTGTTATGAGTAATATAGGTAAGAATGATAAATTCATTGGTGTCTCCAGATGATTAAAACTTAAATGTAAAAATATATTTGCTTCTATTGGGGGGAATGAGTCGTTCGCTTTGTGGTAAATGCAGTATTAACGTTGGGGAAAATGAGTTTTTAAACTCTTTTTTTATGCTTTCTCTTCGCGTACACAACAAACAAATAGATACCCGTAATAAGTTGAAGTACAAAGAAAAGTTCAGCAACTAAGAAGAGTGCATATTTGGTAGTGTCTCCAAAATATGAACCATCGTGAATATTTTCTATAAGGTCAGAGTTGCGCTCTTGAATATGCAGGATATTTCCTGTTGCAGCATCCAGTTGTACTTCAATGTTATCCGGGCCCTGTACTTTAATGATCCCTTTGTGAGGCCGCACATCAAGTCGTCGTATGTTATTCCATTCTGTTATGGTTGTTCGTGGGTCTATACGACAGGCTTCAAGAATTTGTTCGGGGGTGAGGGTAAAGGACTGGGTTGTTCCCAAATGGGTTGGCGGTTGAATCCATTCAATCTGCTTTTTGAACATGAGAATGAGACCAGTTGTCGAGACAATGACCAGGGGAACCATAACAATCAGTGATAGCCAGAGGTGAACTTTTCTGATGGTCTTTAATGTATTCTTGTTTTCTGCCATAGGTATCTCTATTCTCTCATTAACGTGTGTATCGTTGTGCAACTCTACTGGTTAAACTGTATAAAGAGGAGGGCTTGTGGTATGTCTTTCGAAAAGGTAATGGTGCCATTGTGTACCGTTCCAGATTTGATACGCTCTCCATGAATGGTATATATTTCATAGGATGTTACTGACTCAGGGACTGTGATGCTCCGGTCAGTATAGTCTACTGTATTCACGATCATCGAATACAAACCTTTTTGATAAACTATTCTTGAAATGGGTGAGGGTTCATCAGAGCTTTCTTCTCTAGTAAACTCACCCTCACTGCTTGATCCCGCGCCATCTTGAGTGTATCCTATTGAGCTGTCAAAGAGGCCGCTCGAACTACTGGAAAGCTCTTCGGCCTCAGACGATGAGAGAGGGAGTATTGGGTTTTGGTTTTCATAGATACGTATTTCGTGTATCGTGAGCTCTACAATGGCTGATGCGTTGAGCTCTGTGTGCGTGCTGCGGATACGAATACCATTGGTAAAGCCTGTGTTAAGATTGAGTATATCTACAGGGTTCGTAGGCTTTAAATCAGAGGTGAGTGCTATCCAGTTACTTGAATCATCATACATTTCTATAGTATAGGTTTCCGGGAGAATCGCTCCCCATTCTATAACTATCACACCAATGTGGAATGTATCTTCGAGATCTATGGCTACCCATTGGTCGCTCGTTGTTGCGTCGCTGCGCCAGTAGTTGTCAGAATCACCATCGTTCACAAAGGAATTGCTGTCAGCTTCATTGGTGGATGATACGATACTCTCTTTGTTGAGGGCAATGTTTACATCAGGAGGGATAATGGTATATACTTCGGTCTCATCATAGGTGAGAGATACACTGTGTTGAATGCGGAGTGAAAATGAATCAGCGTTGATAAGGGAGTCAGAAATGGGCCAAGTGAATGATCCCGTTTGGGTTGCAGCAATACCAAGGGTATCGGGTAGAGAGTCAGTACGGTTGAGTGTTACGATAACATACTCTAACTGATTGGAGCTCCAGTGTAAGGTGATAGAGTCTTGAGTAGTTATAAGTACATTAGGAGTTGTGCTTGTAATATCAAGTGTGGGAATCACAGGCGCTAAAGTGAGATCCCAAATGCCTTGCCCCCAAGTGGAGAAACGTATAATCTCGGAATCGTCCTTTTTGACCGTGGTGGCTACCTGCCCAGAGAAAATGGGTACTGATCCTTGGAGCGCCAGGGGATACCAGTGTTCTTCGGCGACTACAAATACATAGGGTCCTGCAGTGGTAGATGCGAAAATGAGTGTGCCAGCTTCATTGGCAGTCATACCATTGACCGAAGCTGACGGGAAGGAATTAATTCCTGTTCCTGTGACATTGGTCCAGGTATACCCACCGTCTTTTGAAAATATGGTGTGAACCGCACTTCCAGATTCCGTTGCAAAGAGAATTGTTTGGTTGTCGATTGCCCAACCCATACCAAAATTACCTCGTCCAATGCCATGGGTACCACTTATACCTGTTGCGCTATTCGATGCAACTTGACTCCACGAATCGCCGCGGTTTGTAGACGTATACACATAGCCGTTTTCCATGGCAAATACAATATCAGGATTTTCTCGTGATTGGGCGATCCCTTGCACAAAATATTGACTCTCATTGAGGTCGTGTTCTGTGCTCGAAATGACGCCGCCATTGTATTCGAATTTTCTGAGTCTATGGCTCATGGTCCATATGAGATCGCCATTTGACCAATCACCCACGCCCGGGGTAAAGTAGGCGGTGCCTTTTGAATAATTGGGGTTATAGGTGCTTGACGTAGCTCCTGAGAGTCCTTTGTAAGTGCCAGAAGCATCATAGAGTTCGATACGTTTAAAATTATCGCTCCCTTGATAGTTATAACTCCATGCAATAAGTCCATCACCCGAAATACAGTTTGGTCCATCACCACCGCCCACTTGGTCCCATGAGAGAAGGTCAGTCCCATAGGTTGAGGCACGGGTGTTTTGCCAGCCTTGGTCTTGAGTACAGGCAGTCATGTCATCGGAGTTGTGTTTGCCCGAAATAAAACCACCGCGGTACGCCTCTTGTGTAGGGGCATTAAAAAGGGTGATATTGTAAAAGACGTCTTCTATTGATTGTAAGGTTGGGTAAGATGTTTTAGTCCACTCATTGTATGATTTAAAAACTCCGCCATCAGTAGAGCGAAGCGAGAGAAGAGTCCCTGATGCATCGTAAAAAAACTGAGATGCTTGGTGGTCGGGATGAAAGTGAATGCGCACCCGTTGATCATTTCCTACGGCGTTTTGATAGTGTCCCCACCAGTTTTTTGCATCTGAGTTTGTTGTTTGACCGGCATTACGCGAAGAGAGTGGAAATGCATAGCCACCAATAATGATATCAGGGTTTTCTGGATGTATTCCTGGGTACTGGCCTTGAGACATGTTGGCTTTCATACTGCTGTACCACCAGTTTTCGGTTGCTTGATAATTCCAGGTTGCTCCGCCATCCACACTGTGGTACCATTCTTTACTGTCTTGGGTCATCCAGAGTCGGCGTGTGTCTCCACCAAGGCCAATCTCAGCTCCGCTAGCAATTGTACCCGTTTGTACAAAAGAAGTTTTCGCACTATTGAGGGTGTAAAACGTGCTTCCATGGGCAAAATAGACATCCGATGCATTGGGTTGTATGTCCCAACGCGGAGTATACAGTCGGGCGTGGGTGTTTATAGTAAAAGATTGAAAGAGACTAAATGTTGAACCAAGGTCGTATGAAACGTAAATAGATTTGCCATCAGTAGTATAGATGGTATGATTGTCTTGTCTATTAACAATAGTGCTGGTGATACCATTTGTAATCCCTGTAGAAAAGGTCCAGGCTGCTCCCGCATTATCCGAGTACATGATAGCTCCTTGTTCTTCTCCTGCAATAATTCTCCTCTGAGAACCATTGGGCACAACCATGAGATCCTCAAATCGTGAGGGGTGTTTGGGATTGATGATCTTCCAGTCATCGCCGGCAAGAGTCCCTTTATAGATGAACTGTACGCCCCCATAATGTCCCATACTGACAGCATAGACCGTGTCTGTCCCTTCGTCTATTTCACTAAATTGAAAGGCGCCGGGCATGTTCTTAGGGCCTCTACTGGTCCATTTACCAGAAAAGGTGTTGTTTGCAAGGTTAATAAATCCATCTTTTTCTGCAGGAGCGAGAGATTCTAGAGTGGGTACAGGAGCTGGAGCACCAAGTGCAGTAGTTGACAGAGGAGATCTGATGTCTTCATAACGCTTTTTATTAAAGGCGGCCTCTTCTTTGGTCCACGGGCGACGTTTATGATCGCCATAACGTTCTCGGTCTTCTTCGCTTTCAGCAGGGAGCGGTTGAGGCCACGTAGTTTCTGTAGCTTTTGTGAGTCCATCGACTTCTGGACGTGCGGTATAGATAAAATAAAATACAATTGAGAGTGCGACCGCACACGAATAGATCACCCAAAAAGAGTTAGACTTTTGTTTCATTAGTTCCCCAACTATGTATGTATATCATCAGGTGATTGTGTGAAAATCACATAATGTATGTCCCCGCAGGTAAATGTAAGTTATTTTGACCCGTAGAGTTCAGTGGGGTGGGTGATTTTGGACGAAAATGGGGTTATTGTTGGTGTTTTTGGGAGGTGATGGGGGAGTGGTGTTTGCCTAATAAAAACACCCAGGCACACACACAGCTAATGGACTGGAGCAAGGGTCATGACTTGAGTGAGGGCCACAGTATTTTTTCACTTTGTCTATCGTAGAACAGTATTTTCCACATTCAGTTATTTGATCATCATTATAGGTCTGTATGTCACATATAGCCACTCTTCCACGATCGGGCATCGTATGGTAACCAAGCCCCCTCTACTTTATTGTGCTCCTATACACACCTCCCTCATCCTGGTTCTTTCTTTCATCACACTAAAACCTTTTGCTCAGGTAGTCACTTTGATACAAATAATTAAGGAATATATCCAACGGGGTACTCAGTACGTGCTCCATCCATGGCTCACCATAAGGACCAGCAACAATTTGTTGTTTGATGTGGTCGTGGTATTGGGCTAGAGACCCTGTGTTAACTCGGGCAAGGGGGACTCTTTCAATAGTATACATATATCTTTCTAATGCGAATTAGGGACGCCCTTGGGGTTACCATGAGCGAACTTACCGGATACTAAGCGGGAAACGTAAAGAAATTACCGTTGGAGAGAAAAAAGCCGTAAAAGCTATTTTCAGTAATGTTCATAATAGTCTTCTTCAAGCAATAGATAATGGAATGTATCAGGGCATCGATCAATTTCGGAGCTATACCGGCTTTTCAAAATCCACTATATACTCTCTCATCAATGGAACAAGTACTCCAATTGGATTGACACTTGTACGGTGATCATACTACACCACTCCTATTATATTTTGGGTACAATCAATATAGCGGCATCTACTTGAGTCTACTTTTATCCGTTATTATAGCGGAATGAGTATGCCAGGCAGAAGAGGCGTATCACAAGCAGGAATGAAAGACCTTATCAGGTGTGAAATGGGGGAGGGCTGCTTTTGAATTTCTTTACATGCTATAGTTATGCAGGTTGATCATGTTTTAATTAATTTGATAATAGACACTTAAAATTCGGTATTAGGTAACAAAAAGATAATATTAATCGTTAAACCTTATAAATTCGAAAGGTAGCAATTATGAGTAATCAAAAGCTGGAGTATTATTTAGGAGTTTTAATGGTCTGGGGTTTAATATCAATTATATTTTGGGGAGTGTTAAAGCTTTTTAGTTAATATAGTGGCTGAATACATGAGACAACCAAAACTAGTATTTTAGTTTGATATAATCGCCATTTCCGCTGTTACCTCTCTAAAATATACCTCATCCGGTGTGAAAGGGGGAGGCTCTATCGATAGCGAGAAGCCATACTTGGGGCGCTTGGAATCAAGCCAGAGGGCTTACTCAAGGTTATATAGAAAATCTTTCCTCAAAATGATTAGGGCGTATTTTGTTTGAACTCGGAAGATGGGTTGTATGTACTATTCTTGTGATTGTTGACTAGAGGAGGTGCTATAAATATGGTATTGGACCCCTTGATTTGATATTGATTTGATGTGAGGGGAGGGGAGGTGCTTTTCAAATAGCTAATTAGACCTTGATATTTAAAAACCTACTTCCCTAAAATGTATTATCACCTGTAAAACTACATTTTGCTGTTTTAGTTAATAAAGAGACCTTTGTTTGAGTTTTTATTGATTTTACAGCGATAATTATTATTTATACCAATAAATTCTTTGATATAAAATGGAGGAAAGGTATCTCTTCATGGTAATTTTGAGGGAATATTTTACCTTTTAAATATTCCCAAAACAAAGACTATTATATGAAAACAGGAATTTTTTCCTTTTTTGCCGGAGCCGGCTTCTTAGACCTCGGCTTTGAAACTACTCAAAATTTTGAAACTGTATTTGTTAATGAATTCCATGCTCCATTCATGGAAATTTACCAAGGTGCAAGGGAAGGCTTTAAAGAGATCCCACACCCGAGATACGGCCACCACATTGGCGATATAACCAATTTCTTAAAAAAGGATGAAGCGAAATTTTTAAAACAGTCTATGCTAGATGCCAAACAAAATTTTGATCTTATAGGATTCATTGGCGGACCTCCGTGCCCTGACTTTTCTGTTGCCGGAAAGAATAAAGGAATAAAGGGTGAGAATGGAATACTATCATCTACATACATTGAACTTATCACAAAAAACTTACCCGACTTCTTTCTATTTGAGAATGTTAAAGGGTTATATAGAACTAAAATACATCGTGAATTTTTTGAATCTATGAAAAATAAGCTCATTCAAAATGGCTATTGTCTTACTGAAAAACTGATTAATGCCCTCGAATATGGTGCACCACAAGACCGCGAAAGAATCATTTTAATTGGCTTTAAGAAAGAAACACTAAAGACTATGGGATTAAAAGTTAATGGTTCCACAATTCCTTCCTTCTGTTGGGATGAAAAAAATATTTATAATGCAAAAGATGTATTGAATAAGCCATGGCCTTCCTTAGATAAATTCAAAGAAGGTTCTGTTACTTCGCCACCAGCTAAAATAATTAAGAAACTTACTGTAGAATATTGGTTCCAGAAAAACAAAGTTGAAGAGCATCCAAATTCGAAACACCACTTCACTCCTAGGGCTGGTCTTGTAAAATTTAAAAAGATTGACGAAGGTGATGATTTAAAGAAATCGTACAAACGATTACATCGTTGGAGGTACTCACCAACAGCCGCCTATGGCAACAATGAAGTGCATATACATCCCTATAAAGCAAGGCGTATTTCCGCCGCCGAAGCACTTGCAGTTCAGTCGTTACCTAAAAATTTTGTCATACCTAGCCATATATCTTTAACAAATATGTTTAAAACCATAGGCAATGGGGTCCCATATTTAGCCGCAAAAGGGCTAGCAGAAACTATCTTATATTTTATAGAGAATACTAACGATAAAAAGAAGTAGGCCGTGAGAAAATTAACTGCAAGCAATATCGTTACATTTATCAATCAACTTGATAAAAATGTTGCATACAATTATATCAATGAAAAAACAAAATCCTTAATCAAAATTGACGGTGTTGATTTACCTGAAGGTCCAATTAGAGTAAAAAGATGGAATCCAAGTAAAGGAGGAATCGAGAGCAACGCAAAAACCGTTCCCATCTCTACTGAAATGATATGGAGAATTGCCAATGCTTTCAGCCCCAACCAACCTTTAAATTTTGACAGAACACTAGGCGGAAGCTATAATACTCGTAGTGTCCTGGAAGCACTTATATCTCATACACCTGAATTTTATTTTTGTTTTCCGGGGCGTATAGAAAACAAAGATGGAATGACAAAAGTTAAAGATGGCCATAAACATCTAATGTGGATGCCTGATAAGCCTCATCAAAATGGTGTTAAACAAAAAATTGAAACTGATATGGTTATATCTGAAATGCAGACTTTTGATGCATACTATGATTCTCTCGCAATTCCAAGTGACTACGAAACACAAGGAATAGATATTGAAATACAAAGAAGACATGCTCAAATACAAATTGCACTTTACTTCATTGGCAAACAATTAGAATTTAGAACGTGGATTGCGCAAAATGATAAAGGCATTCTATATCAAAACAAAAAAATTGGCGAATATGATGGAGTTATTCAATCACTTAAAGATGAACAATTACTTAGTGCATATGATGATGCTGCCCAAGCTGCTTTGCTTATAGACTGCATATGGTTCAAAAATGGAACATTAATGCCCGCAGTTATGGAGATCGAGCATTCTACAGGCGTAACAAGTGGTTTGAGTAGAATGAAAAACTTTAAGGATAAGTTCCCGCCATTTCCAACGAGATACGTAATAGTTGCTCCGGATGAAGATAGAGACAAAGTCATTAGAGAGGCAACAAAACCCCAATTCAAAGACCTTAATACCAGATATTTTACGTATTCTGCAGTAGAGGAGCTTTATGCTTTATGTCAGAAACGTAAACTTAGAGGTGTAACAGAAGATTTTCTTGACTGCTATATGGAACCTGTTTTAGAACTATAAATAGCTATTATCTGTGACCCTTAAAAGTATGTCCATTATTTACAAATCCAATTAACTTACGGTGTATTTCAAATATTTCATTACCAATTGGCTGAAGCTCAAATCGCTCTCCTAACACTTCAAATATAGCTTCTTCAGGAAAAATAAGCCCTAAAGAAATAATGAGGCACTAGACAGAAATTGTCTACCTTCTTTTCCAATAGGTCAAGACATAGACTCTCCACTATTGCCTGAAGGCACAATATCGCCCATTAAGGCGATAGCCTAGTCACTCCCCCAAAAGAAAACAAAACCATCAGAGGCCCGTTCGGTCAACAACACCTGTGAATAATCATGTTCTTTCTTAATCTGTACTTTCCACAAACCCAGAAGTAGGTGGTGTATATTCGCTTTGAGACTATTGAACATGAACAAGAGTAATGGTAGGCGGCAGCCTCGAATGATGCAATTAGGGTTTAACCTCTACTTCTAACATTGGGTAAAAACGGGGGACAAGCAAGTACACCTGTTAAAAATTCACAATGTTGATTTTTAACGAATTATCACGTATATTAAGGACGAAATATAACTCTAGGTAAAAAGGTTAAAAATGGAAATTGAAGACAGAGAATACGAAGATTTTTTTCAGAGCTTACTTGATTCAGGTATGATTGATGGAGGTAAAGCAATTGCTATTACTAAAAAGGTCATTGATGATGGTGGCGAACATAATCTTTCTGAAAAACAGAAATTTGTATTTAAGAAAGAAGTGACTGACCATTTTGTATTAAAAGAGTGTAAATGTCATGATGAAATACCATGGTGTGAGATGCTTGCAGCATTAGATAACGGCGGGTACTGTAGTTGGCATCAAAAAATGATGGAAAATGACAAATAAAACACTCCTAACAAATACTTCAAATTATTTTGCGACTGATAATCAACTTAGCCGGTTGCCGTATAGGAGCACACATTAACCATAGGCGAATACAGCTTGTAAAGTGAAAAACTCGATAAACAGCGAGATCAAAGAGAACTATTTTAATTTCTGAGCTAAACGATATAGATAGATTAATTTTTTATAAAATTTTTGCTCATTATTCAAATAGTTATGATGAATGGAATGTATCATAACTTCTGCTTCACGTTCTATTATTTTTTTAACTATTCTATCCTTCTGTGTCTTGGGTTTTTTCGACCCTAGCAATGATAAAACAGTATTAATGTTTGTTATAAAATCAGATTGACTAGCTATTTTCTCGAAAATGCTCATTGTTGTACCTCAGGAAGGTGGGGATAATTGCCGATGATCAATAATAGCTAATTACGTCTGTTAAGGTATGTATAAATGATGATAGAAAAATATGAGATCTGTAGTATTATCATGAGTTATAACGTAATGACTCAAAAGGGCTGGGTGATTCACGGTAATAAAAGTGACATCAAAGCCGTATTTAGAAAATATTTTAATAGAAAATCACCTTCCCAAAAAAGACATAACGTTATAATTGGACCTGATTACGAATTCAATATGGTCAGACAGCATTTTGATAGGGTTATATCAAAACTTGTAGAAGAAGGTGTTGCAGTTGAGTTATAGTCATAAAAAACAGAATAGAACCGCTTGCTATAACTTCCCTAATTAGCCCTGTTTAAACTTAGCGTACACAGTCTATCATACTGAACATCTATAATATCAAATCATACTCCTTGAACCACTTCAAGGCCCATGGGTAATATCCGCTGTTGGGGTCGTCAAGTTTTGTGATAACGAGATGGGTTTAAACCTGTGTGAAGGTGAGTCTTTGATGATGAAAAGTGGGATAAATTAAATTAGGTTTCTCCCACAATTAATACAAGTAGCATCATTACCTTCTGGATACAAAGAAATATCCATGAGATTATCCTTTAGACAATGTCCACATACCAACCATCGATTATTAATAAATTTATCGAAGGGCTCTTGTCTATAAATTAGTCGTACTGCTATTGGCTCTATCACACAATAAATATGAACGGGTTTGTTAGCATTATCTATAACAGCCGTTCCAGATTGTTTTATGATTCCCAAATTTATCCATTCCTTCACTTTACTTCTGACAGCTTGAGTAGAAATTTTAAATATTTTAGATGCGACAAAACTGATGTAAAATATTTCTCTTCCAATTTTTTGTATTTCTTTTACATGTTTTTCAGGATATATTTCATAAAGTAATTTCTCACTAAAATTTGTAATACCAATATCAATTGATGCAAAATCTATTTTTTTAGATTCTGGATTTCTTTCTCCTTGCACTGCAAAGATTTGTTCACAAAACCTTATTAAATTCCTTGGTGAACCATTTGCCATAATACAAATAGCATCATCTAAATTTAATTTTGTTTGATCAGAACACATTTGTTGAAAATTTTGAATGTCTTTGGAACTATAAACTTTAAGTCGTTCATTCAAAACTTTCTTTAAATTATCTCTCGTCCAATTTAGCTTGTATTCTGAAACCCTATCAGGGCGTGCATCCTCTTTAAAAAAAGGCAATATTTTATCCCATAGAAAAAACTTAAAACCAAACCCAGGCAAGCCAAGTAAATCTAAATCCCGAATAATTGGTTGAATCAATTTGTAAGTGGCCTCCGGGTCATTACCAGTTAATTCAGTTTCATCAACTCTATCAATCAAAATGTATATGGATTTAAAACCAATTTTTCTTACTAACTCCAGCAAAGTAGTGAGTTGATGCTTATATGTTTCAGATAATCGCTTTTCTTCATTTTGCATGTTTGGCAAATCGATTTTTTCCAAATCATAGTTTTTGAGGACAAAATTTACAACAGACTCCATAACACCAACATTTTGTTTCCAAAATGTTTTAAATTTTTCAGGCAGACTTTTTAAATCATTTAGTAGCTCTTGTAATCTTTCACCATTTAGGTCACCAAGATAAGTGGAGGCAAACACTCCTAAATACTTTTTATCATCTTTAGATAAGGACTTTTGGACATCTGGATATTCAGACAAATAAGAAAGGTATGAAAGTAACACCCTAGTAATTATATTTCTTAGATGATACTGGAGAGTAATATCATCTATATCTGTACCAGTTGTAAATTCGAATCTATCATAAGTAACAGAAAGGAACTGATTTTTATTTGATTCTGCTTCTACCATTTTTCTTAATGCTGATTTGCCCGCCCCCCTTGGAGCAAGTATTATACTTGGAGATGGATTATTTGAGTCCCCAATAACGGCATCAAAATAAGGTGGAGGAACGAAATATTCTTTTAAATCCGGTTCTTCATCAGCATTAGTTTTACTAAAGGGGTGTTGGGAAAAGCCCAATGAATTAAAAAGTGCCATTTAACTTCCTTTGTATAGATTTAAAAAAGATAATAAAATCTTTGTTCTATTTTGCTTTTCATTTACCCAAAGGATGTTGGGTTTTCATCGCTTGATATTTAAAAGGATACCTACTTAATGTTAGCACCGTTTTGGTATTTCAGTGGTAAAAATGTCGACGGCCTCAGCTGTTTTAGTGAGAGAGAAAGTGTTTATTGTTATCATCTCTCGATACCCCTTAAAATTTCGAAGTAATATTAAGGGGTATAAACTTTACAGTAATTTAATCGATTTTTCAAGACATCCTTCCTTAAACTGTTTAAGTCTATATTTTAAAATTCCGCTAGCATTTGTGACCTCTTGCATTAATGCTGCCTCTACATCCTGTAACCAATATTTTTCTTGGTTTAAATCAGGAAAGGATGTGACATTCTTGTATCTTTCTATAAAGGCATATTGTACTTTTCTTAACTCACTTGGGGTAATGACCTTTATAGTAGATATAAATTCTTCTTTATTAATATATTGAAGTATAGGCTTATCGAAGTATTGTGACTCTTTAACATTGCTCACTGCGATTTTATAGTAGAATTCACCATTTTGATTTTTAATGTCTTCCATAACTTCTGCAGCAAATTCTGAATATTTACTTTGAATTCCCACTATATAACAAGATTCAATATATTGACTAACAGCCTGAAACCCACTAGTTTCTGTTCCAGAAAACCCATAGCCATCCCACGATCCATCCTGTGCCCTAGGAGGAGTCAAATTATTATTCAAAACTAATGTGTTGTTGCTGACCATATCGTCAATGTACGCTTTGAAGTCATCTATTAAACTCTGCTCAGTGTCTTCTATAATGTCTTTTTCACAGAGGCTCATAAAAACCCCGGCTAAATGCTTTACTATTAAGACATCAATATAACTACGGCAAGCTAATTTAGATCTAACATCAGTTAAGTATTCATCAAATTCTGTGTCAGTTAGGTCAAAGTACCTCGATAATTTTTTCCATGTTGGAGTATTTTCATCATCAAAGTACTTTGTATTACGCAGTGCTGCATTAATCTGTTCATCATCAATGATACCTTTATCAAAAATATCAGTCCATATTCCACCAGTTAACAAAATATTTCCTGTATCAACGGTAGGGTATTTTTGTGAAAACTGTTTAAACTCATCATCAAAAGCAGCGGCCATAATTGAAGTAGTTGCATAGTCACCAATTCTATCAGAAGAAATGTTGTTATTTTTTATTTCAAAAGAATAAACAAGAAATATTTTTAACAAATCTACCACCAAAGGTTCTTTTGACTGAATATTACTTTCCAAAACATCATATAACCGTTCGAAATCCCAAAGAGCTTGTTTTATATGACGTAAATTACTTCGTTCAGCATTAAAAAATAGTTCTTTAATGGTACCTGAATTATTATTAAAAAAACTCTTAATTTGAGAACCAATACAATGCTCAATAAAATGAGAGATAGCATTATCAAAATCAGGCTTGATTAAAAAGGTTTTACCAATCAACTTCTCTTTTATTTCCTTATATTTGTTAGAGTATTTTTCAATTACTTTTTCTTCGTTTGCTATGACTATTACCTTTCTATCTTGATGCTCAACAAAATGATTTATATATCCCAAAACATCAATCACATCGATATTACATCGTTCTAAATCATCGAAAATCAGAATGTAATCCTGACAATCTTTAAGGTAGTCAGGTAGGTTAATGTCAGGTACGCTAGCAGAAATAGATCCATCTGGTTTATCATCTCCAACTAAATCAATTTTTAATGTTGTTTTGATCGTGCCTTTTAATATTTTACCAACAAGTTTCATTTTTTTTGAAGCAAGAACAGGGTGAAGCTGTTGAAAAAGTGTATCCTCAATATCACTAAAAGAAGTAATACCATACAAGCTAACATAAAGAAATTTTAATTTATTTTGTGTTGTCGATGAATATTTATTTATGATTTGATCTACATACCATGATTTACCAATTCCCCAGTCTCCCTTTAATAAAACAGCATATTCAGGTCCATGAAGAAAATTTAAATAGTAATCCAAAAACTTTTCAATATGCTTATTAGCATTATTTATAAAATCATCCATAATAATTTCCTCGTGTTTTGCATTTTTTAGCAAGAAAATGGCATATTTGCAGCTTTAAAACAGCTCAATGAGTTTGCTAAAATATTTGTTTCCTTAAGTACGCCCTACATACTTCTCCGATGAAAATACGATATTGGGTACATCCAGTCCCACTCCGAGAATTAGGAACTAAAAAATATACGTCTCTTTTTATATTACCTAGCAAACATACAAACAAAAAACATATCACACAATAGCCCGATAGTACTAGTCCCCCCACAAAAAAAAACACCCATCCAGAAGGTGAGCGCTTGATGATATGGGAGGGAGATTAGGGGGACGGTAAAAAACTTATCCCTCCTTACAAAATTCTTTTTTTAATTCGTTCAATCTCCTCTCTACCCCCCCTTGTCTCTCCCGTGCGTCCTAATTATCCTCTAATACACCACCCACAATAAGAGAATATCCTCATCATTAGTTCGATTAGCAGGCTCTGTATGGTTACAGAGAACCAAAGATGGTGACCGCATCATCAATCAACATGAGTTTGTGGTTAAGTTTAGTGAGGTCACCACCTCTATTACCTATGAGAGAGAGGCTGGCTACACAAGCTAAGAAGTAGTAGAGGCTTACGTTAATGATTTATTGATTGGGTGAGGCGATTATTTCAGATATCATCAGGGTTATTTTTTTTGTCTTCTCTTAATTGCTTTTGCTTTCCCCTTTGCGACGTATTTTAAAGTGTAGCAATATTAGTTGAACGCTTTAGTCTCAAAAATGGTTTTTATTTGGTTTTCTGTTAATCCCAGCTCTGATAAAATTATTGCTATAAGTAGATGGCGTTGCTCATAATTTGCATAAAACAATGGAGCACCTTTAAGACGCTTTTTTTCTTTGTTACTTAGTATATGGGCATAATAGTTTCTCGTATCCGCAATGCGTTGCGCCCATGAAGTAGGCCTTATTATTGCACTTTTTTTCTTTATGCATTTTTTAAACCTCAATACCTCTTCTTTTAATCGGTCATTTAAATGCATTTTAGAATTAGTGCGGATTCTGTTATATGACTCTAAAGCGGTTGTTAAGTTAATTGCCAAATTATCAAGTGTTAATTCGTCAAAATTGATACACTGCAGGAAAAGCCTCGATACTTCACCATATTTGTCTTCAAATGCTGTCCACTTTTCAAAAATGTTATCGAAGTATGCATCAGCTTCTTTTAAGGAAAAAATAGCTCTCATGGGGTGCAATATTTCTCGTGATTCTTGTTCAGATGTATTTTCTGATAATACGTTATACACCCTTCCATTAGCGTACACCCTTATTTCATTGACATGAATCTTGTCCAACATACAAAATGATATTAGTCTCTGAATTTGCCAAATATATTCAAATAATGTATCAACAAAAACATGGTTGGAAGACTTAATTTCGATCCTAGGTAAGGATGTTATAGTGTATTTAGATTTTGCGAATGTACTTCCAGGGAAAATAGCTTCAAATTTACAAACAGCCTTTTTAGAGCCAGATAAATTATAATCTTTATCTGGTGGTGTAATATATTTCAAAGTGCATGTTTTATCCTTCATGTTAATATCAGAATCGAATGCAATACATCCATGAAGCCACAAAAAAAGATGGTTGGTTGAAAAGGTTACCTTATTGATCTTTTGTGTAACGTTAAAGAATGACTCACCAATATACCCTTTCTCAAAAAAATAATCTGCTCCACCAGCATGTGAGCCAATTCTAAAGCTTTTATTGTAGCAATCATGCAGAGAAACATGTCTGCCATCACTCAGTATTCCATATATAACATCATAAGTAGATGAGGGAGAAAAAGAGGGGCTTTTATCTGAAACACAGCTTGTTAGCGAAATAACAAATCTTCCATTAATAGACTTAAACTGTCCTGCAAAAATAATTTTATCTTTATCTTCTGCAAAGCCAAAGTATCCATACTCATTATCAATTTTCTTTTTCATATCATTTACCAGGGCCTAGGAGCGGTTCCCGAGGAAAGAGGGGCTCATTAGGCTAATTGAGGGTTTACTGATTTTTGAATAGATAATGAATATAATCCAATCGCGTGAAATATTCAAATATATGTGTTACTGGCCTCTGATTAAATAATGATTTGGTGAGAGGGGTGGGGAAATACTTTGTAAAACCCATATTCAAGGTATGCTTGAATTTTCGGGTAAAGCATTAGAATGTACGCAACGTTTTGTTGTTGAAGCTAGTTACAAAGGGTTATCGAGATGTTTCCCCTAAGCATTTAAGGTTTTTATTTTTTGAATGCCTGCTTTCATGCGGATTTAGGGATAAGGGAGCAAAATTAGTTTCTACTTACTATGTCTTTTGATCTTACCTATATTACAAGAGCTTGTATCCATTTTTAACGAATTTCCTGTACTATGTAAGTATTGATATATGTTATCTAACTCTTTCTTAACTCCTGTTATATACAAATCAATATTATTATTTATATAAACATTTATTCGCCCCCTACCAATTAATCCTGGCTCTTTGCTTAGCGTGTATTCTAATGCTGAAATACCATTAGTAACCACTGTAATTTTTTTGTTTCTACACTCTATCTCATTACCTTTTAATTTATTTGATGTAGATCCCAAAGAAAAACAAATGAACAACAAAATTATTGTTGTTTTCATAAATCACCTAAACCTTTTCTTAAAATTATTTTTTATTCCTCTTATTTCGGCTTTTCATTTCAGGTACTCCTTCACCCGGTCCGATTTCTGTAATCATAGTCGATCCAGGAAATACATCTTTCAAGGCATGACGTTTAGATTGGCCTTTAATTTTTGCATCTTCAAAAATTTTCAATATTTCCCCAACTGTAGCCTTTTCACCTTCTGGCATCTTAAATAGAGTACTTGTATGAAACGCAGCACCTTTCTCATCTTCAAGTGCAATCATTTCATCATTAATGATTTTTAATCGTTCTGGATTTTCTAACACATTCATTCCGGGAGCCACGCCACTATACATACCTACAATATCTTCATTATTTTTTAAAAACTCTATCTGCTTGAGAGCTTCTTCAGAAAAAGGTATGTGATAATCATTAAATCTCATAAATGGTCTATTATCAATCAACATTTGTACATGAAAATGAGGAAATTCTGCATTTTGTGAGCCTTCATGCCCATCATAATCCGTTTTCCCATAATTAATAGTCCATTCTAAGTTTTTATATTTGATTGTAATTTCTTTTATTTTCGTTCCTGTGGACTCCAGTACCATGTCATTTATATTTTTTAAAGGCGCTTCCATTGTAGCTAGCCAACGTAAATAACCTTCTAATTGAAAGTTATTCATTGGTTGTGCAAGATATTTTTTAAAATCACTTTTCTTTATTCCATTAGGGTATAAAAACCAATGAAAGCATGGCGAATCACGGTCGATTACAGTTAATTTTTGATTGCACATATTGCAAACACCATTGTCGTGATCTTTAACAAACTCAGTAAACATTTCTTTTTCCGAGTCCATCTCCTTTTTATTCATTTCATTAATTTCTTCATCTGTTAAACTTTCAACAAAGCTCCTAAAATCCATAAAATTCATCCAATATTCACATCCAATAGCAAATATAAAATTTAGCACTATAGAACGTAGTGCTTATAAGGCATTCAAAATAAAAACAACTCTCTACCCCGCTCCACAATTAGCAAGGACTACGGTCAGTGGAGCCTAATCGTTTACATCTTTTGTATTACATTCATTATAGTATCAAGTGATGTATCACAGTCACCTAATATTTTCTTGTAATGGTTCATAAATGACCCATGATCTTTTATAGCACTCTTCTTGTGAGCTTCTGCGTCAGAATTCCAGACATGACCCTTTATTTCGGAGCGCAATCTGTGCAATACATGAAAAGAGGTCAACGTTGAAAAAGCCTTTTCATCTGAAAATCCGCTTTTCTTTAATATCAAATCAAGAAGCTGTAATGATTTTAAATTCTTGTCTTTAGGCAATTCACATTCTAAGTTTTTGGCAATAATTTTTAACTGGCTCTGTTCTAAGCCTTCTACTAGTACTTTATCTAAATTCATAATTTCTTCTGCCCACTCATCTTTTGAGGCAGTATATGGATACTGTACTTTGCGTAATAACTCAGAATGCCTTAATTTCCACCATTTTACTTTCTTATAAATTAAGTCATTTATTTTACTTTTAAAACTGGTAAGGGGGTCATATTGATTATGGAACGTACCCTCAAAATCAGTTTTTATTACCCGCTCAGAGAGTGGGGCTTTTGGATCTTCATTGTATTGAAGCCAATGTAATTGTTCTTGGAAAGGCAAACGACTTAGATAGCCTATATAAGTATGAACTTGCCCTGCTTCATTAACATCAAACGTTTTTAAATGCCAAGCATCACGACAAGTTATGGCATTATGATCAATATAATATTTGTCAGTATCACCTTTATATTTTGAAATAACTTCTGAACGAAAGAAAACGGGTGATATCTCAAACGGCTTATCTGATTCTTGAAAGTAATTTGATAAACTATTTGGATTGCATGAAACTTTTACTGTTTTTTTATTTTTCCAATCTTGCGTAATGAATTCACAATACTCTTTTTTAGACTCTCCTCCAGATCTAAAAACTTTGTTTATAAGGTCAGTTTTATTTGATTTAACTTCACAAAAATTAATACCTCGAGAATAACTCCCGTATGAAGGATAAACATTCAACGAAGCAAAAACATCAGGAGAACTCGATTCCACCTGATTATCAGAAGCGTTACCCCATCCATTGAAATTTTCTTCATCGTATCGAGTAATATCAAATAATCGAACTAGTTCCATATTGGCTGCAGTAGCATACTCTTCAAGCTCAGATTTTTTTAAACCAATTACAGTTCCAGAGAAAAATTTATTGGAAACATCTTTTAAATCAAATACTTTAATAACATCTAGTATATCTCCATTTGCATCAATCTTACACCATGCATTTCTTTCATCCATATAGTGTACATTTAATAAATGGGTGATTTTTTGATTTATTTCAAAATAACGCCCTAACCTTTCAGCTCCTGAAAAAGATCTTGAAAAGATAAGTTGATCACCAGTACTTAGCAATTTACTCCCACAGCTGGACAATGGTGCGCTAATCGATATATCATCATGAGAATAACCGATACCCCATGTTGAGTCATTATCTAAACTCCATCTTTTCAATTCATTAATATTATTTTCGTTTCTATCGAATACCGGAAGTAGCACACTATTTATGTAAAGGTGTGGTAAAGTTGCATATACAATTATGTAGTCATCAGAGAAATCTCTAATTAAGAACTTGAAAATATCCTCTTGTAAAACCCATTTAGAAAAGTCATCCTTATTTTTAGGAGCTGATTGAAAAGTTAACAGATTGTCAAAATTGTAAATGTCCATAATATTGAGCTTTGAAGTTTAAAATGAAAGTAGTAAAAGCCACTAAGACAGTGGGTTTCTTGGAGCAAAAAAGTAATAACTTTAACCTATTCACACCAACGTTTGGGTGCCAGTACGCAATAAATATTTTCAAAATAGGTTTTTACATTTTTGAAAAATAAAGTGGTGTTGGTGGACTCCAAAGCTTTGTTTGGGTTGCCTGAAGGCGAGGAACTTAGCGACCGACTGAATGCAGTTCACTTACGTCACGGTTATTGCTTGCTCACCCTGTTGTAGCGAGTACCTGCAAATCTTCTCCCTTAAGTTACACTTTTCTAAATAAAAGCCTCACCAATATCCAGTTTTTTGCCGCACGAAATTAGGGCGATGGAGTGCGGTAGACATGATTTCCTGTGAGAATAATGTCTATCAATTCCTTAGCAACTTTAGTTCTTCACCTCTACTATCTGGATTATTGTAATATTCTTTTAAACTCTTTATCTGTTCTTTTTGAGCCATTTTGTTGTTTTTTGCACCTTCTTGACCTCTTAAAAGGTTGGTATAAAAGTTCTTTGAGATATGAGTAGTTAGGAGTTTTTTGATTTCTTCTTGATCTTCAAATTCTAAAGCCACCCACGAATACTGCCATGTTGGAAAATTGTCATTAATTATAACATCGCGCATTATATCCATTGCCTTTTCATGCATGCCTGAATGTATATATGATGCAATTATTATGGGCTGCAAATTGTGTTTATTTTCAGGGTGTTTTTTTAAAATATTATACGCATACTTCCATGTTTGTTTAAATTTTTTATGATCATATAAATCCTCAATCTTTATATAATGAACTTTCTCATAGTAGACGCTGTCATCAAAGATTACCTTTTTGATATTTATATACTCCCTATAAAGTGAGTATATGTTGTCAGCTTCGCTTCTTAGGCAGTTAGGAAAACATCGAACTTGCTTAACTCTTTTCTTGTACTTTTTAAATTCTGAACTATGAATAGCAATTTTAATTGACTCAAGAATTGTAATTTCATTTGTGGGTAAGTATTTTTCAAATTCATAGATATTAATAATTTTACTAATAATTTCATTTAATCTATTCCAAACACTTTTTCCAATTGAATCCATATGCAGCTTTATTGCATCTTCAAAGTTATGGGAATCATTAAGAATTTTATTTTGTAAGCCATCTTTGAAGTCGGTTACACTCATGTTGTTATTTCTAATCACATGGCCATAATATGAATTAGAGAAACGATTAGGACGCATTATTTCATCGAAGACTTTTTCACAAAGCTCATATATTTCAATGTATTGATGGTTGATTTTAGGCCGTATTTTCCTTCTTCTACTTATATATGGTAAATCGTTAAAAATGAATTTAAAAATAAATGCTGCAATAATAGACAACACTATTGGAATTAATAAATCCTTAATATCGTCAGTTTCTGCTCTTATTAAAGCATTTTCAATTAATAGAGATTTGGCTATTTGAGAGTCTAGCTTTATATTTAATGTACTTACATTCCCTTGTAGAGATGTAAGTGCTGCGTCTCGTGTCTTTACAATGGAGTCAACATCTCTAATTGATTTATTTTGAGCGCTTAAAGAATCAAGTCTTTGTATGACTTTTTTGTTCAGTTTTAAATGATAAATCTGTCTCTTATTGATAGTACTAATAATTGAATCGTTACTCGGTGGTTTAGGATAAATTGAACTAGTAAAAAAAATGAGTACAAATAATAGGTATTGCAAGATAACTCCTAATTTTGAATAGTAATAGACTTAAACACTTAGCTGAATATAGCTAATGTTTTATTGGTCATTAAAAAAAATGAGCATTCTTTCATACTGGGCAAGGACGGGCCAGTATATCATCGACGGGGGCGTTCTCTCGCTACCAATACTCTTTCTATGATGTGATGATTTGCAGGCATTTGCTTCAACTTTAAGAAGTACCCAATATTGCATATTTCTCTGGTAAAAATACAACTACTGACCACCCACACAATAGCCCAAAAGAACAAGTCCACCCACAAAAAAAGCACCCATCCCGAAAGACAAGTGCTTGATGATAAGAAAGAGAGAACTAGGAATTGGTTACTATGACAATGAATCCTCCCTCCTTACAAAAATCTATCTATTAAACCGCTCGATCTCCTCACGACACGCAACAGCAACCTCCCGCTGCCTAACCCGCGCCGTAACATTATCCTCAAATACATCACCCACAATAACAATATTCTCATCGTTAGTCCGATTAGCAGGCTCCGTATAATTAAACGATCCAAATATGGTCACCGCATCATCAATAACCATAAGCTTGTGATGAAGTTTACCAAGACCACCCTTATTACCAATAAGCGAGATAGAAATACCCGCCTCCGTGAGGTTATGAGTCGCAGCCCATTTTTGATTCCCCTGAAGCCTATCCAGTACACCCGTAATCCGCACACCTCGTTGCTGAGCTGCAATCAGCGCATCATCAATTCCAGAGCTTTGAGCAAAGGTAAAGACCGCAAAATCAATCCGCTCCCTCGCCTTAAGAATCTGTTTCATAATCTCAAGCTCAGGAGTATGGTCGGGGGAGAAGAGTACCCTTATTCTGATTCGGTCTACGGTACTGTTAATTGGGGCTACGCTTTTCATGATGCTTTCACGGCCAAATCTCCCACTACGAATCTCATTAAACTCAATACGATATTGATTAGCGATAGTCTTATTATGAATGACGATCACATGATTCAAGTTTTTAGTTACCCCAGTGTCGGTAAAGTTCGTGGAGCCCGTGAGAACTGAATCGCCACAGATCATAAACTTTTGATGAAAGATTGCACTATTAAAGTCAACCTTTACGTCGATATCTGCACGACATAAGGCACTGAAAAGTTCTCTGTTTATCTCGTGACTTCCCGATGGTTCAAAAGGGGATACTTGTTTCCGAGAGGCCAACAGATAACTCTGCTCAAGAACGATATCAATAACGACTCCTCGACTCCGAGCCCGTATGAGCGCCTCGGTAATCTCTCTATTGTCTATCTCCTGAACAGCCACACATAGGTTTTCTCTGGGCTTGGCATCATCAATAAAACCAATGATAGGCTCTAACAGCGAATCGGGTCCACCTTGTTCCTCTGGCCCTAAATAGAGCTTGAAACTGCGTGCACTATAGCTCATTAGTAACGCTCCGTAATTTCTATATAGGCCGGCTCACTCGACCGAAACAAGAAGGATACCCCAATAAATACCCGAAAGATATCATCAACCATCCGCACATTATACAAGTCTTGCCCTTTCTCTGCCTTAACAAACACACCGACACCAGAAGGATACGTAAAGTTCCCAAAGAGTGATATATTGTAAGGAGTGATCTGAGAGTGCTGAGAGGGGAGATACTGAGCCGATACTCCATACCGAAGTTGCGTCATTTCATTAAACAGCATAAGATAATGATGCCCTGCTACCTCAACCAAATATCTGTTCATTGAGTAGAACTTCGTATCAAGCGTATTATATCCGGCAATGGAAAAGCCAAAGAGCCGATCGATATAGCGCGTATACCCCAAAGTTACCTCAAGAGCATCTTCTACCATTCCTGTACCTGGGTAAAACCCCATAACCTTCATGAGCTTTAATTTACTTCGTACAAAGTTTGTAGAGAACTCACCACTCCGTCTATTGAGTTGTTCACCCAGGTTGAGTTCATCTAAGTTACTGTACAGAGCCTGACAGGTTGAGTCTGCATCTTCGGAGCTCCCAAAAGCACACCCCGATTGACCATTAGAATAATGCCCATGTTCGATCATAGGAGTAATAAAACTTTTGATACTACTCACATATCGGGTAGGGGCATAAGAGGCGGATACTCTATAGCTCGGCATTATCACAGGCATTGAGTTTTTATACAACATCCGAATGTGTGGGTCAAAGATGATTGAGAGCCTTTGATAGGTGCTATCCCCATAGATAAATGGGGTAACGCCATCTATAAAGGGCATTTTAAGTATTGGCCGCGCTTCCATAACTACTTTCTCGTTAAAATCATTCCCCGTCGGAGTACTCCATCCTATAAATGGAGTCTCCTCTAGGGTTTGAAATTGTGAAAAGAGTAATGAGGCAACACAAAGAATGAGCATCGCCGTTTTTATCACTGAAGTACACTCCTTCCCGTAGCTTCTACTACGGTATTTGCCGAGAAGAATTCACTCCCATGGGTATAACGCACCTTCAGAATAGAGAAGGCATCCTCATCCTTGCAGAGCTCCTTAATCCGTCCAAAGTTACGATTACTACACTTGGTGAGCCACACGCCGTCTGAAAGCGCTAGATTCTTTTGAAAAAGTCCTGATTGTTCCATGGATTGCAGTTTGTCTAATGGGCACTGAATCACGGTCAAGAAGTCGAAATTGTTTGGAATTGATATATTCATAATTACCTCTCATGGTAGGTATAAGGGAGTGCACCACCTGTTCTGCTTGTGATGCACTCACTGTATACAGCTACGCTACCTCTTCTTCAATTTCAATTTCTTCTTCTATCTCGTCTTCTGAATCCATGGGGAGGAGTACTTCATCCTCTTCTATGGTGTTCTCCATGCGAGCTTTATTATTTTGAGACCGCGAGTATTTACTAAAGAATTTACGGAGTACTTTTTTGTCTTTGTTAAACACCAGGCGAGCCCATCTGAGAATAGTAGCCTCTTCGAGCTGAAGTAATGTGACCACTTTATCACGAATTTTGCGCTCTTCAGTTACCGCAAAGCGATGGAGCTCTGCATCTTTTTGAATCGTGCCCACTTCAAATGCGAGATTGGCAGCATTTTTGAGTTGCTCAAAATCGAAGTTGATATCTTCGAGTTGCGTACGAATTGCATCAGAAGGGTGTGCAAGAATATGGAGGTCTTCAATAAGGTCAGCAATGGTTCTTCCTTGTGATACCTCTTTGATGAGCTTTGTTACAGCATCATTGCCAAATGCAACAAAACGATACTCGTTAAGGAGGTCATTACGGAGTTCAAAAGCCAGAGGAGAAAGTGCCTTCCAGCGTTTACGGCTTTCGCTATACGAGTCGGTGGCCCATGCCATACGACTCTGTGCATGGCGGTATGCACCGATAAGCTTCTCTAGTCTTGTTGAGATTTTGGTGTCGAAGTTCTTTTCGAGTAGACGCTTTTCATTGTGTTTAATTATGGTAATCAAGCCCTCTACCTCTGTCGAAAAAATCTTGAGTGGTCTGTTGGGTCGGGTTGTTTCATCATCGGGTACCGATTGAATGGTTTCGTACATTTCATCGAAATACTCGGCGCTTTTGTTTTCAGAAAGGGTAGAGAATAGTGCTTCTTTAGTGTTGTAGAGTGTATTATCTGACATTGATAATCCTTATATTTATTGAATTAAGTTATAGCCCTTATAAAATGTGGGCTGTTGTAGGTGACCCTAAAAGAATATGCGCAAAAATCGTACGCGTCCAATTAGTTGTATCATATCGTTTCTCAGGATCGGGCACAATACTATTATTTTATCAAGACGTTTTCACTCAACTCAGAGAGAAAAATGAGCGCTATTTTTAAATGTGCCGTTTCTGTTATTTAAACATAATTCGGTAAACATTATTTTACCTGTTTGCTTACAAAAAGTGAGCGAGTTATTAGGTGCTTTCGAGTTTTTTATGGGAGAGTATTTGTTGTACAGATGGTCTATTTTATACAAAGACAAAAATCATTGTACTTATTGTAAGATGAACTTGTGAAACTCAATAAAACCTTTCTGTATAAGGTATAAAATGATTCGTATTGTTTTTTAGAAAGGGTGTATTGTAATGAGTTACTGTATAAATATATTGTATAGTAACGATAAATATAATTGATACACTGCTTATGATGTTTTGTTGTTTGTTCCAAAAGTATTCTTATCTGTATTGTCATTATGTTTCTCTATACTTACCGTTTTACCATATGTATTGGTAAGCTATATCTCTGTTGCTGTGTCCTATATTTGAGTGTAAATACCTGAGTCATACTGTTGAATAACCCATGCTCAACAATACCTGTCTGACTCATAAAAATGAGTGTCCGAATCATTAGGTGGAATGTCCAATGAGTGAATGAGGGTATCCGAGTGGCCAATGTGAAATCTACGTACCCATTCGGGTAGGGCTTTTTGAGACTATGACACTTCTTTAGTCTACTCGAACACCCATTCTTACTATTCAGACAGTAATTTCAACCATTGAGGCATCATAGGGAGTGAGTCGTGTAATTCATTTGCCTCTTAGGGCACGAGAACATATATTATAATGCGCAATACAGTGCTGTACAGTGGCCATTGAAAGTAGACGCTTTTCAATAGAGAGTACTATAGAGGTAAGGCCGATAGTGATCATGCATGTACAACACAACTTATCGGGAGTACGATAATGAAAAAGAAGAGTACATCACAGTCATTATACGATATAGAGACCGATCGTATACCAGAAAGCCCAGAAGGGTGCTACAACTACATAATCAATGAGATACAGGCCGCTCCTCTAAAAGATTTTACTTTTCCTTATCAGGGGATTGGGCAGTATTTCTTTGAGGCAGAAGAGCTGGGCTATATGGCAGTAAAGCACCGAAATAGGCTGATAGAGGCAGGGTTCGCTCTGAGCCTCGCTCATACAGCCATAATCAGGGCCCGCGCGGGCATTCATGCCGATATACTCTACAATGGTGGAATACCTCTTGATGACAGCCAACCAGGTAATTGGACTGAGCGCTCTCCTGAGGCCTTCGCTATTCGTACTCAAATGGTACGGCTGTTTAAGTTGGTGTATAAGAGTGACCCTGTTAAAAAACGAGAGATGCAACAGCTCAACACCTCACGGGCTATGGGGAGCGTCCTTCAAGATATAACGACTCTGTGTAACATTGGCAGAGATATTGACCCACAGTCCACACGGGTTGTGCTCAATCCTGCGCTCTTTGATAGTGCCGAGGAACTGGTTAATGAGTTGTCGGGCCTTCAGGCTACTATTCATTTCGCGAGTATTGAGATGAAAGAGAAAAAGAATATTCGAGACCGGATAATTACTCTATTAAAAGACCCCGTCATAGATATTCGTGACTGGGCCGATGTAGCCTTTGGTAATGTGCCGAGTATCCGCAAGCAGTTTAATAGTGAGTATTGCAGGAAGAAATATTTGAAGGGGAAGAGGGGGAGGGTTGCTTGATGGGGTATATCTCAAATATCATCATATTTTGAGGTTTTTTGAAATCGCTTCGGTTGCTTCTGCCTTAGTATAAAAGACATTTACCCCAACAATAACTAGTTTTGACTGATGTATATTACATTGGGGCTTTTTTGTGGTTAGTGCTAAACAGTATTTAAAAGTAAATGTCATTATTTGTTTTGGGTTGATTTTGGCTCAATGTGTAACGCCAGTTAAAAAGTCATATTTAGTAGAAAATCGAAGATATAAATCACCAGCACTCCAAGACCCAATAGAATGGAGTGAAGCGGATATGCACCCTTCAAAAATGATATGTGAATGGGGCTCAGAAAAGATAAATATTTGTGGATATGAAACGAAAGAAGAGGTCGTGAATGCTTTTCTCAAGGAGATGACACTTGATGAAAAAATTGCTCAAATGACTCAAATACAGTGGAATGATTTAAGTACACAGGAAGTATCTGAGCAAGCATTTGGTTCTATAATGCATTCATTGGGCAAAAGCATTGATTATTCAGCACGTTCTTGGATGAAAAAAATGAATAGTTTTCAGACTGCAGCTTTGGAGTCTCGATTAGGGTTACCGCTACTTATCGCTGTCGATGCAAATCATGGGCATGGTAGTTTCAGGGGTGCTACAATATTTCCTCATAATATAGGTCTTGCTGCAACGAGAAATTTTGAATTAATAGAAAAAATCGGTCGTATAACGGCACTAGAATTAGTGGGGACGGGGTTTAATTGGACCTTTGCACCGTGTATCGCAATGCCAATGCATGAAAATTGGGGTAGGGTGTATGAAGGGTTTTCTCGAGACAAAGAATTAACAATTCAAGCTATGAATGCCTCTATTAGAGGATTGCAAAGTCCATTGAGACATAATGCTTTTAGAGTTGCTTCCACTGCAAAGCATTATATCGGTGAAGGTTCAACAACTGGGGGGAAAGATGCCGGGGACGCTATCGTTGGAGAGGCTGAACTTCGTGAATCACTGTTGCCTTCGTTTATAGAAGCGTCCAAAAATGGTGTATCATCGATAATGGTTGGACTCAATTCTGTGAATGGTGAAAGAGTACATCAAAGCAAGCATCTGGTTTCTGACATTCTAAAAGATTCGATAGGGTTCAAGGGAGTTGTGTTAACTGATTGGCATGGGGGTACTCGTTTTGGCCCGCCTCGCACAGTTGTAAATGCCGGGATAGATATGGCAATGCATCCGAGTACCTATAACGATTTTATTATTCCATTAAAAAATGCTGTTGATTCAGGTGCTGTGCCCGAAGAAAGAATAAACAGTGCGGTCACCCGTATTTTAACAATGAAATATGAGATGGGGTTATTCAAAAACCCTTTTCCTTTTAGGGGGTTTTCACGATTTGTTGGGCATAAAGAACATAGAGCTGTTGCCAGACAAGCAGTGAGAGAGTCGATGGTTTTATTAAAAAACAAAGAAAATACCCTGCCTCTCAAGAGAGACGAAAAAATTATTGTGATTGGAGAGCATGCTGCACGTAGTGGCTATCAGTCTGGTGGATGGACTGTACTGTGGCAGGGCACTAAGACGAATTATGAGGGGAGCACCTCGATCATTAAGGCTCTCAAAAAAGTTAATCCAACAGTATCTTTGCGTGAGAATTGCTCTGAGATAGAAGGGTTTGATAAAATAGTTGTTGTTACCGGTGAAAAGCCTTATTCAGAATTCTTAGGTGATGCTCATAGAGGTGATCATGTTTTAGCACTACCTTCAACAATAGAGAAAATATTAGGTGAGTGTAAAGATAAGGGTCAGAAAATTATTACAGTACTCATTACCGGTAGGCCTATCAATATCAACAAAGAGTTACAACTGAGTGATGCATTTGTTGTGGCGTGGTTACCGGGATCAGAAGGTGATGGAGTTGCTGACTTTTTGTATGCTATAAATAACTTTATACCAACAGGAAAGCTTCCCTATGATTGGCCAATAGATTTTGAAAAATTACCCATACGTAATTTTCCATATAATATTCTCTTTAAATTTAGTTATGGTTTAAGTTACAAGAAGTCAAGATGATGGTTTTTTCAATTGTAAACTTTGTATCGTTCGATTAATGACTTATCCGTTTTAAAATGCAATATTCATAAGTCTATATAATTAATAGATCTACTTAACCTTGGTTTAATATAACTCCCATTAGAAAGTAGTGATTTCATGAGCGATACCTATGGTAAGCAGATTGAAAGTTTACAATTGAATGTCGCAAATTAATGATTTAAGACCCTTATCTCTTGTCATATATAGGGTGGTGGTAAGCGGGAATTTAAACGAATTTATAATAACCTCTTTTTTTTATCTAGAATATTGCAATATTTGTAAACGATTATGAGGGCTTGTAATTATTATGAAAATTTTATTAAAAAAGTGTAATACTTATTTTGAAGTATTCTTGACAAGTCGCTTGTATTTAAGAACTCATTTTTAAAATCAATTTGATAAGGACAGCATGTTTAAATCTTTTTCTTTAAAAAATATTATTCTGTTTCTAGTGCTATTGTCTAGTAGTATTTATGCGGATACCTCCCATTGTAGTGATTTGGATTGTGATATCAATACATTGTCACAATTAATAGGGAGTGAAGCTCAAGAGTCTTATTATGAAACTAATAATCATCCTACTGAACCAAGAATGACTGTTATAGATATAAGCTGTAGGCTAATTGTAATACGAAACCTTACTTCTATTGACGAAGAAATACAGAAAATTTCAGAATTAGAGGAATTACATTTACATAATTGTGATTATATAGAAGATTTGTATGGATTTGTAGCTCCATCCACTCAGCCGAAGTTGCCCAAATTATCGGTCCTTAAGATTTATGAAAGTATTTTGACTAGCCTTGATGACTTAAGATATCTTAAGTCAATAAAAGTACTTCAAGTGGGAGGTAATGTTGATGATATCAGTGTACTTAGTGAGTTGACGCATCTAGAAGAAATAAACCTTGAGAATAATAATGTAAGTGACATCTCAACATTACCGTCTCTACCATCCCTTAAAAAATTGTTTTTGGCTAATAATCAAATTACGGATGAAAATACAATTTCGGAATTAACCTCTCTAGAAATTTTAAATCTTAGCAAAAACTCAATTACTTCAATGAGAAATATTGGTAATTCCTTGGTGAATTTAGTTGAACTAGATTTAAGTGGTAACAGTATCATCGAATTGAGTGATATTAGTAATCTAGTATCATTGACAAAGTTGGTACTAAATAGTGCAAGTCTAAATACTATTTCTGGCCTATCAGTCAAAAATACAGAGTTGGAAGTAATAGACTTAAGTTATAATTCTATAATTGATGCGAGCCCCTTAGCAAATTTACAGGGCTTAGAAGAAATTAATATCATAGCAAATGATGTCTCTGACTTAAGCTTTCTATATAGTTTGCCTTATATAAAAAAGATTGAATTTATGATGAATGAAGTTTTTAATATAGACCCATTATGGAGCCTACCTGCAGATATATGGAGTCATTCTGGTGCACTTTATAATGCTATAAATTATAATAGAATATGTAATAATGAACATAATATTGAAATTTTATATAATCTAGCAGATAGAGGTGCGCGTGATTTTATTTCGGATGGTTTACGCCTACAGAGTAGTCCAACATTTTGCGGTGAGCAAATTTATTTATCGAAACTTGGGGAAGGAATTGTTAAGGTTAATGGGGTAGAAATTGAACAAGAACCACCTTTGATATTTGATTATCCTAATGGTTCTGATGTAGAAATCGAGTTTATTCCTGCTGCTGGTTATTATTTACATGATATTTATTTGAATACAAATTATCCTGAGGGTTCTGTTGACCCTAAGAGAAAGAAACCTTTCAGTGGGTATTACTCTTGTAGTGGTAAGCCATATGTTGGTGATGGAACTAGATTTACTGAACAAGATTATTGGGGATTAGTTAGTCATGATATTACTGGTGAAGGTAAGAGTTCTAACCCTATTCCTATTAATAATATGGTAGAAAGCCAAACAGTTCATGTTGTGTTTAAATCATACTTAAATATTGATGTTGTTCTAGGTTCAGGTGGAGTGATAACTCCGGGTACTACATCAGGGATTGCATTCGGATCAAACTTAAGTTTTCTGGTTAATCCAAACAATGATTGGAGAGTAACCAAGTTACTTATTGATAATAAAGACGAGATAGATGTTGCAGGAAATGGTGTTGAAGAGGGTGGAGACTATATACATGAGTTTCAAAATATTGTAGAAGATCACAGTTTTGAAGCTATTTATGAAAGGTCTCATTTTAATTTTAAAGTATATATTACTAGTGGAAATGCTACTGTAGATGGATCAAGTAATGTTTCTAGTATTACTCCTGTAATATCTAGCCCTAATTATATTGAAGCGAAATTCCTAAAAGGTACTTCTGGGAGTATTACAGTAAAACCTATTCCAGGAGAAACCTTACTTTCTGTGAGTATTGATGACATTTCAATGACTAAAGAATGGCATGAATGTATTGTAGATGAGTCAGGTTGTGAGGCATTAACTAAAATTTCAATGGATGTTGGTGCCGGTGTTAGTTTGTCTAACGGAGAAGGGTATACTTTTAATTTTGAGGATTTAACTCAAGACCATAAAGTGGAGATTACAACTACAGTATGCAATGTTAAAAATGCAGATCCGTCATACATAAAATCAGAGGTTTTTTCCGGTACAGGAAATGTTGTTGAAACGTATAGTTTCTTAAATGGTTTTGGTGAAATAGTTCAAAAACAAGATAACATTGGTGCAAATAAACATTTGGTATCAGCACAATATAATAATGAGTATGGTAAATTATATAGAAGCCCTAAACCGTTCGTTTATGATAATGCCACTGCTATATTTCAACAAATGGATTGTTCTAACTGCATAACAGAAGCCATAGGAGAGTATTCTGATCAATATGCATTTAATGAAATGAAATATACCTCAGACCCAAATCAATCTTTAATTGAACAAGGTACTTATGATGAAGCATTTTCTTTGGCTACTAACGGGCATCATGATAAACAATGGAAGTTCGGTGTTTTAACTTCTACCTCTTTTATTGCTCAAATTAATTTAAGTGAGAATTATTTAGATAATACTCAACAAGATTCAGAAGCTGCGAGTTATTTTTTAAAAGTTTATAAAAGTCCAGATGGTAATTATTCTCAAGTAATCGTAGATAAAAGAGGGGTGGCTATTAAACAGAGGTCTTACCCTGATATTTCAGGCATGCCTGGTGAAATAACAACAGAAACTCTCTATGATGATAAAGGGCAAATGCTGGAATCCGTTTCAGCTGATCCAACAAATAAAACAACCTATACATACAATACAATTGGAGGAGTAACTAGTGTGACTTCGGTGGATGATGGTTTGACTCAGTATAAATATGATAACGTTGGGAGATTGCGATATTCTAAAAATCAAAACCAATTATCAAATAGCACTGCAGGAAATAATCTCTTTACCATTTTTTCTTATGACAACCTCAATAGACAAATAGGGGTTTCTGTAAGTGATGGAACTCTTGATTTTAATTCACCTAATGCCGTAATTAACTCTTCAAATACTATACAAAAAGCGACCTCTATTTATGATGTTGTACCTGCTTTAAATACATATTTGGGTTGGACAGCTAATGTTTCTGAATTAGGCGAAGTTGAGAAAGAACTTCAAAATTCTCGTGGTAATCTTGTTGCAGTTATAAGTTATGGTGAGTTTAATGAAAAAATTGCTGATGTATTTTCATATGATGAGAAAGGTCGTGTTATTGCTAAATACAAAATAATTAATGCATTGACTCCTATACAAAAATTCAGCTATAGTTATTCAGCTTATGATGCTCTAATGACTCAAACATATGAGAATAGAAATTCAGGTGCTTGGATTGAACAACATAAAAAATCTTATGTATATGATTCACAAAATAGATTGAAAGAAATTCAGCATGGCTCAATGGGTGCTACCCCGAAAAAATCTATTGAATATGAATATAATCGAATAGGGCTTGTCGAAAATGAACGTTATTTTGATTATGCGACGTCTTCAGTTCGTGAGGAATTAGTGTATACCTATAACTTAAGAGATCAAATTAAAAAAATTGATGGAAATAAATTTGAACAAGATATTGATTATGAGCTTAGCTGTAATGGCGCTACGACAGGTAAATACGACGGTTCTCTTAAATGTTCTAAGATGACTTACAGATATGGTGCAACAAATGGAGTGATTGCAGAAGAGTATACATATGATGGAGCAAATCAGCTAACAAACATTCTCTCTTCTACTATTGGGATTGGAGTAAACCCTCAAACAGGTGGTGGATATACTTATGATAACATTGGAAGGTTTGTAACTAAAAGAGAAAAAGGACCTGACTTAGTATCTGGCGCTGAAAACATGTCATATAATTATGAGAGTGGGTCAAATAGACTTGCTTCAGTAGATGCCGTTGTTACGGCTACTACCACAAGGCATCATTTTCTTTATGATCCAATGGGTAATCTTGCTGTTGATTTTGAAAAAAATATGTATGTGGAATATGATTATAGAGGTATGGCAAAAGCATATCATTTTTTCGAAGATTTAACCTATGGTACAACAGTAGACACATATAATGAATTTATAGTTGCACTTGGCACTTTCACCATGAAAGGCGTTGTGAAAATGATGTATGATGCCGGCGGACAGAGGGTTTCGAAAACGGTATATGAAATTAGTGCGACACCCACACCAGGTACTGAAGTTGTAGTTGATTCTATCGTATATCTAGATAATGAAGCAGTTCTTGAATTGGCATCTACAAATGATCTGTATATATCAACAGTAAATTATAGCACTCCAACTGGAGTAGTTGGTGCCGCAAGAAGAACAGAGGCTGGTGTAGAAACGGAATACTTTTATTTAAGAGACCATTTAGGATCAACGCGTATGGCTTTTAATGCGACAGCTCCCGCTGGTAATGTTGTGAATGCTAATGCATATCAGGGATTTGGTGATATGCTCAACTTCTACACTAGTGGCACTAAAAATGGACGTCAATTATTTACCGGAAAAGAGCTTGATAAGGACGGATATGATGGAGCTACACCTGCAGATGATAGATTAATGGATTTGAGTTATTTCGGCGCGAGATATTATAATGCGGGAATTGGAATGTGGGCAAGTGCAGATCCCGCTCGGCAACATTTTTCGGGATATGCCTATGGATCAAATAATCCTATAAACAGAATCGACCCTAATGGATTGGAAGATGTAATTATTTATGATCAATCTAGCTTACCAGTAGATGATGGCGCTGGTGGAAATGATACTTACACGGCGCAAGTTTATGTACGGGATGATGACGGAAATATTTTGGGTCCATATAGGGGCTCAAGTTACCCGAACACTATAGGAAATGATCTAGTAGGAACGGATTGGAATACAACTAATGCTAATGAGACATTTTTATTTAATAACGCCAATGGTCATTCAGGTGGTACTCAACGTGGTTTAAATATTGTTGATGTGAATGGAAATAGAGTTAATTCAGGTATTAACCGTGAAGGTGATCGTACGGTAATGCAATTTGTAAATATTCATTCTGGCACTAGTAATAATGGGAATTACAATAGTAGGGGTTCTCGTGGTTGTGTAACTATTCATCCAGATGATTGGGCGGCTTTTAATGGTAACTTTAATTGGAGTGGTGGCAACACAGGTGGTTCTTCAGGGCATATTTATATCTATAGAAATGGACAAAATAATGAATCTCCGACTAATATCCCAATTTATAACCAGTCAGGAATTTAGAAGGTCAATATAAATTTTAATGAGCGAGGATTTTATGCCAAGAATAATAGTGTTATTAATGTTAGTGTTTTCTCTGTGCTGTTGGGCCCAAGGTGATAGTTGTTTTAGTATTGGCTCTGCAGTTAAAAATAATCCAAACTCTAACACTGTTAAGGATTTTTTTAATTCTTTGTCTGATGAGAATTGTTTAATTAATATTGATTATAATGAATGGAGTAATTCTATAACTTTTAGTTTGTTGAAAGAAAAACCAAATGTTTTTTTTGAAGTTTTATTCTCCGATTCAAGTCGTTACGAATCTGTTGTTTATAGAATTCTGACAAATCCAGTTGGTGACTCAGAGGCTTTTGATTGTAAAAAAATGAAAAAGGCTATAGTTTTTGATATTGAAAAGAACCCGGCTAAAAACAGGATTACATCTTTTTTAGATAGAGTCATAGATAGTCAGAAAGTGTTAGGTATTTTTAAATAAGTGGAGTTTATTTTGACAATTGCAGTGGTAATTACTTAGAAATATAATGTTGAATATTGAGAATGACAGATTACAATTCTTTTGGCGAACAATAAACTTTTTAATGAAATTAAGTATAATGTATTTTGGCTACAATTCAAAAATAAAGACTATAACTCATATTGAAAATGTATGACAAGAAATAATAATAATCCGGAGAAAAAAAATCTCCCCAAATAATTGATTAACTAGATAGAGATGAGGACATTTTGAGTAAAATCATTCACATAATTATAACTTTAATTTGCTGCCATAGTGTATTTGGCAGTGGTACTTCAACAGAGCACCAAAATCCTTTCAGTAAACTTGACCATGATTCAAAAGGTGTTAACCTAATTTCTGGTAATGTACAGCTGAATCATCATCTGTTTACATTCCCTGGCGGATTAAGTAGCGAGAATCCAGGAGACTTCAATGACTCAACTCTCAATGGTGCAGCACAGTTTATGGGAGTTCAAGGTGACTCACTCCCTTCATTCTCAACTGAAGTACTTTCATTTTCTTACTCGAGTAATATTCACTTAAACGTACATACAAGAAATGATAAAGCGCCTACAAGTTGGGTGGGCCTTGGATGGCGTTTTGATATGGGCAAAATTTCTTGTGACCCAATGCATACCATGCCAACTACCGATGATAGATGCAATTATGTTAGCAGTAATGGAGTGTCTCATGAAATTTATCTTAAAAATGATGTCTATTATTTAGAAAATCTACCTCGTTGGAAAGTGGTTCCGCACTATAGATTAGATGGTGGTGGTAACCCGCTTAAGTCTTTTATTATTGGATGGACGATTATTGATTTATCTGGTAACAAGTTAAAATTTGGCGACTTTGATGTCTCTGCTACTCCTACAGTACGATCAGCGACAAACTATACTTTTGCCTACGAAAAAACAACTGATGTAAAATACGTTGGTGAAGGCTTGCCTAATGGCGCCTATGATGATATTTTATACCCACACGAATGGAAATTATCTAGGAAAGAAAGTTATTTTGGAGCGTTTGTAGATTATACCTATGTTCAGACGTTGGAAAAATTACAATCCTTAGGAGAATCGTCTTCTCAAAAATATACCAAAGCATCATACCTTGATAGAATTGTAACGTCAGAAGGTTTTAGAGCTGAATTTCATATGGAAGTAAAAGGCAAAAAAGAATTTTTAGATCCGAAAATTCTTCAGGCTGACCCGGTAAATCCAGGTGATGCAGCTGATGCCTATATGGAACATTATGAAGATAGTTTACTTCAAAGAATTGAAATATATAATGGATCGAATGATAAAGTTCGTGAATTTCAATTTTGTTACGGAAAGTTAAATCAAAAGCGTCACAATGCTACAGGAGTAGAAGGCTCAGGGCATTATGTTAAAAGTGTTTTGGCAAAAGTAGTTGAGTATGAGTATGATGGGAGCTTAGTTGAAATAGGAGCTACTGAATATGATTATTGGGACGGGTCTGAGGGTAGAGCGGATAATATACCGATCGAGGATTTTAGAACAAATAAAGAATATCATTGGGGAGCATTAAAATCAAAAAAGACTCCGTTTTGTGGTTTGGTTACTTTTGACTATAAATATAAGCCTCTTAAAGATGACTTTCGCTCTATAGCATTAAAGACTTTAATAGAAAATAATGCCTCAAAAGGAATTAAAAGAAAATATTTTATGGAGGGTACTTATTCGGGATCTAAGGACGGTTACAAATATACAGATAGATATGCTAATATTAATTGGGGCACAGAATTAACTAAAAATATTGAAATTAAATCCTCTACCTTATCCAGTGGGGAAGAGTTATTTGTATTACAAACAGAAAACTACTTTTTTCTAATACTTTGGAATGGCGAATATAATGTAATAAATGCTGCATTTGACCAAGATGCTACGGATCCAAACGGGGGAGCTATTGATAATATTTTTGCATCAGCGATAACAGTTGGAGAAGACGTAATTGTTATTCAAAATTCCAAGGTTAATGATTCGTACTTTGGCTCTAGTGCTTGGGCTTGTAAATGGCACCATTACACAACGTTTATGAGTTGGGATAATGTTAATAAAAAAGTTGTTGAAGATAATAGTATTTATATTAACACAACTCAGAATCTTTCCAGAGAGAATTCTCATGACCCAGTTCCGGATGGGTATGTTTTTGAAAACGCTAGTGATTATGACAATATTTTCCCAATGGGGAAAGGTTTGTTTTGTGGGATAAAATATGAGGAAAGTTTAGGTGTTTGGGATAATGAATGGTATAAAATTTATATAATCAAACGAATAGTTAATTCTTCAGGCGACTATGAATGGCAAACGACAAAGGACGTTGATAAAGGGTATGATGATATTGAAGAAACTAAGTTTCAGTTTGAATATCCACATTTATTAGTCAGCTACATGTATGATGAATTACCAAAATATGATCAAAAAAGGGCTCGCATATACACGTGGAATGGTGAGCATTTTAAAGAAACTTATTATAAAGATGATAATGATAATGAAGACACATGGCGGCTTGGTAAAAATATGCTGATCCATATTCTTGAAGAAGGGTTTGTAAATCATGATGATAAAATATCTGTGTATAACTGGAATGGTGTATCTTGGGATAAGCATGTAAATGAATCAATGCTAGAAGAAAATACAGGTATAGGAAATGGAACAGTAAGTATTCAAGCAATTGGCGATGGGTATTTTGCAGTGAAATTTGATGATGGAGACAATTTTAGGTTAGTACAATGGACAGGTGATTATTGGCTTGATGTCGCTAGTCAAAATGTTGTTAATGATGACTTTGACTTTTTTGGTGATGAATCAGAATGGTTTGCTGATAATGGGCCCGGATATTTTGCTTTAAGAACACCCAATGTCATTGAAAGATATTGGTTCTTTGATGATGTACATCCTAATGCTAATGTTGCATTATATAATTTTGTTGATAATGAGAGCTGGCAAAGAACCATGAGTGGCTTGCACGGACATTCGAAAACAAGTAAAAGAGTAATACCCTATCGTGATGGCTTTTCATTTAGAAAAAATGATCCGTTAGATTCATATATATGGAATGATTATGAGTGGGTCAAAGAGAATAGGGGGCGCTCTTTGTACAAAGATCAACGATTGGTTAATACATCAGGTTTCCTAGAAATTGGTGCTGAAACGATACTTCATAGGAAATTTATGAATTCTACAGTTACACCATCCTATACATTTGTTGTTACCCAAAAAGAGGTGTTCGACCCTGTTATAAATACAACAACAACAACTCGTTATACCTTTTCTGATGATAAATCAAATTATGCTATACAGCATTCGAATGCAATGTTCAATACTGTGACTGTCAAGGCTATTGGTAAGCAAAATGATTTGGGGAAAATGAGATATACCTATGGAACGGATTTAAATGTATTTAATGGACGCTTATTAAAAGTTGAAGCAATCAATGACGCCGATGAAGTTGTGAGCTCAAAAGAGTTTCATTATGAAAGTTATCAACGTGATATATGGCCTGAATCAGTGTATGAAATTAGAAATACTAGAACAAAGTATGTGGATAACAAAGTAAGTAAAGAAGTAGAATACAAGTACCCTTATACAACAGGTGTAGAAACAAGCTTATATAATGGTAAACCAGGAGAAATCAGAACAGATGTAAATGGGACTACATTGGTAACGCGTATTAAATATGCCTATGAATATAATCAACAATTAGCAGTAGATAACATGTTTGATGCAGTGGCTCAAACAACAAATTTGTCCGATAATGGCACTGTAAAGTTTCTTTCAGCAAATGTAACATTATGGTCTAACTCTTTACTTACTGGAAAATGGGTGCCTTCTACATGGTACGATTGGAGTATAGAGAATGCAGTTGGTAATTATAATGGTTTTAACTTTACACCTGGCCATGTTAACACTGACTGGAGACAAAGAGATACTGTTAGTGCTTATTATGGAACGGGTAGTATTAAAGAAAGCTTTTCAGATAATGATAAATCTAAAACACTAACAAATAAAGATAATATTACTACCCATTTGTACCAAAATTCGGGTATCTATAAATATGCTACTATTGAAAATGGATCATATAGTGATGTGGCAATTTTTACTGGTGATTACGAAGATGGAAGTTTAGATTATTTTGATACACAAAATGGTTGGAAGAAAGGTGGGGCAATTCTATCGGATGGTCTTTTTATTGGTGCAAATGACCGTCTAGGAGAGAGGTCTATCTATTTAGCTTCGACTAATGTTGGTCCCAATAAAACATTCACTCCTAATGTTACTAAAAATTACCTGTTTACAGCTTGGGTGTATCCAATAGAAGTTGATGTAGATAAAAAAATTAATTTATTGGTGAAAAATAATGGAAGTGAAGTTGGTATTGGTGATGGGTATTGGCCTGAATTAACGGTAACCCCAGAGAGACCTCTTGTTCTTAATCAATGGCAAAAAATTAGTAGGATTATTCCAGCGGTAACATTAGCTGCAGGAAATGTAACTGTTGCAGTGAGTTCAGTTCTTAATGCTAAATTTTATGTTGAAGATATTCGATTTGCGCCTGTTGATGCGTATGTTAACACCTACTATTATGATAATATATTTAGGTTGCCTATTGCACAAGCTGATAAAAATGGTGTGGGCTATTTAACAGAATATGATAATGCTAAAAGAGTTGTGAAGACATTACAAGAAGTTGACGGTTCGGGTAAAATTATAGTGACTGATAACTCATATATTAAAAAGCCTTGTGAAATAGGGGTGCCATCTGGTGACTTATTGTTTGACTTAGAGGTTGATGGTGTTCCTTTTGCATTTCAACCGAGTAAGTTTCCATATAGCGAAAATATTGATAATCTTTTGGAAGAAGCTCTCGTTACTTTATATTTTAGTCCAGATGATCAGGTTAGTTATGACAATGGCAGTGGCACATTTTCAGGAATTTGTTGTACAGATAAAACTAGTTTTCCTGTCGATTTAAGTACGACTCCAACTACTATACGAGTGAGAGTTAATAATAATGTTGCTAATACCTACACCATAGTATTGGATAAAAGTATGGTTGCATGGAATAATGTGGGAACAGCTAAAATTTCTTCTGGATATAGTAATTATGTGTCAATATCAAATGAAATGTCTAATCCTGAAGTGCTCTATGCGGATAGCCGGTTAGGAAATAAAGTAGTGGCTCAAGGCTGGGACGGTTCATTATGGCAAAATCATGGGCCCTCTGTCTCTTTAGGGCAAACAAAAGGTTTATCTGTTAAATATGATGGAAGTACTCCATTTGCTTCTTTTACACAAGAGACTTTAGTTACAGATGCTGTTCAGGACGGTACGCAAGTGAGAGCACGTACTTATACAACATATAAAGCATCTGTGAAAAAATATAATGGCGTTGATTGGGTAAATGCTAGTGCTACAAGTGATGTGTCTGAGGGGTTAGCAGAGCACCTTGCTTTTGATATACATCCAACAAACGGAAATTTGTATGTAGCATTTGTGGGTGACGCAACTAAAGAAGAAGGACTATCCTTTTCGGTTGGAGAAAAAATAAAGCGCCTGTATGTAAAAAGACTTGATGGTAGTACATGGACTAAATTAGGAGATAGACCTGTTATTCCTGCGAGCCCATCTAACATAGTATATTTTGGAGATGGAACTCCTGATGGCGTTGTTAGCCTTGATGAAGTACTAGATATAGATTTAAAAGTTAACTCTACAGGGGATGTATACGTTTCATATATTGTGAATAAAAAAATTCAGATTCCTGATGGTAATGGCGGAGTTAAAGATGGAACAGACCGTAGAGTTATTTTAACTAAAAAATATCATTCAGGAAATGAACATTGGGGAACTATTGACGCGTTTGATAATTCTGATTTTCTTGGGTCACTTGAGGCGGATGATTTTGCCGCCCCTATGGTAGATCACTTTGTATTAGATTTTTATAATAATCAACCGGTAATAGCGGCAAAACACCAAACGTATGAACCGTATACTGATAGTTATGGTTCAGGAGTTGCATTATCAGAAAACTATATTGTTTCAGTGTATTCATACGATAAAACATATACAAATGCAAATGGGCATCACTGGTTTGCTCTTCCAAATGGCCCAACCTCAAAAGACATTGAACTGTTTTTACAAAAAGATGTCGATGATTTTGATTTTAGTGTTAATAGTGGTGTTCCATATTTAGCATTTCATGGGTTTCAAAATAATGATAGGTTATCGGTTATTAAATGGAATGGTACTGATTGGAAATCTGTTGGAAACCCTGCCTTTACATCCCTTGCTAATACAAATGCAAAAAAAGTATCTTTTGGTAAAAATGGTGGTGTTGAGACTGTAGGCATATTAAAAACAGATAAGTTTGTTAGTGTTCTGGATTATAATTCTACTGGTGATAAAGATTTAACTTTATCATCTATGGACATTAAAGGTATTGAAGGTACTACCTTGCATGGTATCGATTATACTTGGAATTATAAACCATATATCTTAAACTATCAAGCTACTGCAAAAATGAATTCAAATACGAATATTGCACGGTTTTCATTTGCCGCATCTAATTTAGCAGATGTTGGGAAAGTATATATTCTTAATGAAGAGGATGAAATATGCTGGGCAAAATCAGCAGGGCAATGCGATATTACTAACGAAGTTATATCAGCGACACCGGCTTCTTTAAATTTGCCATTGTATCAAGGGAAAAATACTTATAAAGTGGTTGTTTATCCAAGTAGTGGAGCAATGTCTCCTTTGACATATAATTATGCTATTACTAAGAAACAATCCGTTGGCCTACCGGGCTTGGGATCTTCAATAGATATTAAGTTGGATGGAATAACACCAATAACCCCTTTTGATCCTCATAATCCTTCCAATCCAATCATATTTCCTTTGGATGAAGTGAATGATGATGGCGATGGTGATGGGACATATCGTGTTTATCCAGTGATTTTTAATGATGGGTTTGTTGAGTATGATTTTGAAAGGTATTATCCTGGTGATTATATCATAATTGATATTTCAGAGTGTAAACCAAATTGCTCGGACACGCTAATTATTAGACCTGGAACCCCAGGTAACTCTTCTGATGCTGATGAACCAGGAGGGAGTACTTTGCCCGGTGATGAGTTCATAAAAGTTATATTGGAACCAGATTTTACCCCAGATCCATTACTTGTTATGTCTGGTGTTGAAATTGAGGTAAATTCAAAATCACTAACATATAGTCCAACAGGATCTTTAACAATTAGAATCGCCAAAAACATCAATATGTCTGATTTAGAAATTGTGAATATCAATGGTAAAGTTGTAGAAGTACAGGGTGCCACGATGACATCGGTAGGGCATTATCCTTTGTCCATTCTGCCATTTCAAAAGAAAATTGATGTAGTCGTTAAGAACTCTGTTTCAGATCCAAGTCCTGTAATATATCCGGTATATATTATTTGGGAAGACCCGATAGTTGTTGTAGCAGGGATATATGAGATACAAAACATTCACTCTAATCGTTGTGTTGAAGTTGATGATGCTAGTTTAGATGACGGAGCAAATGTACAGCAATTTGATTGTAACACAACCCATACTCAACGCTGGGAAGTCTCTTACATTGGAAAGGGATATTATCAGTTTAAAAACCTCAATTCAGGTAAGTTTCTAGATGTTGCAGATTTTGGTAAAGGCTCCAATGTTCAACAATGGGGGCCAAATTCATGGGGTGATCATCGTAAATGGAAAATCGAAGAGGTCACTGAGGGCGTTTATACCCTGCAACCCAAAAGTAATGAAGAGAAATGTCTCGATGTAGTAGGCCGTCAAATTCCTGCTAATATTAATGTACAGGTGTATGACTGTAATGAAACTGAGGCGCAGAGTTTTAGATTCAATGTGGTAAATACTGACCCTGTTGATTTTACTGGAATATATGAAATACGAAATAATGTCAGTAATTTATGTGTAGATGTGGTCAATGGTTCTCAGAATGAAGCTGCAAACGTTCAACAATTTACTTGTAATAATACCAATGCACAACGCTGGGAATTTACAGACCTTGGAAACGATGAATATCAAGTCAAGAACGTTAATTCTGGTAGAGTACTCGATGTTGCTTGGGGTGGAGTAGATGCAAATGTACAGCAATGGCAATATGTATCTACTGGGCCAAGTCAAAAGTGGACGGTTGAATACACAGGTAATGGAACCTATGCATTAATACCTCAAAGTAAAACTACTGAATGTTTGACTATTGCAGGTGGAAGTGAGCATGCTGGTGCCAATGTAGAGGCACATCATTGTAATAAAGATGGTTCTCAACGCTTTGAGCTGATAGACAAATCAAATGAACCTGTATACCTCGATGGCGTATACGAAATCCGTAACAATATCAGTAACAAATGTGTAGATGTTGATGGTGCAAGTTACAGTGATGGTGCAAATGTACGTCAATGGGATTGTAATCAATCAAATGCACAGTACTGGATCGTAGACCACCTTGGCTCTGATGTATACTCACTTACCAATAAGAATTCGGGAAAGTATTTAGATGTTTCCTGGGGCGGGCAGTCAGAAAATGTACACCAGTGGGGTAATTCCTCTCCTGGTTCGAGCCAACAGTGGAAGTTTAAAGATGCAGGTAATGGCACTTATACATTAACGCCTCTTACAAATAGTATAGAGTGTCTAGATATAGAAGGTGCAGCAACCTGGTCTGGTGCCAATATACGATCAGTTGATTGTAACGGGACTGATGCTCAAAAATTTGAGTTTGTTCATTAATATTTTTCTATAATGAATATAAATGCTCAATCAGGTTCTTTTATGAATAATATACTAATAGGGTTGGCTGTTTTGCTGGTCCTTAGTGCATGCATGTATAATACTGACTCAAATAAATCTCAAATTGAGTCAAATGAATTGTTAAGTAGTATTGACCAAAAACTAAGTTCGTTTTCGAGTGAAAGTATTTTAAGTTCAGAAATAGAAAATCAAAGTATAGCAGCGAATAGTTCCTTTTCCCTGCTAAATTCTTCAAGCTTTTTTGAAAGTAACGATCATTCTAGTAGCTCTGAAGCAGAGGCCTTACCAATTTCAAGTTATGTCGGCGAAGTAGTTAGTTCGTCATCTACCACTAATGTAGGTGATTCGCTGAAATTTCCTTGGTTCGACCCTACACTTCTTAAATCCGATTCACTATTTATAGATAGCCGAGATGGAAATGAATATCGCTTTACAGTAATTGGTGAAGCGGTGTGGATGGCTCAAAATTTAAGGTACAATCCTGAGACAGTACAGTTTGGTCAAGTTATGTTTATTAATGAACCAGAATTGAGACACGAATTCGGTGGATATTATTCTTTAGATCAGACGTATGATGTGTCTGAAACGTGTGATCCAATTGAAGACTGTATCGACTCACTACATCAAGGAGCATGTCCTATTGATTGGCATATTCCAACACCAGATGATTACTTGTATTTAGGTGAAGTATATGATGCAGATGATGGGGGGATCCGAACTGAACTTGCGGCGGTAACGGGATTTACAGTTGGAACTTGGATAACTGATGATTATGCCTTTTCGCTTGTTGGATCCGGAAGAATAACACCTCAGTATGAAATGGAAAATTTAAGTATATCAGTAACTTTTAGAATAAATTCTACTCCAAGATTTGTTATGATATTAGGGCCTGGCATTGATGGGTATGGGTTAGATCGGCCTGGATTTATGAATATGCGCTGTGTAAGAGATTTAAAAGCTGAGTACACCCCTTAAAAAGGGAACAATTGTGAGATTTTTTAATTTTCTATCAAGTATTGTAAGTTTAGCAGTTAATTCTGAAAATTCAGATGAATATAGCTTCAGCGAATAATGAGTTAAGTTAACATATATTTTACCGTAGTGTATGTGAAAACTCAAAAAACTATACCGCCTCTATGCTCATTTACTCTACTTAGAAAGTAGCATCTGTAAAGTAATATGAAACATCTCTAGAGGTTAAAATTACTGGTATATTTTTCTAAATTGAAGCTGTTCTTTAACTTGAGGGATTATGTTTTATTTAATGCTGATGTTTTCTTTTTTAATACTCATGACCTCCTGTATACAGGAAGCAGATATAGAAGAACCAACAGTTTTTTATACTATTAATGTTAGAGAAACTAATTCAACTGTCACCCTCGACTCAGTGCTCGTAGAAATTACAGATAATAAAATGACCTTTTATCATAAATTTACGGATTCAAGTGGTAAGGTGGCTTTTCCTGCCATAGTAAGTAGCCTAAATCAAATTATTGTATCAAAACCTGGATACACTACAGCAGATACGGTCGATAGAGTAATCATAGAAGATTCACTAGAGACTATGGCATTCAGAGTTATCACCTTTGAACTTACTTCCGATTCTGCCCTCCAATGGGATAATGACCTTCTTAAAGATAAGCTCGATTCAATAGGGAGGGAGATAGACACTTTAAATACTACCACGACTCTGGAAATCCAGGATCTACAAAATTCTCTTACAACACTCCAGTCTGATAGTTCTGAGATCATTGATTCAGTTTTAAATCATCTCAATCTCATTCGTACTGATAGTAGTACCGAAGTAAATCGACTATTCACCATTATTGACAGTTTGAACAACCAAAAATAATATGGATTTTTCAAATGGTCTAAAATATCTCCTTAAAGAGAGCAAGATTTCTGGTCTCAATTTAGATGATACCCTAGAAAGAGTATTTGGAGAACAGAAGAGCGCACTACCTAAAATCAGAAATGAGCTGATCAAAGAGCTTGGTTTGGTAATTGAAGATATTACTGGCTATACTCCTACGCGTGAAATAATAGAACTTATTCCCTATGAAACTGCTCGTAGCTACCTTGCTGTTCCTTTGTCTGTTACTGATCAGAAATTAAAAGTCGGATTGGTTGATCCCACAGATTTTGAAGTGTTACTCGATCTTGAATTAATTTCTGGTATGGAAATTGAACCTGTAGTTGCTCCTCCTGAGACAGTACAGAAGATGATTAATAAGTTGTACAAGGGAAGGTCAGGTTCTGTCGTATTGTCTGATAGGGATAAGCCGGTACGCCATGTAAAACGATTGATGGGTGATAACTCTATTATCAAAATGGTCAATGATGTGATTATCGATGCAGTTACATCGGGTATCTCTGATATTCACTTTGAACCATTTGAAAAAGAGTTAGAAATCCGTTTCAGACTCGATGGTATTTTACAAGTATTTAGAAGGGTGCATTCTAAGTATACCCCAGAAGTAATATCACGTATTAAAGTGATGGCCAATATTGATATCGCAGAAAAGAGACGACCACAAGATGGACGAATCCATTTTGAACGTGATGGTCAGACTATTGATATTCGTGTCAGTACTCTCCCTACTGAATATGGCCAAAAAATAGTACTTCGTATCCTCGATAAATCAGCAGTATCCCTTGATCTCGAAAAGCTGGGATTTGCTAAAGAGTGGTTAGATACCTTTAAAGAGTTTATTCAGCTTCCCTATGGTATGATTTTGGTTACTGGCCCTACGGGCTCAGGTAAGACCACTACTCTCTATAGCGCACTCAATATGATTAAATCGACTGAACTAAATATCTGTACTGTTGAAGACCCCATAGAGTATAAGATGGATGGCATTGTTCAAACGAATGTTAAAAGTGAAATTGACCTTACGTTTGCAAATACCTTACGAACACTCCTTCGTCAAGACCCCGACGTGATAATGGTGGGTGAAATACGTGATGGCGAAACAGCCGAACTCTCTATACGAGCTGCCCTGACTGGTCACTTGGTATTTTCAACACTTCATACTAATGATGCGCCCAGTGCGGTTACTCGATTGATTGATATGGGTATTGAACCCTTCTTGGTTTCATCATCAGTCTCGATGATAGTAGCTCAAAGACTGGTTCGAAAAAACTGTATGCACTGCCTAGGGGCATATACTGCAGATGAGAAGATATTAAAACGCCTCACACTCGCGCCTGATACGGTACTAAAAAAGGGTAAGGGGTGCTTTCACTGTAATGATACCGGTTTTGATGGACGGGTTGCACTCTTTGAAGTGCTCACTGTAACTGAAAATGTAAGAGAATTAATTAAAAATAAAGCAGATGCATCTGCGATACGCAAAGAAGCGACCAAAGAAGGGATGCGCACATTACGAGAAGATGGACTCTATAAGATAATTGCAGGAATAACTACTGCAGAAGAGGTTCTTCGAGTAACAGCCATCTAATTGATTGAGCTATTAGGAAACACTATGAATAAAATTTTACCCCTACTTTTACTAATTATTTTCGCAACTCAGGTTATGGGACTCGACAATAAAAGACGTAAAGAGATTAGAGATTCATTACGCTTGGTTCGCAATGAACGGCTCCAACGCAAACAAACTATCTCCCAGAAACCAACGAGTTCCACTAAGGCTCAGCGGAATACTCAATCAACTCCTGAAAATGTTTCTCTGAACCATAAAGGTGGCAGTTCAGAGCCTTCGAAACCAGAAGCTGTTGCGGTTGAACTCCCTATTTCGGATACGATAATGGTAGAGTCTTTGAATTTAAAAGAGACTGATATTCAAAACCTTCTTCAGGGCCTTGCAGTACAATACAACCTGAATGTGTATGTATCTCCAGAAGTGAAAGGTAATGTATCGGTTAACTTTGCTCGGTTACCATTAAAATCTGTTATTAAAACTATAGTTCGAGAAAATGGTTTCGCACTTTCGGTAAATAATGGGGTCATTAAAGTGTATAGGCCTAAAATTAAACCAAAAGAAAAACCAAAGCCTAAAATCAAAATGGAAATTGATTATAAAGATGGTGCGTTAAGTATTGATATTGAAAATGCACCAACGAAACAAGTAGTTCGTAAACTCATAGAGCTGACGGGGAAAACCATTGTAACAGATAAAGGGGTGAAAGGTCAGATTACCTCATTTTTTAAAAACCTTAAATTTGATAAAGGTCTGAGGCTTCTTGCACAGACGAATGATATGGGAATCGAAGAAAAGCGTGGTATTTATACGCTCTATAAACAGATGAGCGGCGCAAAAGGCAAGCGTAACTCCAATAATATTTGGGTAGATGTACAAGGAGATACGGTTTCTATAGAAGCACAGAAGGCCGAGATAAATGAAGTTATTAGTGCCATTAGCTATCAATCAGGGATTAGTACAGTAGTCTATGGTAAATTGTCTGGCCAGATAAATATTAAAGTAAAAGATATACCTATTAACGATGCATTACGATATATCTTCCGAGACAACGAGTTCACCTTTTGGGTTAACAAAGGTATCTATTTTATTGGGCCACAGAAAATGCAGAATGTTAATAATTCTCGTTTGATTATGATGACTCATATGAAGGCAGATAAAGTGAAAGAGCTTATTCCTGGGAGCCTTACAAAAAACACCCAAATCAATGTAGTAAATTCTCAAAATGGTATTATGGTTGTGGGTACCTATGAGCAGATTGAAGCGATTAGTCAATATATTGAAAAAATTGACCTCCCCATACCACAGATTTTAATCGAGGCACTGGTTGTCGACATCGATATGGATAAAGTAAGAGAGCATGGAATATCAATGTTTATTGGGGACCCTCAGTCAATGCAAAGTGGGGGGCCAGAACAACTGTTTCCTTCTTTTAGCCAGGTTGTTAATAAAAATCAAACAGAAAGTTTTCTTGATGGCATACCAGGGCTCAAAGATATTGTGTCACTCCCCAAAAATTTTGCTGCTAAAATTGATGCACTTGAACGAAATAAATTTTTAAAAATACGCTCAAAGCCTCAGATTGCGACACTGAATGGTCAGACTGCTACACTCACTATTGGGCAAACTCAGTACTTTCTTCTCAAGAGTGCAACAGACATTAACTCAGGCAGTGCGGTTAAAAATACAACTACAGAGCGATTTGAAAAAATTGAAGCGAACGTAACACTGACAGTAACTCCCTATGTTACGGGCAAAAACGAAGTGACTTGTGAAATTTTGCCTGATTTTACAGAACCCGAAGGTTCATTTGATGCCTCGGCACCTCCAACACTCAATCACAGAACGATGAAATCAACCGTAAGACTCAAAGATGGTGAGACTATTATATTAGGGGGACTGGTTAAAGAGTCCGAACAAGAGGTTCATAATCAAGTGCCACTGTTAGGAGATATTCCAATACTTGGTTGGCTCTTTAAGAATGTCCGAAAAGTTACGAGCCGTAGTCAACTGATGATTTTTGTAACACCCAGAATTTACTATGATTCAGAAGGGAAGGTTGATGTTGATGAATATATGGAAAAGTTAGAAGAATTCTAGTATGACGAAATTATTTCCTCACAATCCTTTTGAACCTAAAATACAATGGGCCGCACTCTTTCTGAAAGAGATCGTACTACTCGTTGGAACTGAAATGGTTAATGGCAAAGCCATCGTTGTTCAGAGCTTTAAAGGAGACTATGAAGAAGCTTCTCTTTTGGCACAAAAGCTCCACTTGCAGCACAAAGGGGTTTCTGTTGTAACCAATAGAATCCCGGTTAAAATTACCAATATCGGGAGTATTACTGAATTTACCCCTGATGAACTGAGTAGTGAAGAGGAACGAGCAGAACCCATTGGAATAGATAAAAATCAGCTGCACTGTACCCATCTCGATGATAATGGCTTTCGTATGTTAATGCAATATCGAGAAGATCACGTAGCAGAGTTTCTCAGTAGCCTCCCGGCAGGATTCGAAACCGTTGCGGCTATCTATCCTACTGAAATTATGAGCTACCTTACCATAGCTCCTGCGGTGGAATACTCTTCGGCAGCGCTCTATATCGATAGTGATCGAACCCATATCTTGTATTATACCTCTGGAGTACTTCACCATACACTCACCTTAAAGATAGGGGAGTCTACTGCTGTAGAAGAACCAGAAAAATATCGCATTGAACTCCAAAAGGCCTTTATATACTACTGGGAAGCTCGTGTTTTAGAAGAACCGCTTTCTGAGGTCATACTCTTAACTGAGTGTGAAGCTGTGAGCTATATTTTAGAAACATTTAATATACCGGTGAAGCGACTTGGGAATACTGACTCTGATTCATATTCAGAGTTATTTCAATCGTTGGCTAGTGAAGCAACCAATGTTTCACATTTAGATATAAGTCTCGGAGACCAAAATAGAGAGGCAATTCACTCTATGCATGATTGGAACAACTGGTCTTTTAACCTCTTAAAGATCGCTTCTCTTCCTGTGCTCCTCTTACTAACACTATCTCTTATTTCGGGTATTTGGTATGGAGTTAATGCTTTTCTCTATGCAGATGCAGAATCCACCTATGAGATGGAATTAAAAAAGATTGAGCAGGTAACAGAGAAACAAAAAGAGATTGCCGCAGAGAAAGGGCTAGTCGAAGGGATATTGTTAAAAAACAGTGGGGTAATGCATGATTATGGCGCCATTGCCCGTGCAGTACCTGGTGAACTGTGGATTAACAGTTGGGAAAGTGAAAAAGAGACTGGCTCAGGGTATAAACATGTCGTTTCAGGGTATACAACTCAAGAGGTCAAAGTAAGTCTCTATCTTGCAACACTCGAAAAAGTTAAGAGTTTTAAATCAATACGATTAGTCTCGACTGAATTTATTGAAGGTAAACGAGTTCAGAAAAAAACTAAGCTTAAAGCCAACAATAAAGACTTGATTCATTTTGTCATAGAGGTACTTGCAGAATGAATAGATTAATACAATTCAAAGCACCAATCATATTTTTTACAACAGCCTTAACACTCTTTGTGGGCGTTTGGTTTGTACTTATTCCTGTAACGGCTCTGCTGCTTAATACCGCTTTTGAAAAACAGGTCATGACCACACAATTGGATGGCATTGAAGATCGGATTGGCTATGCTGATAGCCTGCTTCAGCATAATTACATTATTTGGGATAAAATACAGTCAGTTAAAAAGTCTGTCCCCACAACAGGTAAGTCCTCCTACATTCTAGATCGACTGCTTGAAAATGCCCGTAATAAACAACTTAAGATTACCGATATCTTTTCTCTCAGTACCATCGAACATCAGGACTTTATTGAGCACCCTTTTGAGCTCAAACTCGAAGGATACTTTAAATTACTCCATGAGTACCTTGCTGGCCTTGAGAATCTTGATATGGTAGTGAATATCAAAAAGATACATCTCGGTGCTGAGGATATTCATAAGCCAAAGATTGTTGCAGAAGTCCAACTCAGTGTGTACATACTCAAAGAGTCAGAAAACAGTGTGATATATAATCCTGAAGAGGAATTAGAAGATTCAGTGATCATTGTAACTGATAGCATCATCGTAGACAGTATATCTTCGAAAGGAGAGACTCATGAATAGTTTAAGATCTATGGGGTTACTCAGTCTACTCCTTATTTGTATAGTGCTCTATCTCTTGTTCTCTCAAACGACCTTTAATCCATTTTCTTCACTTGCTGATAATGGAGAGGCAAGCCAGAATGCTATTACCTTTAGTACTGATAAACTGATAGGAGAGGTGACTTCTCTGGACAGTACATTGAGAGATCCCTTTAAACCCTATCTGCATCAGAAAAAGAAAAAACGAGTCATTAGAAGGGTTAAAAGGGTGGTAAAAAAAGCACCCCCTAAAAAGATAATTACTCCCCCGGCTGTTAAAATTGATGCTATTCTATGGGGATCATCACCCGTTGCAATCATCAAAATGGGTGCCAAGACCGAGTTTGCAAAACCTGGTCAGAAGTATGGCGATATTGTGGTAGAAAAGATTACACAGGAAAGTATTACAGTACTTAAAGAGGGTAAATCCTTTGTCATCAAAAAATGACCGCTTTAATCGGGTACCTTCTAACTCAGGTATGAGTTTAGTAGGAGTGCTCGCTACTATAGCGCTCCTCTCTATTCTGATTTCAGTTATATATACACAACGTACCTACGACGCTCAGTTTATGCTGAAAAATCGAAGTGAAATTCAAAGCCACTTAATGCTCCACTCAGCTCAGAGCTTTGTGAAATCACGGTTACGAGACCGTAATATTCCCATTATCAAGTATACCAAATGGATCACAAGCGATTCAACGGGATATTCCGTAGACCTTGAACAAGAAGGGCTCTTTTTAAAATCAAATATTGAAGGCGTAACCAGTGCCGGAACCCCAAACCAAAGCGAAGAAAAACTCTTCAAAGTCGGTCAACTCTTAGACCTCCAAAGAACCCCAGTTTTGGTGATACTCGACAAACATTCTAATATAAAAATGGCCGGTCAAGCCTGGATAGATGGTCCAGTGGCACTCTGGAGAGGAAGAGCAAAAGCAGCTACTCACTCCCGTATGCGGTATCGAGGGAGTAGACCCATTAATGTACACTCCCTTGATAGCACTCACACTATTTGGAATAACATAGGCCATGATTTTAGTGAAATTGATCAGTGGTTTAATAAGAAAGTATCCCAGCGCTGGGAGTCAACGGGCCTCAGCTCTTATACCAACACCACAATAGATAATCAGACCCTCCATACTAATGGGAGAATAACCATTGGCGAAGGGAGTATTATTAAGAATAGTAGAGTATATGGAGGCGAAGTAGTTATTCAAGACGGTGCAATCATTGAAAACAGCCTTATTTTCAGTAAATCTTCTCTCTCTATTACGGGCGATGTCACACTCGATGGTCAGTTCCTCGCCCAAGACTCTCTCTATCTTAAGACAGGAAAACAAAATGACCATACGGCCCACTTCTATGTTCATGGACGTTCAGAAGGTGAAGGCTATAATAAAAAGGTGCATGGGAGCCTTATTGTAGATGAGTACAATGGAAATGGAACCTTCATTAGTAGGGGGTATAAAAGCGAAAAAGCAAATGATGTACAGGTTAAAGTCTCTAATATATCATATATCAATGGACTCATTTATACTACAGGCTATGTTGATATTCGTGGAATAGTATCGGGAAGTGTTATATGTCAAAACTTGAAGTTCTTAAAAGATGGAACGAATTGGGTTGGCTTTTTACTCGATGGACAACTCTCATTGGGGCAAGAAGAAATAAGAATCCCTAGATTTTTAGATAAAAATACCCGTTACTTTTTTCAGGAGCAGTATTACGATGCAAAAGAGTAATAGTGGGTTTACCCTTGTAGAGACCTTAGTTGCTCTTGCCATTGTTGGGATGGTGGCAACGCCTCTGAGTTATTGGCTCTATAAAAACCCCATGAATCAACGAGTCTATAAAAGATATGCTGTTGATAATGCATTACGAGACCAATGCTATCAATTGTTACTTCACAAAGAGGTTGCAAAATTCCCTGGAACCATAGAGGTTCATGGCTTTGGCCCCTTTGAGACAACCGTCAAGGTAGGCATTACTCAAAAAGAGACTTGCTATACAGCGACTGCTTATCGAGATCAAGATACCGTATCAAGGTTTGTGGGGTGTACCTATGAATAGAGGTATAGGCCAATACAGTAGTAGTCAAAGAGGGGTAACCCTCATAGAGCTTATGGCTGCAATAGCAGTTTCTGCAATAGTACTCACCCTACTGGGGCAGCTCTTTCTCCAATCCCAAAAAGAGTATTCCAGTCGTATGTCAGAGTCATGGCAATTCCAAAAGCAGTATCTGATAGAAAAAACAATCAATAAAGCGTTATATAGTGATTTTGAAGAGTGCAGCTTTGGCAAAATAAAAGTGAAAACCCTCAAAAGTACTGTTAATGAGAGTATCTACCAAAAGTTCCCTGAAGTAGAGGCTATTACGTTTAAATGCTTCGAACTTGATCCGGATCTCGGAATAGTTCAAGACTGGAAGTTTGCTATCAAGCCTGATTTGGTAAAATATCAGATTCAGTTTGTGAAAGGGGTGGCTGTTGATGGTATGGTGTTGGTTGTGCGATAACTCCATTTCGAACAGAGTATCAATAAAACCCACAACAAAAGTGATAGACCAGCCACTGCAGCGGTTTATAAATAAATTAAAGTGTTGAAATTACAAATAATGCTATTAATCCAAAAAATATACTCGATGCTATTGCTAAAAGAGTATATGGGGCAGGCCCGTCTTTGGCTAGAAGAACCCTCGTAAGTATAAATCTTTTGTTGATATCTATTGCATCTTTAGAAATTCCAGTGGAATCATTTTTTTTAAATGTAACCAGTGAGTCGTTTATTGCTGCAATTGTATATTGAGTTGCTTTTAATTTTTTTGCATATTATGCTATTGATATTTTCTGATTGCTCCATACATAAATTTATAAGTTTATTTTGTTGAGCTGGGTTTATACTAACTATGTTGATTTTGGGTGGAATTCTATTGGTCGATGATCAGGTCGAGATTTCTCTCCCGCAGGGGCAAAGGGCGCGGTATAGAGAGAAGCATCGACCGATATGTTTTAGATAATTGACGAATTCAGATTAGAATTCGCCCTGTTCTTTAGTTTCTGTAAAGCATCCACTGTTGTGCTTTTAGTTCGTCAGAGTAGTTGTTGATCTGACTGATACATGCTGCAGATTCGAGTGATGTATTACCTTCGGGGATAGTTATCGGTGCTTCCATACAATCTGATTCTGCATTCGCAGGACTCATGCTGTAAGTACCATTGTAGTTACGTACAATTTTCCACTGTTGATTTGCTTGAGGGTCCCAAGTGCCCCACTGTTGGATGTTGTATGAGTTGAGATCTTTATCGAGAAAACGACCTGTTGACGAATTTCTAATGGTGTAGACGCTATTACCCATATGAGTGAAATTCCACACTTGTGCAGGAGTATTGGCACAATCATCTTGAATAACATCAGCCCCATCATGTTGTTGATCTTCAAAGAGGTCAGCACATTTTTTACTCAACAAATTTTTCATTTTAAAAGGACCATCTATAATCTCTGTGTTTTTAGAGTGTTCAATCCAGAATGCTTTTCCATGTTCACTATTCATGCATTTATGTGAAATAACATTTGTACCGTTATTGTCGCTCCCATCAACGATAGAAAGACATTTATATAGGCTACTCATAGGTCTAATCGTTACGACACCATCTGTAATAGGTACAACTTTCCATTTTTTTCCTTGAGAGTTTACTTCGGTGCCCCATTGTTGCACATTCTCACCCTGACCCCAGCCTTCTACGTCAAGGAGTTTACCTGAGCCGGTGTTTCGTATTGTATATACATCGGTTTCGATTTCATTAAATTCCCACTGCTGTGCAGGTGTATTGTTACAATCATACTGTTGTACATTTGCGCCGTCTTGGCTCGATGCACCTGTAACATCAATACATTTGGTGTCATTGGTTGCTTTTGAGATTTGAAAATAGCCTTGATATGCTGCGTTTGCAGGTGCTATTGCTAATGTAAGAAGAGCAAAAGCTGGTATGAGTAGTTGTTTCATAAAGTGTCCCTTTTATCGTTTGTTTTATTGATCTGATTGATGATAGTATATCAACACAAACGAAAGTAGTATAAGAGGGGAGTGCTGACTATGTCAGATGGTCGAGCCTACTATTGCCTTCAATTAAACCGTTCCGAGAGTGTTCCGAAATGTTTAGCGTTGTAAATATGATAGATTTGGTTAGATTTATATGTCCACTCGTTTTCTTTATCACTGAGAACCATTTATGATTGAATTCTGTACACCAATATTCACTACGTCACACCTTGAGACTGCTATCGACCTCTACAAAGAGATGTTTAACTTTGTTGTCGATTCAGAAGGTGAGGGCTATGCTCAGATAAGTCGTGATGGGGTTAGTTTGATGCTGCAAGAAACAGAGAATCACAGTACACAGCAACTGCTCTTTGGGGTTTCTAACTTTCGAGAATTATTCAAAGAATTTAATGATAATGGGGTGATCTTTATTCAGCTCCCTGAAAATAGTGATAAGGGAAATGAATTTAGAGTTAAGGATTATGATGGAAATATTCTCTGGTTTGTCGATTCTAACAATTTGTAAAAGGTACCCGTCATTATGATTTCAGCAAAAAATAGAGCAATATTTCACGTTGATGGCACTCTTCGGGATTTATTCGTAAAAGATACCGGAAAGGTTGAGTGGCAATGTTTGATGCGTTTCCTTATGGATTCTGACCATGACGTATCGCTCTTAAAGAATCACGAAAAAATTGATATTACATTATTTCGGTTTAAAGACGTCTTTGAAACAGATGATCTGTTTGAGTTAGAAATATTTATCAATGCAGTAAAAGTAAATTGTCAGTTCTTTGATTCTACTGAAATAGAGCTCGATATTGACCCAAACGACATCAAAACAGACACAGACGCCCATAACATATTTACGTTTATGGAATTGATTGGTACGTCATTGCTTCGAAATATGATATTGACAGAAGAGAACTCTAAGCATCAGGTACTAGTGGAGTATGATCATGAAAAGAACCAGTTATTTTACGCGTAGGACTATACGCTTGCAGCACACTACGAGGTTTTTAACCGTAACTATCGCCTGTATGCTCTTTGTACAAATGAGCTGGGCAGGTGATGCTATTCCTCAATCAGCAGAGAGTATTACTCCTCTCAAAAAAGGTGATACGATCTCTGTAGATACCTGGACTACTCTGACCGCTTCTTTAAGCTCAAAGGATTCGAAGAAGCCCATTGTGGTTGTTTTTTATCGTGGCGGGTGGTGTCCTTACTGTAATACTCATCTCAAAGACTTACAGGCTATTGAGCCTGATATTATCAAAAAAGGATATGCGTTACTGGCGGTCAGTCCTGATAAGCCTTCTACAGTTAATTTTCATAAGACTAAGAAAAACCTGCCTATTACACTGGTGTCTAACAGTGATATGAGTCTTGCTCTCACATTTGGTATAGCCTTTCAGGTTCCCAAAAGTTTGGTTAACAAGTACCTCAATTCCTATAGTATCGATCTTGAAAGGGACTCGGGGAAAGATCATAATCTTCTTCCTGTGCCGTCAGTGTTCATACTCAATCAATCGAGAGTAATTCAATATGTCTATACCAATGCAAATTATAAAGTTCGCTTAAGTGGCGTGGAACTTTTGAAGGTATTAGACAACACTCAGGAATAAAAATAACCATAACAAATTCTCTTTAAATGTAAAGTCTATCACAGCCTAGAATAAAATTAACTGTGGAACTAGATATACAGGGTATATCGACTGTCCTTGCGATGGCGTAGTCTTGTACTCAGTTCTAAAGCTATTTTGTAGTCATTACAGAAATACATTCACAAATAAAGGGGAAGCAATGAAATACAGCTACATATTGGTATTATTATTGATGTTACTGTCAAATACACTATTTGCAGGGCCAGTTTCAGATCACGGAGACCTACAGGTACTCAATAAAGGGGGAGAGTACGGTTATACTATCTGTGATATTCATGGGAACCCCTACCAACTTAAAGGCTTTAGCGCCCTCGATCTCAAAAACTGGGATACTGAATGGGTAGTAGGCCACACAATCCCTAATATCGTTTCTCTTACTGGCTCTAATGCAGTACGTGTTGCCATGTACACCTACGAAGCAGCTCATGGGTATATGAACCAAGATGCAGCAGGAAAAGCCCTGTATCGTCAAAAAATGAAAGATTTGATACAAGATGCGATACTCTCAGACATCTATATCCTGGTTGATTGGCATATATTGAATGACCCCAACCCTTGGAGTACAGAGTATTATAATGAAGCCTACAGCTTTTTTACTGAAATTGCTCAAGAGTATGGTGCCTTTGATAATCTGCTCTTTGAGCTCGGAAATGAGCCTCTGGCGGTGAGCTTTCCTAATACTATTAAACCATGGGCTGAACATGTGCTCAGTGGTATCAGGCTTTATTCTGATAATCTTGCAACGGTAGGTACTCCAAACTGGAGTCAGAATGTCGGGGATGTAATTAACAATCAAATTACGTCAAATGTTGGACGGGGTATTCTTTATAACATACACTTTTATGCAGCGACTCATGGTCAGTGGCTGAGAGATGCAGGGAATAGTGCTCGATTAAACAGCGTGCCTCTTATCATATCAGAGTTTGGCACTGTTGATGCAAGTGGTAATGGAATACTCGACTTATATCAATCATCTCTTTGGCTTGATTGGGCACAGAAGCATAATTATAGTTGGTTTAACTGGTCGCTCAGTATTCGTGACGAAACATCAGCAGCACTCATTAATAATGATCTTGCAGGGCCATGGGTTCCGAGTGACTTTTCAACCTCAGGGCGTTGGGTCCTTTCACGGCTCGGGCAAACCTTTGTTGATCATTCAAATATTGCGTATGGCAAAACCGCCTATATGAGTAGCACGTATAGTGATTATTATGCTTCTAAAGCGGTTGATGGTGTGGTTACCGGATATAATCCTCAGCTGGCTCATAGTGCTGGCGGCCCAGCAGAGTGGCTCATGATAGACCTTGGTGCAGTATATGACATAACAGAAACTGAGTGGTTTAATAGACTCGATTGTTGTAGTGATCGCATGGATAGCTATACCATTCAATACTCTCTTGATGCTTCTCAGTGGGTTACGGCAAGCGTGCAAACTGATGAGATGGCTTTTCCAACGCGTATAAATCTTAATGCAGCAGCGCGTTATGTAAGAATTGTTCTCAACAAACAGACGGCCCTTAACTTAAGTGAAGTACAGATATTTGGTACGCTTGCACCGGTGGATACCGATGACGATGGCGTTGAAGATCATGCTGATCAATGTCCTGGAACACCACTAGGCGAGGACGTTAATGGCGTTGGGTGTGCGCAATCACAAATTGATGATGATACGGATGGTATTATGAATACTGATGATCAGTGCCCAACGACACAATCAGGAGTGGTCGTTGACGCCTCTGGGTGTGGCATTGATAGTGATACTGATGGGGTCTTTGATGGGCTTGACCAGTGTCCTGATAGTCCAACAGGCTTTCCTATTGATGGAAATGGATGCGTTATTGGTGTGACCAATGTTTCATACGGAAAACAAGCCACTCAAAGTAGTACACATCCTTCGTATCTCAATTTAAACGCGAGTGTAGCCGTTGATGGCAATACTATAGGAACCTATCCCGATATGGCTCACAACTATTATGGCAATGCCGGTGAATGGTGGCAGGTCGATCTGGGTGCTGTCTATTTTATAACATCGAGTGATTGGTGGAACCGCTCTGATTGCTGTAGTGACCGTATGAGTAACTACAGCATTCAAATCTCTCTTGATGGGAGTACGTGGACTACGGTATCTGACCAGAACACTATTATGGCACGCCCTACATCTATAACTATTAATGAAGAAGCGCGGTATGTGCGTATGATCATGAACATCAATTCTCACTTTAATTTTTCTGAAGCACAAATTTTTGGCATACTTTCACCACAAGATCACGACGACGATGGTGTATTGGATAGTGATGATCTTTGTGCGAACACTCCTGAAGGTGACGTTGTTGATGAAAACGGCTGCGCAGACTCTGAACGAGATAGTGACAGTGATGGTGTTATTGATGTCGTTGATGTATGTCCTGCAACAGTATCGGATGTTGTTGTGGATGCGATGGGTTGCGGAATTGATAGTGATAGTGACGGTGTCTTTGATGGGATAGATCAGTGTAGTAATACTCCCGCACTTATTGCCGTTGATACACAAGGCTGTGTAATGGGAGTGACCAATATCTCTCAAGGTAAATACGCTACACAGACGAGTACGTATGCATCGCTCACTGCTTCACGGGCAGTGGATGGTGATTTAAGTGCCTATCATAATGGGGCAAATCTTGCTCATACTAATGAATACAACGTTGGACATTGGTGGCAGGTTGACCTTGGTGATCTCTACTACGTAACCAACAGTGTGTGGTATAATCGTCTTGACTGTTGCAGTGATCGTATGAATAACTATTCTGTGCAAGGTTCGCTTGATGGTATTGTATGGTTTACCATCTCACATCAAACGACACAAATGGGATATGGCACTGACATACCCATAGAAAGTCAGACCCGCTATATACGGTTAGTACAAAACAAAGCTGATGCAATCAATTTTGCTGAAGTACAAATATTTGGAGTGCTGGTACCTCAAGATGCCGACCTTGATGGTGTTATGGGTTCACAAGACCATTGTCCAAATACACCGATTGGTGAGGTTGTTGACGTTCATGGATGTACAGATGATGAACGCGATAGTGATTTCGATGGTGTGTATGATACTGAAGATCAATGTCCTTCGACAGTAATTGGAGCAATTGTTGCTACTGATGGGTGCCCGCTCGATAGTGATGAGGATGGCGTATACGATGGACTTGATCAATGTGTATCGACACCTTTAAATGTTCCTGTTGATGGTACAGGCTGTATAGCGGGTATTACCCTCGTTTCACGGGGTAAGAGTGCAACTCAGACGAGTACCTATCAGAGTCTTACGGCGTCTCGTGCAGTGGATGGGGATTATAATGGTTGGCATAATGGCTATAACCTTGCACACACCAATGGTGCGGGGATAGGTGCATGGTGGCAGGTTGACCTTGGCTCACTGTATTATATTACCGATACCTACTGGTGGAACCGTACTGATTGCTGTGGGGATCGTATGAATAACTTTGTCATTCAGCGTTCTGCAGATGGTGCTACATGGATTGATGTGTCTCATCAAACGAGTCAGATGGGGAGTGGCACTCAGATATCTATAGATGGTGAGGCTCGGTATATTAGGCTCAAGATGAATAAGAATGCCGATATCAATTTCGCTGAAATGGAAGCGTGGGGTGTAGAACAGCACTAAGGAGACGTCTCAAGACCTTTAAAAACTGATGGTGGAGTGTTATGATAATACTTAAATGTATTGTAAGCACTCTACATATTGCTATGTTGTACGCAATCTATTGATTTGTTATTGTACTCTCTACTCGACGTACAGTTATTAAAGGAATTTACTATGAAATATATCGCGCTACTGTCACTTCTCTTTTTGATAGGCTGTAGCTCTACACGGGTGACAGAACAAAAAGTACAAGCCTGGTGTACGAACACTATTAAAGATGAAATTGTTATCAGTAACAACTTTGAGACATTTTTAAAGAACAAGAGCTCTCGAAAGTTGAGTGTTGTTATAAGGGATGAGAGAGCTACTGCTGTTAAGTCGGGACATGCCACCGACTCATATTTCCCTTCTATCCTCGAAAAAGAGTTAATGACCAATGAGTATTTACTTAGAAATCAAACAATATTTGAAGAAGTAAAAGGGAAAATTAAGTCTCCAACCTTTAAGAAGTATCAGAAACATCTTGAGACCGATCTTTTGATTGAAATAAGTAATGCGGGAACTCAAACAGTAATGAAAACCAATAAATTTATCGATGGAGAGGGTAAGCCCACTGCCTTTATCAGTGATGACTTTGAGGCGAGTATCAATCAGGTGAGTGTAAAAGTTATATTACTCGAAAGTGGTGAGACTGCCGCATATTTCACTTTGTATGATGTGCTAAAAAATGAGAAATGCCTCTCGTATGTGATTCATAAAGAGGTCAATCAAAATGTTAATAAAGAGATAACCAATGTCTCTTATCGCGTTAATGGACCTGAGAATCAGTCTTCAAAAGAAGCTTCTTATAAGAAACTGGCCCAGAAGGTTCTCTATTATTTGAATGGTGGTAAGTAGGGGGCGTGAGCCTCTACAATTCACTGTGTCGCCACCTCTGGATCGTGATTTTCACTGTGATAGCCTTCAATCGTTATAATTATTGGTGTCATTACTTAAGCGGTAATGACTGTCATTCTACCATTTTCATCAAAATAATGATATTATCAATGTAACGACACAACTCCTTGTATTCTAGGTTTTTATGGATAATAGCGAAAACAAATTTGGTGCTTCTTATTTTATTTCAATGCTTTCATTGACTATTATTTATGCCATTATTGAGGCTTTGTCTGAACGGCTTGTTTTTGAGGGTATTAGCTCATCACTGGTGTGGCCACCTGTAGGTTTTGCCTTCGCCATGATTTTACTTTTAGGATACCGGTACCTGCCGGTTATTTTTATTGGTGCGATTTTAACAAAAATGAGTGGGGGAGGCGACTCAGCCTTCCTAGACGCCTTTTCTTTGGTAAACATTGTAGTGGCAGCAGGCAAAGTTGTTGAAGTGTATGTCGGTGCCTATCTCTTTAGACGCTATATTGATACAGAAAACAGATTACTCACGTCACTTGGCGTGTTACGTTTCATTATGGTGGCAGCCGCAATGGCTGTTGTTGGTGCGGGAATTGGTGCCACGGCATTGTGTGTTTCAGGGGTTGTCGCGTGGGACTTGTATTTTGCGGTTATTAAGACCTGGTGGATTGGTGACTTTGTGGGGGTGTTATTAGTAACACTTATGTTTTTAGGGTGGAGTGGTCCATCGGTTATACCTGACATTAAAGATCGTCGTATTGAGTTGTTTTCCCTTGGGACGATGATTGTTTTTGGGGGGACAGTGGTATTCGGTCTGTTATTTGATGGAGTGACTTTTCCGGTTTATATATTAATACCATTGTTGTTATGGGCGGCAATACGCTTTGGGAGACGGGTCACGGCCATCTCTTCATTTCTGGTGTCATCAATTGCTATTTGGGCCACGCTCAATGGTTTTGGAGAACTGGTGGATGAGAAACATGTATATGTAACCATGAGCAACCTGCAGGCATTTATTGCCATTTTATCCTTAATGGTCTATGTGCTGGCTACTGCATTTAGCGAACGCACAGTGGCGGAAAAAGAGACTGTGAAGCTCAAATATTACCTATCGAATATCATTAACTCAATGCCCTCAATACTCATTGGGGTTGACGCCGATTTAACTGTTACTCAGTGGAATACAACCGCAGCTATCAATACCGGTATATCTGAAGATAATGCCAATGGGAGGCTCTTAACGAAGCTTGATTCTCGATTTAAAGGTATTAGCAAAAAGGTGCTTGAGAGTATTGAAACAGGAGAACTTATCAGGGACGTTTCGGAACGTATGTCGGAATCGGGGGCGGAACTCTATGAAAACATTACCATTTATCCTTTGTATGAAAAAACATCTGTTGGTGCGGTAATTCGAATTGACGATGTTACAAAAGAGACTGAGATGCAGAAGGAGTTGAGTCACGGCAGAAAAATGGATGCGATCGGTCAATTGGTTGGTGGTGTTGCACACGACTTTAATAATATGCTTGCGGGGATACTCGGAGGAGCGCAGCTCTTAAAGTCCCCTTCTGTTAACCTCAATGAAAAAGGGGAAAAGTATGTAGATCTTATTGTACAAAGTGCTGACCGGGCATCGGATTTGACCAATAAATTGCTGTCTTTTGGTCATAAGGGTAAATTTGTATCTACCACAGTCGATGTACATACAATATTGGATGATACTGTTGATATGTTGTCACGAACCATAAATAAGAATATTACCGTATCAATTGAAAAAAATATGAATAATGCCGGTATTATTGGTGATGACTCTGCGTTGGGTAATGCCTTTTTAAATATTGGTATTAATGCAAGTCAAGCTATGCCGGATGGAGGGTCAATAACTTTTGAAACTCATCAGGTGACTTTAGAACATGCGTTTTGTGAAAAGTCATCTTTTGATATTGTTCCCGGTGAGTTTATTGAAATTTTGATTCACGATACTGGGTGTGGAATACCTCTGAAAAGTCTCTCAAAAATATTCGAGCCTTTTTATACGACAAAAAAACAGGGCGAGGGAACTGGTCTTGGGCTCGCTGCAGTACATGGTATGGTAGTTGACCACAAAGGCGTAATTAATGTGACGAGTATCGAGGGGAAGGGGGCAACCTTTTCTATATATTTGCCTTTATGTGATACCCACGTAGTTGAAGAAAATGTTGATAAACCAGCGATAAAGGGTAAGGGTACGGTTTTACTTGTAGACGATGAAGAAATTTTACAGCTTACAATGTCGCATATGCTCAAGGACCTCGGCTATTCCGTGATCAGTGCCTACAATGGGGCAGAGGCAGTAAAATTATATGAAGAACATTGTAATACCGTTGATATCATACTACTGGATATGATCATGCCTGTCATGAATGGACGAGATGCATTTCCCAAGCTTAAAGAAATTAAGAGTGATTGCAAGGTTATTGTTACAACAGGCTTCTCACCTGATGGCAGCATGACAGATTTGAAAAAATCGGGTGTATGTGCTTTTTTAAGAAAACCGTTTAAACTTCACGAACTCAGTGAAACTATGAACAAATATTTAAAAGAATAATAAGTGTAAAAGTGGGGTGATGATAAAAACGGCCACCCTAGGGTAGCCGTTTTTATCATTGGTACTGTTAAATTTGTGTCGATTTATACTCTATCGTTGTTATAGTCGCAATGGACTTTTTACTCAGCAATTACTTTGGTAATATCCCAGTGCTGATTGTCGGCACCAACATACTCCCATTGGTGTACTGATGCGCCATTCCATGTTGCGTATTCAGAAACATCGAGAACTTTGCCACTGAGTACGTTCATGATGATATACGCACCATTTTCGATTTGGGTAAGAACCCACTGTTGATTGAGTCCATCAACCCAGTCCCACTGGTGTGCATTGCCACCATTCTCTTTTGACCATTCAGCAACATCAAGTACTTTTCCGCTTGCCACGTTGGTAATGGCGTGTCCAAAAGTACTAGCATTAATAGTCCACTGTTGGTTTAAACCACCGTGAAGATCCCACTGCTGTACGTTAGAGCCATTGTCTCCACCGGCGCCATCAAGAGCCTTGCCACTATGACGTGCAGTAAGGAAGAAACGTTCAGTTGGATCCCAACCAGTTATTGCTGCAATTTTAACAAGATCGCCATCTACCGTTAATTCAGTCCAGCCGATATAAGACCCATCGATAACAGGGTACCCTTCGTTTGATGCTGTAGCGGTAACCTGTGTAACCACTGCACCGTTGTAGTGGTATACATCAAAATTTCCACCAGAGATTTGTTTACTAAGATATACGATGTTACCATTGTCAATACGGATATCTTTGACCGTTTCATCATGGCTACTAATTGATGTGGTATTTGTTCCATCAAAGAGCACTACTTCGTAGTGATTAAAGTTATACGGGGGGTGGCCACCGAAGTCGTAGCGTGATTTCCAAACGATTTGTCCGTTAGAAATAGCAAACTCGTCATCCATATTAGGGCTATTACTGATATTGGTTGTAACGCCGTTTGCGTGCATAAATACTTCACGATTACTGCCTGGTATATATTCGCCCCAAACAAAGATATCGTTTTCAACAATAGGGTTCATTGCACCAGTCCCAGAAGGAATCTGTGTGATGACACCATTTTTCCAGCTATAGACTTCATGTATTCCTAGTTCTCCACCAACCCAAACGATAGTGCCATTATGTATAACCGGTTGGTCATCTCTGATGTCGTTATCGGTGATTTGAACAAGCTCTGAACCGTTGTAGAGGAAAACTTCTGAATCATTGCCATCCCACATTGAGAACACTGCTTGGCCGTTGCTAAATGAGAGTCCTTCCCAGCCGAGTGATGCTTCAGGTGCAACATTGATTGTTTCTACACCATTATATATATATACACCCGGCTCTCCAGGAACGTGATAGGCGTACTGACCGTTATCAACTCCTGCGAAACGATCCATAAGGGTGTTTTCAGTTATTTGGCTTGCCTCAATACCATCGGTGATAAAGAGTTCTTGTCGTTCGCCATATGCCCATGCAGCTCCTATGTATGCGCTGCCACCTTCTACGCTAAACAGAATTTTCGATCCTGCTGTTGTTGGGTGGGTGACATCGGTAATTGTGTATTCTGCTTGAGCAATAGAAGCCGTGAGCCCTAATGCAAGTACTAAATGTTTGAATGCTTTCATGTATGATTTTCCTTTATCCTATAAATAATTATGTGTAACGAGCACTGTTATTCGTCATAAATAGTGCTGTATACTTGTATAATTTGATGAAGATTCGACAGATGAATCATAGGGTTTTGTTTGAAAACCAATATAAGATACGACCTCTGAATACCTCCTTAAGGGAGATATGCCCGTTCAGATGTGTCTTTTGTGCCCCATCAGCGTCCCAAATGTACACTTTATAGAGAATGGGCTGATTAATGTAAATGAAAGTTTGCTCAGGGTAAGGGGGTTGTACAACCTTGTGTTAGGATATTTAGATTTTTGTGTCATGATGAAAGCTTCTATAGTCTCAAGCCGTCTATTTGTGGACTTGCACATTGTGTGACTGTAAAGACTTCATTACAGTACATTTTCTTTTGTTTTTGTTATTTTTTAGCAGCACTATAATGTGCCTATAGTATACAGAATTACTATTAAAATATGATTATTGGGCTTGGGAACCCATGTACAGCTTGCACCGCCTTTAAGTCTGTGTATAGATAATCATGACCGTATATCAACACTGTGTTTATGAGTTGCTGAATTAAGGGTACCTCTAAATAGAAGCACAATACATTGGGACAATCAATATGAAGAATTTAGTAATCCTTTCGAATTTCGTTATGGCTATATCAGTACTCCTCGCGTGCGATTCAACAATAAGTGATCCAACTCAAGGAATCAGTAGTGCAATTTCTGATGATGAAAGTAGTGCGCTTTATTCAAGTTATGAGCAATCCAGTTCATTGGTGGAAATGAATAGTTCTAGTTCTAGTTCTAGTACTAGTAGTGTATTTTCTGCTGTCAGCTCTAATGAAAATACTCTATCGAGTAGTGAATCTAGCTCGGAACAATTATCTTCTAGTGTGAATTCATTCTCATCAGAAACTGAAAAAGAGCCCGAAGGATGTCCATCAGCTGACATTTTCGAAGAAAAAGTTCAGACAATACGACTTACTGTTACCGAAGCCAATTTAGAAGAACTGGAATTGAATGGATATAAAGAGGAATATGTCCCTGCAGAATTTACCTTTAATGACACAATACTCGGGTCTGTAGGGTTACGACACAAAGGGTCAGATTCATCTATGGATCACTGTTGGCCTAACAATCAACGGAACTATAAGAACCGATGTAGTAAAATATCTATGAAATTGAAGTTTAATAAGTACAATGATGACACTCGTCTATGTGGTATGAAGCGCCTTAATTTACATGCCCTTAGAGGGGGAAGCTCAAACCTTATTCAGCAATTGGGCTATCAAATGTTCAGGGATATGGGGGTAATGGCGAGTAGATCTGGATTTACTAAAGTTTATATAAATGATGAATATTGGGGGGTGTTTGCTACAGTAGAACAGATAGATGGTCGTTTTACTGCAGATAGATGGCCGGAGGCTGCTGATGGAAACCTGTATAAAGAGGTGTGGCCTGGCATAGTAGGTCCTACTTTTTGGTTTGAAGAGACTGAATGGGTATGGGATAATGTTATGCGGAATAATTTAAAAACCAATGAAGATATCGCTGATCATTCAGCAATGACTCAGCTCCATGATGCACTCAAAAACACAACCTATGATACTTTTGAGGAGGACATTGAACCCCTGTGGGATCTAGAAAATTTCGCACGCCTTATGGCAGTCGATAGAGCCCTTGCCAATATAGATGGTGTGGTCCGATTTATTTCGGATTACGAAAGCTCACCAGTATCTAATACAACCAATCATAACTTTTACTTCTATCAAATGGAAGGTACCGATAAATTCACGGTAATTCCTTGGGACCTTGATCTGATACTTTGGCACCCCGATGATATTGAGAATACCACGAAACTTCCCAACTGGAATTATCTTCCGGATGATTGTGAAACGAATTTTGAGTTTTGGCAATATGCCAAACCTGCTGCGTGCGACAAATTTTTTAATCTCTATGTACAACACTACTGGGATCAATATGTCACCGCGAGTAATGAATTACTTGCAGGACCTTTTCAATTGGATGCTATGTACACAGATATTGACCGCTGGGCTGCACTGATCGAACAAGCGGTTATTGAGGACCCTTATCTAGATGTTGATGATTGGCGTGATCAGGTAGGTTATTTAAAAGGCAATCTCCAGCTTCACAGAGATGCGTTTGTAGCACACATTGCTGAAGGTCTACAAGGTTTTTAGGCTATAAAATTGTTCGGTGTAAAACTATGATACTATAAAGGCTCCCATTTGGGGGCCTTTTGTATTTTGGTATTTGTAGCTCTGATATCGATTAAGCCCCATTACAGTACTGTTAGATTCGTAGTCTTATTTGTGTCATGCTTAAAAGCGATATAGAGCATTGTAATTAGAAGTAAATTGTTTAGATTTATGTTTTTGAACCTACTTTCTCTATTTAAAGAGATAACCATTGAGATTACACTATGGAAACCTATCAGTTTCAACTCAAACTTATACCAATACGATGGCTCAGAGACAATTCAATTGAGAGCCTCTATAATGATGATAATAAATGCGACACTTACGAAGCGTGGGAATTAAATCAACCAAAAATAGATTTTGAACCAATGATTTCAAAAATGTTACCCAAAGGCCCGTCCTGGTGTAGTGATATTAAAATTTGGGGTGATGAAAAAGATTCTGACATTCAGGTGATAAGAGAAGGCAGTAAAATTGAGTCAATCTCTATACGCATCGATATGCGAAGAGATATAAAGCCTTTGTTGGTGGATGTGTTAGACCTTGCCCAAGAATTGAAGTGTCATTTGTTGATTCCCGACATGAAGAGTTGCATCAGTCCTTCATTGGCAGAGATTAAGCCTTTTGTGCGAGGGTCGAGTGCGTTTGAATATTGTAAGAATCCGGATGAGTTTTTAGAATCAACGATATAAGAGTGTATCTGGTATTTAAAAAAAATCATTAACCCTGATAAGCTCTACCGTTGCAGGGTAGAGTCTCGTCACTTTTAAGGTATCTCCTTATGAAAAATAAATTGCTGATATTCTTCATCACATTTCTGCCAATGATATATTTAGGGGCTCATATAGCTTTGACTAGTGTACTTTATAGTTTTAGTGAAAATTTCTACGATACATATGAATCGTTCATGGCTACCTTCGACCCATCAATACTCTATTTCATATTGTGGATTATACCGGTATTATTTTATACCAATCACGCATTCAAAAATGATCAATTGTCCATCACGGCCAAATCAAGTCTGATTTTCGCATTCCTCTTTTTTAATATTTTTGCGATGGTACCATACTACTTCTTTTGTATTTTTAACCGGTCTGATGAGACCTGACATCTCAATCAATTGAAATTTTATATACATTATTATTCTCGACCCCTAATCTAAGGACTCTCTATGAAATCTATGCAATTATTTTGTAGCATATGTATTGTCACCGCTTCTCTCATCTCCTGTATCAACTCGGACAACTCTGATGAAGATACAGGCTTTCAATCTTCCAGTGCTACAGACAATTCTTCGAATGGAGGAGAATCTTCTTTTGAATCAGTGTCATCAATTGATGGCGTGTCTGGCAAGGAAATAGACGCTTCTTCATATGATGGCGTTTCATCAGGTGATGATTCCTCAATGGAAATGGGCTCTTTTTCTTCTCAGGAAGCGTTATCGAGTGAGTTCTATTCAAGTGTAATGGGTGTCAGCTCTGAATTGTTGATAGTGAGTATTGCTGACAGCACCTATTTAGATGTTACAATGCTCAAAGAGGCGGGGAGTGGCTATGAGTATGATGATGCATATGATGCTATAAGCATTTTTAGCAATGAAGCAGATATTAGAGAGGCTCTTTCAGATGATTCCTATGTGCTTCCTGAAGGGAAACAGGTGATTCGGTTGTATTGGTCTGGATCAAATGGAAACTATAGTGGAGGATTTTATATGCCTATGATGGTTAATAATTCTGTGCAACTGGGTGTTTATTCAAGAGAAGGTGGTGGCTGTATGGCGAGCTCAGTAATGGTTGGAGAGATCATTATTTTTGAGGTGGATACGTGGGAGATTCCTACCAGTGTCATTGATGAACATATTCGGCATGAGTATGTAGACGGAGAGTGTGATTTTTAGTGTGGTGATATACCATTTTTAACTCTCCGGGTAATCAAAGCTTTTCTATTGTATCGAAAAGCAAATAAGTTTCCCCTCAATAGTAACATCCGAAAACCCATACGTCTCTGCCACCCACTCAATTGTTTTTTTGTGATAGATAAAAACATGGGTGGTGTCGTTGAGATAATACCAGTTTTTAAAAGTGGTCTCTTCATCATATATATGAGTCATGCAATAGAGAGTGCCCTTTTTATTCAGTAGCCTTTTTAATAACGTAAATTCTTTACTCGGGTCGTGAAAATGTTCAATGACCTCGCAGCATGCAATGTAATCGTATGTACCGTTTAGTAACTCTGGGTGATTATGGAAGAAAGGGTCGTACTGAGCTATTTGGTAGCTGTTGTCGTTGAGTATTTTTGAGATTACCGGACCAGTTCCTGCACCAAAATCGAGTCCTGAATGGTTCTTAGTGTAATCCCGTGTGATTGCATTGGTGATGGGGGATACGAAATTTTGGTATCCTATATTTTCCACATCGTTGTCGTGTTCTTCGTACCGCATTTTTTCATTTTCGTTACTGAGTATATACTCTGGGTCGACAAACATTCCAAAACAATTTTCACATTGATAATAGCTTTTGGCTTTAATTTGGTGAATGACTTTGCCGGAATTTCCACAGAGTGGACATAAATGTATCGTCTTTTTTAGCATTCAGCAAATATACCCATTAGTTACTCTATATCCAGTGACATTGGAGTGCTGAAGGGAAAACTGTACCGTATCATGGTGAATGTTACAGGCCCGAATAGAATATATTGGATGTGATATATAGAAATGTCCAAATAAAGGTGATAAATTTGTGAACAGTAATCGTGCCAAAAATGTTTCATTGTAGTGTGATTAAATAAGCACTGCTAAATAATGATACCGGTATGTTAATGGATTTATTAGGTTAATTAGTGTATTTTGAGGGGGTAAAGTTACTAAAAGTGTGATGATGGTCACATAAATAGGCTTTGTCAATTTATCGCGCTAGGAAAATACGAACTATATTTCTACAGTTGCTTTGAAATATTTAAGCACACATAGATTTTTACATGACTAAAATAGGTGTAAAAATAGCAACACTTGCATGGGGTATGAAAAGTGTTGCTATGAGGGGTACTGTTTTATTATTGGTAGTGATTGTTGCTTCATGTGGAGACTCAACCCACAATGTTTCAACAGAATCAAACTATCAATTGGTTATCGGTTATCCAAGTATAGATAAGAATGTGACGAGTATCGTGTATTCTATCTCAGTAGGTGATTCCACTTATCTACAGGATACACTCTATATACAGAGCACACATCAAGAAATCAACATTCCTGTTGAGCCTTTTCTGGGTTCTGAAATTGTTGTCGTATATAGGGTTTATGTAGGTCAAAATATTATTGGCTCCCAAAAAGAGAGTGTAGCCTTACCTTTACAGGATAATTCGAGAAGCTTTTTTCCGTATGCTCTTAAAGAGATTAATCAAGCGCCTGTGTTAACAACTTCTCCGGATGTATCAATACTATTGGGTGAAGAGGCGGTTATCACGGTCATTTGGAGAGATGATGATTCTACCCGTGCCTCATGGGATAGTGCTGGATTAGGATTGTGGGAATATATACCCGAGGAGAGGCAGAACGTAATTTTTTATGGTGATACACTAGGAGAATTTCCTGTTTATTTTATGGTTCGTGATTCGTTTCATACAATAGTAGATACTGTATGGGTAACAGTTGAAGGGGCCGACCCTATTATGAGTAGCAGTCAGGGTGATATACCGGTGAGTGTTAGCCCTGGTGTGTCATCTTCATGTACTGAGTATGCCAGTGTACCATCGTGTCAGGGTAGTTTGGTTGTGGTGGGGAGTTCAGCTGTTTCAAACATATCTTCTCAATCATCTTCAGGAGTGGGGATACCGCTTTCCAATGGCAGTGGATCACATTTATCGAGTACCATTGGCTATAGCTCATCTTCAGACCTTATAGGACAATCATCACCTTTGGATGTTCAATCATCTTCTGCATCTTCAAGTTCAAATGTTTCCTCCTCTTCCTCCTCATCATTAACTGTGTCATCATCTGATCAATTAGATTTTGATACCGGAGAATATGACGATATACGAGATGGTACCACAACAACGTATCACTGGGTGGATATCGCTGGGACTATTTGGTTCATAGAAAATGTACAGTACGAAGTGCCCACAGTAGTATCCTATTGTTTAAATGATGCATCAGCAAATTGTGACCAATATGGAAGGCTCTATCCATGGGAATCAGTTGACAGGGCGTGCCCAACACATTGGAGAGTATCTACGGATGAGGATTGGAAGCATTTAGAGAAAGCGTTGGGGATTGCATCAAACATAGTGGACTCTATGGGGGTTCGTGGCTCTGATATGCAGGTCGATAATATACGGAGTAACAATGTGTTATGGGGGAGTGGGAATGAAGGAACGAACCTATATAAGATGAATATATTACCGTCAGGAATGAAGTCTGGGTACCCTACAACTACAGCAAAAATTGCTTCTTTTGTTGAGTTAGGTGCCTTTTATTGGACTTCTGATAGTGTGGGGAGTGATAGTGCGCTCATCCGGTATGTTGGCAATGATGGTGGAATTATGAGAAAAGCAAGCAAAAAATATTACAACATGAGTATACGTTGTGTTTTTGATAGGTGAGGAGAGAATAGTGTTTCTAAGAGGAATAGTACTATTGGTTTTATTTACTATGGGTGGATGCGTGACAAATAATGAAGGCTCCCTGGAACGTGGGTATGAGTTAGAAGTACAATGTGAACGTCCTTTATCAATTGATAGTATTCATATTGAGGTTTCAATTAATGGATTGATTCATGACTCACTCTATTTCTACAAATTAGGCACTTCTGAAAATGCGTCTACAAAGGGATCTACTATAACGACTATTAGTGCTGGAAATAGGCACACAATAGAACGAGCGTCGTTTACCATTAGTGCCCATAAAGACGATTCTCTACTAGTAAAGCAAACATTTTTTAGTAAGGGTTTTGTATTGCTGAGAAATGAAAAATCCTTTGGTATGCTGAGTAATCAAAGTAAAACAACCACTACAATCGATGAAAATGTAGTAGAGATTCTTAAAGTAATTGATAGAGCTGAAAGCGAGACTGCTGACAGTGCATTTATTCATAATACATATACTGATTTAATCATTAACAAAATGTGTGATGATTTTGATACAGATGAGTTTTACCAGGTTAATAGGGTGTACATGAGAAATAACAATATAGAAACCGAGGATGCGGTTCTCAATAGGGTTATGGATTGCATATTTGGAAAAAGTTTGCAAGTATCAAGTTTCATAGGAATAAATAAAAACATACCAGAAAATGTGAATATTGATTCTGTATTTATTGACCGCTTTGTAACGGGTGATTTGTTACTAAAAGATTATGCCCGTTCTCCACTGAAGGATTTGGTGCCTGAACAACAATTTATAGACTCAGTGCAACAAGAACGACAACTCAATGGACAATAAGAGATAGTATGTAATACTGATAAAAATAATTTAAGCACAACACAACACAACACAAGACAAGACAAGACACACAGAATACTACTGCGCGCACACACACACACACACACACACAGCGTATAGTACACATGCTTATATCAGAGAACCTCTATTAAATAGAGCGTTTCTGTTACGGTTCTAAATAGGGGGAATTACTTCATATGTCTAACAAGATGTTCATTCGTATTTTTATTGTAATGAGTACGCTTTCAGTACTTTCATGTGTTTTTGAATCGAGCAACACTAAAGAGGATCAATCAACACTAGAACTTTCAGATGGAGTATCTTTTCACTATACCATTGATGTTAGAGAATTATCAAATTCTGTTACTGGTATTCATGGTGATATCGTAATAGATGGCATTGATGTACTCGATACCACTAACCTAGAACTTACTGTTGATTCAATAATCGTATTGCCGGTCACATATGCTGTAGGTTCTGAGGCAATTGTTTCTTATACCCTCATTGGGGTCCGTGGATACCTCGCTCAACAAGTTGATACTATTTCTTTAAGGAATATTGATTCACTCACCGTCATACAAGGCAAAAAACCAAATGCGGAACCTTTAATTTCATTTACGAGTGATACACTTGTAGCCTATGTAAATACACCAGTTTATTTTCAAACCAACTATAGCGATGATGATTTAATGGTTGATTTCTATCTCGCTTGTACTGGTAAGGATTCATTAGAACATGTTCGCATTGACCCAGCAAATAAAGTATGTGTATACCAATCAATAGGAGTTGATAGTGCGGTAGTTCAGATACGTGATGCGTTTCATATTGGACAAGATATAGTAATTGTTAACATTGTTGCAGAACAAATTGCTGCTAGAGATCCAGGCTCTTCCAATCAGATTGATATAAGTAAAGGGGGAGTGAGTAGCGTGGTGGTGAGTCTCACATCATCAAGCATGGTGCCAAGTGTCAAAGAATCATCAAGTGCAGGGGTAACGTTAGGTAGTTCAAGTAGTACTTTAACTTCAGTACATTCAAGTGCTACGAACTCTTTTATAAGTTCACAAGTGTTGACGACAATAAATTCTAGTTCTGGGATTGCATTTGATCCAGATACTTCCATAAGTGTAAGTTCATCAATGCCTCAAAGTAGTACTGGGTCGATGAGTAGTTCATTGAGTAGTGTGATTAGCTCCAGTAGTAGCAGCAGTACTTCATCACAGAGTAGTTCTTCTAGTAACTCGAGTTCAAGTTCGATTATAACCAATCCTACAACAACGCTCTCAATTCAATGTCAAGTTGAAGGTGCAGTAACCACATGTGGCACGCAAGGGGACGTAGGAGAACCGGGTGATTATCCCTCTACCATTCTCAATAGATCGATTGGAGAGGTCATAGAGGTTACAGTGAATGAAAATTTAGGATATGTTTTTTCTGGCTGGGCGTGTTTGAGTGAAGATGTTTCTTGTCAGTATAATAGTAATTCAGGTATCACTAATGTTACGTTAAAAAAGACAAGTGCAACGATCACAGCTAAATATATGAAAAAGGATTATGGAATCACTATCAGAAAGCATGGTGAGGGACGTGTAGATCTTGGTATCAATAATCCAGTTGACGATGGGCATAATTTTTTACTCAAATATCTTGATTCAACACTCATCAATATTACAGAAACATTTCCTGAGGCGTATACATGGGGAGGGTGGAGTGTCGGGGCAAATCTCACACTCTCATATCCTCAGACTGAAAAATTAAATTATCTGCGGGCGAATGGTACTGGTGAAATTACTGCGGTATTTAATCCGAAAACATTCGATATTGGAGTCGCTTCAGACCACGGGACAGTAACTATAGATGGTGGAACATCAAGCACCTACAGTTATCTATTTGGTACTGCGGTTCCAGTATCAATTGATACTGCTTTTGGATGGAGCTTTAATGGCTGGAACGAAACAAATGTGACAATACAGAATAATCGTTTAACCGCCATTGATCCCTATACTTCCTCATGGAATTTAGGGGTTAATTTTATGCCAGCGACTTATTCTATAGGGGCAACAGCTACCAATGGTTCAGTTGAGTTTACAGATGGATCATCAGATTATGTTTTTGACACTCAAGAATATATTAAAGCTATTCCAGCTCTAGGATACCGATTTAATCGGTGGGTACCTCATAATGTAACGCTCAATAGTACTCAACAAGATGAGACATATATTTCAACAATAGCTGATGTTAATCCGCAGGTATGGAATGTTGAAGCTGAGTTTGTGACGGTTGATAATAGCATTATACTCTTGATACAGGGTGGGCTTGGTGCTTTTAAGGTCAATGGTAACCTGCATTCAGCTTCTACCGTAACTTTTGTCGTTGGTAACCCAAAAAACCTTGAGATTATACCAGGCCCTGGTTTTGAATTTGACCGTTGGATACTCTCGGATGTAGTACTTGCTAATCAAACCACAAATACATCAATCGAGTCTATAACTGCAAGAACAGGATTGCAAATAACGGCATTATTAAAACCCGTAAACAACGGGGTTTCGGGGGTCTTTACGGCGTATCATAACGGCGTTGCCAGCAGGGATTACAGCTGGGTTAAGATTGGTTCTCAGGTTTGGATGCAGGAAAACCTGGAGTATGATTATGGGATTAATGGCGAATCAAACCCAGACATATATGATAAGTGTATAAATAATGCGAGTACTTGCCCGGGACAGGGACGTTTATACACTATCGATGTTATAGAAAGTATTTGTCCTGACGGTTGGAGTCTTCCTACAGATTCTGAATGGCAAACTTTGGAGACAAGTATTGGTGTCACTAAGACTGATACGACAGCCAATGCAAAATATCGCGCTACAGCCTACGGCAAATATCTGAAAAAGCCGGGAACAAGTTGGGTAAAGAATCCAGGAGATGCGTCATCTTTATTTAATGCAATCCCATCTGGATACTATAATTTTTCAACAGGAGGCTTTTCATCAATCACGTTATCTGCATATTTTTGGGCAGGAAAAAATGGAGATAATATTGTCCGTAGACGAGTTCTAAAAAGTTCGACAGGATACACTGGGATAGAACGAACTGACGTGGTGTCGGCTCATGGATATAGCATGAGGTGCATTTATTAAACATTACTTAAAATGATAACTTAACCAATTAACCAACTAATAAATAAAGGAACAATTAATGACAATTAAAATAATCACACTTCTAATAATGGCTCAGGTTTGCTTTGGAGGTATAGAGAATACATGGAATAGATCACGGATAATAGATAACGTCGCTCCAATTGCGGATCAAAGAATATTTGACGTTTCTATATCACTCCATGATAGTCCAGGGCAAGGTTCAGACAAACGAGCAAAAATAATTGAAGTACTCCAGGCGTGGGCTCGGGGGATTTACGAAGTAACTAATGGGGCGCATTATCTCGGTAAGGTAATGATTTTTCAAGATGGATATGCTGAAGAATATAGTTCGGTAATATGGGGGAGTAATCAGCAAGCGTATTCTCACATAGGTGGCTGGAGTAGTAATACCGCAAAAATATTGATTGGTGACAAAACGTATTTTAAAGGAGAGTTGATCGACTTTGAATTAAATGCCGTGAATCCAACAAAGCTTGGTTTTATTTTAACTCATGAATGGGTAAAATATACATATGGGATTCTTGAGCAGTCTAAAGGTTTTGCTGATAATACAACATACGATTGGGAACCAAAATTGAGTGATGATATTGGCATTAATACTCTTACATCTAACCCTTTAAATGCATTTAATGCGAGTGATATTGTAGCGCATCTTCAATATTTAAATGTAGATGCATTGGCTTCTGGGGTAGATAATGCTCAATATCGTGTTTTTGATGCAAGTTCATGGGATGTATTGTCAACGCTCTACCCTGATGGTACCATTCAAGACCTGAACATCCCTTACTTTGAAGAGTTACAGTATTACAAGCCAGAACTCGGTGATGATTTATATAATAGTATTCCATATTTGATTGTTAATACTGAATCTGGAACAGACTATTTAGATCATTTTTCTTATGAATGGCGGAGCAATCAAATAGTAGCAGATATTATTATAGATAAATCGGGGAGCATGGGTGATGATAGCAAAATGACGAATGCGAAATTAGCCGCTGAAAGGTTTGTTAATAACCTGAATCCGGGTGATGCAATAAACTTTGGTATAACAAGTTTTTCTACGACGATCGATACGACTGATATGTCAATAACTCCTATTGTTACAAGTGATATTCGACAGGATCTTGTTGATGCGATAAATGATATTACCATTGGCGGTTGGACTAAATTATATGAAGGAGCCGTTGTTAGTTTGGAAAAAATACTGATGTATCGGGATGCAGATTATGATGATGTGCCATTTCGATATGGGTTTTTATTGTCTGATGGTGAGAGTGCCATTGGGTGGGATGGAGATGGGAATTTGATACCTGAAACAGATTTTGATGAAGCAGATGTAATTGCTGAATATGTTGCGGCTGGCGTTCCGCTTTTCACCATTGGATATGGTGCAGGTGCTCCTGAGGAGAGTCTAGAAGATATGGCAGTAGAAACAGAGGGTCTTTATTTCTCTAACACTGAAGTTGATGATATCGCAAAAATGCAATTAGCCTATGAATCAATATATAATAAAGCCGTCGGAGAAAAAACCCTCTTAAAAGATCTTCATATGGGAGCTCATGGGGATATTACCTTTTCTGTTGATCAAGAAGCTGAATTTTTAAAAGTTGTAATATCAAGTTTTTGTGGTGCAAGTCTTTTAAATAAAGGTGTTTATGATAATGGTGGCGAGCTAATTGTTGATCCGCTTGTTGATCGAATCCCAGCTACAGGTTATGGAGCCGACTATTCAATTCTTGACAGGTTTTTCTTAGAAGTAGGAGAGCATGATGGGCCTCATTGGACCGTTAAAGCTGATGGATGTGAGGAGACCTATTTATCGGTTTACCTAGTGACAGATTTAGCTGATGAAGATGCTGAATTGAGCATTGATGAAACTAAACTTACAATTTCATATCCAGGAACCAGTAATGTAAATGCTTATTCAAGTATAGCCTTCAAAAGTGTTACAACTAACAGTGTAGCTTTACCGACCAACCGCTCATTAAAGCAAGTTCGTTATCCTGAACCACTGAGTATTAGTGCAGGAATCTATGATAATAGCGTATTAAGAAATATGACCGTTACATCACGAGTAGTGTATCCAAATGGTGACGTCATTCTTGTTCCATTAAATGATCAAGGATATCAAGGTGATGTGGAAAAAAATGATGGTAGATATTCTGTGAAAGTTGATGAGTACAATCAAAATGGTATATATAAAGTTCAATTGTTCACTAAAAATACAGGTGCTGCAACTCGCCTTGGGGGAAGCCCATCAGAGGAAATTAATAACTTCACCCGCTATGCTGAACTTGAATTTGAAGTTGGTGGTGTCATCGCAGATGATCAAGTAGATGAGGATTATAGAATTATCAATGCTAATAATACTTCAAATATCGGTAAAATTGATTTTGAAGGTGATGTAGATGTATTTGAAATAGTTGGAACAAGAGAAGGTGAGGATCTTATGGTCCGTGTTGCCAATATTCCAGGAAACTTAGATCTTGTATTAGAGGTTTACGATGGAACTGAAATGATTGCCTTATTTGATAATTCAAGTAATTGTACTAAAAATAATTATGCATTAGTTGTGATCGATAGTGAGATGGTTCGTGATGGTCTCCGTGTGAAAGTTGCAAATGCTAAAGTTAATGCTGGCATGAGCTCGTACTCACTTTCTGTTGGAGCGGTAATATCGACGGATGGCTATGCAGGTGGAACTCCGAGTAGAAACCTTTTCGAAGAATTTATTGCTCCTTACCCAGGCGCTATTACATCGTACCAATTCAAATCAGGTCTCTGGCCTCAAGTCTTGCATTTGGGTAACGAAGACGTATTACCAAATATTACTGAAACAAATGATGCTCGCTTTGCAATTGAATATATTCCTAATGTAAATAGAGTAGTTCAGTTTATGATGAACCTTAATCCTGTGAAATTTGGTACAGCTCTTGAGCGTCTAAAAGCAGAAAATAAATTAACATACAATTTCAATACAGAGTATCCTGAATTTACTATTCATTCAAGCAGAGTCGCGAACCTCGCTGGTTCATATTATTTGAGAATTGAAAGTAATACAGTGTATTGGGTAAGAAAAGACAATGCGTTCGTTATTAAATGGACAACAGCGGCACCTTCTGTGGTAGTAGAGCAGATTGGTACTGGTGGCCCGGTATCTTCTTTAGGAAGTTGTGTAGTTGACCGTTTTGATGGCTATTTGAAAGAATACACCGGTGGCACTTTACCTAAAATACCATATGGGTACTTTCCTAACAAATACCCTGTTGTAACAGCGGTGAATGAATTCGTGAAACCTAATCTTACATACGGTGATCGCTTTAATGTTCATTGGGCATTACAAAATGGAACTCCTACTCTTATTGAGTTTTCTATCAATATCTCAGGTGTACCTCGTGACAATTATGAAAGAACTATGATTCATAATTTTGATCAGGAAAATCCGATGTTTACCATACAATATTCTAATATCGAAAACCTCGATGGAACGTATTACATAAAATATGAAGGCAATTCTATTATTTGGATACGTATTGATAATATGGTAGTTATAGAGTGGAAATAGGTTCTTGTTTCTAATTAAATATCCTCTAAAGGTCATCCAGAAATGGGTGACCTTTAGTTGTTTTTTGATACATACTGAATCATTCAGCATGGACATCATACCGATATAACGATAGGTAAGGAGAAAATAATGATTCAATTAACGTTGATCATATGTGTTATAGTAAATATTCAGCTACTTTTTGGTTTAACCAATGACAGTGTATATAAAAAGTCATGGGCCAATAAGACGGGTGTGTACGTATCTCCCCATGTAAAAGGGTTTAAGATAGATTTTGCATTACCGAATGTAACACAGGTGCCTACAGACACTAATGAACAACACTATATACAACTTCTCATACAAAATTATCAAAACTATGGCGAAGCAGGGCAGCCAGAATTGCCAGGCGTAAGTTTTAGGTTACGATTTCCTACGGATTCAGTGCTGAGTCATATTACAATTAAGTCACTGAGTACTCGCATAATATCGTTAAAAAACCATGTTTTTCCAGTACAACCAGCTCAGTCAAAAGTTTCAACTGATACCGCACACCATCCATTTTATATAGATTCAGCCTTTTATACATCAAGAGTACCAACAACTTTTGCAGCATCAGCAACGAGCAAACAAACTCAATTGATACGCTCTTTAAAAAAATTTACTGTTGGAGGGGCTTATGGACAAACCTTTTTACTCACTCCATTTTCTTATAACCCACTTACAAAAGAACTGACTGTTATCGATAGAGCCGAGGTTATTATAGAGTTCGAAATGAGTGAGGAATTGAGAAACGACTCACCCTCGATGAAAAACCTGTACCGTACACTCTTTTTAAATGGGGGACCTAAAATTGATAATCCTAGTACACATACGAGATCAAGTGCTGTGAGCTCTATCACCACTCTTCAACGCTCTTCTCAAAGTAATTACTTGATCATTACCCCGAAAAAATATCTAGACACATTGAAGCCATTTATAGAATATAAAATGAACAATGGATATCGAGTTGTTTATGCATTACTTGAAAAAATTGGGTCAACCAAAGAAGCAATTAAATCTTATATTCAACAACAATATTCGGATACCTTTTTAAAGCCCGAGTTTGTTCTCCTTGTGGGGAGTGTTGATGATATACCTATGTGGCAAAACCCCTTAACAGATGAACAGCCATTCACGGATCTATACTATAGTACCTTAGATGGAAATGATACAGTTCCCGATGTCTTTTTAGGACGATTTCCCGTTGCTACTAATACCCAGTTGAAAAATATTGTTGATAAAACAATGTATATGGATAATAATTTAAGTACAACGGGTAAAAAGGTTTCCCTCGTCGCTACTTTTGATAGTCCACACTATATAGATGTAGAGGCTGTCCACAATTATGTTGGTGATACACTTATGGGGCCTTCGGGGTTTACGATACAAAAACGCTATGCGAAAACAAATAGTTCGGAGTATAATGACATATCAACCCTTATTGGAGATATCAATGATAATTCACGATTCCTCATTTATTCCGGTCATGGGTCCCCGAGTGCGTGGGTAGATATACCCGTTCTTAATCAAGTATTTGTAAATGGGGGGACTTATAAATATATGACGAATACTATAAGCTATCCCTTTATATACTCATTCGCGTGTCAAACAGGAGATGTATCAGAGCAGTATAATTCAATTGCGACACAGTGGCTCACTATTGAAAATGGAGCGGTTAGTTATTTGGGGGCTACTCAAAATTCTTATTTTGGCTATGACGATACTTTTGAAAGAATGATGTTTGATGGTACTTTTAATTCTGGGTTTGAACAATTAGGCCCTCAAATTAATGCGGCAAAGATTCAGTTTTATACCGAGGTCCCCACTATGTTAATAGGTGTTATAAAACGGATTAGCAGTGTTAAGTATCTTGAGCAATATAACCTTTATGGAGATCCCTCTCTTATGGTTGTAAAAAGCCATAGCAAAGATTATGCTTTTGCCCAATATACCATAGATGATAGTCGGGGTAATGCAACGGGTTTTGCAAACCCTGGTGATACCCTTTCTATTACAGTGGCCTTAAAAAACATTGGAACGCAAGCTTTGCTCTCTGCAATAGGTACTGTAACTACACAAAATACAGAAGTAACACTTTTAAATCAACATTCAACTTTTAACGATGTTGAGGTCGATGCTATTACTCAATCTGGGAGTGTATTTGAAGTTATTTTACCGAGTACTCTGCAGGTCTATACTGAAATTAACCTCACTCTAGAGATACGCGAAGGGAGTGGATTTCTAGATACCGTTGAATTCTCTATACCTGTTTACCAAACAAGTAGCATTTACGGAACTGTAGTAACTGAAGATTCGGGCCTTCCTGTGAATGACATTACTATCCGTTATACCGGGCCATCAGAAGGCACTACACTATCCGACGTTGATGGCGAATTTACCTTTCCAACTATTGATGGGGTATACACTGTCATAACTGAATCGCCCTATGCGTATTATTCCTCACCTTTTACGATTACAATCCCCGATATAGATACTGCTACTATTATACCCCTCCAAAAACCCACATTATCAACAACCTTAAAGGATACGGCCTTAGAAATTACTCAGGAGAGTGAACTGGTCATTCCTTTTTCAATAACAAACGCCGGAAAAATGCCCCTAGAATTAGAAATGGTGATATCTCAGAACAGAGCCGATACCCGTGTTTGTAATGATCGTGATGGTGGCGGGTATTGTTGGGATGATTCTGATAGTAACCCTGCTATCCCTTTCGAATGGTTTGATATCTACAGTGTTGGAAAAAACGTACATAATAGGGATGTAATTGTACTCCCTTTTAGATTTCAATATTATGGGTCTGTGTACAATAAGATATATGTGAATAGCAATGGGTTTATCTCATTTTCTGATGGAAATGGTTTCTATGATGACAATACTGGCGAGGCGTTTCCCAATACGCAAGACACACCTAAAAATGTGTTAGCACCTTTTTTTGATGACCTTGAAATATCAAATGATTCTGCAAGTGGTATCTTTGTACTTTTGGATGACCAAAAGGTTATTGTACAGTTTAATCATATGGTTAAAAAATATTTTATAGGGACACTCACTTTTCAAGTGGTACTGAATGTAGACGGTTCAGTTGCGTTTAACTATAAGGATGTCGAAACTGTTGCTGACCTCCAATCTGCAACTATAGGTATACAGGATGCCGATGGAGCAATTGGATTCTCTGTCGCCCATAACGAGGCTTATCTACATGATAGTTTGAGTGTAGAAATATACAACCCTTTTAAATTAGTTTCTTCTCACTATGATGGTGAATCGATAACATCATACCAAAATGTTCTTGACTCTCTTTTGTTAGCGCCTCGTGACTTACCCGTTGGAGTGTATACAGAAGAAATATCTGTGTACCATAACGACCCTTTACAGGTGTCGCCATTGGTGTATTCTATTGAAACGGGAGTTACAGATGCTGTGGTGCATACGCGTGTATCTGATACTCATCTGTTGAATGTACAGGTTGCTTCTATACAGTTATGTACACTCCTTTTAGAAAATATATCTAATGATGCAATCGAGTTAACCACACTCAATTTTTCTAACACCTATTTTTCTCATGGGCAAACTCTACCTATAACGGTAGCCGCAAATAACACTGAATTGATTCCTATTGTGTTTGCGCCAGAGCACATTGGCTTCTATTCAAATAGTATAACCTTGATCTCAAAAATTGCATCAAATGATAATGAAGTCGTTCGTAAACAGTTGACTGTTATTGGCACGACAGTAGATAATAGGGGACTCAGACCTGACCAGTTTTCCATGGCCTTTGATACTCTCAAATTAGGTCTCTCGTCTCAGCGTACACTGACTCTTGACAACTTGAGTAATTTTGATGTTACTATAGCATCGGCTTCATTAGTAGGCAGTTGTTTCACTATCCCTTTTCAGTCTGGTGATATCGTCAGTGCGCAATCCACTTTGAGTTCGGTAATTACCTTTACCCCAAGTTTAGAAGGGGAGTGTGTTGATACCTTAATAATTAAAGGGAGTTTTCCCGATTCGTTAGCGATACCTCTTGAGGGTCACGCTATTAATGTTCCTAATATTGCATTAAGTGATTCGTCATTTAGTACTCAGGTTGCGAGTGGCGATGAAATAGAGTTACCATTAACGGTTTTAAATACAAGCTTTAAACAACTGTCATATGATGTGTTTGATATTCTCTTACCTGATTGGTTGACGATTGAGACTACCTATGGTCTTATTGATGCGGGTGGTTCCGCTACAATAACAATACACTGCAGTGCGATTCTTCTCAGTCCGGGAACGTATACCTATTCATTATTATTGTACAGTAATGCTGATGATGAATTTTTCTCTATTCCTATATCGTTTACAGTATTTTAGGGTTCACATTGTTAATTCTAGGAGTTGAAGCTGGGAAGTTCAATTGATAAGTATTTCTTTCCGCATGCAATGACTCCTAGTAGAAGCTACAAAAAGCCACCCTTGTGAGGATGACTTTTGAACAATGCTGTTTATGCTGTAATATTAGTGAGTGACTGTTTGAGAAGCTGTATTTGTCGAGACTCCATTGAGAGAATAAGTGAAATTGTACTCAATGATATCATTTGTTGTAACAATCTGAGGAATAACAAAAGAAAAATATTTTTGCGATCCAGACATTCTGTAGTTGTACTGAGATGATCCGTTGATTGAATAGTGAACATCAACCCACTGAAGATTTTTAATGGCTGTTAAAGCAAGTGTTTGAGTTGCTGGTGTATAAGAACCTTCGGCAACGGGTACGATTCCACTTACAGTAGTGGTAGACCATTGGCTGCTTTCTATACCACCATTGGTGAATGAGGTTGTATAGTATTCAATGACATCACCATTTACAATATTTTGAAAGAGTTCTTGTTTGAATGCGCTTTCTCCAGTTTTAATCATTCTATAGTTTAATTGGCCGCCGTCGTTTATTGTGTAATGAATATCTGCCCACTCTGTATTTTCAAGGGTGAGATTGAGTGAACGATCGTTTGCGTCGAAAACTGAAGTAGATGTGTATTCTACAGCAATGGTAAGGAAAATATCGTTACCAGAATAAACCAAGTTAGAAGTATGATTAGGGTTTCTTACTTTTGCATCAATCCCAACTTGGTATAAGTTGTTTCCATTTATTCTATAGTCAGTCTCTACGTCGTAGAGTTCCCAGTCGTTACAACTCGCTGTTGAATAAGTATAGGTTGTAATATCATACAGAGTCGCCTTACATTCGCTCATAGTAACAGAAATAGCTATGATTTCATTTTCAGTATCGAGCGTTATTGTTTTTTCTTTATACGGAGCTCTCACACCGTCTGGGAGTCCTACTGAAGCATCAGCGTGCTGATAAGTATATGTTCCTGCAAAAGCTGTTGCTGCCATTAACGCGGTACCGAATATCAATTTTGTAATCATCATTAACCTTTAGTTGTGTATATGTGTGTGTTGAGGATAATATAGTGTGAAAAAATCACAATTCAAAATAGGTTTCGGCTGAAATGGTGTTTGTGCCTGTCCTTGTGTTCCAATGTTGTTGCAAATTGATGATCATTTGGTTTATTGAGTATTGTGGGTTTAAGCTATGGAATGGTGATTAGCGTGAATTCTTGGGTGGGCCAACCTCGCATTTTACTTTCTTAATTGATCTTGGCTCTCGTAAATACATCGACAAAATCGTTCTTAACTGGGAAGCAGCTTTTGCAACTGGGGTGGAATGCCAAAACCTGAGTGTGGATACGATAACGTTGGTTCTATCTCTGCTCAAACAAATGGTCACTATTTTCAAACAACCACAATCTATGCTTGTGTAAAAGGTTTTGATAACTCTACTGGCAATCATGCATATGGTTGGGTGCCAATGGCTTCTGGACAGCAACTTTTCGAATAATGATAATCGTTTGTAACCATTATTGATGGGGTTTTGTTATCAATACCGAAAGAGGCTCTCTCACTCAGAGGAGCCTCTTTTATGTTTTCTAATGATTCGTTGGTATGGGGGCTATACATGGGCATTTTTTAGAGTGAAATTAGGCGAGAATCGCCTTAAAATATCCAAGGAATAATAATATTTGGTATATTCTTTCTCGAGAATGATTTTCAGGGCTCCACTGGGGGGGGCTTAGATAAAACTGACAATATTTCGCAACGGGGACACATATGCAATTCAAATACTCAAATATTCGAGTGAAAGCTACGGTTATATTCTTGGCTCTCTATTTAACCCACTGTCAACAGGGAGTTAAGGGTGTTACTCCCAATGATTACCCAGAAGGTTCTGAAAATAGTTCAAGTGATGCCATAGAACCCTATGATCATCTTATTCAGTTAAAAGATTCTCTTGAACACATTGACGGGTTACTTGATAGTGAAACAGACACGAGTCGGATTGCCGAACTTGAGCAGGTACAAGAGCACTTTTTCAAGAGGTTTAGTGAGCAGACCCTCGCGTACAAAGCAGAGCAAGATTCCTTATATGCAGACGCCATTACTCATAGGGATAGTCTTATTGATAATGGTGCTCGTCAAACGGAGATAAATGGAACTCAAATTCAGGTTAACATCTATAGCGTTACTGTAGATAAAGCAGGTAAACTAGTAGTGTACCTTAATAGACATGAAGCACTCCAGATAGAAAGTTCAAACGCAACAGACCCCATAAATGAATCGTCAGAACAGGTGCACGACAATACAGTATCAAGCTCACTCATACACGCTTCTAGTTCGGTGACTATTGTATCATCTGAACAGCCAGTATCGAGTTCCCAACAAGCTCTCTCTCGTTCTGTTGTATTGAGCAGTTCGGTATTGAGCGACATAAGTTCTTCGAATAACATTTCCAGCGCTACAGTAAGTTCTTCGAGTACTTCAATGAGCTCATCAAGTGTGCCCCTGGTAAACAGTGAGCCGGTATTTAACCCCGCTGTAACATCTCATGCAATAGCAACTGTTTCAGATTCGGCCTACTCTTTTGACCTCGTTGCAGTAGATTCCGATGGAGACTCCATCACTTGGCAGGTTAAAAAAAGGGGTACTGCTACAAATGGTACTGTGAGCTTTTCTACTAGTGTTACTTCTCAAAATATGATTACCTATACTCCTCATTCTGGATATTCAGGTACTGATAGCTTTGTTATAGAAATTGTCGATGGTAATGGGGGAGCTTCTACCATGAACATAGATGTAACTATATCTGCTCCTCACACTCAAAATTTTGCGTTAGCTTTTGACGGTGATAATGATTATGTTGACCTTCCTGATGTAGATTTAGACTTTTCTAAGGGGGTGACTATAGAGTGCTGGCTTCGTTTTGCAACTCCTAGAGCCTATGAACGTATTATCGAGTGGGGTAATGGTATGACAAATGATAATGTAATTCTATTAGTAGATGGCGCAAATACAAAGAGTCTCTATTTTAGGGTATATCATGGTACTACGGGAAAAAGTAGAATATTAGCCAATAATATATTAACGGGGGTGGCAAATACTTGGACACATATCGCAATGACTCTTTCGTCAACTGGCGTGGCTAAATTTTATAAAAATGGGAAGGAATACACAGATGTTACTGGAAACCCTTCTGCAATTCCATTGTCAATAACTCGTACTAAAAATTTTATTGGAGAGAGTAATTGGGCGAACGACCCTGAATTTAAAGGTGCCATGGATGAATTTCGGGTTTGGAGTACAGTGCGTTCACTGTCAGAAATTGCAGGGTCAATGGATAAGAGACTTACCGGATCAGAACAAGGCTTAACGCATCTCTGGAATTTTGATGACGGTACTGGCACAGCGGTAACTGATCTGGTAAATGCAGCACAGAGTGGCACGACGAAGAATATGAGTGTGGGTACTGAGTGGATTGCTCGGTAGGGGAGAAGAATGTTAGAAGGGCATGTAGTCAAGGCTAATGGTGGGCTTCCACCCCCAATATTTTTATGAGAAGCTCTTCATCAAGGGGTTTGAGTAGAAAACCATTAAACCCTTTTTGTTTAAGATCCTCCAGTGAAATATTATAATCACTTGCAGTGAGCAAATATATCGGTGTTTCTGAATCATATTCTCTTATTTGTTCTGTAACCATATATCCGTTACCATTGGGCATTCCGAGGTCAGTAAACACAAATTCGGGTTTCTTTTCCTTGTATAAATCATAGGCAGATGCCCCATCTTGGGCGCAGAGTACTTCGAAGTTAAGGGCTTCAAGTTGGTTTTTCATTATTTCGATATTAATATCATTATCATCCGCAATGAGAATGCGGTTAATTTTTTTTGGTGCCTTATGAACCGGCTCAATAGCCCCTCCAAGGCTGACAATCTCTTCATCAAAATCTGCATAGGTGATTGCAATATTTCTGAAGGTATCTTGTATTTCACAAAAACACGTAACAATATCAGGGTCAAAATGGGAGCCGCTCCCTTCTTTAATTATTGCAACTGCTTTATCCTGTCCAAAGGGTTCTTTATATACCCGTTTACTAATAAGGGCATCATATACGTCGGCTATGGCCATTAATCTACCGGCCAATGGAATTTCCTCACCTTTCAGTTGTTGAGGGTAGCCTGAACCATCCCATTTTTCATGGTGGTAAAATGCGAGATCCTGAGCTACTTTGAGCACCTCTTTATTTTTTAACTTGTTTCCGATTTTTTTGAGGATATCATATCCATATTGAGCATGTTCCTTCATCGTGTTGAATTCATCCGGGGTGAGTTTACCTGGTTTGAGCAGAATAGTATCCGCTATACCAACTTTACCTATGTCATGGAGAGGGGCGGAAGTATGCAGTATATCAATGTATGAATCAGATAGGTGATTTGAATATTTGGGGTGGGTATTTAATTTTTTGGCTAATGCCTTGATGTAGTTTTGAGTTCTTTTAATATGGCCACCCGTTTCCGGGTCTCGGTATTCGGCAATTGTTCCTAGGCTTTCAATTAAAACTCTTTGGGTGAGTTCCAGTCCCAGTGTACGCTCCTTTATTAATAGTTCAAGTTTGTCTCGATGACTTTTTAGTGCAAGATGAGTAGATATTCTCGCGCTAAGAAGGTCATGATCAAATGGCTTACTGATGAAGTCCGCGGCGCCTATCTCCAGGCCTTTACATGCATGTTCGACATCGGTGAGTGCCGTTAGGAATATGATAGGGATACTTTGAGTACTGGGATTTGCCTTCAATGTTTTGCACACTTCATATCCATCAATATCTGGCATCATTATATCCAGAAGAATAATGTCAGGAAGGTTTGTTAATGCGATCTGTATGCCCTCTTTTCCTTGTGTTGCAACATAGAGAGCGTAGGTGTCCTGTAATGATTCAATGAGAATGTCGATATTTTCAGGAGTATCGTCTATTATAAGTACACTGTACTTTTTATCTGACATATCTTTACACCTTTTTCCTATGTGAAGAGAGTATGTGAATACCGTAGATTACATGTTTTTTACGTGTTTTCATAATGCAATTCATTTTTTAATTGATTTATAATATTTAAAGCCTCTGAAAAATTGTAACCGTTTATGTGCTCTTCTATTATTGTCGAATAATCAATACTTGAGGAGTGTGGTAGATCATATTGTTTCAGCATTTTTATGATTTTTTTGCATTCAATTGGCTGTTGATTGGTAAGGCACTGTTCTAGAGATAGTATGGTGTTCATTAATTGTATAGTATCAGGTTTCTTCTCTTCCTGTTGAAGTGTGGAGGGTGGGGGAGTGATTGCAACTTCGTTTTCTATTATGGTATGAATTACTGTAAGTAATTGACTAAAGGTATCATTCAACTGTTCCAAAAGAGATTCTTTGGTGTCGCTATTTTCATCAATAGCTACTTCAAGTTTTGAAGCGGCCTCTTGAAGTTCGGTTGCACCAATGTTCCCACAAAGTCCTTTTAAAGTATGTACGAGAATTTTTGACTCTAATGTTTTGTTTTCATTTAAGGTGTCTTGAATCCTTTTGGGATAATCTGAATATTCACTATTAAACTTTTTAATGATTTTATAAAATAATTTTTCATTCCCAGACATTCTTTTCAGTGCTTTACTGGTATTGAGTATTGGTGAATAATCTTGAATTGTATGTTTATCCTGATCTTCTTCTGGATCTATTTTAAGGGGGCGTTCATTTATAGGTTTTTGCCCCAGCCAATGGTTGAGAACAGAAAAGAGTACTTCTGGTTCAATGGGCTTGGATAGGTGATCATTCATGCCTGCCTCTAAACTTTGATCAATTTGCTCTTTGAATGCATGAGCGGTCATGGCGATTATTGGGAGCTCAGTTTTGCTTTGCCCTGGTAGTGTTCGAATAATCTGTGTGGCTTTAAGGCCATCCATAACCGGCATTTGTATGTCCATGAATACAAGGTCGTACTGATTGTTTTTAATCTGACTTATCGCCTCTTTACCATTGTTAGCAACATCAATATCAAGGTTGGCAAGGGTAAGGATTTCCATAGCGACTTCTTGGTTTATTTCATTGTCTTCGACAAGAAGAACCTTTTTACCTGATACTGTTGATGCAAGCGAAGAGGGGTGAGTGTTTTGGGAGAAGTTTTTATAGGTGGTTAGTATTGAATCTCTCAGAACACTTATGATAGTATTGAATAAAATAGAGGGTTGTATGGGTTTAATAAGAATACTGTCAAAAAATGGCTTATTTGGGATGCGTATAATTGATTCCCGTTCGTTCTCTGTGGTGAGAATAATTCTTTTTGGGCAGGGATAATTATTATCAGGATTATCCATTTGATTGAGTATACTGATGCTGTCTGTAGTATCATTATCTGTCTTTATGTTTACTATCGCCAGTCTAAATGGATCCTTATGTATGCCTGCATGTTCAAGGAGCTCTAGGGCTTCATTTCCTGTGTTACATGCCTCAACTTTGAATTTAAGAGAGAGAAGATGCCGTGTTATTGTTTTTAGTACAGCTTCACTCGAATCCATTACAAGCACCTTTAGGTTTTGAAACTCATCCGTTTTTGGGGTGGTACTGGTGTTTTCTATTACTGCTTCATCAAGTAAAATTGAAAAACTGAACGTTGTTCCCTTTCCTGGGGTAGACGTAATGTTAATGCCACCGTCCATTAGCTCAACGAGTTGTTTCGTTATGGTAAGGCCAAGGCCCGTACCTCCATATTTCCGTGTAATGGACCCATCAGCTTGAGTAAACGGTTTAAACAGTTTCTTTTGCTCTAATGCGCTGATTCCAATTCCTGTATCTTTGACAGAAAACAGGATTTCTGATACGATCCCATCCTTGTGGATCTGTTGTGCTGAAATGGTAACTTCACCCTGATCTGTGAACTTAACAGAGTTTCCGGCAAGGTTGGTCAATACCTGAGTGATTCTTAACGGATCTCCAATAAGCATTTGAGGGATTGCAGGATCTAAATCAATGATAAGTTCTAGTTTTTTTTCTTCAGCTTTAATGTTGATTATACTGGCAGCATTAGAAATGACTTCTTCAAGTGAAAAGGGAGTGTTTTCTATACTCATTTTTCCGGATTCAATTTTTGAAAAATCCAGAATGTCATTAATGATTCCGAGTAGAGAATGTGCGGCACCATCAATTTTATTAACATAGTTTACTTGTTGTGGGTCCATATTAGTATTGAGGGCGAGATAGCTCATACCAATTATAGCATTAATAGGAGTGCGAATTTCGTGACTCATATTCGCAATAAATTGGCTTTTAGTTCTGGTAGCGCTTTCTGCTAAAACTTTTGATTTCTCCAGTTCTAATTCTGTTCTCTTCTGTTCGGTAATATCCTGTAAGGTGCCGATAGATCGAATAGGTTCACCGGATTGATTGTATTCTGTTCTGCAGATCTCTCGAACATGTTTTATACTTCCGTCTATCATCTGTAATCGATGATCTATGGAGTAGGGCTTTTTATTTTTTAGAGATCGTGTATATGCATTATTTACCATATCTCTATCATCAGGATGAATGACAGAAAGAAAATACTCGTATGAAGCTTGAAAATATTTTTTATCTATTTCAAAAATTGAAAAAATTTCATCAGACCAGATTAAATTATTTTGAGGAATTTCCAGAATCCAGTGGCCAAGTTTGGAGATGTTTTGAGCCTCTTTCAAGAGAGTTTCACTCGCCTGTAATTTGAGCTCTTTTTCTTTCCTTTCCGCAATGTCATGTATGAGTACTAGAATGTATTCTTTCTCTTCAAATTCAAAATAATTTAATCGTACTTCAGCTGGAATGTGTCGACCATCTTTAGTGATATGTGATGATTCAAATTTCTGGTGGTTTTTAGTTTGAAGTGTTTCATTTTGGAGTTGCCAGCGTCCGCTATGATACTCTTCGATAATTTCATCTATTTCTAGTTTGCAAAATTCCTCTTTGGTATAACCAAGACTGTCACAGGCAAATGTATTCGCATAATCTATTGAGCCATCCGGTGAAACCCAAAATATTGTATCTGAAGCGTATTCAATGGCGGCTTGAGTTACCTGTAGTTTTTCCTCAATAGTATCCCGCTCCTTTAGGATGAGCTCAACATTGGCCTTATCACGTTGTGTTTCTTCAAGAAGATCGAGTGCTCTGGCTTGCTCTTTATATAAGGCTGAAGTGCGCTCATTAACTTTCTGTTCAAGTTCCTCATTTATATTTAATAAAGAGGTGGTCATATGATTCAAGGTGTCGGACAGATAATCAATTTCAGAAATGCCCGATTGTATCGTTGTGAGAGTCAGTTTTTCTCCTGCACTGAGGTCATGAGCATGTTTGGTAAGTTGCTCAAGCGGGCGGGATATTTTTCGACTTGTTGTATATGCAATCATTATGGCTGCAAATAGAGCAGCTACCGCTGCTGTTATTGGAACAATACTTGTTTGGTATACTTTTCTGTAGAGCAGACTTTTTTTGACTACCAATCCGGTTAACAGTGTTAACTCAGCCTTAGATGTTATGGTCATGCGTCGAGCGAAGATAAAGCTACTATCAGTTTCAAACTGAACAGTGTGTGGACTCGATGATACGAGTGAATCTATGTTTTCGGGATAATCATTGATGAGGTTTATGGTATGGTTTAGGTCTCGTGGACTGCCCCATTCTTTAGTCGTGTCTGTTGCATTGTGCAGATACCACCCATCCTTGTCTGTAATAAACCAGTAACTTTCATCTGTAGAGTTATTCATTGCGCTGGCATGAAGAAAATTTTGTGCAAGAATATTTAATATAATGGCGCCAATAAAGATGCCTTGTTCGTTATGGAGTGGGGTGCTGATGCGGAGCATGGGTTTATAGGGACGCTCGAGTGAATCCTTTTCCCGGTTTAGATCGATGGGTGACACATAATATTCATCATGCTGAAGGGTAGTTGTGTTTACAAAGTAATATCGATCACTTTTATTCTGAAGCATGTTACGAGGAATAATGATTGTTGAGTCTTCTGACCAGTTAACTCTGAGTTGTTCCATACCGGAGCTGTCTAATAATCTCACTTGATCATAAATCATTCTTGAATTGGTCATAGATGAAAATATATTTTCAACGGTCTGCTTTTTAAACGCGGCATCCATTTGTTGACTCTGCATGAATTCATTTATTGCATCAAGGTTGTTTAAAAAGGTTAGATCAGAAAATGCTATTTCAAGAAATTGACTCAGAATTTTTTGAGTTTTATCAATTTTCGTTTCACAAATTGCAATTTCACTTTTGAATACATTTGTATAAATCGAATTAACAGCAAGGCCAATTGATAATGCAATAATCGGTATTAAACTGAGCATTGCAATCATTATCAGATTCTTTCTGATTGATCCTTGAATTAACTTCATGTCATACCCTGATGAGTCATTCACTTCTCGGTTTTCTCTATCGTTATATTGTCTTACGATTAACGGATGAATGCAATGAATGTTTTAATAATGTGAATAAAAAGTATGTTGGTTATAGTCTTCTCGGTAAACATTACTCGATTAGTTGTTTCACCACAAAATTGTACCCATTACCAATATGTGCAGATAATGGGGTAGTCGCTACCCCAATTACCGTAGCCTATCTAGGCCATCCATCCTTCTGGATATACCTGAATTCAGGTAGTGTACGGTGTATTCATGATTGTATTATGGGCCAAACTTTAACTCTATACGTCACATCACCATAGTTAGGTTGCAGAGCGGGGTAATGTCGTATACTAATTTCTCAGTATTTCGATTACATCGCTTACCAAAAAAATACTATTCGAATAGCCACAGTTCTATGGACTCCATTAGATTTTGTAGTCTCTTTTTATTTGCGGAAGTATGGAAGGTTGCAACTGAGACAGACCGGTATACACAGTACATAACAAATATTTCTTTTACATTGTTATGTACTGCGAGGCGTACAAATACCTGTGTACATTCTATTGATACTCTATCATAGAGATCGTTTCTGCTACAATCTTGGCCAGTTCACCAACTCCCTTTTTCTAATAAAATCGGAACAGTGCTGGCAGAAGCCTTTCATCTGTTGCAGATAAGGTGAGCAGGACCAATGCATAACACAGAGGTCGGCAGTATCATTAATAGGATTGCGAACATCTGTATCAGGATTCAGGACTGTATTATGAGTACAGTGGTGCCCATTACCCCCTTGCTGAGTGTGATGGGTTTCACTACCGGTATCCACCATATCAATCACATGGCCCAGTTCATGAGCGAGAAGCACTCCGAGTCGATTATCATTGCAGTTGTCCAGATCAATGTACATTTTAATAGATTTACTGGCGCTATCTCCACTGCCTTGGGTTTTACCATATTCATAACGAACGATATGGATATCAAAGGTTAAAATATCACCAACACCAACAGAGTCGGGGTTTTCGTCTGGGTATACAACGCTATTGGTTAAATCAATGCGCGTTTCGAGGTTAGAAATTTGTTCATACGCACTGGCGACTTTCGGTCCATTTTTTGAATCCGATGAACTGAATGTCTTATGATTCACGCTGATAGCTTTTACGCCACCATTTTTATCTCTACTGAAGTTTATGTTATCCTCTAAAGACCAGTAAGTTGGTATTTCTGATTCAGGGAGGTAGAGTTTCAGAAAATGCCCGTCAACTATGGAAAACTGTTGAAGCAATTTGTCGTTATTGTAAGATTCGAGTGTCTTACAATCTCCAGCTCCCCCCAAATCTCTAACCAAACCAAGTTTATGAAATTCAAAGGTGTCGGCTCCTGTTTTTTTAATTTGAAATCGATAGAGTTTGTCTGCATCATCCCAGTATTTTTGCTTGATGGTAACTGTTGTTTGTGCCTTACATTTGGCTGACAAAATTGGTGAACCTTCTTCAACATCTCGAATAGTACCACGGACTGATTTTTTCAGTATTGTTCCTGCCTCCTGGATGTCAATCCCCAGTTTATTATATATAGCATTGGCACCTTGTACCATCGTAGATATTTTATTTTTCATGGAAGTATTGAAGTTAAGATCATTGTCATTAATTTTAAAATTGAGATAACAGCGCTGTTTTGCGGTAAATACTTTTACTTCAACAGGGTCCTGATCGGGATACGCTGCTTTCAGAGTGTATTTGACATTGTTGACCGGCGGAATAACAAATCGTTTATAGTGAAAATCATTACTCGCCGAAGCTGATTGGTCATTTTGAAACTTTGCTTTTTCTGTTACTATTTCGCGCAGATAATCAGGGCAGTTTTCAACAGTATAACTCCAGGTGATTTCGGGCTCAGCTCCGGTTCCCTTAACTTTTTTCAGGCGAACCTGAATTTTATCTCCTCTGATTGTTTCGTTTGATTTTCGCTTGTCGGTGTAGTGAACATTGCGATATCTGTCGCGGTGATCGAGCTTTTTCCTGGTAATACTTCCATCTTTTTCAACGAGCTTTTTACTTGGCATACTTTCGGTTCCTTTGGTTTTTAAATTTCTTCGTCATCATCATCGTCGTCTGCAACAGCATGCCACTTTTCTTGCTGTTCACTTACAGGGGCTTTGTGTTCTATTTCACTATCATCGTCGTCATCATCATCAACTTCTGCAATCCAATGGGTAGTTTCTTCAGTTTCAACCGCCTCATAGTCTGCTTCATCGTCATCATCATTGAGTTCCTCTATTGCCCAATCTTCTAGAATAGCAGAATCGAGAGGGATGATTTCCATGGTAGTAATCAACGCATCATAGGGGGTGATTTCTGAAGTCTCCATTTGAGCTGAAGCTTTAGGGAGTTGCGGTGGAGTTGGCCTGTCATGAAACTGTATCTCTACTCTGCAGTCAGTTTCGGAGTGTAATCCGTCAAAGCTGGTACTGCTTTTGGGGCAGAGCGATCCGCAGGGGAACAGGCCGTCGTGTTCTTTATTAAATATTGGATTAAGACTTTTGGAAGCAACATCTGCACCAACAAGTGCTTTGTCGCGTACTATTTCAAAAAATGCTTCCCAGGTGTCAGGCCCTATTAAACCGTCTATTTCTATTGACTTTTCATATTTTTGGTTATACTCGGCTTGAAATTGCTGTAATGCACCGGCCGTTTGCTCAGAGTGTGTGCCGTCAACAGAACCAGGATCAGTGTCCCATCCGTAGGCGAGGGCAAGGGACTTTAAATAACGCTGATAATCAAGGACAGTTCCGATTTTTTTTGCTACGGACTTCCAGAGTGCGGAATCACCTGCGAGTAGTGCCTTTACAGCCTGAGCTCTGTCCAGTGACACTTCAAAGTCGGAATCGGCAGAACCGGTCGTATCGGCATGTCCGTAAATGGTTATTTCTTTATCCGGCCATTCTTTCATATAGCGAAATGACGCACACAATGCTTTGATTATATGGTTATTTTCATCAAGACGGGGGAGGATTCCGTCCTGGTTGAATACTGCACTGTTCACTTCGACAAGTGAGAGGCATTGACTCATTGTGGGAAGTTCAAGTGTCTCACTTTCAATTTCAGTATTGTCTCTTGGGCACACAGCTGCCACAGTATAGGTTACTTTCTCATCAAGAGCCTTATTTTCTTTGAAATAGTATCCATGATGAAGGTGTACTGGCATAGTGGCCCGTGCAATAGAGTTTCTGATGGTTCCGGATACTTGCTGACCGCTCTCGATCTTTCCATCAAAGAGCGCATTAATCTTGAAAACAATCTCTCGAGGCTTCGCCTCAGTCAAAAAGGTTACGTCTACCTGTACTTCGGTTTTTTCGTCTATGATAACCGATTCAGGAGTGAGGAACTGTATATTAGAGAGTTTAACTAACGGTTCCTGCGGCTCTTCCTGCTCTTCAATCAGTTCCTGATTCTGAGTGTTGCTCTTTTTTTCTTCCTCTTCTTCTTGTGGTGTTGAGTTTGATGTGGTAGAAGATGGAGAACTATTTTGAGCAGATGAATTTCCTGATGTATTGTGAGGCATTCCACCGCCTCCAGAAGCGTGGCCTTTAAAATAGTCATCGTTGAAGATAGAGTGGTCAAGACTTTTGCTTGGGCTATCGCTATATTGACTCATACAATTCCTTATTTCACTTAACACATCTGTGTGGGGCTATTTGCTTCTTTAACAAGTATAAAAACCAAATGTGAACGAATTGTGAATCAAATGTGGTTTTTTATTCACATTCTTTGGAAATCGTTCTCTAGGGGATACCAACTGAGCTCTTCGCGTATTTGGTAAAATAATGGTATACTAAAGAGAGCGGGAGAATGCTATGAAATTATTCTCAACAATAATGGGTATTACGAGTGCATGTATAGTGTATGCGAGTAGCGGGTCCCAGGAATTCTCCCGATTTATCTTTACTGATGGCCAGGAACTTATAGGGTATATCGAAGATACCACCGATGTATCGTATGTTATTCTCCTTTTGGATTCCTCACGCATTGTAGCAGAAGTATCATCTGTTGATACGGTGATTCACTATGCCGAAGGCTACAAAAATAGTGAAGGTGACGTTGGCTATAGAGACCCTAATAGAACGCGGTATCTCTATTCACCGTCAGGATTTATGTTACATAGGGGTGAGGTTACGGTTTCTCAAAAAGAGGTTATGTTTACTGCCGTCGGATACGGTATTAATGAGCATATTAATCTACAGCTCGGGTCTATGATACCGTTTCTTTTTTTTGAAGCGGCCAATGGGATCGGTGGCATTAAAATTGGGTATAGCCCCTACGAGCAGGTACATTGTGCTGCTGGCTACCAATTGTGGTGTGCTGATTTTGAGAATGAGAGCGCCTGCGTTTCGGTGCCCTTTTTAACCACTACCTATGGGCGAGAGGATATGCATGCTACGCTTAATGTATCACTCCCATTCACAACCGAAGGGTTCTATATGGGAGATCTTGGTTTTATATCTCTATCAGGACTATATCGATTAAACCCTCAGTTTGCAGTGGTATCAGAAAATGTTTTTTTGCTGTTTAGAGAAGAGTCTAACACGAGTATAATGATTAACACCCTAGCACTCAGAATAATGGGTGCAAAACTCGCTGTTGATGCAGGATTGGCCTTTAGTAAGGATTGGGATATTCCGATCCCTTGGCTGGATTTCAGTTACCACTTTTCACTGTAGTGGGGGAGGGTTACTGCCTTTACTTGTGTAATAGGCATAGGGCGGTTATTGGTATTCAAGGGGTTATTGTTCGGTAGAATCTAGTGCTGTGCGTTGAAATCCCCTCAGGGAAAAGTATATTTACGTCATGGACTATGTCGGACAAATATATCGCCCTCCCAGTGAGCGGAACTCAATACTATTACAGATTACTGTTGGGTGCTCCCATAACAAATGCGGCTTTTGTGAGATGTATCGCGATAAGGAATTTAGAGTAAAGTCTTGGGAACAGATTACCGCTGACTTAGACTATGCGGCAATCCATTATCAAAATGTATCACGCCTGTTTTTATGTGACGGTGATGCAATGGTATTATCTCAAAAGAAATTAGTTCGACTTCTTACACTGATCGCTGAAACTCTTCCCTGGGTTCAAGTAATTTCTGCATATGTCTATGAAAAAAATCTTCAAAATAAAACGGTAGAAGATTTAAAAGAGTTGCGAAATCTCAACTTAAAAATGTTGCATATGGGGTTGGAATCGGGACATGCTCCAACGTTAGCTTTTCATGGTAAACAGTCTGACCCGAGCTATATTGTACAGCAAGGCCGTAAGATAAAAGATGCAGGCATTAAACTCTCATTGACGGTATTACTTGGATTAGGTGGGGCTAGAGATTCTATGGTGCACGCGAAAGAGACGGGGATTGTTATTTCGCAGATTGACCCCAATTATGTTGGAGTACTCAGTTTGATGATCACCCCCAACACCCCACTCTATGCTCAATGGAAAAATGGAGAGTTCGAAAAGATAGAGTACCTTCAAGAATTGAAAGAGCTGCGAGAGTTACTGGTTAATACCAGTATGAGTAAGGGTGTTTTTTCTGTTAATCACGCTTCTAATAAGATCCCCATACAGGCACGAATGCCTCGTGAAAAGGGCGGCACACTTGCATTTCTGGATAAGACTATTACAATGATCCACTCAGTATAGTCTGATTATGTTTTATTATCCCCGCAGTCGCCTTGAATTAAACTGACGTACCATCCTTTCTCATAGACCTTATTGATAAGTTATGATACACTGAGGTGAATCGTTTTACTGAACTAGGTTGCTATAATGAATATGAGAGAATATACACTAGCCGACATCAAAGCAAGTTTAGACATATTAAATGCTTTCGAGAATGGAAATATTACCATAAATAAAATAGATTCAGATGTTATACGGCATAAAAAAAATGAACTTTTTACTGAAGCATTGACCCGACTAGATATAATCAAAAAAGATACTAATGACACATGGGAAGATTGATACAAAACCCCTCTTAAGTAATACTGCAGCGATACAAGATACCCTCGAAATACCGAAAATAAGGCTTATTATGGCCTGAAAAGAGGGTTTTTGATGCGTTCCCAAAATGAATACATTGCATTATGAGCTCTAGAATAGTAAGATAGGAGACATCTGACCTGACTATTGGAGCCGCTATAACTAATGAATAAAAAGCATCTAAAAATTATCATGTTTACCGATATTGTCGGTTACAGCCGGTTGATGAATACGGATGAAAACTTGGCATTGAATCTGCTCCAGGAACACAACTCCATAATGAACTTAACCATACATGAAAATCAAGGGATAGTGATTAAGACTATTGGTGATGCATACATGGTTGAATTTGAAAGTGTTACTGATGCCATTCAATGCGCGGCGGTAGCCCAGTCTACGTTCAAAAAAAGAAATAGTACGCCTAATGCTGGTACAAAAATTGAAATGAGAATAGGGATACATCTTGGTGATGTTATTGAAAAGGATAAAGATTATTTTGGCGATGGAGTAAATATAGCCCAAAGGCTTGAATCCAAAGCACTACCCGGCCACATTTTTGTGTCGGAACAGGTGTACAATATTGTCCAGAGTAACAGTGAATTTGAATTTCAAAGTGTGGGTATTCAAGATTTAAAAAACATCAGTTACCCAATAGAAGTGTTCAATGTGCTCTGGGACCCTTCCGTGAAAATTAAGCATCCGTCTAAAGAAACACCTGAGAAAAAAGAAGTCTCTAATAAAAAAGGGAACTCGGTTCCGGTTATTGCAGGGGTGTTGATTCTTTTGAGTGTACTACTGGCTGCTTTTATAATCGTTTCGGGAGGGGAGAGCGGTGTTTTCAATTCAGGCAGTACCGCATCAAATAAAGTAAAGCGGCCTGGTCTGGTAATTTTAAGTGTGTCCAATAGCCTTGGGGACACAACAATTAAAGCTCCCATTGGCGATATGATTGCCAACTCAATTACAGAAAAATTTTACAATTGGCCTAAAGTTCATTTAATAAGTCCGGTTAGAGTGGCAGATGAACTGGAAAAAACAGGTGTACGGAATAAAAATTTAACTCAGGATTATATGTTGCTCAACAAAGTGGCAAAATCTCTGGGAGGTGTACTGGTTATAACGGGGGATATTACCAAGTTAATGGATTCCTACAAGGTCAATATAATTCTCTATGACATTCGTGAACAAAAATTGCTCAAAACATTCAGCTATTCTAGCTCTTCCATAGAATCGATACTTAAAGAAGGTGTTCAAGCACTGACGTCCGATTTTTACACGGTGATATCCAAGTCTTACAATATAAAGCTACCCGAAGAAAAGAATTTCAGTTTTGGTGACTTAACCACCAATAACATAGAGGCCTACGGGAAGTTCTTACAGGGGCATAATTACATCATGACTGGTGAGTTTGATTTGGCGATTCAGAATTATGAAGAAGCGATTGCTTTGGATACGAGTTTTGCTATGGCCTATTCAGGAATTATGTGCGCCAGCTATTTTAATGGGGATGAGGCTAGACAGGACAAATATTTGAAAAAGACTCTCAGTTTTGAAAACAAAATAACCGGGTACAGCAAGGAAGCGCTCATTTATCAAGGTAACATAGCCTGGGCCAAAGGGAACCTGAAAAGGACGAAGTTAAAATACCAGATGATAATCGAACTGTATCCGGATGACAGAGATGGGTACCTCTATCTGGGAACCTTTTATCATTTTCAGGAAAAAGACTACCAGAAGTCCATAGCGCTTTACCAAAAAGGAAAGAAGCTCTCTCCAGGGTACTTTCCCTTCTATAAAGAAATCGCCTCTTCGATGGAGAAACTCGGCAAAAAGAATAAAGCGATAGAACTGCTCGACGGGTACATCGAAAACAACCCGGGCAGTTTTGGATCTAGACAGGCCAAGGAATTAATTCTGGAATTCAAAATGTCTCTGTAATTGGCACAGTGAAACAACACTGTTCGATTGGATGCCGGTTAACACTTGGTTACTCACTCTCCTGAATCACGTACCGCTCCCTGTATCAGTAGCCTCTACTCAGGAGGGGGTACCGCTTTAGAGGGAATTAGCTAGATTATATGTGATAAATCAACCTTTTGTAATATTAGATTTTGGCCTCTTGGAGTCGCGCACTATGAAATATACCTATCAACTATTTTTATTAATATTTGTAATCCTAATATCTTCCTGCTCTGTCTTTACAGATGATTGTAAAGTAAACGGAAAGACATATTCTGATGGAGACGCAGTAAACGATGGCTGCAACAACTGTAAGTGTGATGATGGCAGACTTGTCCTGTGCACCATTAATGACTGTATTGAAATACAAGAGCCATAAAAAGCTATTAACTCAGCCGTTAACTTCGGAATAAGAAGAAAAATCTCCTCACTTAAACAGGGACTTATGTCTTCAAAATATTTTCAATTCATCAGTACTATTGTCGCTGTAATACTATTACGGCTCGCTGATCTGAGTATAACGTACATATATACACCAACATTAAGTAATGAATTAAATCCATTAGTGAGCCTTGGAAACCTCAGCTGGTATGGCTTCTTAATTTTTCAAATAATTATTACAATAATGATAGCGATTTGCTGGGCATTCTATATTTGGGGCAACCCATGGCCTGTTACTAAGAATGATTTGAAATACTCTGACTATATCTACTACTATTTTTTCGATAAGCTCGATCCATGGTCAAAACGATTTTTCAGATTCCCGAAACATGTTTACCCCCATGTGAGGCTTTTGGTATTTGTAACAACGATGACTTCACTTATAATCAGTGTATTTGCAATAGTTAACAATTTACTGTTAATTATTGGATTTCCGTTATATGAGCAATTTTTAATTAATTCAGCTTCTCTGTTTTTTCCCTCGATGTTATTGTTTACAATATTTATTTCAGCAAATATTTTCTTTACCCATGAATACAGGATCTATAAGCGTAACGAGAGTGCTTAATGAGGCTTCTTACAGTGACGTAATCTTTAGCCGAGTCTCTTAGTAGGTTTATGAGGTTGTTTAGAATAGGGAAGTCCCTAAGAATATTTTTTCTTAAGACTCTGGAATTTTTGACGGGAAAGGCCGGTAATTTCAGTAATGAATTTCCAGTCATACTTTTTATCTAAAAGCTTTTGTACTACTTTTATTTGATCTATAGCAGTACCTTGTTCAATACCTTGTTCAATACCTTGTTCAATACCTTGCTCAATTCCTTGCTCAATTCCTTGCTTTAAACCTTTTTTAAGACCTTCTTTCTTAGCGGCTTCAAATTTTTCTTTGAATGGTTTGCTGAGTATGAGCATTTCTGTAATATCCTTTTTTATACCGAGTTTTTCGAGCTCGGCCTTATATTCAAGTATATATTTTTTCTCTTTTAATGGCATGTAGAACTCGGCAAAATCTGCGAGGTAGCCTAATTTGTGGAATCTAACTTCTCTACCGGTTAGGATGCGTGCTATTTGAGCTTTAATTCGAGGGATTTCCTCTGTTTTATAGCCCATTTTGGTCATGAGAGCTGCTACTATAGGGTTGTTAGAATCTATAAAGTCACGCCAATTTAGGTTCTTTAGTTTAATAAGTTCATAGTTAAAGAGGATTGTTTTACGTCCTAGCGCCTCAATTTCAAAGAAGTCATCTATGGGCTTTCTCCAGAAGTGGTCATCGCTAAAGAGAGCAATAGGGAAGATGGGTTTTTGATGTCTCAGCCACAGCTGGCAGTAATAATTAAACATTCGTTTGGGGAAGGCGTTCTCTCGTCTGTTTTGATGTTCAATATGGATAAGGATATGGCGGAGCTCACCCTTTATACTAACCTCAGCGACGACATCCATTTTTCGTTCATTGCCTTTGCCTGGGCCATGGTCGGTACTCATCTCTTGTTGTAAAAAATGAACAGTTCTAAAGTCTATTTGTTTAGATTCTTCGGGCCAGAAGAGTTCCATGAATTCCTTAAAGCATTCTTGGATGAGTTCTTTGAATGCTTGATCGTGTATGTTTTCGTTTGTCATAGATTCACTATAATAGTTAAAAGGGTAAAGGTACTACAGTAGGTGTGACAGATTCTGTCTTTGAAGTTGTTTTGATGAGATCCAATAACCAATATATTACATTACCTATTCCCAGGTTTTTTTGCATCTTGGTATTTATTATGAACTTTTACTCAGTTGAGGTGAATCCTGATTTCAATGATACTTAGAGGCTTAGGAACTATACTGGCCTATTCATCGCTACCTTTCTTTGCATACTATATCAGTAAACTACTTCTGTATATATTCCGCAACCGAGTATTCGATGAAAGAAAGGCTATTAATAATGCAGTATTAATGATTTCAATATTTTTGGTAATTCCTGTTGTGTTAATTCTTCATGAAACATTGGTACAACGGAGTTCGGTAAGCCTTATGAAATTGATTGGACTATTGTCTGGCATGTATATTTTAAATAGACATCATGCTAAAATGATGCGCCGTACTTAACAAACTCTGTTAAAACTTTAGCACTTACCTGATTTGTTGCCACTGATCATGCCAACCGTCCCGAGCGGTTTACACGTTTATAAGTTGAAGCGAAGGTATTTAATGCCAGCTATCAAATCGTTCTTTTAGGCAGTTAAATATTAATTCACTCCCGTAGGTCAAACAATAATTATTATTTACATAACGCGGCCTTCTGTTGCACTCAATCGTAATGTGGACTGCATTAGCAAAGCAGTATTGAACTAAGAAGAGGTATTTGTGACTCCCAAAAAACTTGTGTTGTTAGAAGAGGCAGAGGGAAGATTTAATCTTCATTTAAATAACCTCGGAATAGATTACCTTATAGAGCAGCTTCAATTATTGAAAAACACACCAGCCCCTGAAGATATAATTTTAATGTCAAAAGAATGGGGGGGTGAGTTAGAGGGAGACCCTAAACATATCGAAGGTGAGATTTTAAATATTATTAAATTAATGAAATGGGAAGACTGAATAGGTATCTCACATGGAAACAGCCCCATAGCATCTGTTTCTCTTCCAAAGTCATGTAACAAACATTAATGAACTACCCGTAAAAAGCGCTTACTGTTTATATTAGCCAACTCACAATACTGATGGAGACCGATAATGGTTATATTTATCTCATCATTCACAAAATAGAGATAATAACTATGATTCACCCCTACCTAGTTATCATCCTTGCAGCATTGTTAAGCTTCTTAGGATGTAATGATTCAAATAGCTCCCCTACGATTGGAACATCACCAATACCCAGTAGTTCGCACCAGATAGGAGCAACCATACCCGATGATACTACCGTAATAGGCAGTAATCCGAGTAGTAGTGCGCCTATAGTATCGTCATCGTCATCTGTTGGTGACTTAACCGTTTCGAGTGCTCAGAATAGCTCAAGTGCTCGTGCTTCAGTTTCAGGAGCTACGGGCATTAGTTCTTTAACCAACGAATTTCATAGTAGTCAGGGTAGCTCTTCCAGTGCTCAACCTGATTCAATAGTGAGTTCAGGACAAACACAAAGCTCAGTCAGTAACGCCTCATCAAGTAGCTCACCAGTCAGTAGTTCTCAGTCAAGCAGTTCATCTGTTGTCGTGAGTTCTAGTAGTGCCACGGTAAGTAGTTCACTGTCATCAAACTCAAGTAGCCAACCAGTGAGCTCTTCATCGATATCGTCATCCGTTTCGTCAAGTAGTTCGGTTGTGAGCTCTTCAAGCGCTGTTCTGGGGCGCCCAGGGACTGTTATGGTGCCGGTTTCAAAAGATTCAGATTGGGCACGTATTCATATGGGAGATATTGAGCTCTTTAGAAATACCTGGGGTTCTAAAAAATTGAAATGTAATACGGATTACGAAATTTTTGTAGATGCGGAACATCGCTTTGGCTGGAAGTTTGATAGAGGGGCGTGTGAGCCGAATTATCCACGTGATGCAAGTAATACTCCTGATTATCCAGAGGTTGAGATAGGGGCATTCCCATTGAATAAAAGCGATAGAACAGATCCACCAAGCCGTTCAAGCACAGACATTCTTCCGCTTCAAGTGAAGGATATCAGGAGTGCAACAATAAGCATAGATTCACTTGCTATCGATCTTCAAGAGAGTACGAGTTGGAATATCAATTTTGAGATGTGGCTCACTAAATACGATCCAACCACAACCAATCAGCCACAGCCTAAAGTAGAATTAATGACTTTTTGGGGTTGGCATTCTGGGCGATGGAAATGCAATCCTAGCGAATGGGGAAGTAAGTTTGGTACTGATATTACCTTGGATGCAGGCACAGAAAAGTACACACTGTGTCACCAAGATGATAGTTGGTCATCGGGTGGCTGGAAGTATTATCAGTTTAGGGCAGATGATGGTTCTATGAATGAATTTACTGGGGTACTTGATGTGAAAGTCGCTCTTGATTGGTTGGTTACTACCGCAGGTATATCTGATGAATATTGGGTTAGTCGTTTCGAGATTGGTAGTGAAATAGGTGATGATACGAAAGGTAACCTCATTATTAAAGATGTAGCGTTTGAGGTGAATGGTTCGGTGAGAACACCGCAATTTGCAAATTAAACGTTCATATGGTGTAGATTTACATTGATGATTAGGGTGGAGTATAGATCGCAATCGAAAGAATGTGACATCTATATGCCCCCCCCAAAAAAAAAGTCAAGTAATAAGCATTGATTCCTCTCAAATTGTATTACTTGACTTCTCACTCCTGAATCTCAGAGTGCTCCCATGCGTTTGTCGTAAAACTCTGGGCTGAGTTTAATTATTGAGTACGCTTTCGGTACGCATAATTCAAGGCATAGTTTGAACCCTTTGAATCTATAATGATGAATGTCTACATTGAAAATCACACCAGAGTAATCAGGTGTACTTCTGGTTAGTAGGGGTTGCCTACCAGAAACATCACACAAATTAATAAATGAGACAAATAATGAAAAAAATTATTCTTTCAACACTCACCGCATTAACAGTACTCGCGGGTACTGCACAAGCAGAATTGGCAAATGGTCAATATAAAATTGGTATGTATAAGGTTGCGAACTATTGTATGGATGTTCAAGCTGCTTCTACTGAAAATGGTGCAAATATTCAGATGCACGATTGTAATACAACAGATGCACAATCATTTTCTGTTACTAAAAATAATGATGGTGAGAGTTATAGTATCAGAAATGTAGGATCAAACAAACTTTTTGATGTAGAAAACTACGGATATGGTAGTAATGTACAACAATATGGAGAGGATGTTCAGGATTACCGTTCATGGATAATTACTGAATCATCACAACCAGGAGGGAAATTCTATTTACGCTTGAAAAGCAATCCTGAAGTTTGTTTATCAACTAACATTGATAATGGTAACTACGTTGGTGCAAATGTAGAAGTTACTACTGGCTATTGTAGTGCATACTACTTCTATACTCCTGCAACAGAAGAAGTATTCAGTGGTTCATATACATTGAAAAATAATAGATCGGGAAAATGTGCATCAATTTGGAATGACGTGAATGGTGATGATGCCCTTCAGTTTAACTGTGATGTTGACTACGGTCAGAAAAAAGTATGGAACGTTTCTCACTTGGGTAATGGCGAGTATGAGATCCGTAATACTGTTGGATGGAAGCTTCTTGACAAAGATCTTAACTCATCAAACGTTCAGGTCTGGGAAGGATATCCTGCTCAAAACAATCAGAAATGGAAAATTGAAAAAATTACTACTGGTGTGTACTTTATTAGATCAGTAAATAATGCTGATGATTGTCTTACAATAGAAAACGACAGCTATGATGATAATGCATCTGTTGTAGTTGGAAGCTGTAGTACTGGTGTATCTAAATACTGGAATTTAGTACACCAGTAATAGATCGTTACATATACTAGTGTTTTTTATGACCCGTTGGCTATGCCGGCGGGTCATTTTTATTTTGAGAATAGTGATAGTTTAATCAGATTGAGCAATCAGTGTTAGGGAAGGGTACTACTTCCTAAATAAAGAAGGAAGCCAACTTATGATTAACCAGCTAAAAGATGACTCTTGGGTTAATGGAAACATTTCACATCCATTTGGACAAGGAATGCATCTTACCTTTCATCGCAATACGGCTCGTGATGCTCTATGATAATGTTTACGGTATCTTTATTTGCATAGGCATTCGTTCTCTCTACCTTCCAGTTCGATTCCGTAGGCATATCTATGGTATTCCATTGTACTGTTATCCTTGTATGAGACAGCTTATAAGCGGGTGTGGTAAACCTATGATCAGCAAGGTATGCAACTTGTGGGCATGATTCTGAAATCATTAACGGCATATATCCAACAGTTAGAGAGTCTCCACATTTACGGTGACTTTCATGAAAAGGATCGTATGAATCGCACCCTGGTATTGTTGTCGCAGTGGACTGTTCAGCCCAATCTGGATATTCTAAAAGAGTAAATTTCCCCAATATTTTCCCTATTAATTTCCCCTTACTATTTGCGTTGATGTCAGTGAGCATATATGTTAATGCATTAATTGAGCTCTGTTCAAAATATGCAGTTCCTGATTGTTTCATATGCTTTGGGGATTGTATGGGTATTTTCGGCTCAAGTCCATAATTAATCAAGAGGGTATCCGCTGCATTCTGTAACGAATCGGGTATTTCTATGTGTGCAACATTTTTGGGGCTATAGTTTTGTAAAGTATGATTCAGAAAGTCTGAATACACTCTCACATCATATGGGTAGACAAGCCAATTGGCAGACTCAATCATATCACTATGTAGAAAGACGGTATCAGGTAATTCACTATTATTTACATAGTGTATCCAGGATATGATTGTATCCTTGTTACTCTCAAAGTGATTGAGAATATTTCCCCGTTTCTCCTGCTCTATAACTCCTCCGCTACTACTATGAGTATCCCGATTGAGTGCGACTGCATGTGAAGAAAGGCTATTAAGAGAATGGCTACTTGAAGAGAGAGCTACTGGTACACTACTGCTCATCTCATTCATGTCATTGGAAAGGATATCATCCTTTGAAAAAGTACAACCACCTACCAAAATTACGCCAAACAAAAAGAAAAAGGAATGATTAATAGAGCGAAACATACTATATCCTTACAGTAACATAAAATCTGATAAAAATAATAATTAAAAAATGGAAGCATTTTATCAATTCAGTATTTTATTTAAAACTTTCGCGGAAAAGCGTCCCTTTATTGTCTTCTATTGGCCCAGTCACGTATGTTTTTTCTCTTTTAATAATAGTCCCCGGGGGATAATGCAATTGCGCGGGTGAGGCAGGCTCTTTCGTAAAATAATTTTTAGAGGCGACCTTACTATAAGGTGAATCCTAATTTGAATTCGCCATTTTAAATACTATTATTACATTAAACACAATTTGCTCAAAGTTAGTCGACAGCCTGTAACCCTATATTGCAGAGAAAAAAGATGTATACCGTAATAATTATTGATGATGAGCAAGGTGCTCGGGATAGAATTAAATCTCTGTTATCTCAAAAAACAGAATGTACCATTATTGGTGAAGCATCCTTTGTGGATGAGGCTACCGATTTAATCAATACACTCCAACCCGATCTGATCTTTCTTGATATTGAAATACATGATAAAACTGCATTTGATCTCATTAAAAAGCTGACTCATAATCCTATTATCATTTTTACAACAGCGTATAACAAGTATGCACTTGAAGCATTTACCACAACAAAAATTGCAATTGAATACTTACTTAAGCCGATCAAAGAAGATGACATTGATCGAGTACTCAATAAGATTCATCGGATGAAGGTATCGCTCTCAGATCATAATGCACTTGTACAACTACTGGAAAGTAAAATCCCGAAACAATACATCAAGTGGATTCATTGTAACATAGCTGGCACAATTCAGATGGTTAATGTCGCATCGATACGGTACATAAAGAGTGACGAACGCTATTCAGTAATCTATACCGATTCAGACAAAGAGTACCCAGTGAATACAACCCTTAACGAACTCGAAACTCAATTAGATCCCGATGTATTTACTCGTATACACAGAAGTACCATCGTAAACAGGCATTGTATTGAATCCATAAAGAAAAGTCTCTATAGCTGTATGGAAGTGGAAGTCAAAGGTGACTCTACATTACTTGATGTGAGTAGATCATATAGCCATCAGTTTAAATAATGGTATTGAAATTATGAAATTATCTACTATCCCTTATTTACTTCTTCTCTATCTATTACTGCCCATTGACGCTTCTGCCGGAACCTATGATCTTACAGATAAGGATGATGGGGTATGGTTAAATATGCTTGTTGAAGGATATGCAGATACAGAAGCCTCCTTAACTATTGACCAGGTAGTGCATAAAGAATTCACCCCTAATAGTAATACTATACTGTATTATCCTAGAACACCTTCAGCGTTTTGGACCCGCTATACCATTCACAATCCATATGATACTCCAATGGTTCGATGGCTCAGTTTAGATGATCCCTTTATCGATACTCTGAAAACCTATAGTATCGATGAACACAACACTCAGCTGATTGATATTACTGGTAGAAAAGTATCACTGAGTAAACGCGCACTCAGATATCACATATTCGTTGTACCCGTAACCATACCTCCAAAGAAAACCATCACCATATATCATAGACACAAAAGCAGCGAAGTGGTGACAATGGCAATCGAACTCTGGAATCCCGAATTATTTCAGCTAACCAATCAAAAGAAAATGCTTGCGTATGGTCTGTTTTACGGAGTGGCACTCACCATTTTTCTCACAGTACTCATAACATTCATTGTTACCCGAGAAAAGGTGTACCTCAATTACTCATTTTTTCTTGCTACGATGCATATATACTTCACTCTGAGTGGCCATGGATTTATACAGTTTCTTTTTTTGTCAGAGCATATTGAAATTGGTTCATATCTCCATCTGCACACTCTATCTCTTGGTTTCCTTGCTGGCTTACTCCTGATCAGAAGCTTTCAACCGTACACCTTCAAAAACCGTTTTTGGGAATATTTTTTCCAAAGTCAAATATATATCCTTCTCCTATTACTTATTGTTCCGTATGTGTTTACCTATCGCATCGGTTCAAATGCGTTAACATACTTTTCTATATTACCCATGCTTTCTTCTTTAGGGTTATTGATTTTTAAAGCAAAGATAGGGGACCTTGCAGCTAAACTGTTCCTGGGCGCATGGGTCGTACACCTCACCGGTGGGACCTTTATTCTACTGACCATAAACGGCCTCATGCAGAACGAGTTCTTGTCAAACTATGGGTATATGACGTGTCTCACTATTGAATTGATACTGATTTCAACAGCGATATCAATGAGTATAATGCAGCAGCGGAAAAGTAAAGTACGAGCACAAAAAGAAGCCTATCGAAATCTGCAAAAATCCGTAGAGGCACAAAAGAGTGAACTACAAACACAAATAGAGCCTCATTTTTTGTTTAATATTCTGAGCTCAATTTCACAACTTATAAAACAGAACCCTGATTTTGCTGAGGAATCCATCTGTCGTCTTTCTGATTTTTATAGGAACATACTGGAATCATCCAAGGACTCTTTAATTACGGTACAAGAGGAGTTGCAGGCCCTTGAACAATATATTGCACTCCAAAAAATAAGATATGGTGAGAGCATTCGATACACAACTACCATCAATGAAACACTGTCCACCTACAAAATACCTGGATTCATATTGCAACCACTCGTTGAAAACTCTATTAAATATGGTATAGGCGACCGAACAACAGGAGTCACTATTAGTGTTTCTGTTAATACAGATACAGATACAGATGCAGTGGTAATAAAGGTTACCGATGATGGCCCTGGTTTCAAACCAACGGGGAGTAGTACCGGTCTTGGCCTCGAAAATGTACGCAAACGTCTCAACCTCTATTATGACAATAAAGCCCAGCTCAATATTTATAGTGATCAGGGTGTAACGATAGAGTTAGTTATCCAAAACTCATGATAGGTTATCTATCAAATATGGTTTTGAACAATGAAATGTGCCAGTAATACTGACGTCTCTGTAACTATTTATATACAGACGAATTACACTTCGGGGTTTAAATGTGTCAGCCATCACATTTGTTGAATCATAGTGTCATTTACAGCACCTATTGTGCAGTTCATCCATATTTTATATTCCACACTTCTTTAGTAGATATCTTTTGTGTCCATTTATCCCTCAGGGGATAGATGGTACCAATGGCGGAGCACAGAAAGAGGCTTCTGAACTTTTGATATCCATTGGTATACACTTAATAAGGGAAAACTAAATGAAACAAAAACAAATGTTCAGCAAAGTTGGATGGATGTTTATGTCATGTCTAGTTGCTTTTTCGCCACTTTCGGCAAATACAGCAAATGACACATGGCATCCTACACATGCATTGAAAGAAAAGAAAGGTGAAACCTCTATACTCGTTAAACGTGAATCAGCGAAAACTGAGAATCTTAAATTACGTTATTCTACACCTGACCTTAAGGTATTCTCTCTTGAGGCTCCTTTAAGTGGCGAAGCTACTAAAAGACTCATACTCGGTAATGCTCCATTAACGAGCGAAGAGGGTGAGCCAAAACTTCCAACAATACCTTTTCAATTTATCATTCCTGAGGGAGAAACACTAGAGAAGATAGAAATAATTCGTGGCGGGAAAGTTGTGGTACCAGGATCACATGTTATTGAACATGGTGAGACAGCGGTACCACTTTCAACTTCTTGGAATAGCGTAAGAAAAGCAACTCCTAAGGCTGAAATCTATAATTCAGACGCTGCTTTTCCAGCTGCATCACACCAAGTGATTAGCATACAAGAAAAGCGTGGTGTACGTGTTGGATTTGTACAGATTAATCCTGTTCAGTATCAACCTAAAAGTGGTGTAATAACCTACTACACAGATATTTCTGTTGAAGTTATTACAACAAAAGAGGCTCCACTTAATTCTGGGAGAAAACTTCGTGTAGCACATGTTGATGCAGCGACAATGAATGTAGAAAATCCAGAAGATCTCTCTTCATATACTACTTCTGCTCCATTAACACAAATACAACCATTGGGCCCATTAGTAGACCCATCAGAAAGCTTTCAGTATGTTATCGTAACATCTGAAGAAATTCGTGATGCAAACACTGATGTGACTATCCGTGACCTTGTTGCACACAAAGAAGCGAATGGTACTTCTGCTACTATCGTTGCTATCGAAGATGTGCTCAGTGGATACCCTGGAGTTGATGATGCCGAAAAGCTCAGAAACTTTATTATTGACGCATATAACGGCTGGGAAACTGAATATGTGCTTCTTGGTGGTGACATCAACATCATTCCTATGAGACAGATACATCTCTCTTATAGTATTTACACCAAAGACATTCCAAGTGACGTCTATTTTCAGTGCCTTAACGGGGATTGGAACAATGACGGTGATGCCATCTGGGGAGAGAAAAATGATGGTGTTGATGGTGGTGACATTGACCTGATGGCAGAAGTTCTTGTTGGTAGAGCATCTGCGGAAAATCCAGAAGAAATGTCTAACTTCGTATACAAAACTCTGGCTCATGCAAATCTTGACCTAGATGCTCCTTTCCGTAAACAAGCGCTTATGGTTGGTGAAGACATGGGGAATTGGACTGGTAGAGCAGAATTCGCCAATTACTACATGGATGAGATAAAAGATGGATCGTCAAATCATGGCTATGTAACAGCTGGATTTGCAGCAAATCCTGATTTTACCGTTGAAACTCTCTATGACTTTGATGCTGTTTGGAGCGTATCACAGCTTACGAGTCAAATAAACAGTAACTCTCACGCAATTTACAACCACCTCGGGCACGGTTTAAGAAACTGGGCATTAAAAATGGGGAGTAGTACAGCACTTGGGCTCACTAATACGCAACATGCATTTATTTATACGCAAGCATGTTACTCAGGTGAATTTGATGCAGATTGTCTTGCAGAAAAACTCACTACTTCCACTCGCAATGGAATGCATGCAGTAATAATGAACTCAAGATATGGCTGGGGCTCTACATCTTCTACTGATGGAGATAGTCAACAGCTCAATCGCGAATTCTGGGATGCATATTTTAATGAAGGCCTATCTACACTCGGAGCACTCAATGCTGACAGTCATGAAGATAACATAGTCTATGCCAACAGGACACTCATTCGCTGGTGTATTTTCGAAACAACTCTTTTTGGTGACCCTCAGGCAACATTTATTGAAGCAACAGTTCCTGTGACTGATGTAGCGCTAAACAAAAGAGCAACATCATCATCATATGAAGATGCAACGGTAACTGCACAAAAAGCTATTGATGGCAACTCAACTACTCGCTGGTCGAGCTTATGGACTAACGATCAATGGATTGCAGTAGACCTCCAGGGAACTTTTGACATATCAAAAGTGGTATTGAACTGGGAAACAGCATGTGCAAAAACTTATGAAGTACAATCGTCAGTTGATGGAATAACCTGGAAGACCGAGAAACTTATTAACAACGGCACTCCTGGTGTTATCGAGATTGCCCTTTCAATAACCAATGTAAACCATATGCGTATTAAAGGAATAGAACGCGCTACACAATGGGGTTACTCACTCTATGATTTTGAAGTATACGGCGCTCCAGGTGAATTAGCAGACCCAGAACTTACTTCTATTGAAGTAAACAACATGACCTATAACATTAATGAAGGTAAAAATCTTGATTACACTGCCTATGATCAATATGGGAATGTTATGAGTACAACTATTTCTAGTGTCGAATGTACTGGTGGACAATACGTTCGTCAAGGCTTCTTCCGCGCAGGAAGTACTCCAGGATCATTTCCACTAACTATTAATGCAGGTTCAGTATCTGGTACCGCAACACTGACTGTTGTAGACCCTAATGCTGTAGAAAGCCTCATTAAAAATGGTGAATTCACCAATGGTCCACTCTACTGGTCTCTCAGTAATGCAATGGGTGCAATAGCTAATAGCTCAGCCGCTGGTGGCCAACTACACCTTGCAATCAGCAACGGTGGTTCAGACGCATGGAACGTACAGTACAAACAGAATGATATTGCAATCGAAGCCGGAAAAGAGTATATCCTCTCTTTTAGCGCTCGTGCACAATCATCACGCTCTGTTGATGTTATTGTCGAGAAAGATGGCAGCCCATGGACTTCATACTCTTCACAGCTCACTTACTCAATTTCAAGTAGCTGGGACACCTATACTGAAACATTCACTGCAGGATACACTGATGCAGCTGCACGCTTTGTTATTAATGCAGGTGGAAACTCAAGTGACCTCTACTTTGACAACATCACTCTTACAGAAAAAAGTCAAGAGCCTCCTACACTTACCTCTATTGTAGTAGACCGTAAAACAGTATCTGTCGGCGAGTCATTTTCTCTTACATTTACAACACTCGATCAGTTTGGAAATGATTTTCCTATGTCAACTACACCATCATTCGCTATATCAGGGTCAAGTTGTTCACAAATTGGTCAGTTTATTTTTAGAGCAAATAGTGCAGGAACCTGTACTGCTACAGTAAGTTATGGTGTCGTTAGTGGTAGTGCTTCCGTGACCGTAATTGAAGAGCAAGAAGTTACTCGTATTGACGTTGATAACATCACTCTTAATCTGAATGAAACAAAAGAGATCACTTATAGAGTATATGATCAAAACGACATTCTCATGACTGTTACTCCTGAAATTGATCAGCACATTTACATGCTTGGTCAAGGTGTATTGGTAAATAAGCCAAATGTAACCGGTACAAGTGAAGGCACTGGACAAATAAGTGTAACATACCAACCATCACAGCAGGTTCGCATTGCAGGAACCGCTTCCGTTACTGTAACTGAACAACGTGATCCGGTACTTATCTCGCAAAACAAACCAGTAAATGCAAGTTCAGTAGAAGGGACTCACTTAAAGTCATATGTAAATGATGGATCTACTACAACGCGTTGGAGTTCAGACTTTTCTGATCCTCAATGGATTGAAATTGATCTTCAAGGAACCTTCACCGTAACCAGTGTTTCATTAAACTGGGAAACTGCTGCTGCAAGTAACTACACTATCGAAGTTACAGCTGATGGTTCTTCATGGTATGCAATCGAAACAGTTACTAACGGCAACGGTGGTGTCGATCAGTTTACTTTTAACGAAGAAAACGTTGCAAAAATCAGAATGCATGGTACACAGCGTACTACTGTATGGGGATACTCACTCTTTGAATTCAAAGTATATGGTATTGAAGGTGTTCGTGAACCAGCATACCTTGCAGAGCTAAAAGTTGACCCTGTTACAACAACTGTTGGTGACATGTTTACGGTAAACTGTTCTGGTTTAGACCAATATGGTGATGCTTTTAGCATTAGTGGAATCCCAAATTATAGTGTTAGTACTCCATCTGCAGCGCAACAAATTGATATGAATATATTTGTAGCAAACACTGCAGGTTCATACACCTATACCTGTGCAACTGGTGGATTAACTAAATCTGCAGCACTTACAATCAACCCTGAGGGTGGCGACAATATGATCACTAATGGTGATTTTATGCAACAGCTCACGGGATGGGATCTTGAAAACTTTGAGAGTGCTTCTGCTTCTACGTCAGTGGTAAATGGTAATGCTAAAATTACTATGAGCAACGCTGGTACTGCAAGCTGGAATGTTCAATTCAAACAAGGTGGCCTAGAGCTTATTAATGGGAGAAGCTACACGTTATCATTTGATGCATGGTCTCAATACCCAAGAGATATTGAAGTGAAACTCGAAAAAGATGGTTCACCATGGACTGCTTATTCTGGTTCTCGTTCAAATTACTCTATCAGTGGTGGTTCAGCTACTAGTACTCATACCTTTACTATGACAGATGCTACTGATATGAATGCACGTATTGTATTCAACGTTGGTGGTAACTCTATCGATGTAAATATTGATAATGTGCAATTAGTAGAAAACTAAGATCTCATACTTGAGCTCTGAATAACATACGCCCTTGCCAGTTTTCTGGTAAGGGCTTTTTTGCGCCATAATTACCAGTTTACCCAAATCATATGCCTTTGTAGCACTTAATCTCCAATACGGTATCATGGAAGAGTGTTATGACCTGATCACGGATACGAGTCATATGCGCAATAATGTGTATTATGAAGGAGGCGCTATTGAGATTGGCGATAGTTTAATCAGATTGAACAATCAGTGCTCGGGAAGGGTACTCGTTCAGTGGGAATTAGCTAGATTATTTGGTATAAATCAACTCTCTTTATAATTTGAGTGAGCCTACAAAGATTGTTTCAGCTTTTAACATTATTTAAGTCACTACTCTATGATTACCGATACAATACACATTTTGCTTGAACAGGAACCTGATGATGTATTTGATTACATAGATCACACCTATACCAAGTTTCCTCTACACCCAATATTAGATTCAAAACCGCTATTATTTTTACGATTATTCATTCTCGATGGGGCAGGAACTGCATGGGATGTTGTTTTCAAGAAAGGTTCGAAAAACGGGAAACTGATAATAGGCCAATCTATGGGTCCTTTCACATTTACCGAAGTCAACAAGCCATCGATGTATTTTTTTACACTCAAATCAAAATTGTTTACATGCGAAACTGGTTACGAAATTAAGAAGCATGATCAAGGTTCAATACTTTTTCTGAACTTGATTACTCATTCCAATTCCACAATTCAAAAATTATCATGGTTCTTCATTAAACCAGTTCACCGGCTTTTTTCTAAGCAAGTACTTAAAAACATTAAGAAACAACTGAATAAGCGTAATCTATGAAGGTTAAGATCTCTATGTACCTCCAAGTCAAGTAAAAGATATTGGTTCATCTCTACCCCGGGCAGGTTTGATTTCTATATTGCAGGATAATGATTTAACTCTAGGAAAAGCCGTATGATGGGAGACTATCATGTATGGTTTTGTGAGAAGCTTAGGGAACTGCCCTTTGCCTATTGGGTCATAACTACTGGAGCAGGGCACCTATGAAAACTCTGAAACCCTTTTTTTTAATTGTAGATATAGGCTTTATAATCTACTGGGTTATTACACTTATGAATGTGATTCCCCCCGAATACCTATTCAAGGATTATGATAATGAAATTTTATCTGCCTGGAACTGGTCATTTCTTCCTTTAGACTTATTTATATCTATAACGGGATTATTAAGCATATATTTTTGGAAAAACAAGTCATTACACTGGAAACCTCTCGCCCTTATTTCCTTAGTATTAACTTTTGCTTCTGGAATACAAGCAATTTCATTTTGGGCATTAAGAGGCGACTTTGATTTAAGCTGGTGGACTCCAAATCTTTTTCTTTTAATTTATCCGTTGTTTTTTATAAAAGGGATAGTGAAGGAGATTTCGGGATACGATACCCCAAAGCAGGCTTAGCAAAGCGTTGGAGCGGCAAGTAATCAACGGAATGAGACGTGTTATGACATGCTGTCTTGCTATTGATTTAAGTGATAATTATCAACGATTCTCAATATGAAAATATTTGATTCCAAGGCCGCCATCGTTAATATAAATGATAACTGAACCACCCTTATAGGCTTTATCATATACCCACTTAGATATTGAAAAGTCTTCCACTTCAGTTCGTGAACCCCATGGGGCAAGATCTAGATGATAGGTCGTTCTACGATCTTTACCGGCACCTTTTGATATCGATTTGTTAACCACCTGTACGTACTGAATAGTGCCCTTGGAGCTATCTAGTATGCCATTTAATATAATTGTGGCACCAAAGCCATAAAAACAAGATACGAGTACTATGGAGGCAATTTGAAGCCATTTTCTATGGATCTCTTTAAAAGAGTAGACGATACATCCCACAATTACCAGGGAACTGAGGGAAAAGGGTACCCATACGTTTTGCCATTCAAGTATGTGGTATTCTAAAGAGGCTCGTATTCCGAGTGCGATCATGAGTACTAAATAGGGGAGATACAATAGACAGCCCTATGCGGGTACCTTTGGATGATCTCAATACTCTTGGATTGTCATTTGATGGAGCCACTTTGAACCGTTTGAAAAATGGGTAAATAAAATTTAATTAATTTGAAGAATTCTAATCTGAATTTTCCGCTCAATTAAACTGTTATACGCAACTTAGAATTGTCATCTGCTCACAATTTGAGAACGGAAACCCCACTCCTTATATGCCTATTATTGATCTAATTAAGCTATAATCATATATTTGATTACCATTGTTAACTTAAAAGGTAAAACTTATGCTATGTAGATTTTTGACAATATCAATATTTTTTGTTTTGATCGGCTGCACTACGGGAAACGATTCCGATGCTACAGACCACAATTTAATATGGTCAACTCAAAGTACGTCTCTTATCATCACAAGGTTTAACGGTTACACGCCTACCACCGAAGAACGATATTCTAAATTTGAATATACTTCTCAATCATTGCCTGTGGAGATTAAAGATATATTAACTTCCGTTTCTACTACTACTTCAGAATTGTCATGTCAAGAAGATGCCGTTTCATACCAAATCGATATTTCAGACAAGTTCGGTATCACGAACACATATCATTCAAACAATAAAGCATGTAATGATTATTCAAATCTCATATTTATTGATGTTATTGAGATTACACAAATAATCAACTTGATTGAATAAACGTTTCACACTATAGAGAATGAGTTATGAGTGGATACGTCCTTTATTACACCGCAATTGCCTTCTTATTTGTACTCAAACCATTCGCGTTTGTAAATAGTTATTAATAGAACCGGACTCCACAGCGGAATGGTAGCAGAAGTTATATATTGGTATCTATCACATTACGCATGTATCATAAACACCCTCCATTATATATGGATTGTGAATGGTAGGGGGAGCAAGTATGAAGTATACTACTATTGTAACTAAGGTAGGCCTTTGGCTGGGAATAGTCACTTGGATTATTGGGTGCTCAGCAGGCATTGAACCAATAGATGCGAGTGATTTTGGAGGCGATGCTAGTTCAGCAATCCAAAACATACCCATTACTGAATCGTCTCTTCGCGAGTTGAGAGAATCAATTCTATCATTAGAAGCGGAGCACCAAAGCAATAGCAGTATATCAGCTGAGGAACGACTCATACTTGAACAAACCATTGAAGAACAAAAAATTCAGTTACAAGAAACGGCACAATTGTTTGTCGATAAAGAAGTTAAAAATGTAGCAGTAATGGAATTAGAATTAATCCGTATTGTAGAGAGCGGTGCGACCCAAGAATTAATTGACGCTGCTGATCTCGAAGTTAAAAAAGCAAAAAGCAGAGTGCTTGGTGCAAATAGGGTAGTGAGTGAGTCAACTGAAGGAATAATAGAGTTTACCTATAGTAGTTATGATCAGGCTCTTAATACAGGCGGGTCCTCTTCGAGTAGCATCGGTGCCGTAGGAGCTGTTGTATCATCAAATTCCAGGGAGAGCAGTAATTTGGCAGTAGGAATGAGTAGCTCTGTACCTATGCCACCCATATCGTCATCATCGTTGAGTACATCAACACTATCGATCTCAACGTCAGTAGGTTCAAGTACCTCTTCTATCAGTTCAAGTGCTGTCGTTATTGTTTCGAGTTCAGTAACCGAAGGTGTGAGCAGTACCGTCGTAATTTTAAGTTCTGAGTCTATCTCGTCAAGCAGTGCTATCGTTATTTCGAGCTCAGAGCCTATCAGTTCCAGTAGTGTCGTCGTTGTTTCAAGTTCAGAGCCCGTTAGCTCTAGTAGTGCTGTCGTTGTTTCAAGTTCTGAGTCTGTCAGTTCAAGTAGCGCTGTTGTTGTTTCAAGTTCTGAGTCTGTCAGTCCAAGTAGCGCTGTTGTTGTTTCAAGTTCAGAGTCTGTCAGTCCAAGTAGCGCCGTCGTTGTTTCGAGCTCAGAAGCGGTAAGCTCAAGTGAAATGAGCGTTACTTATACGCTTGTGATAAATACAGCCAGAGGTGGCACTCTTATTGGAGCATCTACACGGGTGGTTGAAACGGGCAAAGCAGAAAATATATCCGTCTCCTTAGAGTCTGGCTTCACGTTCAAAAAATGGAAAAAAGTGAGTGGAGCGGGGGTGGTGGTCTTTGGCAAATTTGATGCGAAATCGACTACTGTGAGCATTACTGGGGGAAATGTGGTTATTACTCCAGTATATATCGGTGATATCTCACCACCAACAAAACCTCTTACACTCAAAACAAGTCAGGGTACGACGGCAAATACATCGTTTAGACTCAGTTGGACTGCTTCAACTGACAACCAAAAGGTGGTCGGCTACAAAATCTATAAGAATGGGTCGGTATTTGCCAAAACAGCTCAAACGTATTTTGATATTAAGACTTCTTTATTTAAATCGGGCAGAATACAGGTGACAGCGTATGATGCCGTGGGAAATGAGTCTGTACCAAGTAAGGGTCTGTATCACTTTGAATTAGAACATGCAACGAGAAATGAGCGTATCACCTTTAAGGGTACTGGATACAAGTATGCGGGTGGGTTGAGTAATAGTAATGAAAAACTCTTCTTCGATACCGTTACGTTAAAAGCAGGGAACTACAAAATGAAAATTCGCTATGCCGATGCCCTTTCAAATACTATCAATGAATTTCAATTTCTGTGGAATAAACAATCACCGACCTTCGTGGATAAGATATTTACGCAAAAGACTACGGGAGGGTGGGAAAAATGGACCCTTCTTTCTACGGGTACTTTTAGCTTAAAAGCAGGCACGGGGACAGTGAAGTTTCAGTTTGTTGGTAAAGATTTTAATACTGATTGGGTTCAATTTATCGAGCAATAAGTAGTCAGCGATTAGAATAGGGACACTCCTAAGAGTATTATTGGTTACAGCCTCTATCGAAGAGGCCTGCTCAAAATGTGGCAACACATTGGTAGAGGGAGTTACTAAGAAAGGTGTTATTGCACAGGGGCGAGTCCTGGCCAAAGAGCGATCTCCTCTTTAATAGTACGTGTGAGTATTTCGTTTAAGGTTTCAACCTTCATTTCACTCACTTCTGCTTCGAGGTGACCACCACCAATGCCTGAGTGATCGGTTAAGTATATGTACTTACCCATTGTGGCAACGGCAATTGAGCGGAAGAGGTATTCAGTGGTTCGGTCTATGCCACTTGCTGCTACCGTTATGATTTTAACTCCTTTTTCGGTTGCTTCACGGGTGGCATCAATATAGGTATACTGCTCATCGTCATAACTATTTGGAGGCGCGTCGGCAATAAGAAAGTTGAGGCGAATTGCAGCACTCTCTTTCCAGTCCATAGCTTGCATAGACTCTTTGAGCGCTTGGTTTACCGACTCAGGGAAGTCGCCGCCACCACCCGCTTGCATTGTTTCCATATTGGCCTGTACTGTTTGGAGGTCGTCGGTAAGGTCCCAGCCTTTGGTTATGAAATCGTCAGAGCGGTCTTTATAAAAAATGAGCCCGAGGCGAATACCAGCAATCTGTTCATCCATAATTTTTTCGGTAATATCAAGGAGTTCTTCTTTAAGGTAATTGAGTTCATCACCCATACTTCCGGTAACATCTATAGTAAACACAATGTCAACCGCCGGTGTTGACACCTCTTGCACAACGGGAAGTGTTGTAACCCAAAGCTGGTCATCATCATCAGTGGCCATAAATGTAGTAGTAAAAAAATCATTCTCTCTAAAAATAGATACGTCATAGGTGATCTCTTCTTGTTCATCAACAAGAGGGAAGAATACAACGGTACCATTAGCAGTTGAGCGCCCTTTAAAAACGGTGTTATCTCCCTTTTTAATGACAATTCGTGCATCGGGGATATTTACCCCTACGCTATCTTTCAGGGTAATAATGACCCTTTTTTGAACATTGAGCCCCCATTCTTCATAGTACTCAGGGTAGGTATAGAGAAACGTTCTAAATTCAGACCAATGGGCGTGATCATACCATTCTGCGGCAGTTAATTGTCGTGCTGTAGCTTGGGTATTTGATAGGTCCTCTTCAATGATAATTTCATCACTATCATAATCATAATACGCATCATCAACAGCAACTCCAGCACTACCGCCAGCACCAGCCCCTGTTCCTGCACCATCGCCACCGCCAGAGGGTGGGCCATCGGCAGGACCGCTGGTAGTACCAGAACCATCTGTCGACTCATAACTAACTTCCGATTCTAATGATTTATCATACAACTCATCGGTACTTCGAATGGTGCCATCATTGTTGAGGCCGTGTGCAGAGTGTGTTATAAAAGCGCCGGTTTCACTATCGACCGTATCCATGACGCTTGTTGGGTTGGACGTTTCAATAGCAGTATATTCTTTTGAGGTAATCTCAGGGAGTGCCCTTGGTACGGTATCTGAATGCTCTGTTTGCAAGAATAGTACCGTTTTAGGGGTCGATAGAGCTTCACTGGAAAGGAGCTCTTCTGTACTGGAAGATGCATCAGAAGAGGTTGCGCCAACAGAAGGTGAGGTTTCTTCGGTGTCGAAGAGGCAGCCCGTCATCATAAAAAATAAGAGCGCAATGAAAATAGTTTGATAGGCAATGGCTTGATAGAGTGGCTTGTTCATGATGAACCTCTTAGGTATATATCTCTTCCTATAAAAATAGGTTTCTCCTGAAGTGGTATATATGGGTTTACATCTATTTTCGTTGTTTCCGCTCACAATTTGTGAGCGGACAGCGATAGAGCTGTTTGATATTAATCATACATCGGATATCTTGTCTTGCAACAAAGGGATCTTAACCGGTGGTATATTTTCAATTCTTGTAATAAATCAATTATAAACTACATTTTTGTCTTTACCAAAGTCAGAGGGCAGTATGAAGATAGTATTGGGAATAATATCATGTTTAACCATTGCAATAACAGCATGTTCTGAAAATACAGCTAATACAGTGGCTGCAGCCGGTCAGAACAGTATATCAAGTAGCAGTTCTCTATCGTCTCTGCAGTCAGTTGAAAGCAGTTCTGTTGCGGCAACTGCAGAACCTTCATCATCTACACCTGATAAACCCGATTATTTTACCCATTTGGTGGGGAAGTGGATTGATGCTGATGGCACCTATACATCAGAACTGAGTGGTACAAACGATAAGAGCACGATATTTTTATTCCCCAATGATTCTATAGTATATGAGTTTTCCGGGCTTAGTACAGCAGGAGGCGGGGGGAGTGGATCATTCTCTATCTTAAAAGGATCATGTGAAAAAGAAGATACTAACCGCCTCAAATGTGTGATGAATTATTTGACCGATGTATCAGAAATCCCTCAGGATAGCATTTTTCTCAATTGGGGAGATCGTATAAGTCTTGCTCCACACTATGTTTTTACCTTCAAGGAAGAAGCTATAAGTTTGAGCGTACCAAATGCATTTTCAATATCTGAAAGTGCTTCATATACCATAATTGAAGCGGAGCCATATTTTGATGCAAGCTACTTAACCTTTGAAATTGATGTGGATAAAGATAACTGGGTAGATAGTCTGGTTTGTGAAGGTTTTGATGGAAACACCAGCTATTTTCCTATAGTAGAGGAAACTCAATATATCTTCAGTGATGGCACGTTTAACTACATTGAAGGGACTGACTGTAATTCAGTAACAGATTGTACTGCGTATATTTACCTAAAAAATAGAGGTCTAGGATTGTCATATTCTAATGATTCACTGATGCTTTATGGCGACCTTGTGCTCATAGATTCTATGGCTAAAGGTAAGTCCTGGGACTATAACGAAAGTGAATACCTGGTTAAAGCTACTGATGAAACATTCAGTTCATATTTTTGTGATTATACCGATTTATTGTACATCCAAAGAAGAGATGACGATGGAGGAATAGCAGATATCCTATATAAAAAAGGACTCGGAATGGTGTATGATAAATATTGGCATAAAGGCAAAGTGACCAAGCGTTATTTAATGCAGGTAAAAAGGAATATTCCTGAAGGTGACATTTGGGCGACGCCCTATTATTAGTGTTTGACTAACGTGAAACCTGATGTGCCGCCTTGGCTAAGTGGCTAAATAATACAATAGAAACCAATAGTAGATATACCGACAATTTCATCAGCCGACTCATAACTTATTGCCGATTCTAATCGAAGAGGCATCCCGTCATCATAAAAATTAAAAGCCAATGAAAATGGTTGGATAGGCAAAGGCTTGATAGAGTGGCTTGTTCATGATGAACTTCTTAGGTATATATCTCTTCTTATAACAATAGGTTTCACCTCTAACGCTCTATATGGGGTTACCTCTATTTGCGTTGTTTCCGCTCCCAAATTGTGAGCGCCTTTCTTACACATTTCTAATAAGTCAATAATGGTAATCTTTTCGATACTTATATTAGTCATATACGCCTGGTACTATGCCTCATTCAGATGATATGCACAAATATCCAAGAAAAGACAATTATACAGATTTTATACGAGTACCTGAAGGTATTAAATATTTTGATATTATTTATAAAACAGAATACCATCCTCCTTCTTGGTAAGAGGTCGAGTGGTTTTGTTCGTAAGGGTTATCCGGTTAGTCACTTTTATTGATGTTAAGCACCTGTCCTTTGGGATGGGTGCTTTTTTGTTGGGGTGCCCTATAATCTGAGGGACTTGGATGGCTCTATAGCTTATTCGGTGAGATGGGTGAGGATGAGTGAACCTTTAAATGCACTTAAAGTAAGCTTTGAGTACGCTTTGAGTACGCTGTTTTAGTGCAATGGGCGTTCACCTCTTTCAGCACAAAAATCATGAACTACCTTTGTTTCTGTAGCACACACACAAATATTAAATGACACACTACAAAGGAGAATCCAATGAAATTGGGACACATTATTAAAGCATCATTACTCACACTTGCCGTAACAGCATCTTTTGCAACAGCAGCAGACTACGAACTTGTTTCTCAGGGAGCAACAGTTACAGCGTCAACAACTGAATCATGGGAATATCCTGCATCTAATCTTGTTGATGGAAATACTGGTACTCGTTGGGCATCTGAATTTTTAGATAACCAAGAAATAATCATTGATCTTGGTTCGCGTAAGTACATCGACAAAATCACATTGAACTGGGAAGCTGCTTTTGCAACCGCGTTTAAAATACAGGTATCTAATGATGGCATTGATTGGGATGGTAATCGTAGATCACGATCTTATAGCAATGATAACGCTGGTATCCAAGAAATTGTTGCAGACTTTTCAAACCACCGTTATGTAAAAATCGTATTAGATACAAGAAAGACAACATATGGTTTTTCTTTGTTTGAAGTAGAAGTGTTTACAGATAACGATATGCATGTTAAAGCAAAATCACTTGACCTTAGAAATTATAGCGACTGGGGTGGAGTACCAAAACCTGATTGTACTTATGACAATATTGGTAGCATTATCGCAGAAACTAATGGACACTACACTCAGACTACTGTTATCTCTGCATGTGTAAAAGCTCATGACGGTCATGGTGGACATATATATGGTTGGGTTAGTCTTGGTTCAGGATCACAATTGCTTGAATAAATCCTGTTCTTGTCTTTAGATTAAAAATACGAAGTACAAAAAGGAGATCCTGAATGGGATCTCCTTTTTTTGATACTGCCCCATGAGGAATGATCCTCATGGGGTATTTGTTAAGAAGGCCCCTGTAGTCAAGTAAGGAATCTTGATTCCCCTCAAAAATTTTTACTTTTCTTCTACACTCCTTTCATTCAAGTGAATGGTTAACACTTGCCTAAAGATTTGCTTCGAGATTCATTACCTCCTATGGCTGATTATGAAGCCTACTATCAATCAGAAAATGAAGAGAGCAGAAGAAGTAGAATGGATGGGGAAATTGTGGATTATTTTAGTGCTACATGCCCAGTTTATGTGTCTCATTAAACAAAATCACCCGGCCCACTTCTTTCGTTTTAAATACTGTTTTCTATAATACTCACTATTAAACTGCTTCTGGATAGTGTGTGCTTTACTAAAGGCGATATCGGCCCAGTCACGTATATCTTTAATAGGGGCTCTCAGTAGGTTTATGATCTGGTCTCGGATGGCTTTCTTTTCTTTCATCTGTGTGTCGGCAAAATAAACGGTGGCCTGGAGGCTTGAGAGCTCGTTGAGGAGCGGCGATGTCCGTTCCATACTTCTGTATTTAAGTACCTGAGTATTCCCCGGAAATGGTGTGTATAAGACAAGGGGAATTATGAGGTGGTCGGTATAATACCGTCTTTTGTTATTATCTATTGAAAATGGTTTAATTCAATTGGAATGAGTGATCAGAAGTGGGGAAGGGTACTGGAATATTTGGAAATTGCTAGATTATTTGTCATAAACCAACCTTCTGTATAATAAGAGTTATATGCAACGCGAGAAGTGGAACAACATCTACCACGATAGGCATAAATTGAAACGACTGTACATCATTCTTGCAATTATAATAATTTTACTATGCGTGATATTTGTAAAAGTTAATGTAAGAATCCCAACTACATTTATTGTTGAATCCCCAGGATATCTTTTCCAATTATCCTTCATTAATGAAGTAATAAATGATGCTGATACAATATATTCCATCAAATATGAAGATAATGCTATAGCTAATTTCCAAAACGGACAAGTGTTTTATAATTGGAAGAATGATTCCACATTAGTTATACTTTCTTCTATTCCACCAAACTTTGTTGGGACAAGTTCAACACCATTTAAAGTACAAATACACCCATTAACTGATTATGTCGACTTTCATAGAAGAACTTACAAGCCTTTTCCGAAATAGCGCCGCACAGAAACAGTGTATAACAAAACGTTCTTTTAGCCACTTAAGTCAAGAACTATGATGATTGTTAAGTAAATATATCGTGTCTCTAATGAACCATTGCCTCAAAGGGAAAAAATATGAATAAGCTATTCTTTCTTGCACTTATACTAACAGTCATAGGCTGCAACGATCAACAACCGGTAAATCCTATGTCCAAAACTCTGTTTCATAATTTAGGGTGGGGCTCAAGTATTCCCACTGGTTTAAACATGAAATGTGAAGAAAGAGATAATATCTCCAATTGTTCTATATTAGGTGAAACAATTAATGAATTTGGAATACATTTCAGCAACATATATTATAGTTTTGAAAATGATTCCAGACTAATTGTAATCCAACTATCGCCAACTGATACTACTACTAGCTTTAAAGACCTATTAGGGGAAATTGCTGAGAGTTTAGGGAAGCCTAGTTCAACTAATGACAGTAAGAGTTTTTGGAAGCATAATAAATATAAGGGAGTGACCCTAATGCAATTCCCAGGATCTAGCCCAATAATAATTTTAGGTAATCCGTAGTCGGAAACAGACGTATAACATCTATATGCCCCCCAAGTCAAGTAAAATATAATGATTCACCTCAAATTGTTTTACTTGACTTCTCACTCCTGAATCTCACAGTACTCCCTGCATCGGTAACCTATTCTCATATGGCTCTGCAGAAACATCTGATGATATACCCTAGAAACACCGGAGTGAGGCTTGTTATGACGCACAAAGAGGGTATTTGATGAGAACCAAAAATCAATAAATTGCATTACGTATTCAATAATATTTTGCATCTTGCTATTTACTATTAACTTATACTCGGCTGAGATGAATCCTGACTCAAATTTTGGGTTATTCTACAGCCTCGTTAGCACTCAAAATTGAAACATTTACTCACTATATTTAAAGGGACATTAGAATGAGAATTATCTTTTTAGTTTTAACATTATCGAGCTACCTATTTTCATCAACGCCCACAGAAGATTCAATAAATTCAGTTAATTTTAGTTTTGCTAAAACCTATACTTCGAATCTTATACAAATCGATTCATCTATTTCTGAATTAAAGAGTTTTTCAGATAATTCATATGACTACAAATTAATTAAGAAAAAGCTACGTAAGCTTGCAGATCTCTACATGGGAACTGTGGCAGGCTCCTTCAAGGAATATGAAGATGAAGACAACGATATGATCGTTAAAATTGTTGAAGATAATTTTGAAATGCTCGATTTGCTATACAAAACTACAATTCAAGCAATCATGTACCTGAATTCAAATAAGAATAACCTTAAAGCTAAAAAATTCCTGTCTGGGTATTTTAAGCGCTCTAACAAGACTCTTTCTTTGTTCAAATCAACTATTTATGGTGTTGTAACTCTTATTATCAAGCCAAGGCAAGGTAATGGAAAAATTGTATTATCCATAAATGCCTCCCAAACAAATACACTGAAGACAATACTTAGTACACGGCTTTCTGCGCTTCAGATAAAAAATCTAGACATCTTTTCTTCTACTAGAAGTGCTATCAGAAAACTCAATGATATTTTAAATCTAGAACCTGTTGATTTACCACATTATGAACTTTAACATAGGACAAATTGTTCTTTTAGACTTTTAAGTCAATCGTTATATTTTGAACCCCGGACACAAATGCGCCATATTCATTTGGCCATACTATTAATATTCGCGAATCTATGTCACTCGCAAATGAGTATAAATGTATCATCAAAAGATATTGTTGCGCTAGATATTGGACTTCCAATGTTATATGATTGGAATCGACACGAGCCTTTTTACAATATCAGCACAGACAGTGCCACAGGGGTTTCGAAAAACCTTTCTATTTTAAATTCAATAGGACTAACCTCTTGGGATATTTCAACTGGCTTTATATGGGGAAAAGACCAAGGCAAAGGTTTTAGCTATAAATCTATATATGCATTGTATGGGATAAACTGGGTAGATTTTTTGTTTACTGAAAAAGGGCAGATCTGGGGAGTTGGCTTTAGAGTCTCAGAAATGATCTTCATTGGGAAAATTGAATACCAACGAGGTATAAAGAATCAATCTAATCTTTTTTTGATAGAGGTTGGCGTAGGGATTTAAAAAATAACATCGATATGCTTCCCCCAAATCCAGTAACAAACATTGATTTTCCCTAATTTGTTTTACTTGACTCATCACTCCTGAATCAGTTTAACGACACTATGCAGGAGTGTGATGACCTGATCACGGATATGTGTGATGTTCTCAATATGTGTATTATAAAGGAGGTGCTGTAATGCCTCTCTATGGTGGTGTCTTTTGAGGATGGGGATAGTTTAATCAGAATGAGTAATCAGAGCCAGGGAAGGGTAATGCTTCAGTGGGAATTAGCTAGATTGTTTGTTAGAAATCAACCATCTTTTTAATAAGAGTTAGTTACAAGCTAGATGAAATATTTGCTCACCCCATCTGTAAGATCAGAAATTAGGTAAACGTTCCCGAGCTATATTCAAGGCGTTGAGGAACTTTTCGAGAATTGTGAAATGTGGTCACCTAACTCGGGACCGCCCACAAGAGTTTTTATGGCACATTTACTAAACTCAAAGGGTGACATTTCTGAACTTCACAAAACTTTAGAATATTACAAAGATTGGCGAGATCTTTTAATAAAAACTGGTCTGGCAAATGAAGACTGGATAGATGTATTAAAGAATCTAGGTATAGACTATTCTGAGACCTAGGAATCTTCATAAAAGGCTTATATTTAACATTGGGCAAACTGTGTTAAAACTTGATTATTTAGCGGACAGGATTGTCACTCGTTGTTCCAATCGTCCCGAGCGGTATACACGCGAACTAATTATAGTGGCTGAACATATGAGCCAACGGAATCTACAATCATAGTCAGAGTGTAGTAATATGATCCAGAAATTTTGATCTGAGATTACTCAACAAATAACCCTTTTAAATAGATTGATTTGTAAATCTCATTATTCTTTATGCCTATTATCGGGTTGCCACCGCTAGTTACTTCAAATTCAAAAGACCAAAAATCACCGCAACCAGTGTCAACCACTCTTTCATAGATGAGCTGAAGTGAAGTTGTGTTAAAAACATAGAGTTCAACAGTGTCTTCACACCGTGCAAACATGAGCTCCCCCTCAGTTGTAAGTACCAGTTTATTACCTATGGAGTACTCAAAGCTGAGATCGCTAAATTTAGTCCATTTATTATCTGACAGGGTATAAAGCTGTATAGGATTGTCATGTGTTACCCTTGCTGCTATAAAGGGGATTCCATTAGCACCTACTGCCGCTGAAATTATAACACCATCAAATATAGGGTAATCATTGTTGTCATCACTGATGTTGTATAGGATTGATTTTGTTCGACTATCATGGTATTCAATATCATAGAGTTTCGAATTGAGTCCCAGAAAAAATGGTTCGTCAACTTTATTTTCAGTTTCATGTATGAGTTCCCAGTTGTTTTTAACCAAGGTGTATACACGATACGCAGTAATGTCGCTCGAAGGGGCATCTCCTGGGCCTTCATCTGCAAACACATAGGGAGTGCCGTCTGGGGTGAAAAGCAAGTGGGATTCAAAATAGGAATACTCTTTTGTTAAGTTCTGATTACCAACAAATTGCCATATGTTGTTATTGAGAACCATAACACTAATTTCTGAGGCTCTAGTGTAGCCATTTGTAACTTCTCTTAAACCATAGAGTTTGTTTTTAGGAGAGAGTGCTAAGTGTTTAAAGCTTAAGTGACCATCAAACTTTTTTATGCGGGTGAGGTCAATTTCATGCCATTCAGTTCCAACCAATTGGAATACTTTACTATTAGTATGTGAACCCACATATGCGATACTTTCTGTATACTCATTGAATGTGAGTAGGGTATTTCCGTTTGTCCCCGAAGCTTGATAGAGCGTGACACCTGATTTTGATAAATCTGAGAATTGAGGTGTGTTTGCAAGATTAACCCAATGAGCGTCATCCAAATCATCAATTGAAATGGTACTGGTGTACTCATCAAGCCCTGGTATTTCGGGAAGGTTTAATGTATACTCATCGATATTTAGTTGGAAAACAAAACCATCATCTTGTATGCAGCGAACGCTGTAGCCGTTCTCTGATACATTGGATTCGATATCCATATTTGACTGTCCTAGACTATTCAGGCCAGAAGCTAGTTGGATAGATTGATACTCTTCAGAATTGCCAGCTTGGGTAGTAGTCCAAAAATAAGTCTTATCACCATATCTTGAACTCTGGTGCCTTCCAGTGAAAGCATTGTGTCCTTCCATTGTGCCGCTGGGCATCGCATTAAACTGATACATATCATTTCCAGATCCAGCCCACATATGTTTAGATTTGAGGTATGGAGCTACGTTTGCATATTTAACATTACTTTTTCCATCAAATTTATCGAGGTCATTTTCCTCCGCAACAAATGTTTCTAACATAAGAAAGTCTTTAGAACTCGGAATTCTCCAACCGCTTGGACAGATTCTCTGTAATGCGTATTTTTGATTTGTCATAGCAGAGTCACGATCAAATTCTATATCGAATCCAAACTCCTTCTTGACTTCATAGAGTCGCCCATGAATTATACACTCCGCATAGAGGTTTTCCCAGCAATAAGAAGAGTGTTCTGTTGTATAGTTTAGATTTTCAGCCATCCAAGTCTGACTACCGATGGTAACAATTCTATAGGTTTGGTTATCACGTACATCCGTGATGGTTTCTAAATAATTTTCATCAAAATTGGTCATTGAGTTTGGGTCTAAAGGTTTTTTGTCAAATACACAAGAAATGATTAGTAGCGTTAAGAGTATATAAGATTTCATAGTCAATTATTTCTTATTAGTTTAAATATACTTATGTAACAATATGTAGAAAAAGGCACAGAAATTTTGCAATACTTATAAGATGCTCTTGTTGGTCTGATTATTAGATTCTGTAGTCATGACTGTCGAAATTAAAGCAGTCAACGATGCTCCAAAAATCATTTTAATTAAACCTCAAACAATATTAGAGGATGCCAGTCTTGCCATTACCCTGGATATGTTGTCAGCTTCAGGAACTACACCAAAGCACTCGAATAAGCCATTATGGATAGCGGAGAGGCGCACTCTAATCAGATGATGCAATTGTTGGGGGATTCTCAGAAGTCCAAGGACTTTGCTCAGGTGGTGTTTGATATGCTGACGGTGATGGGTCAGTTGCCGGGGCAGGGAGTGTAAATGGGGCGATACTGGAATGGTTTTCGACCCTCGTACCGAACGATTTATGCATGCAGAGCCCTTTTTTAAACGAATAATTGAAGATTTCGATGATGTGAGAGGCTCACACCACAATTATGAAGATCTCTTAAAAATATGTACATACTTTAGGCAAAAACAAACGTTACTTGATAATTCGGAGCGGTGGATTGCTGATATGGTCTTGTTTGATACACTCATTGGTAATACTGATGGCTTTGGCTTTATACCAAATCTTTTTGATGCTCCTATACCTTTTGATTATCTTGCCGATGTTGTTGGGGTTCACCATAATATATCCAATGATGTATTTGACTAAATCGTTATTGGTGATGAAGCCTCTCTAGTAGCAGAGCCTGATAATGACTCAGATTGTGATGCAGTTTCAATACAATGGAACGGTAAGATAATCGGGTATTTCAGCCGTGTATTGTGTGGTGCAATGAAACATATGTTAGAAAAAAGAAATGTTTCTACTACAATAGCAAAAGCGACTCTATTTAATGAAAAACCTCTCGTGCAAGTGTTACTGCAGGTTCGTTAATTGAGTTACTGTACATATGAGGTAACCGAACCATAACCCTATATCCCATCATGATACAGCGTAAAAGAAGAAGGTGTGCTATTCAGCGCCTTAAAATTAAAGACAGTATAGCCTCCTGATTCCCATGCAGAAAAGGAGTACGCCCACTCCGGGAAACCATCCCGGTTAACATCAAAAATATAATAAGAGTACATATCAGTCGCTTGTCTCATTCCGTAAAACTCTGCCTCACGTGAAGGTGATACATTGAGGTCAGAAGTGTGTGATTGTAATGAAAATTGAGTACCACTTAGAATGCACTCTGATTGTATAGCCATGATGGGTTTATTCTGGTATTTATAAACAGTCATTATTCGATACAGCTTTGTGTTAGACACTGTATATCTATCAATGGTATAGTTCCGTGATATAGAGTTTATATTCATAGAAATAAGTGAGTCTCTAATCGGTTTGGTGAGTGGAATATACTGTACAAAGTCTATTTGATCTTGAAGCGTTGTGATGAATACAGAGTCTATTACTGTATAGAGAGAATCTAACGCAGAGTCCTTTCCTTTAAAATCAAGGCTCTCTGTAATAGGGGTTATCGTAGCGTTATTCTGAGTGGTAGCAAGAAAAAGCTCCCTCCTTTGGGGCTTATAGTTAGCTGTGTCTGAATTGAGTATTCTACAGAGTGCAAAGGGCCAGCTTTGATGATTGGTAACGGTATATAATGAGTCTATTACGGCAGAAACATGGGTGCCCCTTCCTATATCTACGAATACAGTGTCTGCAGGCTTAAGATTATACTTGTTATATAAGCTCACTGAATAGGGCTTTGTATACGATGGAAAAGCCACGGTGATATTGGATGAATCTACAGGTGCCGACCGCACAACTTCGGTTTTTTTATATACTCTCTTGATTCTATCGAGTACAAATTGATTGAGTTCCTTACTATTGCTCATCGGGGATGCAGCTACCGAGTCTGGAAGGGAATAAGTAGTGTCATTAGAGAGCAGAGAATCAATAGCTGGCCAATGGGGGATGTAAGGATGCGCCTTTGCTTGGTTATGAATAATAGAGAGTTGACGATACGCTTCACTGTTTGGGGTTATATCCTTGTTGGCATTATAGGCCTTTATAATCTCATGACTATACTGATGATGATACGCTGTATATAATCGAATGAGAAGGTCTGATTTATATTCCACCAACAGATCGTTTATACCACCAAAGGAGGCGGATGGAATGAGTAGTGCAGAGAGCAGGAGTAACAATGGTAAGTTTTTCATAGTATTAAATAAGTGTATTTACATGGGTTAAATCATTGATAGGGTCACCAATAGGAATAGTAGATACATGGGTTCATGGATAAATGTAGGAATTTGATTTTACATATGTTCAATTTGCTTTTATGGCTCCTCTAAATACAATGGCGATGTGGTATATCTGAATGGTGCCTACAGGGTTGCCTTCTCGCATCTCTCTATGCTTACGTACAGTAAGCTTGAAATAGTATCTGTTAGCGTTACGAGCCTTAAATCTTTTGACGATCATTGAGTAAGATCTATATTTACTCCAAGGTGTAGGTGTAAATATCACGAATCTACAGAAATTGAAAAGATGATGTTTATGTATGGAAGAATTAAACCCATACATTTGTAGTTGGGCTCAATCGGTGATAGTAATTATAATGAAAAATGAGTTGTGCCACTAAAAAGGAAATTAATTGAATAGACACGAAGCAATAAAAGCGACTAAAAGTGGGGCAATCGCCGCAGTAATATCTGGGACAATAACTCTTGCGGTACTCATTTTTTCAATTCTTAATGATAGCCAAGGGGAATTTAAGGTTTGGAATGATCCTATCGTTTTCTTTGATGTATTCCTTATATATTTATGTGCTTTTGGAATGCATAAAAAATCAAGGTTAGCTGCATTTGTAATATTGATTTATTTCATTATTTCTAAAATATATATTGGAATTGAAACCAATAGATTTTCTGGAGCTATCACTGGACTCATATTCATTTATTTTTATGCAAAAGCGATCAAGGGTAGTATTGTATATCATAGGTTAGAATTACTTGAAAATCCAAATTATAAGAAAGTGCCAAGATTAGTAATGGTGTTAGTAAGTTTTTTTGCAATAGTACTATTGTTAGTTATGGGAGTTGGATTGTTGACTACTACAAGTATAATGCCAGATACCGAAGTTCAAAATGGTGAGGAAATGCACAAAAGTGATATTGAGCTTTTGATTTCTAACGGCCTTATATCAGAAAAGGAAACTATTCAATATTTTTATTCTGAGGGTTTTTCTTCAATTCTTGAAAGTGGCTTTATTCTTACAAACACAAAAGTGAAATACTATTTAACTGATGATGATGGCGAGATTGTCTTATACTCTCTTTTCTTAAATGAAATAACATCTGTAGATCTTATAGAAAAAGGTGGATTGTTAGCGTCAAGTATTTACAAAATTTCGACCAATGACGTCGACCGTTGGATACAGATTTCCTTATCTACAACTGACGATAAAGATATCTCTTTTGTTGAAGCAATTAAAACACATATTAAGTGAACGTGTTATGCTCCCTTAAACATTTGTCTAAATCAGTAGAGCGCTCTAGGTATTTCTACTGATGACTTAAAAATAATATTACTGCCTGTTAGTAAATAATTAAAAACCATAAGAAGGACACCTCATGAATAATTCAAATTTAAGACTCACTGGCTGGATAGCTATAGTAACAGCATTTTTAACTATTCCAACATTCGGTCTAGCATTAGTATCAGGAATATTGGGGGGAAGTAATCCTTTGTTCTCATATGTAAATGTCGGTGTGTCGTTTCTGTATACCGCCTGTAGTATTGTGCTATTATTCCGCGTCAAAGAGCTGTTAAATAAAAATTTCTTTGTTAAAGAACTTAATACACCAATAAATATATTGATAGGGTGTAGTTTTATATCAATTTTCATGTTGTACATTGATTTTTTGAGTGCTGAACTTAAGGAAAGCCTGATGATGTATATGATTATATTTATGATGGTTAATGGGGCAGTTATATGTGTATTGGGGGCTAAAGTATTAAAAATACCTGATGCTCTTTTCGGTTTAAAGAAGAGTATCGGTGTGTTATCAATCATAACTGGAATTACTATGTTTACGGTAATATTGTTACCAGTGTCGTTACTCACTGATCTTGCAACCAGTGTGTTATTTGCGATACTATTTTTCAAATGTATTGATACCGGCGCAGAAAAAGTGACCGTTGAAGCTTAAGGTTGTTTCTATATGGATTACATACTAAAGCGTTTTTCTCTTCCTGATTTAAAGTGAGTGAGATAATTAACCAGAAGGCGTGTAACCTCAGATAGGTTAACAGATTGGAATGACAAAATAAACCTGTTTTTAATCAGGCATTATCCTATATGCCGTCGCTTTTATTCGCTAACGGGAACATTAACAGAGCGGAGCATTTTACTACATTTGCTTCCAAACAGTTTTAAAGAGCCTAAACATGAAATCTATAAATGCCTTTCTGATTACCTTATCAACTCTATTTCTATTCTCTGCATGCGGTACAATTAAAGAAGCATATCATGAAAATATGGGTAAATACCATGAAGATACCAATAAAGAAGAAGCACTGATTCATTATAAAGAAGCATTGCTCAGTGACCCAATAAATGAAGGTATGCTGCTAAAAGTGGCTCAATTGTCGGCGAATTTATACCAAATAGATTCAACATTGAAGTACGTAAATAAACTCCTTGTTATTAATTCAAAAAATATTAAAGCACTTCTTTTGAAAGTGGATTCATTTTTTCAACTGAAAGAATATGAATTATGCCTTTCGGTGCTCTATCAAGTTAAAACCATTAAAGATAATGCTGATGTAAATTTACGATTAGGTGCATTGTATGCGATTATGCATAACTATGATTCTGCGGTATTGTATTATACACAGGGTGTTGCTATTGATTCCACCAATAGTGAAGGGTATCGAGGCCTGTGTGAATCGTATAGTAAATTAGATAAGTATGAAAAAGCAATAAGCAATTGTGATACTGCAATCAGGAATAACCCTCAGGATATCTATGGCTATATTAGTCGTGGCCATGTCAACTTGAAGGTAAAAAAGTATGAAAAAAGCTTACAAGACGTTGTAAACGCAAAAGTGATTGATCCATACTCTGAATATGCATTCCTATTGAAAGCAGCTATATATTATGATAAAAAAGAATATTCAAAGGGTATCGATGTACTATTGAAGGGTATTAAAAAACACCCTCAACAGCAAACCATGCTCTATAATCTGGCTTGTGATTATTCACTGGTAAATGATATTGACAACGCTCTATTTTATCTAGATCGTGCAATGGAACAAGGATTTACAAATTGGAGTCACATAGAGAATGATCCTGATTTTGATCCTATTAGAGGTGAAGAATCTTTTAAAAGGCTCATAAGTACCTACTCCCAAAAGGATGTAAAATTTGTTGAGTATGGTACTATCAATGACTCTATATATTCGAATAGTTATTTAAAACTCAATATGGTTGTCCCCCCCGACTGGTACGTACCTCCTGATAGCTATAACAAAGCGTTATTGAAAACTGGTAAATCATTGTATCCTGATAGTAGTAACGTAAAGGCGATGTTCGATTCTAAACAAACATTAAATGCAATCTTAATTACTTTGTTTGAAAATAAGCCAGGTACGCCTACAGATTTTAATGCCAACCTAGTGCTTATGTCAGAAAACATGACATCGAACCCAGGGGTTGAGACAGGCAGTGATTATCTCTTTCATGCTCGAAAATTACTTCAAGATAATGCATTAAATTATAACCAAATTTCAGAAGAATTTCCCCTTGTTAAAATTCATGACCAAGATTTTTATTATCTACATGCAAAACTTACCGTTATTAATAATGAAATCGAGCAGATGTACTATACAACGATAAAAGATCATTTTGCTGTAAGTGTTGTTATTACTTACGAAACAGAGGAGCAAAAACAAATATTGCTCAAAAGTGTACAATCTTTAACATTTAATTGATATCACACCTGATTTCTTATTTTGAGGTGAGATAAGGGGATTATTGTGCTGAACATCCGGAATATACAGATGCGTGTGATATAGTACTGTAGCCCCCCTTAAAACCACTGTTTACGTAAGTAGAATTCTCTAGCTATTTCAGCTACTAATAATAGGGGTTATTACAGTTACTGTATTACTCTGAATCAAGACTATAGGAAATATCACCTTCTACACACCGGATAGGCAAACCCATATCTTTGTCTGTGGCATAGCCATCAAACGAGTTGGCATTAAACCGAATTCGTCGAGCATACTTATCAGAGGCGTCTTTTTCGGTGGTAGACCACCAACTACTGAACTCGGTTTCAGCCGCAAAGGTATTGCTATAGTAAAACATTCTACCGGTAGGATAAGCGGAGAATCCATAGGTATCAATACTCGTTACGGTATCATAAGGGACCCAGCCATCAGCTGCTCGTAGATGGTGTGAAATGTCATAGTAAGTATCGGTCAAAGCTACAGAATCAAGAGTATGGTGCCCTTCAATATATTGCGCGAGAAGGAGCCATTCAAAGTCTGATGGTACATGCCACCCTTTAGGGCACACATCAGGTCGATATTCCGGAATAGTCTTTCCAAACACGTCTCGGTTCATCATATTCCACCAAGTATAATATCGGCCATAGGTGTCGCATAATGAGGAATCATTGTCAAAGCATGCACTTCCCGTGCCGTTGTCGTATTTAAGGTTTTCTGCAAACCAGGTCTGGGGACCAATAGTAACGACTCTATATGTTTGATTATCCCGTTCATCCCTTACTTGGTTGGTACCAATAGAGGAAGTCTCAGGTCGAGTATCAGGTACGAAGGGTACGTCATCATTAATATGGTATTGCTCATATTTAATCAGTTCAGAATAGTATGTAGCAACACACTGTTCGTAGGTTTTAAGTTCTACACAGCCTTCTTCTGTAACTTCAGTACCCCACTCAAAATGGCATTCCTGGATACTACCCATAAAGTGTGAACTGTGTTGTACTGTATAATTATCAACGCGTGCGCGTTTGTCAAATCGTTTATGACCATTCATTGATTGGATATTAACCGAACAGCCGAATTCTTCGGGAGTAAAAAAGCGAAATTCATTGGTCATGGGGCATTGTTGATAATAGTTTCCTGTTGTAATAAGGGAGTCAGCAGTGATAATCCAGGTTACCTGGGGGACATTATACTTATTTAATTCGAAATTATTAGCATGAGTTTGACAATAAGTGTTTGTATCGTATCCCCAGCCAGGAGCAATATTTACGCGTTTCCACTCACCCAATAATCCTGTTCCCGATATTCTGTCAAAGACCTGAATCGTACACTCAGTGTTATAAAATAATAACGTTGAATCGTTATAGCGATAATTGAGTGTACCTGCCAAGACTTGGTCTTCGACAAAGGGATCGCTTTTTGAGTCTGTGTCACACCGTTGTCGAGTATAGTCATAAGATATTGTAGAATCGCCTATCCATTTCATTCTCTGCCTGTCAGTACTACTGTAGAGTAATGCACCAGTATAATCGATCGGGGTAACAGAATTCCGCACATCCTCAATACTCCGTTCTGGTAAAGGTATACTTAAGGAGTCACTAGTAGTTTTGGATTGAGAGCTCGGCGTAGTCTTAGCTGATGATGAGAGCACTGTTGTGTCATGAAGGACTTTTGAACTACTTGATAGGGGGTACGTGGTTTTGTGGTTGCTTGATGTGAGGAGAGTAGTAGATGAACTGAGAAGAATAGTAGGTGCAGTATCGCTCACAGAAACGGGGATCGTAGATGATAGTATTATATGGGGAGTAGAAGATGCTATAAGTACTGAGCTACTGAGTGATTCAGCAGTATCTGTACCCGTACCTTTATCAAAACATGAGATACATAATAAGGTCAAGGGAATCATTATAGATGGTAGAATAAGGCGCTTCATAGGGATCCTCTATCAGATACATGAGTTAGAATACGGATTTGAAAAATATAGTAATTATATGTTGGTCCATTGAGGCTGTTGTATGGCAATACGCCAATGGGTCAGCTTCAGTGTGTAATCCTTCCTGAAAAACTGCTGGTATTGGCGTCAGCGTTAACTATTTTAACTGTTAATAATAGGGGTGATTACACAGCATAGTGAATAATAAAGAGAGTGAGGCTAATACCCAGTGGGATATTAGCTATATTCTGTTCCACTATTTTCTGACAACTTTTTAAGAGGGCTTCGAATGGCATCAGTTTATGATTTAAAACCAAAATTCCAATCACTTTTAAGGCCAATTGTTAATGGTCTTGCAAAATTACATGTTACCCCAAATCAGGTGACAATATTTGCTACAGTTCTTTCAATAGGAGTTGGTACTTGTATTGCTCTCTATCCAACAACAAAGGAAGTGTTGTTATTGGTGCCACTTATTCTATTTATTCGAATGGCTCTCAATGCTATAGATGGTATGCTTGCTCGCGAATATAATATGCAGACTTCGCTTGGAGCGATTCTAAATGAATTGGGTGATGTTATTTCTGATACTGCTTTGTATTTACCTCTAGCACTTATACCGGGTCTGAACCCAGTTGTTGTTATTGCCCTCATTATCCTTGCTCTATTGTCTGAAATGACGGGGGTGATATCGGTACAAATTGGAGCATCACGGAGATATGATGGGCCCATGGGTAAAAGTGACCGTGCATTTTGGTTAGGGCTAATCGTTATAGGGATAAGTACAGGAATGGTTCCTTTACATTGGATAAATATAGGACTGGTTATTATTACAGTTTTGATTGTGGCAACAATTGGTAACCGTATAGTGAAATCTTTAGGAGAGCTTAAATGAACTTTATAAACGCAGTACCTCAGAACCTTTTAATAAGTCTTGCAGGAATATTTGGAATATTAGTTGTCGCTTCGATAATTACTTTCCTGTTAAAGTTAAAATCACCAAACAAAAATTTTACTGAGCTTGAATCACGGATAAAGTCTTGGTGGGTAATGGTGGTTATTTTTTCATTTGCAATGATAGTATCAAAAACAATATCGATAATTTTCTTTGCATTCATGAGCTATATGGCCTTTAAGGAATTCATATCTCTGGTTAAAACCAGGCGGGCTGACCGTCAGGTGATATTTCTTGCGTATCTAGCAATTCCATTTCAATATTATTTCGTTTATATTGGCTGGTATGGAATGTTTATTGTTTTTATTCCTGTATTCATATTTTTGCTACTACCTGCGAGAATGGTGCTGATAGGTGAGACTAAAGGATTTTTAGTTTCAGCAGCTATTAATCAATGGGGCTTAATGACTATGGTGTTTAGCTTGAGTCATATAGCATATTTTTTAGCCTTACCCAATAATCCATCTGCACCTGCAGGGGGAGCGGGATACGTGTTATTTCTTGTCTTCTTAACTCAAATAAACGATGTATGCCAATATATATGGGGTAAGTCTTTTGGAAAAACAAAAATAATTCCTAAAGTAAGTCCTAACAAAACTTGGGCGGGATTTATTGGAGGAGTAAGTACAACAGTTTTAATTGCCTATTTTATTGCTCCACTTTTAACTGAACTGAATGTGATTATGTCTATTGCTGCTGGTCTCCTTATAGGTGTAGGAGGGTTTTTAGGTGATATAGCGATTTCAGCGCTCAAAAGAGATCTTGATAAAAAGGATACTGGGTCTATAATACCGGGGCATGGTGGTATTATGGATAGAATAGATAGCCTTACTTATACGGCGCCTCTCTTTTTTCACTTTATCTACTATCTCTATTACTAATGAATAAAGTATTGCGCTTCATATTCTTCAATTGCTTTATTAGGTTAATCATTAATTTGATACTTGGCGTTAATGTCAGAAATAAAGATCGATTGCCTAAAGAGGGTCCAGCTATAATTGTAGCGAATCATAATAGCCATCTAGATACGATGGTTATTATGTATTTAATGTTAGACCGATTGGCGATAGTACAGCCAGTTGCTGCCGTTGATTACTTTTTAAAAAATAAACTTCTCGCTTGGTTTTCATTAAAAATCATCGGCATTCTTCCTCTACAGCGTAGACCAACGGGTAGAGAGGATATTTTACAACCAATTTACACTGCATTAGAGGAGAATAAAATCTTGATTTTGTTTCCTGAAGGGAGTAGGGGCAACCCTGAACAGTTTCAAAAAATGAAAACAGGAATTGCAAGAATAGCTGAAAAAATGCCGCATGTACCAGTAATACCAATATATTTTTATGGTCTAGGAAAAGCTCTTCCAAAAGGGGAGTTACTTCTTGTTCCATTTTTTTGCGATGCATATGTGGGGGAACCTATCAGATGGAATTCTGACAGAAAAACCTACATGGAATCACTTCAATCCAATTTTGATGCACTTGTAGAAGAGGCAAGTGTCACGGAGTGGGAATAAACTTTTAGTTTAAAAAATGCCCTTCACTTTCATGAGGGCATTTTTGGTTATAGTTAAGAAAATTAACTCAACGAGAAACTTGTTGTTTAGTAATACTTGCGAACAGTTTGAATGTTCCCTTTAACTGTTGGTTTTTTACTAAAGCACCCACTCACATTAAAAGAGATCTTTTCTTCAAGACTATATGCCATTAATATAAGTTTTTCTGCATTTTTACCTTCTGGAGTATTCAAGTCAAACCGAAGTTCTTTACTTTTACAAGAGGTGTAATAGTTTACTTTTTGACTCATCTCAGCAAAAAAAGTATTGCCTAGATAACCAACCTTTCTGATAGAAACATCGGTATACCATGAGTATGATGCGCTCGCTAAAAGGCCAACAGTTAGGAGTACTAGAGGTAGTTTTTTAAATATATTCATAATGAATCCTTTGTTATTTGTTGTATTCTTTTTTTATTTGGTTGTTTACTGTTGATATACTGTGTATTAATAATTGCTCGCGCTACGACACATATAATATTTCATATTAAGTTGATCCTGTTCTGAAATCAAACTCATTACATCAGTACTAGTGTTGTTTTGTAGAGTAGACATGTATAATTCATATTTTACATTTTGCTGTAGTGTTTGATTGGCGTCACCATCATTGAATTCGCGGAATGTTTTCATAAATGGCTTCCACCCGATAGTATCATGTATTTTATTAAATATATGGGTTGTGCAATCGTTATATTTTCTCAAATTATTACTGCTGTTGTCATCATTGTTCACATGGACAGCCGGAATTTGACTACACGAAAGTCTTTTGTGAGAATCTGGTATTGCATCATATTGATTTTGGGTTTGAATACATTGCTCTTCCCAGTAATCATCAAAATCATTGCCAACATAAGTTTTTCCGTTCATGATAACATTTGCACCAAGCTCTTTAACAGCATAGAGTACCTTAAAGTTTGCCCAATGCTCTCCATCAAAATTCCACTTTCCTTCGTATTCAAAGTGATGCCCAAGTTCATGCATAAACCCCATTCCCCAATCATCACCAGGGTTACTTACATATTCTGTCATTGATCTAGAGCATACATTGATAGGGGTAGAATTTGATCCAAAGCACCCTGAACTTTCATTTACCTTAAATCCAACTTTATACCCATCATCAGGAATTCTTCCAACAAGTCCTACATAACTCTGATACACCTTATCTAAATTACTTACCCATGCTTTAAGTTTTGATTTGTTGGCAGTAGCAACATCAGCTTTGTACGCCTCTAAATAAATGTATGAACCATTCACTATCTCATTTCCTGCATCAGGAGTGACAGGACCCAATGGTGCATCTTCCTCATTTATAATAAGGGGCATTATTTTTTTTGCATCATTTGCGGCTAGGGAAACCGAATAGGAGGTAAAAACAAAACCTATTACAATAAACATTTTTACAGTTTTCATAATTTCCTTTTTATGAAGGCAGAAACTTACGAGTACCTTCTGTTTAACAATTATGGTTTCTGCAAAATTACATGATTAAAATAGCTAGAAAGATATTTTTTAGATTATGAAATTTCTTTTACTTATGCGAACAAACCGAGTACGTGTCTGATCTTGAATCGTTTAGGATGTTTTGATATCGAATGGAAGAGACAACTGGAAACACTCCAGAAACACTTTCTACTTCTTTACGTGGCCCCCATGCCTCAAGGTCAAGATAGTGACTTTTTGATCTAATACTGGATGTACTTTTATCAACAACCTGTACAACGTACATTGTCGCCTCAGGCCCATGCTCCGTGAAGAGATCATAGAAGAAGATGTTTACTGTTCTCTGGCCGTTCTCCAGGGTAAATGAATGTAAATAGGCACTCGGCTTCAAACTATCACCACAATTACTGTATATATTATCTCTATAAATATAGGGCACTGTTTGTAGAACAAACATCTGTACTATTTACGTTGAGGGGGTGTTTTGACTGCATTGAGATTTGTTGTTTTTGTATTAATATATATGGTGTTGTTTTTAACGGCATGCTCAGAGGCGATTGGTGAGCTTTCTACTTTGGAATCTTCAGATGAGACCATGAGTAGTTTAGGAAAAAATCAAAAGGGCGTCTCTTCAGTTGAAGAGGCTTTTGAAAGTTATTCGCATATTGACCCTAAAGAGATAACAGGTGATACGCAGAGTGCCTTTAGTAGTGACGTATCAACTGATTCCATAACCGTGTCCTCAGAAAATACTCTGATATCCAGTAGTGTCATTTTCAGTAGTAATGAAGGAGTATCAAGTTCGAGCATCGCGCTCAGCTCTTCATCTCACGAGGCTACAGCAGCAGAAAAACGAGCGATACTCAATGATGCAATTGACTATGTTTTTAACGATGAGGTTGAACCAAAAACATTTAATATTCTTATAGATCCAGCAGATCTTTCTGCAATGGATGCTGCACCCAAACAAGAGGTTTACTACCCTGGTCACTTGGTTTTTGAAAACGATACCATACAAGAAGTTGAGGTACGCTATAAAGGAAGCTTTGGAGCATGGTTTTTTTGCACTGACGGTGAGGTATGGGATAAGAATGGGGCAAAAACCTGTATTAAGCTTTCTATGAAAGTTAAGTTCAATACAGATTTAGAGCCTGATAGAAAGTTCTTTGGTATGAAAAAGATTGCGTTCTACCATATGCACTTCTATAAAGATCAATTAAGAGACAGGCTTGCCTATTGGATGCATAGAGAGATGGGTCAGGCGGCTCCACGAGTGGTGCATGCCAAGATTAAAATTAATGATGAACTTGTAGGCCTGTTTGCAATGATCGAAAATATTGATGGCCGGTTTACGCGTGCCCATTGGGATGATGGGGAAGGGAATGTGTATAAAGAAGCCATGCCGTTTATATCTAATAAGGTACAATCTGATGATGCGCTTGACGAAAAACTGAAAACAAACGAAGATGAAAATCCAACACATACTATATGGCAGGGGCTCGAAGGAGATCTTTTGAACGCACATGGAGCAGAGGCGGTTAAAGATGTATTGAGAAAATGGTTTAATGTGGATGAGCTGGTTAATACGGTGCTCACTTCTGCAGCGATAGACCATTGGGATAGCCCATTCTATAGGGATAATGGTCATAACTCATATTGGTACGCAGATACCACAGAAGGTAAGTTGTTTGCTATTCCATGGGATATGGATAATGCTTCTTTTAAAGCAGGCGAGGGCAACGAATATGTGAATTTTAATAAGGCAGATGAAATACGTAATGCACTGCAGTGTAACTCGGGGCGTACTAACAAAATGGCGAAGTATTGGCTCTGTTTTCCCGATGAGACCAATGCGGCACTTGATAAACTTTTGTATGAGGTGTATCCTCAGATAAATGGTAAGATAGATACATGGGTGGCTCAGATTACTGATGCGCATGATGAGGTACGCGCAGCTCAACCCGGGTCATTTCCAAATACAGGAGCTCTTACGTATGAAGAATGGCAAAGCAGTGTGACGGCAATGAAAAGCCAACTTGAACAGGGGTATCAAGTTGTAAAGAGTTGGCGCTAATATTTTAACAGAATTACTGTGGATGTGAACCACCACACTAAAACAGAGCGAAAAGGGCGTATTTCACAAAACAAATCACCATCGAACTATATTACAAATATAAACCTGCTACGGTTTTCATATCGTACCGGTAAAACATGACATGAGGGTACAATGTTGCTTACTAGACTATTTATGATGTTTTTGGGTAAAATGGGCTACGGTACCGTATCGGTACTACTCTTTTCTATTGTGATCACCCTTGGGTGCAGTAAAAATATTGATACAATGTCCACTGTGGATGAAGGTACCGGATTGGTTTCAAATCAAGTGGAGAGCAGTGATCATTCCGTGGTGCTCAACGGAGTATCCAGTAGCGTAGACTCGGTACCTACTCTTTCATCACAAGTACCTCATTTATCACAGGGCTTTGACGGGTCTATGCCCTCATCATCGAGTAGTGTCAGCTCAGGGAGTTCAAATGATTCTCCAAGTATATCTTCGGTAGAGAGCATGAGCAGTAATGGCCTTTCGAGTATGCGTGAGGCCGGATTGTCAAGTGATACCCCTATGAGTGTCGTACAAGGGCCTGCAATTACCGAGATGATTATTTCTCTTTGGGGGAACGAAGCGGAGCTCCATGATGAACTGTCAATTCAGGGGGGCGGCACCATTCAGTGGGCCGGTCCATCCACTGCCGTATGGCAGCTCGAGCTTTTAGAACCAACAGAGTTTGCTATTGAATTGATGTATTATGTTCCGCCAACCGGGCACGATCATACGGTTGAAATGTACAGTGACTTGAATCCAACACGCGTTCCGTTGGTACTTAAATCCACTAGTGGTCCGCATAAGCATATCCGACATAATTATGAGCGTCATGCGTTATCCGCTACAATTACATTAAGTGCAGGTGCGCATCGGCTCCACATTAGCTCACCCTATGCTGTACAATATCAGCACCTAATGGATCTCCGTGGTGTTGATCTGATTCCGGTAGAAAAAGCAGATGCGGTAGCAGCAGAGCGTGCTCGTGCACAGGAGGCGCGCCCCAATACTGATTGGATGAAAGAGGCGGGGTATGGCCTGATGTTTCACTGGACCAATGAATCAATTTACCCCGATGGAACTATTAAGCCGTTCGATCAGATGGTCGATCAGTTTGATATGGATACCTATGTAACGATGGTCAAAAAAACAGGAGCTCACTTTGTACTCTTCACGTTTGGGCATGCCTATGCCTATTCACCAGCCCCAATTCAGGCCTGGGCCAAGCATCACGGTGCGGATAAAATCACCGAACGTGACTTGGTCATGGAGATGGCTGATGCGCTAGCTGCAATTGATGTTAAGCTGTTGCTTTACTTTCCTACCCATGTTATTTCAACGGGTTGGCACGATCCGGGAACGGGATGGGAGCGAAATATACGTCTGACTGCAGAAGAGTATGTTGATATACAGGTTGAGATACTTGAAGAAATAGGGGAGCGCTATGGTGAAAAGGTGTGGGCGTACTGGTTTGATGGTTGGTATCAGTCGGTGGAATGGTATGATGGTCTTGATATTGAAAAGTTCTACTGGGCGAGTAAGGCAGGGAACCCAAACCGGGCACTGTGTCTGAACTCATGGGTATTTCCGGCCATCTCTGAATGGCAGGATTATTGGGCTGGTGAAGTATTTAATGAACCCGATGTTCTCCAAGGACAATTTCCCAATTATAGTGCGGCAAAGGGCCTTCAGAGCCAACAGCTCGTGGTCCTCGACCCAATGTGGGTGAGGCAGAATACCGACCAATCAGTATTGTATAGTGGCGAAAGCCTGGCTAACCTTATAATCGCTACGATGGCACAAGGGGGCGTTATTACGGTGAATGTGGGTATCTATGGCGATGGTTCAATCAGTGCTCCGGCTTTATCTGTTCTTGAAGGGGTTAAGGCGCGACTTGTTGACTGACTAAAATGAGTGCTAAAAAGGGACTTTTTCGAAAATGAAAAAGCCCCTCTATCTGTGAAAATAAGTATCACGTCCTGAAACTCATTACTCTTTAATACACCGCACCGGTATTTGCATATTTTTGTTTCCGCTTGGGTAGGTTTGAATCCATGTAATACTTTTATCAATAAATACAAAAGTTCCATATTCACCTGATTCATCAGATGTCCACCAAAGGGCCTTATTGCCTAGGTTTTGGATTGCTCCAGGAACAGGTAAATAGCCAAGAGCCCTTGCATTAAACTTAAATTCATCGTTACTGACAGAGTAATCACGCTTCCAGGCGCCAAAACCCGTAGGATTTGACACTCCTCTTAGGTATCGAGCGGCTTGGCTAACATAGTTATTTGAGTTAAAATATCTTCCAATTGCTTCGGCTATATTATTCCAATCCTGGGGACTCGGAAGTCGCCAGCCTTCAGAGCAAGCAGTTTGAGCCTGATCCCAGGTATAGTATCTGCCATAGGTAGTGCACAGTGATTCATCACCGGGGACACAGGTCGAACCTTCTACAGGGTAGTCTACATTTTTAATAGTCCATGCATCGTCACCTATGAGGGTAGTAGGGTAGTCGATAATGATGACACTACTACTGCTACTTTCTATTGGTTCTGTTGAACTGCGCGAAGGCAGTGTGGCCACACTACTTAATGCCATTGAAGAACTCGAAATTTCACTAGAAGAAGAGGGGAGCTCTAGAGGTACTGCTGGTTCTTCAAATATCGCCTCTTGCAACAATACTGCTCGTTCATCTGCGGTTGCATCATCGGGGCGTGCATACCAGTTATTACAGTTTGTACCGCCTGATTCAACATAACACGCAAAATCAGGTGTTGTTGCAACGATGTGTACATTCTCTTGTGGAGGGTACCAGTCATTGTTGACTATTATAGCCCAAGGAAGATTGTTGAGAGTTCTAAAATTACTGAGGGTATCATGAGGAACATAATCAGTTCCTTCTTCTTCCATAGAAAGGTATTGGTTGTCAAACCCATGTATTGGTATTTGACCAGGAAGGTGCACTTGTTTGGTCAAGCTGCCTCCCCATTTTAAAAAAGGTTTATAGGGGGCAGTATGCTTCAAGGGTTGTGTTCCTGGCGCAAAGGTTACAAGTGCAGTAAAGACAGGGAGCGCCTCATAGGGCACTACTGTGTGTTGCCCTTGTGTAGAGCCTGCCCCTACATTTACATATCGTTTATTGGCAGGGAGTTGGTATTCAGAAAAAATATTATTGGTAAATGTGAGTATGCATTCGCCATAAATTGTTATAGCAGCGACATCTTGAGGAATACCATTTATGGTAATTGACGTTGGTGCTCTTGTGTGCCCCAGTGAAATAGCAAACCCATGGTCATAATATGCACCATGAGCAACCGGGATGATTTTGAATTCTATTTGAGAGAGGGCCGTATCAAGGCTGCTCCCATTATCAGTAATAGTGGTGTGCTCTATAATCGTATAATCCATAACGACATCATTGAAGTCAAAATCACCCAAAGTTGGATAGAGATCTTCAAACGCAACACGGCCGACATGACCATTATACTCAGAAGAGGTTTGCTGAGCGGTACTGGTAATTGTTGAGTGTTTTAATAGAGTAGGCGTTATAGGGTTGTGTGAGGCTATAGTGAGTTCCTCTTCGCTTTCTAATCGCACAGGATAGAGAACCTTATCAAAATCGGGTTCTTGCACTGCAACAAAAAGATATTCATCTGAGTTTGTGCCGTTATAGAAAAAATGTCCGTTGGCATTGGTGTACCCTCGTTTTATAAGAACGGTATCTTTGTCCCATACTTCTACTTGCTTGTCTGAGAGAGGCTGGCCATCAGCTGAAGTCACCAAAACCCGAAAATCTTTTGGAGTACTTTGTTGGTTAAAATTAAAGGCAGGGGGTACCTCCATATCATAGGTGCTCTGCTCTGATATTTGATTTTTAAGGTTAGGATCACTCACATCACATGCTATCAATAGAACAATTGAAAGGAGAAGGAGTGATACATTACCAATCTTAAATTTTGACATACATTTCCTAATGGTATAATAGTGGTGGATTGAGTTGATATACAAATGATACTTACTTCAAAAAAGATGTTGGGTTATTTTAGCTGCCTTTTATGAGGCAATTCTTTTTTGTACACGTTAATGAATACGATGTTGTAAAATGTGTTTCGAACTCACACACACACATTTGATGGACTATGGTATCGCTATTAAAACACCGTAATAAGTTGAACAAGGAAATTTCTCCCTTCCATACCGGGCAAGCTATTGTAATGGTAACTATGTAAGTCTGGTTGCCAGTGTTTATAATCAAGAAGGTTCCTTCCGTATACTTGCATTTGCATCTCAGGATAAGGGAAAGAAAATATAGTGTGTATATTTATTTGTATGTGGGCGGATACATCAATAAATGAGTTGGGTGATGGGTTGATTTTAAGGACATCATTGGGCGTTCGGTTTACTGGAATCGTCTCATAACTATCAGAATAAATGACAAAAGAAGATAATGAAAACAGGGGGACTTTGTAAGAGATTCCGCACTTTATTTGGTAATTAGGGCTGAGAGTATAATTTGTTATTGAATCATTGAAAATATTCTGGTTCCAGGTTATGGAGTTGGTACTAAACCAATTGTTATACAATGTAAATTTGCCTTCATACTCAACACCATACGAAACACGTTCATCAAGATTGTCTTTAAAATCTGAATAGGTAACAACCGTATCTCCAAGGGCAACATCCTTAGGGTGTGAGCTGATGAGGTTTTCTGCAATCGCATAGTACCCTGTCAGTGATGTTACAATTTTTGAGGTTGAATACAGCAGCTGAAAGTCATGAGTGGTGATGATTTCTGGCTTCAGGTCGGGGTTCCCTTTGTCCAAATATATAATAGAAGAATCAGTAGGACTGGTGATGAAATTATCATATAAATACTCTGGGGGGTTGGGAGTCCGAAATGCCTGGGCCAAAGAGTATTTGATGGTAAATTTGTTTGTTACATTGTAGAGTGACGCAAATCGGGGTACCAGGGCTCCAGTATATTTAAAGGGTTTATTGTATTGAAATCCCATATAGAATGCCAGTTTATCAAATACCACATTAAGTTCTGTCATAAATGAGAGATATTGAAAATCATAAGGGACCGTCAAAGTGTTCTTGTCTGATTTAAGTCTTCGATAATGTACCCCTGATTGAAATGAGATATCTTTGTTTATGGTGTAGTGTATCCTGGCATCACTGTTGTATTCTGTTCCTTCTATATGGATCAGATTCATGGAACCCAGAATCCATTTAAAGGTTTCTGTATGTCTAAAGAAAGAGCCATCAATCGAAAGGTTTTTATTCAACTGGTGCTTTATCGTAACACCGACCATTTTAGAAAGGCTTGAATAATTGAGCTGAGTATATAATTCATTTGGTTCAGTAAAGACCTGCTGGAATGATGGGTTAAAGAGATGAGAAATAAATTTATTTGAATAAGCATTTTGGTAAAAAAGTGTAACTGATTTATAACGCAATTCCGCAAAATAATAATCCTTATTTTCAGGAGCCTGTAGTTCAAATGGTGTATTCGTTATCGTACCTGATGGGTTTTCTGGTTCAAGCGTTAGGGTATGGTTTCCATTTGATTTGAGCGGTATGCCATCACTTGAGGCCAACAGATAGTTACCATGTAAAACAAAATCGCCAAACTGTTCCCAGGCATCAATACCATAATGACGAGTGTTGTATTCTCCAATTTGAAGATTTGTTTGAATGTGATGGTCAGGTACAGCATCTTGAGTAATAATGTTAATAACACCGTCAAAAGCGTTATTACCATATTGGACAGAACCTGGGCCTCGTATAACTTCAATCTGTTTTACGCGATTAATAGGGAAGGTATAGAGAAAATTATAGTACGTCCCGTTACCTCCAATATTTCTTATAGGAAGCCCATCGATAAGGTAAGAGATATTTCCCTTTAAAAAATTGAATTCACTTCCTCGTATTGAGATAGTATTAATTGAGTGCCCGATATTACTCATTACATTGGGGAGTCTGTTGAGAGCCTCGAATAAGGTATGTGCCCCAAAAAGTTGAAGTTCATCTTGAGTTATAATCGAAATTACCCCAGGGACATTACTGATATGTTGCTGTTGTTTTGTTGGGGTATATACCTTCACATTAAGGAGTTCTTCAAAGGGGATTGTAAAGAGAGAATCGAGCGGTGCATTTTTCGCATCTGCTGGAAGCACCGCGAAGAAGCTATAGAGAAGTATTAGTATTGTTTTTTTGCATGATAGCTGCAGCTTGGTTAATGCTCGATTATATATCATAATGGAACCATCTTTGAACGTCATTAATTCTATGTATTCACTTAAATATTATAGGGTATAATTAAGCAAATTGCTCGATTTAAATGAGTATTATTGCCATAAATGCTGTATTGACTCTCCTATATATATGTTGTACACTTGATTTAAGTGGCTTAACACTGTAACGCAGAATTGAAAAATGGTTCGTTTTGTAAATATATGTGTTTTTGTAGTATTGATTCTATCAATTAGTTTTGGACAACAAAATATCAATGAAGTAAAGGCTGTGTTTATATGGCGGTTAGTTTCATATATTACTTGGCCCCAAATGGATAATGATTCAATTTTATTTTCTGTGTATGGTGATTGTGACCTGATGGATTTACTTTATAGTTTATCTTATGATAAAAAAATGAAGGGACGGAATGTTAGAGTTAAAAATATTCCGTATTCGGGAATGGAAGAGAGTGATATTGTTTTTGTTTGCAGTGATCTTAATACATTGCAGGATATCATACAGAATTGGGAAAAAAAGTCTGTTTTATTAATGGGGGATAGTCCTGGTTTTACTAAACAAGGTATACATGTCAATTTTTATTTAGAGAATGAAACAGTCCGATTTGAATTGAATGAATCTGCGTTGAACGTGGCGGGAATAACTGTTGATTATAGACTTAAAAAAATCGCGCGGTTAATAGATTCTAAAGCAGTGGGGGGTAAATGATTTTTAGATCAGCCCAAACCATTCAAAGTACATTGATACAAATTATATTGTCTATAACTCTCATTTCTATAGTTGTATTAAGTGCATTTGATATTGTTGATAGCTACTATAATAGTAAAAATAATCTGGCAAAAAATGCTCAGTTACAAGCACATCTCATAAGTGAATATCTTATTACTCCTCTAGATTTTGGGTATACAGATGAGGTGATAGATGTCATTCATAAACTTAAGAAGGTTCCCAATATATCAGATGTGATCGTATACAATACGATGGGGGGAATTATTGGTGCATATCATAGGGGAATACCATTTGATCCGAAATTTATACACCATAATAAAGAACTACAAAAATTTGATAAAGAGTGGCTCCATCTATTTAATGATATTACCTATAATGGTGAATATAAAGGACAGCTCTATTTCCGAGTTTCAACATCAGAAATTTATTCCGATATATTATCTCATATTTTTACTATGATGGCTGTCTGTGTGGTTGTAATTGCTATTGCCTATGGTATAGCCAAGACTAAACAGGGTATAATATCTCAACCACTCATCAGACTCGCTGATGTTACCTCAAAAGTATCACAAACAGGTGATTACTCTATTACTCTTGAACATAAATACTCTGGAGAAATTGGGATATTGTATGATGGCTTTTTAGAAATGCTCACACAAATAAATGTGCGTTCTAAGGAAAGAGACCATGCTGAAATTGAACTCAAACAATTTCAAAATATATTAGCTAATACTATAGACTCAATGGAATCAATAATTATTGGGGTTGATTCTCACGAAGAGATAACACTGTGGAATAATCAGGCAGAGCTCTTTTTTGGTATCAGTGCACCCGCAGCATATGGTAAAAAATGTACTACATTACTCGCGGAGTATTATGCTGATTTAACATTTATTAAGAATGGTATTAGTCAAAAAGAAATTCAGACCTTACGAGTACGGAGAGAGAGAGAGGGGCTGACTGTAATCGAGGATGTTACGGTATTTCCATTAATAGGTGGCAGTGCCTCTGGAGCAGTAATTAGAATTGATGATGTTTCAGAAAAAGTCAAAATGGAGGAGACATTGGTTCAAAGTGAAAAAATGCTCTCTGTCGGTGGGTTGGCAGCTGGAATGGCTCATGAACTCAATAATCCGCTCGGGGGAATTTTACAAGGCATAACGAACTTGAAAAATAGATTGACTAATTTTGATATGCGTAAAAACAGTGAAATAGCAAATAAATTACAATTGGATCCCCAAATATTAAAACAATATCTGGAGGAACGACAAATAGTAAGGATATTGGATAATATTGATTCATCAGGGCAGCGAGCGGCAGAAATTATTTCCAATATGCTAGATTTTTCACGTAAGGATACTCATGAGAAAACTGAAGTTGACATCTCTGAACTGATAGACTCTATCATTTTAATTGCATCAACAGATTTTGATATTAAAAAGAATTATGACTTTAAGTCCTTAGAGATTGTCAGAGAGTATAGTGGCTCAATAAAGCCAATATTTTGCGAACGCACTCTGATACAACAGGTAGTCCTCAATATTTTTCGTAATGGTGCAGAAGCTATGTTCGATCATCTGAATACGCTCACCGCACAAGATCGTATAGGTCGAGCTCCACGTTTTATTATACGCTTAAACAACGATTCCAATAACAATTTGGTGATTAGTATTGAAGATAATGGCCCAGGAATGCCAGAAAATGTACGTAAAAGAATATTTGAACCATTCTTTACCACAAAAGCTGTTGGAGTTGGTACTGGTCTTGGATTGAGTGTTTCATATTTTATAATAAGAGAGAATCATGGTGGAGATTTGGTTGTTGATTCGGTAGAAGGAGAAAGAACAACTTTTAAAATAATTCTCCCGTACGTTTTCCCAAACAAAACGTAGCTAATAAGGGGCTGGGGGATAAAAGCGTAATCCTTCCTTAAATCAAAATTGAAGAGTAATTTACAGCTATTTTGAGCCTAAAACAACCCAAAATAAACGTTTCACGATATACTGAATATAAGTGAATTTATTCCCGATTCATGGTATACTAAGAGTGTAAATATTTAGCCTGGAGGTTCAACCATGAACAGCAAGGTACCACAAATAATATTTGTTCTGTTATTGAGCATGAATATTTACTCAGCGGAACTCTCTCAATCGGGATATAATTCATTACTCGATAATTATTACAATACGTATTATAGTGACGTAACACAAGACCCAGATGGAGCTATAAAAGGTTTTCAAGAGTGCCTTGAATCGTATCCAAACTCTCATCTTTGTGAATATGGATTGGCTGTAGGGAATATGGTCAAAAATAATTTTGATAAATGTATTGATCATATAAATAATATTATCGAACAAGATATTGTCTTTGATGAATTATTTTTAACAAAAGCTCAGTGTCTCTTTTTTAAGAATGAATACAGAAAAGCGTTAACTGAAATAAACTACTTACTGTATAAGACCTCTAACACCAGCCTAAAAGAAGAGGCTTTAGATATGAGGATTCAAATCAACTTTACTATAAATAATCCAAAGGATATACTTTCTGATTGTTTTAATACAGGCTTTGATCTTTGTCAAACGGGGCGTAATCGCTTATATCGTGCCATATCGTATGTAGATATTGAATCAAATATTATAGGCATTGAATTACTTAATCAATATATTGACGAAGAAGAAGAGTCTGATATGGCGTATGTATATCGGGCGAAAGCAAAATTGAAGGTCTCTGATTATTGGGGAGCCTATGAGGATGCGGCCAAGTGCATTGAGGTCACCGATAGTTATGCATTGGCATATATGATTAAAGGAAAAGCTGCTCTTAAAATGGCCACTATAATGAATGATGAAGACTATTATTACGAAGCACTAACATTGTTTGATAGGGCAGGGGCTCTTGGCCATGAAGGTGCATATGGCTTTTTAGAAACGGTTGAAAATATATTAAATATTAAACATGGCCTCGATGGATGGAATCACTAAGTATTTATACGTCCAATCTACTAGTATATAATTTTAGAGCCATTCTCATCTGATGCTTGATACTCTTTATACAGTATCTCAGTAATAGAACATCATCCCAGAACACAGTTATGCGAGACTGTTCATCTTCCCTCTAGGAAGGTATTCATGGCAATTAAACCATATTGGATACCTATTTTAAAGACACACTCACAAAGGGAACAGGCATATGAAATTTGGAATTTGGATAACCATAGGGATGCTCTATGGTATGGCAACGTTGCAGGGTTGTTTGACTACAGCAATCGATAAGAATGAAACGGAAAGAATCAGTGAAGAAACTAATGATATTTCGAGTAGCACTGCAAGTATTTCATCTCAGGTAATAGAAGAAAATGATGGAGTAGTATCATCTGATAAAGGTATTGAAAAGGACAACTATTCTTCTCATGTCCATTGCTCAGCAGATACAAAAATTATGAGTTCGGAAACCGTTACACCTTCATCAATGACTGAGCTCTCATCATACAGCATTATTTCGTCAAGTGGAATGCTATCATCAAGCAGCGCTCATTCATCAGATGCTATGGTATCATCAAGCAATACCCTGTCATCAGAAGAATTTGTTTCTTCAAGTTCTCTCATAGGGAGAACAGGTGCGCGTTCTATAATACGAAATTATATCTTTGGGCACAGTCTGATCAATCACCAGTCTCGGTATAACACCAGTACTAATGAATTAACTATGGTACCGTATTGGATGTATGAGTTTGCTGTTGCAGATTCGAGAGAATATGGTTTTAGCGGTCAGTTTGGATTTCTTGGCCAACATAGTAATCTGCCTCCAACAGCGCAGTGGGGTATCTCTTCCATACCTGGTATATGGGATGATGATGATGGAAAGAGTTTTTCTGAAGTAGACTTTACTACAGTACTGTTAACGCCTGCAAACTTTGTGCAGTATAAGCCCGCATCAGAAAATAACTATAATGACACTAACTCACCACTTGGGTACACTCATATAATTTTTGATTGGGTCTCAGCTCAAGAGCCTGGTATCGAACTCTATATTTACGAGAACTGGCCTGACATGGGTGGATTTGCGCCGAATTTTGATCCTGAGGATGATAATTATGCAGTTCCAACAGCTGAAGCCTTAGAACAATATTATGCACATACGCTCTCTTCATTTCACGACTGGTTTCTGGAGTATCATAATGAAACCGTGAAACAGAATCCACAGGTTAAAATGATTCCTGTAGGGCCTATCTTAGCGAAGCTCTTTACCAAAACAACGCTCAAAAATATTCCAGTACTTGACTTATATGAAGACAATGCGCCACACGGAACGCCGACGCTCTATTTTTTAGCAGGCATGATTACTTATATGGGAATGTATGGTGTACCGACCCCTGAAGCTTTCGTAGTACCTGAATCTATTCATTCAGAAGTGGGTAACTCCTATGGTGTTATACGGGAGTATATATGGAATGAACTACAACGTTTTACCTTTGAAAGTGGTGCGCATCGAGTGTTTTTTGAATAGAATGGAGTGAGTATTTATTGTATAGCAAAGGAATAGAGCCCCCATAGTAACATGGAGGCTCTTATAGTGTGTTTTAATATTACCTTCTTATGGGTGCTGGCTTGGAGTAAGCGTATAACGTTACTTAGAAAAAGATCACGTATGTGTTAATTAGTCACAAGACAATAGATTATATCAGTGGAATGGCCAAATATGGCTATAATAGGCACCTTATTGTATCCTTAATTTAACAAAGCGCTCATTTTAAAGTTTGAGGAACTTTATATATTTTAACATTGCATCTTTTTGCGGGGTTATAAATGTCAATTATATACGGAAGCGTTCACTCACTTGTTCGCACTCGAATCGAATCACTTTTCTCAGGCTCAGATTCTGTAGTAGACAATACAGAAATTGCTATTGCGATACTCGATCTTATCGGCGATGCTGATGAAATCACTCATGAAGTCTTTGAGTATTCTGGGACAATAGACCTTGATGCAGAGAGCATTATAACATTTCCTGAATGCTCATTATTGTCTGCTGCTATAAGTGGTGCTCAATCAATTGATTGTTCATTGCGGATCGTATTTAATAACGCACCTTTGACAGTAGAAAACTTTGAAGTTGAACTTGCATCAGCCGATATTTGGTTTTCAATTAATGATCTCACATTTACTCTTTCCGCTGGCACAGCACTCCTCTCTGCAATAAATAGGTCCGGTGAAAATATTCGGTTTTCCACAACAGCCTCTCTGAGTGTCGGCTATGTAAATGGAGCTTTTCAGGTGTCTGCAGGTACTATTTCTGCAGCACAAAATGCCTCGCTCCCCAATACCCTTGTATGCTCTGCTGTGAATTTACCCCATATACATCTCTTAAATGAGCTCATATCGGTGCAAGCCAATGAATTTACCATAACCCTTACCGGGCCAAACGCGGGTATTTCGGTAGATGAATGTACACTGCAGTTTTTAGATGGGCCTTCATTTTTACCTGATATCATACTGACCAACTGTAGCATAACTGCTCAGGGGTTTAGCGGGAGCGGTACTTTTACTGTTGCGCAACCATTAGAGCTTAACTGTCACGATGTCCGGTTTTCTATAAGTACCGTAGCTATCACTCTCTTACATAATACCATAACTGCGTTTAGTACTGATGCACAGATTAAGCTTCCTGGGTTTCCTGATTATTCTAATGATACCTCCAGTCTTCCGGATGCTGTAGATATTGACAGTTATATACCTATAACCATCTCTGAAAATAACGGCATTTTTATTATTCGACTCAAAGAGAGTGTAGAGCCACAACTCATGCTGGGATGGTTTGTGCTCAGCCTCCATACCGACTTTCAGTTAGCACTCAACAAAGATGGTGTCGTATGGGAACAATCAACAATAGCAGGGGCTATTGGTATTGCGGGGTCGGCAAACAGTATTGGTGTGACCCTTGCAAAAGGTGAAGGCCAGTATCTTCTGACTATGGAAGGGAGTGAGGCTGTTACACTCGACTTTTCTCTCTTTTCATTTATTATACAACAGGTTACCGTATCGTATACTCCATCGGGAACGATTGGCGTAGCGAGCGATTCACAATTGGCTCTTCATTTCCCAACCATGCCTCGGGATATACCTGTTACTATCAGTGAACTGGGTGGTCATTACTTTGTAAGCCTCTCCGAAGAAATCTCTCTTACCTTTGATCTCTTTTCCCTCACGGTTTCAAAACTTTCATTGCCGCTTTCAATACCGTTAAAAATTTCTGATTTAGAAATTGAAGCGACCCTTCAATATAATGGTACTCCGTTACCCGTTACTGTTTCTATAGAAGATGATAGTCTTATTGTTACTCTCATTCAAGACAGTACGGTTACTAATGGGACTCTTGATGTGACACTCAAGCGGGGAACCACTCTCGTTTTTAATGATTCTGGGTTAGATTGGGATGCTATGGATGTAGAGGCGACCGTACTCCTTCCATATCTTGACATTGCCCTGACCCTTGATAAAGAAGGGGATCAGACGACCTATAGCGCGACCTTTGATCCACCGTTTATAAAACAATTTGGTGGAGAATTAGGTGTTGCCGTTGAGCTGAGTAGCGTCAGTGTATCAACGGTAGATGGTGACTTTGATTGGGATTCTCTCTCAATTGTTGGGAAAATATCACCACCGAATATGGACGACTTTTTCGATCTTGAATCGTTTACGCGTGATGCAAAAGAGTGGTTGGGCATTGCGGAGTCGAGTGATTCTAAGCCTGAGACAACGCTCCGCGACATTGTACGGGTTAAGATTATTTCAATGGGTATGGACCTTGGGTCTGACTCTATTGATACTCTGTTTTCTATTACGGGGACGGTCGAGATACTCATTGAACAAGAGTCTGATTCAAACCCACTCTTTGCTTTTACTATTGACGGATCTGATGGTTCAATCAGTACCGTTGCGCCCATTCCTTTTACTATTGGTACGGTTACCGGTGAGATAACCACACTCTCACTGCCATTTATCGATTGGGTGCCACAGCCTGCAGCCCTCACCTTTGATGGTTCTATGGTTGTGTATGGTGTAGGTACACCAGAAGCTATTACTCTTTCGCTCTCATATGCAGATGCACTTTTTACGGGTACCCTTGCAGGCAATAGAACCATTTCCATTGATTCAATTGCCGATATAGAACTTTCGAGTGTTTCCGTGAGTAAGTCTCCTGCGGGCTGGGGTTTTGATATTGATGTAACAGTTGAACCAATGCTTTCGAAGCCTTCATTGGGCGACGTTCTTCCCAAATCTCTCTCACTCGAAGGGCTCTCCTTTGGGTTTGGATCAGGTAAAGGCAGTGGGGGACCGGGGTTTGATTTTGGATTTAATCTGAACGACCTTAAAATAGATTTTGGATCGGGGTCACTCTTTTCTTTATCTGATAGTGACTCAGGGTCATTTAACCTTCCTGATATTGGAGACTTTTCACTGGGCAATGTGAAGCTGACCAAAGAGATTATTACTCCTGACGATATGAGAGGTATACTGCTCAAGGCATTAATAGACCAAGCACAACTCACTGTTGGCCCGGTCTCGTTTACCGCAGAAGACTTTGGAGTACAAGTATATTTAGGGGCACCAGAGGCTATACCCGGAAATCCGCTCACACAATTTGAATTATTAGATCAAAGCATTGCTTTTGATACCGCAGGTCCTCAGGCCATAACTCTTGAGGTTAATTGTTCGCCTATAGAAGCGCGAGGACGCCTTGAATACAATAGCATACTTGATACGTACGTAGGCACCCTCAGAGTTGGTGCAGCGAATGCTGAAGGCTCTTTTACCTTTGCCATTACCGAAACGGGGTATCAGCTTGACCTAACCTCAGCGACGGGAATAGATATCGATCTTGCTATTGGTCGAGTAAGCTTGAATAGTCTCTCGTTGGTTCTTGATCAAAATGGGATTCCTACAGCTGATACCACTGCAGATATAGTAATGACACCATCATGGTTTCCTTCGGGCAAATCTCTCTCACTCGGAGTAGTGCAAGAAAGTGGAGTACAGTATGTGACACTTCGCTCACCAGTCTCTTTTGAAATCGGTGGTTTTGACGTTACAATAACTCGTTTTAAAATACCGTTTGGAGAGGAGTGGAGCGCTTCAGATATTGATATCGCTATAACCTTAGGGTATGGAGGAAATGCAAACCTTCCAGTATCCATTGAGTATATTAATCAGTCGATTGTGATTACTTTGTTACAAGACTTAGCGGTCGATAAATTTGGCATTCAAGTAACCCTTGGTTCGGGTACGACTCTTATCTTTAATGACTCTGGTCTTGACTGGAATAAAATGGAGATACAGGCTACAGTGGTTCTCCCAGTGTTGGGACTTGAATTGCAGCTTGATCAAAGTGCTGGCGTGTCAGTCTATAGCGTGACCTGTAGTCCTGCACATGCGGTCTCTTTTTGTGGGTGCGAAGCGACACTTCGTTCAGCGAGTATCGCACTTGTTAATGGTGAATTTGACTGGGGGAGTCTTGCTATAGATGGTGATATTGTACCGCCACAGATGGGTGACCTCCTTCCTGATTTAGACCCTGGATTCTCTTTTGAACCATTTACTCACAATGGTATTAAATGGATTGGTATTGAGGGATCTGACGGAAATCCACTTCCCTTATTTGATATTAATAGTGTCGTCAAAGTGACTATTGAAAGAATGGGCATCTACCTGGGAGCATCTTCACCAGAAGAGTCCTTCTTTATTGAAGGGAACGTCGAAATTCTATTAAATACCGACGGATCGGATAACCCGTCTTTTGATTTTGAACTACAGGGAAGTGACGGTACCATAAGTATCGATCACGATATTACCCTTACCATTGCAGGAATGCACTGTACTATTACCGAACTTTCACTTCCGATTGTTAATTTTGTACCACAACCACTCGATCTTACTATTGTCGGATCTGTACTCATTGCAGGTGAAGCAGGTACGGTGAGTGCGGTAGTGGGGAGCCTCAATTATGCTGCCGGTGATTTTACCGTTACCCTTGAAGGTAACCGATCGTTTACTCTTGATGATATTGCAACGTTTACTGTACAGAAGTTAGAAGTGTCTCGTACCGATGGCGATTGGGATTTGGATCTTGATGCGTCGGTAGACTCTCACATTTCTATTCCAACTATTGGAAACCTCATACCCGATGGGCTATCTATTGAAGGATTTAGCTTTGGCAGTGGCTCAAGCAGCGGTTCGAGTAGTAGCTTTAGCTTTGGCGATTTAGGTGTTTCTTTTCCGAGCCTCCCCGAATTTAAACTATCAGAGGGTGGCTCATTCAATCTCAGCCTCCCAGCAGTCAGTGCCGATATGGGTAACCTGATTTTAACCAAAGAAGATATTGATCCTGATGATATTAAAGGGGTGTTACTCAAAGCAATTATCGACTGGGCGACTCTTACTATAGGTCCCGTTACCTGTAGAGTCGAAAACTTTGGCCTCCAGATGTACGGTGGTGCACCAGATAAAAACCCGTTACAGGATAGTGCTCTAACCACGTTTGATCTACTCGATAACGATATTAGTATTGATACCTGTGGGCCAACGGCTCTGCAACTCGATATTGCCTGTTCACTTTTTGAGGCAACGGCGCGAGTAGAGCTCGGATCGGATGCTCAGAACTATAGTGGTGAGATTACCATTGAAGGAGTTTCGGTAGGATGCTCATTCACGATTCACGATGCTGGGGGATACACCCTTGCTCTTGATATTAACAGTGGAATAGCGGTAAATCTTGGGATTGGCGAAGCAACCATTTATGGTCTTACCTTAGTACTTGATGCATCAGGAATACCGACAACGGGAACGACTGCAGATATAGCGCTTCGTCCTACATGGATGCCTATAGATACTGACATACGGATACGCACTGAGCAACGCAATGGAGAAACCTTTCTCTGCCTAGAGGGAGGCGATCTTTCGTTTACTATTGGTGATGATTTCTCTTGTAAACTGACTCATTTTGAAATTCCTTTTGGCACCACTTTTAGTCTTGATGGACTGGATATGGGGCTTGAAGTCTCTTACAAAGGAACAGAACTCTTCTTTGATGCGGTCTATGAAAAGAATGCACTCAGGTTAACATTACTCCAAGCACTTGCCTTAGAACGGTTTGGTGCACTGATCACGCTTGATGCTGGTACAACACTTGTACTGAATGGTAGTGGGCTTGATTGGGATGCTATGGATATTTCAGCATCAATAGTGCTACCGTATTTTGGTTTAGAGATGACGTTAGAGAAAGATGCAGAGAATGATACCATGACTGCAACTCTCATTTGTGAATCACCAGTGCATAAATATATTGGTGGCTTCATGTTTGAATTTAGAAGCCTCAGTATAACCATTGAAAACGATACTATCGATTGGAGTCGGTTGGTGATTGATGGATCCATCACACCACCAAATAGCCTTACATCGTTCTCGTTACAATCGTTTGTCCACGATGCGACAAACTGGCTCGGCATAACTTCAGATAATGGAGGAATGCAGTATACCATTAACAATCTTATACGCATAGATATTGAACGAATAGGGATAGATCTGAGTGCTGAGAGCCCTCTTGATAGTTTCTTCTTTACCGGTACGGTTACACTGCTTATAGATTCTGCCAGTGATAATTACCCAGTATTTGATTTAGCAATTGCACAATCCTCTGGATTCATTGGACTCAACGCTGAGTCAAAACGTGATTTTACGATTTTGGATATGGCATGTGAAATTAATGCCCTACAAATACCATTTTCGGATTGGACGCCACAGTTTGATCAAATGACCTTTGGTGCATCAGTTACCGTCGATATCGATGCTCTTTCTGTTGTAGGCGCGTTAGAATATACTCAAGGAGCTATGAGTGTGTCAGTAGATACTGAGCCCGCAATAACCTTTTCTCTTGGAGCGTATATTGTTGGAGTCTCTCATGTGGGGCTCGCAGTTGTTGGTACTGATTGGATCGGGTCATTGAGCATGGAAGTACTCAAGAAAGATGGGGTGGCATTAGAATTTCTTGATAAATATGCGCCAAAACGTATCACCATAGAAGGGCTCGAGTTTGGGTCTTCTTTTGACATAGACCATTTTGATATAAGTTGGACCACTCCGGAAGAAGAGGCTGCCTCTTCGGGAGATAAGCTGGTCAATACCACCTATTTAGAAATTGATCGAGTAACGCCTCATACAAGGAGTGTGCCCGAAGGTGATGCTGAAGCGATGGAACTCTATGTTGAGGTTCATGAAGCTATTGTTAAGGTTGACCCTGTACAACTGACATTTGTAGAGACTGGGCCGAAAGTATGTTATGGTGATCATGAGCTTTTAGAGAACCCGTCCTTTAATGACCTCTATTCGTGCACTATTGCAGGTAAAGATTTTGCATTAGATTTCTCACTCCCCACTCAAGTTTCTTTAGAGGTTAGTTGTGCGCCTTTTGAGTTTAAGGGCACACTGAACCTCACTGATGTTGCTCAGAAGATATATACAGGCTCAATTCTTTTCGGAACAGAAGCGTCTACTTTTGATATTGACTTTATCTTTCAAGTATTAGAGAACGGCTATTATATAGACCTTTCTTCAAATAGCGGTGCCATAGAATTTGATATTGGGGTAGGTACAGCCTCTATCAATTCGTTACAACTCACGTTGAATGCTGATGGTTTTCCGACGGGGTGTACGGGTGAGTTTGGTTTTAAACCTGCATGGGCCAAAATTGATGACCCAAAGATTCCACTCAAAGTTATAGAGCGGAGTGGGCAAAATTTTATTGTATTAGATCATCCAACAGGAATAACCCTATTTCAGGGGGATTCATTCTCTCTTGATATTACTGACTTTGAGGTTCCTTTTGGAGGCTCGTGGACAGAAGCACCATTTACTCTTGGTGGCAAGCTTCGCAATGGCTCAGATATCTATGATGCAATAATAGTGTACGAAAACGGAACATTAAGTGTTGGAATTAGGGATGATATTAGTGTTTCTATAAGTGAACTCACTATCGAAATCGGAGCAACATCACTCTTTGTATTTAGTAATAGAAGCTTTGATTGGGATGCATCGCATATTTTAGGCAGCGTAACTATTCCATATTTAGAGTGTACCGCAACTATTAATAAGCTTGAAAATAGTCTTGCTGTTGCAACAATACAAGGTGATGTTTCTCGTACCGTTGCAGGATGTACATTTAATCTTACATCTCTTTCACTGGCATTTACAGATACTGCTATCGATTGGAATTCTCTGAGCGTTACGGGTTCGGTACATCTGCCTCTAATGGCAGAGAACGAAACCTTCGGTATTGATACCAGATTAGAAGATGGCGTTCGATGGATTACGTTGTCGAGTGACCAAGGTGCCTTGAAATGTAACCTTCTGGGTATAGCTGAAGTAACGATATATACTCTGCAGATTAACCTTCAAGCTACAAGTATCTCTGATGCGTTTAAGGTTACCGGTGCAATTCAATTACTACCAGAACAAGAAAATATTCCGTTAATCGAATTTGATATAGAGGGAAATGAAGGGACTGCACTGTTAGCTGAGTCACTGAATTTTGATATTTTTGGAATGGATTGTACTATATCGCAATTTGAATGTCATTTTGATCGATTTACTCCTACCATTCGACTCCTCGAAGGCTCAATAGCCATTGTTGACGATACAACGATAGCCCTCTCATATGATAATGGTATGCTCACTGCGCGATATGATGCAGCAAATCCACTGATAATTGATCTTGATGTTATTATCGTAGAAATTGATGCAGTAGAAGTACTCCGTTCATCAATAGGAGACTGGAGCGTTGAGCTTGATGCAACAATCAAAACCAATATACCGATTCCAGGGCTCGAAGATTTTGTACCACGAGAAATTGAGCTCGCCGAGATGGTATTCGGTACAGATTTTTCAATTGAGACCATTACAATACATTGGGATTCTGAGTTCATTAAATTGGGTAATGATGCTCCTCAAATACAAAGCATTAATTTTCAGAAAAAGATTGGACCTGTTGGTTATATAGAGCGGGTAGATGTTGAACGGGAACCTCTCGACAATGGTGGCAAGAAAGGTTTAAAAATTGCAGTTACGTTCATTGGTGCTCGATTTGATTTTGGTCCCGTTGAAGCGTATGTCGATGGTTTTGGAATAGAGACCTATATCGGTCAGCCGGGCAGTTATGATACTGATGATACTATTGCAGATGTAACCTTAGCGGGAAATAATGTCGGGCTCGGTATTATAAGGCCTAAAGGACTCGGTGTCTCTTTTGATACTGGGTCTGTATCGGGGGCAGGCTACCTTTTTATGGACGAAGAGAATGATAAATATTATGGGGGGCTTTCTCTCAATCTCTTTGACACTATTGATGTCCGGGCTGTGGGAATATTTGAGAAGGTCAATGGAGAACACTCGTTCCTTGTTGTTATCTGCTCGCAATTCCCTGGTGGGGTGCCGTTGGGCCTCAATTTTTATCTCAAAGGTGTTGGTGGCCTTGTTGGGTATAACCGAACCATGGATGTTGAGAAGGTTCGGGGTGCACTGCGAACTGGTGCCATTGATAATATAGCATTCCCTGATTTGGAAGATGGCAACATGGTTGCGGTTCTCAGTGATTTACAACGGTTTTTTCCTGCAAAAAGTGATCAGTTTGTTGTAGGCCCGATGGCTCGAATCATATGGAACAATCCTGCAGTTCTCACTATTGATGCTGGTATACTCGTAGAATTTCCGAACCCTATACGTATTGCTATTATGGGGATTCTAAAAACAGCAATTCCAAACAAAGAACGACCACTCCTTAAATTGAACGCCGCCTTTTTAGGGGTGATCGATTTTGATAAAGGCATGCTCTCGTTTGATGCTTCAATTTATGATTCAAAACTTCTCACATTTGGTCTCTTTGGAGACCTCTGTTTACGATTAAGTTGGGGACAACAGAAATCATTTGTAATCTCTGCCGGTGGTTTTCACCCTAGTTATACACCACCGAGTTATTTGGCTATTCCAGAAATGCGACGTATGACTATTGTGTTCCATGAGAAGAACCCGCGTGTCATATTAGAAAGTTATTTTGCTGTTACTTCGAACACGGTTCAAGTAGGTGCACGAGCATCATTAACCTATAAGAAGTCGGGAGCCAAAGTTTCAGGCCATCTCGGATTCAATACTCTATTCCAATTTGATCCCTTTGCCTTTATCGCAGATTTTAGTTGTGGCGTTTCGGTTAAAGTATGGGGATGTAGTTTATGTGATGTGTCACTGTACGGTGAACTTTCGGGACCAACACCATGGAAAGTCTATGGTAAAGTTCGCGTCAGTCTTGGCTGGTTTGGTTCGGTAACGGCAAAAGTATCAGTCGAATGGGGTGATAAGAGCAAAGAACCAATGAAAGAAGTCGCTCTTGAACCACTATTCCGTGATGAACTTGAGCGCATCAGTAACTGGGAGATTACAGAGGGACGCGATGATGATGTAACTTTTGTTGATTTTGGCGAAGATTCCGTACTGTATTTAGCGCCTAATGGCGATGTAACGTTTAATCAAACGGTGCTCCCCCTAAAGAAAACTATTGAACGTTTTGGTACGGCAAAGCCCAATGATATCAATAAGGTGACTATTAAAGGCGTGGAAATCGGTGATGAAGATGCGACTATAAAAGCATTGAAATCAGAATTCCCCACTACGTTCTTTAAAGATCTGTCGGGTAAAGATGGCATGAAAGATAAATTAAGTGCTTCTGATTTTGAAAAATTTGAATCCGGATTAACTGCTGAAGGGCATTGGGAAGGGGAATTTGATGGCAAAGCAGAAAATGTGCCACTCAGCTTTGAAATAATTGATTATGATCCTCCCGAAACATCATCGGGTGATAGTGGTATCGTAAGAAGGGTGCGCTTAGCGGATAAGAAAGTACACTCACCCTACGAGGTATCTCGCTTGGTCGAAGGGGCAGCTATAGCCCGTACTCAGCGTTCATTTGAGCATAAGTTATTCAAAAAGAGTGATTTTTATACCGACCCTCCACGAGAAGATTATGCCGTTGCATTTTCTTCAGACTTACAGTTAACGTCATTTACAGGCCTTACGCGTGATGCAGCATTAGAAAAAATAATTGAAATTGAAATGCAAGAACCTCAACTTGCCGGTGAACTCATCGCAGTTCCACACCGATAAGGAGTTATAACCATGGCTACAGAGCAAACAAAATATGATTTTAATTCCTGGTATCGAGAAGGGATTTCCCAAGATATTATTGCACCTAATGCAGAGGAAACTCATGCATCAATAGCAGTGACTCTCGACATAGAAAAAAACACTGTTGATAATACAAAGCAACGGACAGAATTTACCAAAGAGATCCCGGTCATCGGGCCTGGTGAAATAAGTGGCTTTAATGCGCAGCAAATCGTGCGGACATGGCCCAAAAATGCTACTCAGGAGTTCCCTAAAGAGTATATCCCGTTCATTGAATTTCATGATGAAGATTTTTTGTGGCGCTATACCCCTGAAGCTACTCCAGTGCGACCTTCAAATGAAGACGCTGATGGTGAATCCTTGACCCCTTGGTTGACGCTTCTGTGTTTGAAAGATGGTGATTTTGAACGGGTAAACGAGAATGGTGTTGGGGTTGTTACTATAGGGCACGACGTGGAATTGCCGGATTTATCAAAGGCCTGGCAAAATGCTCATGTACATATAAATGATTTGGGAGCGAATACTCCTGCAAAAACATTTTTGAAAGAAAACCCTTTAAAAGGGCATTGTCGTCTGTTATCTCTCAAAGCCTTGTCTCAAGAGGTAGGGGTATCGCATGCATATACCTGTTTTTTAGTACCAACGTATGAACGAGGTCGTATTGCGGGCATGAGTGGTACCGAAGCAAAACGGATATTAGAAGATGTTCCGGCTGCTCGATTTTCTTGGGAGAACCAACGAAACGGTGATATTACTCTCCCTATTTATCACTCATGGAATTTTTCGACAGCCACTGAGGGTGACTTTGAGACTCTTGCGCGACGCCTTGCCGAAGATGGGTCTATGCCAGAGGGGGTTAAAGGATATCAATCTGTTGACCCTGTGTACGATGCTGTATCAGTAGCAGACCTCGGGAAAGGGTTGGTTCTCGGTGGTGATTTTAGCGAGAACTCTTTTAAATTAGGTGCAGCATTAACACCGATTCCAAAGAACGTGAGTGAAGTAGACCCAGCCTCATTTGATACTATGAAAGACAGTAGCCCATACGAAGAGGCATTGTCAAAATTAGTTGCGCTCGATAAAAACCAATCAGCAGCGGTACCAATGGTTGTACCTCCAGGGTATGGAAAGTTTTATCTTCAAGAAAGCGAAACACCCGGCTGGTTTCATCAACTCAATGAGCACCGTTCTTACCGTGCAACAGCAGGTATCGGAACGTCAGTAATTAAAAAAAATCAAGAAAAGCTCATGGAGGCATCATGGAAGGTCGTCGGTGATGTGGTAAGTAATAATGAAGCACTGCAAGGGGCTCGTTTTGCATCTCTCGTAAATAACACACTCCATACCAAAAGGCTCAGTCAGGCAAATGAAGCTGAAGTTGCACATTTTGCAGGGAGGGTTACTAATTCACCTACTATGGTTGCCTTAAAGAATTCAGTATTACCTACAGTTGTGTTAACCCCAGGATTCAAGCGAATACAAGAGCAACAGATGCAGCATGTTGCTCAGAGTAGTAGTCGTTCATTTGATAATTTGTTTGAAGAAATGACACCGATTCCTCAGGATATGCTCCAGAGTGGATCAGCAGAGTACATGCGTAAGGCATATGCACGAAAGTTGGACTCGATGATGAGTTCAGGGCCCTATATGTTTTTATGGGCATTGCATAAAAGAGGAGGACAGAATTGGTTGCGTAGAAAGTGTGAGCAAGCTCATCTACCAGCAGGTTCTATTTATTCTCTCAATGATGTGCCTTCTAACACCTTGTCTGAGTATATTGAGCTCAAAATAGAAAGAGAGCTCTTTAGATGTGATGCATACAATAGCAATAAAACGTGTGATGCAGTATTGAATGATCTTTCTGAATCTCAATTTAACCCGTTGTCTGATCAGTTTACTGTACGACCAAGTCTCCTTTCATTTGGATTTGAGTTTGGTGAGCGTAGAAAAAATAGTCAAGTCTATAATGAGTTTTATGGTACACAAGGACTTCCATATTTACATGATCAAGATATTCCAATTATTAAAGCGGGTATTGCGGTTAGGTTTAGGGGTATGTTGAATGCTATAAAAGAGCATTCTACTATTTGGCAAATACAAACTCCAGAGGTATTGGGGGCTTTTAATAGAACCATTGAACTTAACCCTTATAGTGATGGGAGAGAGCGCTATGTCTATCTAAGCGCTCGCTATTTTCAAATACTGTTTCGTCATTTGGCTTTTGAACACTTTTTACAGATACAAACACCGGGTTTTAAGGAGTATTTAGATCAAGACTTAACAACGGCCTATTCAAAAGGAATGTACGGATGCTCCCAAGAGCTTATTGGTATGAAAAGCTATACAATTGGTCGTAAGAAATATTTGATTCTTGGCTTTGACGATGCTTATTTTGCTGAAAATTTTACCAAGGGTAGCTACAACAAAAAGAATCAATCGTATGTGTACGAAGAAGAAACCATTATTACTTCATATTCAAACTTAGCTCATACAAATCTATCTCTCCTTATTACGCGCGCAAAGAAACTTGCATCCTTCAAAAATATGCTCCGGTACGGAAAAGGCCTCAATGACTTTTTAGTTTCGTCAGGAGAAGAGAAACCCAGCCTACAAGCACTCTATTTTCATCTGCCCACAATGCTCTACGAACTATCTTCACAAGATGGGATCAACGCAACAGTTAAGCAAACAACGAATGGAACAAAAATCCATAACAGAGTGATGGCACATCCAACCTTTAACGTTCCTGCCGTTAAATATTTATTGGAAGAAAACCCTGATTATTTATTACCAGGAATAGACACTATTCCCGATGATACTGTTATGTTGTTAAAAACCAATACACCATTTATCGAATCATTTATGGTTGGATTAAATCATGAAATGAGTCGTGAACTTCAGTGGCGTGAATTCCCAACGGATATGCGTGGTTCGTATTTTCAAACGTTTTGGGACAAGACGGGGACGGTGCAAGGTGAATCACCAGATATCAGACCCCTCAATGAATGGGCACCATCAGATGAACTGAATGTACGGAGTAAGGTATATAAACGGTATCGTCGTGAGCAGTTTACCCGCTCTCAAAGAATTAAATGGCTCTATAAATATCGCTATTTTACCCAAGCCGAAGAACTTGGATCAGTGTTTAGACATTATCATATTGCACTGAGCGAAATTAGAGGGCATGCCCGCAATCAAATTGAATGGCCGTCTGCGAGTAATATGCCGAATGAGTCACGTATTCAAGAGTATAAAGATGAGATTGAAAATGCAGTAACTAAAGAGTTAGGTGGTCATGGCTATGCTTCTGATGCATCAGGACGCACAGTACTGTTTATGAAAACAAAACTCTTTGATAAATACCCCAATACCATTGTGTTTGCAATGAAACAGTATGATGCTGCTGCAAATCCTGAAGGTCTTTCGGGCCGGTATAGTGAGAAATTCTATCCCAGTTTTACCGGTACTCTTCCTGGAGGCATCTCGTGGTTTGGATTTGATGTAGATGCAGATGACTTTGCAGATATCAATCAACAATGGGCTTTTGCTTTGCAAGAGCGGCCAGGTGAATTCAATTTTGACTCCGGAAATATTTCCGCTGCAACTCTAGAGGCTACATCTGCAAAGATTGCCAAAGAGCTTCTCAATGAACCAGTGCTTTATGTTATTAAAGCAGAAGTACTTCTTAAATAAGGTAGAAGAGCATGAGTAATTATACACAATATCCTATATCTGATCCTATTCTGTTTTTTCCTATACGCCTCGAAACTAAGTTTGAGTCACGGAGTAAATTAGAGCAACGTCGCTATCCTATGGCCGATACAAAACTCCGTATACGAATGTATCCTGACACCATTAATACATTTAAGGATGTGAACTATTTTACCGCCAGCGAAATAGAACAAGGCAAAGAGTACTGGTGTACTACATACTGCCTATCTCAAATAACCTCTAAAGAGGGAAAAGACTTTAGAAATGTATTTCTAAAAAATAGATTTGGTGAGTTGAGTAGAGCACTTGGTGACTCTCGGAGTCAATTCCTATTGAGTGAGTTAAAACGTTCTGATTCTTTTAATAGTGCTGATCAATCAGTGTTTTGGCATGATCAAAGAAACTCTGTTTCAGAAATGTATGGCTCTGTAGAAATGCTTAAAAAATGGATGACTGATGTTGATCAGTATCCGCTCGGTGAGCGTTTTGCAACATCTTCTTCTCTGTCACCTTACAGTAGTATTCAGAAAGTTTCGTTGCTTTCAGAAATGTATGCGCAGTTAAAACAAACATGTGAAGAAGTACGGGGAGAGCTTGTTGGGGAGCTCAAACAAAAGGTTCAGCGTCATTTAAGATATTCAAACAAAATAACACACCAATTAAATGGTAGTGATATCCTAAAACCCTATGGCGATTTTATTGAGTTAGAAGACGCGCGAAATGAGATACTGCAGTTTCTCTATCCCGATGAACGAGATGCATTAGAACAAAAAAAACGCTTTGATAGAGAACCAAGAACATTTTTGCGTAAACAAATTACGCTCCCTGTTATGGCAACATTTACCGAAAGAGAACGCTTCTCTTTCATTCACCTCGGTAAAAAATATCTTACCTATAGTAGCCTCTTTAATGAACTGACGGCTCTGATAAAGAGCCTTGATAGAGTTTTGAATGATACTCCCGTAATAATCCCTGTTAATGAGTATCCCTACCTTTTTAATAAAATACCTGTAAAAAAAGAGCAGTGGTTTCAGAAAAAAATATATGAGGCTATGCCTGATTATTATATCGCGTATTACATTGATGCCGCAGGAGTTGGGCATGAATTAGGTCGGAGTAATAAGGTAACTATATCTGAGGTTGATTTAAATGATATTTTACCGTCGGAAAAACAGGTGCAAGATGGTTCACGTGAAATCTCAAATACGTGGCATACAGACTATGCTATAGCACTCCAGATGGGTATGGCAATTACCGTTTCTCTATCACCTAAAAAATGGCAATCAATGGGTAAATCCATTGATACCCTCGTCGTGATTGGTACACAGAGGGAATCGATCAGTAAAACAAATAATGAGAGCCTCCAAAACCTTTTTAATGGTCATCGAGCATCTTCTGATGCATTAGGGTTTGTAGCGCCAGGTACTCCAACGAACAATACCGCTACTCACAATACTTCGATCAGTGAGAATGACTCAAATAGTGATCACATATATGATACAATTATTGACCCACTTCTCCACGCTCCAGACTTTCAAGAAGTGCTTCCAGAGGCAAGTTCAGATCAAGGGCGCCTAGAAAATGCTTTAGGATTGAATGCCGGAACCTGCAATACATTTTTTAATGCAAAAAATAAAACAATTCAGAATGCACAATATATGAATGGTCTTATGAGTAATGCAACTATCGGTTCTCTACTGTTTGATTTTTGGGGAACGGTTGCTGATCAGGCGATGATACCATTTGCTAAAGAGTTCTATGAAAAATATGTGATTGCTCGGGGGTATCTCCCCACTATTCGTATTGATAGACAACCGTATGGCATTATGCCTACAACGAGTTGGAGCACGTTTAAAACCATCAAGACAGATCTGGAAAAACAAGAAACCCGTGAAGACTCACTCCGAGTAACTAAATTTAACGAAAAAAGTTTTAAACTCATCAATACCCTGTATGAACAATACACGGCATTGGCGCGGACTAAGGTCGTCTTTAAATCAGAGATGGAACGAAGCGCTTCTCCACATAAAAAATATGTGGATATGATAGGGAACACCCCAATCTCTCAAGAATTTCGTTATCGAGGCGCGGTGAATGCAGGGAACAGGGTTGACACTGAGCCATTTGCTCATTTTTTAAAGGAGCTAGTTAATTTTCAAGAAGATGAAACGCTGAATGCAGATTCTTTAGCGAGTCGTTTCTCTGAAACTTTTGAAATAAGTGATTTAAAACACACCTTTCCCAAAGGGAGTCAGGTATCCCAAAAGGCGCTTCAAGATAGACTTGAATATCTTCTGTATAAATCTCGGGCCTTAAATTTACGCTATTTGGATACGCCACAGAACTATACGGGGCATATCATTTCTCATGATGAAGCAAGTAATGCGTTACAGTTTTCGGATGGCAATAATTATATTCAATGGCTTGCGGATTATTGTTCGGATCCTGAGTATATTATGAATGTAGAGACTACTCCAATTGATGGTCCAAGTAGTGATCGGATCGGTAATCGTGGTTCAAAAATATCTGAAGAGGTCCAACAAGAGCTGAAGCTCCCTAATAAATTAGATACAGAAAGTGGCACTCCTAATGCAGGGTCGCTTCTCTTTTTTATGTTGCGGCACTCATATTTACTTATGGTTAAAAGAGAAGCTATTGGCATTATGAAAGCCTTTGGTTGGGAATACGAAAAACGGGTAAATAACTACAAGAATACAATCATTTATAAAGATTATAGCGATGATTGGGGGGTGCTCTTTGAGGGTATCGGCAATTATGTCCGTAATACTCATGTTAAAAATACCGATCTATTCAAACAACTGAAGGGGCGGAGTATGGCTTCGATTCTTTCGGGGACAAATGACTATCGCACAAAGGCAATTTCTGACTCACACAAAGCGATTGCCAAGTATCGAGAGTACCTCATGGCACTGAGCCAATGCTCAATGGGTGACCTTAAAAACCTCCTCTTTGAACAAACAGATCTTGCGGCGCATCGTATTGATGCATGGAAGCTTGGTTTTGTAAATCAACGTCTTGATATGATGAGTCGCACTAAAGATTACCGAGTGCAGGTAGCACAATTTGGATATTTAGAAGATCTCAGCCCCGCAAACCGTACGCCAGAATATACGCTTCCTCGAGATTTTGATCCAAGAATAAGTACGAAATATCCAATTGGTAGAACACCGAAAGTTCATGTATCTACCACTAAGGAGAGTGAAATTATCCATGCGCCTTCACTGGATCATGCACGTCTTGCCGGGATATTAAAATCTGGTTATAACTTGGGTAAACGCAGCAACAGTGGCGAAAATAATCTCGTTGCAGTAAATTTAAATTCCCGTAGAGTACGAAAGGCTATGCACCTTATTGAAAGTATCCGGAACGGTCAAGATGTGGCCACATATTTGGGCTACCGTTTAGAACGTTTGCTCCACGACTCAGACCAAGAAATGGACAAATATATTTTTGCCCTTAAACGATCATTCCCTTATGCTCAAGCAGTGGCCTCTGGCGATTCGTTGAGTAAAAATGAGCGAGAAGTTTCGGTTGTCCACGGTATGAAGCTAATAGAAAAGTATAGAGAACAAACCTTTACAGCTTCGAACCTCCCAGAATGGGCCTATGATGCGTTAGATGAAAGCCGCAACAGTCTCCCTGAATCTCATGCGGCAGTATTTGTGAGTGGCCTCATAGAACTTGATGATATACTCGATTCCGTGTCAGACCTTACGGTTACCGAAGGGGTCTATCATATTGTAAAAGGTAATCACGTTCAAGCTTCCACTGTTGTGAATGCAATAAGCCTTGGTAAACCTCTTCCAGAAATTGAGTTTACCAAAACACCTATGGATGGCACTCCGGTTCACCATAAAACAATCATTCACTTGCCAACGTATGCTAATACTGATTTACCCAGTGTAGAAACAATAGGTGAGTGGGGCGGACTTCGCACCCCTAAAGCATTAGCGAATCCTCAATTAAATGCATGGCTTGTAACACAACTCCCCGCTGCACAAAATGTGAGTATTGAGTGTACTATTACTACCGTAAACGACGCAGGCGAAGAAGTAACACAGTCTCTAGAGAAAGACCTGAGTCAATGCGCTATCGAGCCAATAGATTTAGTCTATGCGGTTTCTGATGCCACACAATTCAATGATTTTGTTCAAAACCTCATGGCTTCAACATTTCAGGATGCATCAGTAGTTTTTTCAATTGTCGATGGGCCTGTTACTTCAACAGGAAAAAAATCGGTATTTTCTCTACTGTTTACCCTTAAAAAACTTCACACTCTCATTGAAAAAGGAAGAGCTGTAGAGGGTTCTACTTATGAAGAAATAGTTGCACAGAGAGCAGAACTCGCAATTGTTCTTGATGTCGTTGATCTGAGTACCCGTATATATAATCTGTGCTCTGTGTATGCTCCTACTGTAGCAGAAGGTGTGCAAGAGACTATTGCAGAATTGCACACAGCGTATCAATCAGCACCCCTCAGTGATAAATTGACCAAAGCTCAAGCAGTATGTGACTTTATTTTTGGTGCAGGAATTACCGTGTTTGGACAATTCCAATCACCCGTTGCAGGCGCTGCTATCTATCCTGCACGTGTGTACGACAATACAGATACCACCGACACGGGAAGGCTAAAAATCGACACGTGGCTCTCTTCTATATCAAAGGTACGAACGCAGATGCGTGCATTCAATCAACTGTCCATGGTTCACTACCACACACAGCAAGAGCGCATCAATATCGACCCAGTACAATTTCCCGAAAGTAGTGATTGGCTTGGTGTTGCTCTATCAAATCCATTATCTCTCGATGACTCAGAAAAGTCATTCACTTCGTTTAATTGTATAAATAAGACCTATACACAAGAAGGGCTTGTTTCTGGTATACAAGCTGATGAGTGGATCGAAGTGCTCCCGACCGAAACACACACTACGGGTATTGCCCTCCATATAGATCAACCGGATGCAGTAGCGCCTCAATCACTATTGTTGGCAGTACCTCCTCATAATGATGCGCCAACGTGGAGCGAGCAAGAACTACTCGGAGTGGTCCATGAGACTATTGCTATGACGCGAACCCGGCTCCTTGAGCCTCACCATATTAACAAGAGTATCTTTGGACAATTGAATCCTGGTATAACTATTGAACGTGAGGCAGACAATTCACTTAATACTCGTGCAGGAACTCTTTCCATAGATGCGGTATCAAAATTAAAATATACACAAACCCGAGCTGACTTATTGGCACGATTTGAGGAACAGGTATGATTAACAATAAATGTGAAGAGTTCAGATCGTGGAATCGATTAGAAGGAACAACACGTACCGAAAATTTAGAAGAGTCTCTCCGGGCAGATACGTATGACCCATTATGGATGATGGCACGACAGCATCAGTTTGGCGAGTTTAAAGCAAATGATTGTGGTACCGCTGTATCTATGAAAATAGCCTATGATACAAATGAAATGAAATTTTCTGATGGAGGGAGCTCTTTTGATTTTAAAGAATGCCCTCCAGAGGCAGCAGTCGAATCAGTGTACCCTGTATTGGGTCTGTATGAATCAATTGAAGCAGGCTTACATATAACTAAGCTCATTGATCTCTTGCCTACAGAATCAGCACGTATGGCAGTGAAAGAAGCGGTACACGCTTCATTTCCTGTGGTGTTTAATGCTGAAGAACAAGAGCTCAATAGTGAGTATTACGAAATGAGTATGGCCCTCGGTACCCAGCTAATCGATGGATGTGCACTGTTTACTGCTTTGGATACCAATACTGCTGCGGTTCCTCAGTATGCAACTCTGACTCAGGTGTATACACAATACAGTGAGTGGTATCGTGAGCTCTATTCTTTGCCACAGAATGAGCATGCGGTTAATTGGAATCCAGAACGCTTAGAGTATGACGCTACATTTACCCTTGATACTGCGGCGCAGTTAAAGGCTCCTGAATACTTTAGCGGTAACTTAGAGTGGTTTAATTTTGACCTGAATGAAAGCCTGGTGAATAGTACGAATAATAAAAGTATCATCGAATCATATCTACCGACAAAACTTACTTTCCCCGGAATGCCTGCAGACAGGTGGTGGGAGGTAGAAGACGCTTCGGTTGATGTGGTAAATATTGATGCTCACAAAACTGATATTTCGAAACTCGTTGTTTCTGAATTTGCCGCGATGTATAGTAATGACTGGTTGGTTGCGCCGTTAGATGTAGCCTATGGTACCGTAGCTAAGGTAAAAAGCACTTTAGTTAAAGATACGTTTGGTGAGTATGAGTATATTGAAAATAGAGTGTTAGCAGATAATCACAAAGAGTGGGACCTTTTCTCTCTGTATAACGAGGCCGCTGATACAGAGATTGACGGGTTGGTAATGTTCCCTGCAATTTCAAAAGTACACGATAGTGAGCCAATCGAAAAGGTGACCTTTAAACGTGATGAAATGGCAAATATGGTCTGGGCAGTAGAAGAAAATATACCCGATAATATGGGGGGAAGTATGTGTGGGCATCAATATGCACAGCGCTTGGCTGAAAAAGATACAGGACAAACGAGTAATACACAGCGCACACCAATAACTACTGAACTCTCTTATGAGTTTATGTCTACAGTACCATACAATTGGATTCCATTTGTTCCAACACATAGTGAAGGGAGTAATCGAGATATTGTCTTTAGACGTGGTGCGTTGCCTCGGGTCGCATCAGATGGAGCTGATTATACTCTAGAGCCCGTTGCGCCCAGAACTCATCTTATGAATCCTCATGGTGATTTGGGGTATGCTCTTGCCGAAGAAGAGGTGCTCAAGGGAGGGATTACTGTAGTGGCATCTTTTCAACGGGCACGGTGGTATAATGGAAAAACAATAAATTGGTATGGCTATAAAAAAGTTCCCGGTCGCAACTTAAAACCGAGCGGATTGAAACTTGATTATTTACATAAAAACAGTTTACAGGAGTAAGCTAAGCTACTACATTAGGGTTTACGATGTTTTTGTATGATAAAACGTACAACGGAGATTTTAGGCCGATAATTCATTGTAATTTGCCCCCGCATCAAATATGGTGCGGGGTCTTCTTTTTTCTAACAATACTCCTATGCAAACTATTCATCCAGAATTCCTCTTAAATACCATTGTGACGACAAATGGTGTATGCGATGGCTATACCGTTGTAGACATTAGAGAGAGTAAGCGTCAAAAGAGCATTTCATTACCTGGATCTTTGACGTTTTCATTTGCATTAACCAAGGCTCAGTTGAGGGCGTGCGAGAGGGTGGGTGAGTATACTCTTATTTATAATGCAATCGAATCCCTTTGTAAGACACTGAGACAATCCACTTCAACACATGTTGTATTGATCAGTCATTCATGTGGCTATCGAGAGCAGCAACTTGCTCAAGCCTTATCTCACAAAGGCTTCAATGTTTCAACTGTTGAAGGTGGTATGCTTAAGGTACTGCAGTATATACGAACATACAATTATGCACTGCCAAAACTAACAGTACTCTGTGGGTATACGGGCTCCAAAAAAACTGAACTCCTCAAGTCTCTTACACACAAAGGCTTACAAGTGATCTCTATTGCCGAAATAGCAAAGCATAGAGGTTCCGGTTTTGGTGTAATGGGTACCGCAATACTTTCTTCTGATCAGGTGGCGCTCAATCTCTTTTTATCCGTTGTAGCCTTAGATTCGAGGCAAGTAATATATACAGAATTAGAACCACCTCATGTTGGTTCTATACATGTTCCTGAAAATTTTAGAACACTGTATTCAAGTGCGACTAAGGTTTGGGTTGATGTGTCTGTAGAACAACGGTGTGAGACGATACTTTCTGAGTATGGGTCTATTGATCGCGAAGAGTTGTTGAAGGTATTTGCGTTGATGCGTGAACAGTTTACCTCTGAAGAGCAAAGAATTATTGTGGAATCAATTGAGTCTGGTGTGTACTGTAAGGCAGTTTCAGTGTTAGTAAGTTATTATGACAGACAGTACGATATCATGTTTGAGGGGCTGTCTATTCATAAGGATATCACGAGGCAGTATGCCCCGCGGTAAAGGGGAGATGTATCAAATCAGTCCCGATGATTTTTATACAAAAATACCGGTTTCTGCAACAACGACTCATACTGAGAAAGGTGGACTCTTTTGATTTCCAGATCCAGAATAACTATAAATAAGTTACACAAAATTTCCGCAAGAATTGGTACACTGTGACGACACGTTTAGACCCAATTGATGAATAAAGACAAAAGGACCCAATATGAGTAAACCAACACTCCGTGAAGCACTATTCAATGAAATACTTCTTGCACGACAACGGGTCTATGAAGTGCGTAAACCGACCCCATTAGAACAACTCGATATTGGAACAGGTGCAGATGTATGGGTTAAACGCGAAGATAAAATGCCTATTTATGCCTATAAGTGGCGCGGCGCCTACAATAAGATGGCTTCCCTTACCGAAGAAGAACGTCAGAGAGGCGTTGTATGTGCATCTGCGGGGAATCATGCTCAGGGAGTTGCGCTGTCAGCAGCAAAGCTTAATTGTACTGCGATCATTTACATGCCCAGACCAACACCAATGATGAAACGAACTGCGGTGGCCAAACATGGGGGCGATCATGTAACCATACGGTTAGTGGGCGATACTTATGATCAGGCATATCAAGCAGCGAAACAATTTGCTCAAGCAGAGAATCATGTATTCGTACATCCCTATGATGATTTAGTAACAATGGGCGGTCAGGGAACTATTGCTGATGAAGTGGTGATGTCGGGTACCGGGAATTTTGATGTTGTCTATCTCCAGATAGGTGGAGGGGGCATGGCAGCATCGGTCGCCTGCTGGCTTAAGCATTTTATGCCCAATATACACATAGTAGGGGTAGAGGCAGAAGGACAAGCTTCCATGAAGGCTGCCATAGCACATGGCGAACCGGTAACTCTTCGCGAACTAGATATTTTTTGTGATGGTACCGCGGTGCAACGTACGGGTGACCTTACATACCCCCTCTGTAAAGAACTCATTGATGAATTTATTACGGTGAGCAATGCCGAGGTCTCTACGGCTATTCGAAGCTTTTGGAATTGGCGCCGTCGTATTGTAGAGCCGGCAGGTGCCCTTGGACTCGCAGGTCTCTTATCACAAAAAGAGCATCTTGATGGTAAACGAGCATTGGTCGTTACCTGTGGTGCAAATATGGATTTCTCTCAGTTAGCAGTTATTGCTGCAGAGGCAGGTATCGATGGGGAAGCCCGTCATCACCTCCGCTTTTCTATTTCAGAGAAAGAAGGAGCCCTCTTGATGCTCATGGGCGATGTTTTGCATGACTGCAATATTGTAGAGTTTCAATATGGAAAATCTCATGAGTCAGAAGCCTATCCCGTCATTGGTTTTGATGGATCAGCTGAGAAACTCGAAATGGTCAAACAGCGGTGTGAAGAAAATGGCATTGGTGTGGAGGATGTCTCACAAAGTGAAGATATACATTTTAGAGTCATACAGTATAGTGTCGAGCTCTTTAAACATCCGTTAATGCTTCACTACGAATTTCCTGAGCGGGTTGGTGCTCTTCATGAATTTTTAGAGAGTATTAAAGAGTGGGCAAATATTTGCTATTTCAACTATCTCTATACCGGTGAACGGGTAGGACGTGCCCTCGTTGGATTAGAATTTCAGTCGCTCGAGCAACGGGCTATCATGCTCAATCGACTCAAAGAAGATGAGTTATTGAGTCAGCGACATAAAATCATTCCCCCCGAGGTGGCGACCCGTATATTGAATTGTTAGGGTGGGGGAAACCCAACCTTTGGAATGATTCTCTGTTCGGGAATAAAACTGTGCATTAACATTAATAGTGATACTTGTAAATCTGTAGGCCGCATTTACAAGCTTGAAGTGTATAGAGCCTACTCTTTATTAAGTGTCTGCAACAAAAAATGAAAATATCTCTTTCTTCTCATCTTATTGTAAATGTGCCCTTATACATAAACAAAGCAATCCGGGAATAAATGACACTATTCGCAACAGTTTGTAAACGCGGAAGGTGTTTATTGACGATAATAGTTATTATTGCCAGTTGTTAGCAAATAACATTACATAACCACAAACACACATACCAATGAAGGACCCACATGATGAGAGGGCATAATCACATGATACGTCATTTTTCTGTACGTACGTACACATTACTGATATTTTTACTCACCACTTGCATACCCCTATGGGCAGGCTCTGTGGATGACATAGATTTTTCTGTAGAACGAGGTTTCTACGATAATGCTTTTGATGTAGTACTCAGTACTGAAACATCAGATGCAACGATCTATTATACACTTGATGGGAGCGATCCTTGTGGATCTGCAACTGCACAATCAGGATTAACCCCTGTAACAGTGAACATCGATCCCAATGCAACCTATGGCGGCCTGCGCCCAAGAACTCCTGCAGTAACGCTCAAAGCATGTGGTTCAGCACCCTCTGAGGATGACGACAGCGATATTGCTGTTTCTACATACCTCTTTATTGATGAGGTTGTACAACAATCATCGAATACCCCTGGGTCAGGATGGCCTTCACCTAACACTGGTTCTGGCCAACACTATGACTACGGTATGGATGGAAGTGTTGCATCGCTTAGCGAAATAAGAAATTCGCTTCTTTCTGTACCAACAATCTCAATGGTAACCGAACTTCCAAACCTTTTTGATCCAGGTTTTGGTATATACGAGAATGCAACGGCTGCAAAAGCAGACGATCCCTTTGATAATAAATGGGAACGTCCAGGTTCTATTGAACTCATCAACCCTAATGGCAATGATGGTTTTCAACAGAACTGTGGTATCCGTCTTCGTGGTGGGTATAGCCGTAGTGACTGGAACCCAAAACACTCTTTTAAAGTATACTTCGACAAAGATTACGGTCCAAAATATCTTCAGTTCCCACTCTTTGGAGATGAAGGTGTTCAGAAATACCGTAAAATTGGATTCCGTACTGCACAAAACTACTCATGGAACATGTGGGGCGATGAAGGTGATGACAGTCGTAAAAACACCTTTCTCCGTGAGCCACTTGCTCGTGATATTCAACGTGCTCAAGGGCGTCTCCACGCCAAAAGCTTTAACTTTAACCTCTATGTAAATGGCGTGTATTGGGGCTTGTTCATGGTTCAAGAAGCGGCAAGTGCAAAATTTGCAACGCAATACCTTGGCGAAGACAAAGATTTTTATGATGTCATTAATACTGAAGGTGGCAAAGCCGACGCAACTGATGGTTCACTTGATATTTATTATGAGCTGTACGAAAAAGTTCAATCAGGTAACCTAACCGATGCTGAGTATTACGCGCTACAAGGATTGGCTTCTAACGGTACTGACTTAGACCCATCACAGTTTCATTATCTTGATGCTGCTAACTTGATCGACTACATGCTCGCTATTTACTACACGGGTGACAAGGATGCTCCTATTTCTTCATGGCACAACAACGCATACCTTAATAATTTTTATGGTATTATCAGCCAAGTAAATCCTGAAGGGTTCCAATGGGTTCGTCATGATGCAGAACATTCATTTGATGTTGGTGAAGAGAACCGTGTGGGTCCTTATGACCTAAACGGTAGAGAGTATTTTAATCCACAAACACTCCATGAGAAGCTTATAAGTAATGATGAATACAAGATGCTCTTTAGAGACCTTGCATATCGTAACTTCTATAACAATGGACCGATGACTACTGACTCTGTTCAGAGCATGCTTTCTCGTCGTATTAACGATACAGAGGGTCCGATTACAGCAGAGGCTGCTCGTTGGGGCGACCAAAAAAGCACAATCGCACGTACAAAAGCTACGTGGTGGGGTGCTGTATCTAACCTACAAAACTTTATTGACAACAGAACGAATGTTGTGAAACAGCAATTGAAAAATATTGGTTGGTTCACTGATCGTAAACCTCCTGTAGCGACTCTTAATGCATCAGGTGCATTGATTAATGACCGTTTTATTCCTTCTAATGGTGATAACGTTGTCGAGCTTGATCCTAATGCAGTAAATACGACAGTGTACTACACTATTGATGGCACTGATCCACGTGCTCCTGGCGGTTCTGTCTCGGCTACTGCTCAATTTGGTGGAAACTTTGCAACAGTCGTTGGCGCAAAGGTTATTAAGACCCGTAATCGTCAAACTGATGGAGCATGGAGCCCAGTCAGAGAGATCTTTTTTACTGAGTCTATTGGTGAGAACGTGATCAAATTTTCTGAAATTCACTACAAACCCGATGAACTTGATGGTGACATTGATGAAAATGCATTAGAGTTTATTGAGATTAAAAACGCAAGTGACCGTGCAGTAAGCATGGCTGGTGCAAAATTTAGCAAAGGTGTTTTATATACATTCCCCGCTGAAACAATTCTTCAAGCTGGTGAATACTATGTTATAGCTAAAAATCCAGGTGAGTTTACTCGTCGTTATGGGTACATGCCTAATGGTCACTACTCTGATGAGCTTGATAATGGCGATGAACAAGTTGAAATGGTCGATGCATTTGGTCAAAGAATCGATAACGTTACCTATGCAGATGAAGGCGAGTGGCCAGAATCACCCGATGGTGATGGACCTTCACTTAATATCTTAAATCTTACTGCTACCACTCATTCAGACGATGCATCTAACTGGTCGGCCTCATACGTTCTTCACGGAACCCCAGGGTTAGAAAATCCTGCTGAAGCCCCTGTCTTAGAAACAATTGCAGTGTCTCCGGTTGAATCAACTGTTGGTGCCGGTGCTTCTGTAACGCTTGTTGCATCTGCTACTAACCAATATGGAACTCCGTATACAGCGAGTTACACATGGACTACTACAGGGACCGCATCTATTGTAGACGGTGTATTTACTGCATCTGAAGAAGGGATGTATGTTGTAACTGTTGAAGCTGAAGGTCAAACTGCTGTAGCGCAAGTTGAAGTTCTTGCTGCTGCAGTGCTGACAAGCTTCTCTATAGCTCCTGCTTCAACCGTTTCTTTAGAAATCGGTACTACTCAACAGTTTACTGCAACGGCTTTAGACCAATATGGAAACGCCTTTGATACTGAAATCCTTTGGGTCGTTACTGGTGAAGGGCATCTTACTTCTACGGGTTTATATACTGCTACTACAGTAGGCCAACACAGTGTCACCGCATCGGCAGGAACCTTTTCGGCTACTACTCAAATAACAGTAACCGCTACCCTGACTAATGTTGCACTGGGCAAAGCTGCTACCGCTTCTACCTCAGAAGCTTCAAATTTAGCTCCTGAATTTGCCGTTGATTTTGATGGTACTACTCGATGGTCTTCAGAATTTAAAGATGACCAATGGATCGCGGTAAACCTTCTTGATGCGTATGACATTTCACAAGTGGTTCTCGAGTGGGAGGCTGCTGCATCAAAACACTATGAAATTCAAATATCTGACAACGGGACAGACTGGACAACAGTATTTACTGAAACTAATGGCGATGCAGGTAGAGATGTAATAGACATTACTCCAGTTTCTGCTCGTTATGTACGGATGTACGGGTTTACAAGAGCTACTCAGTGGGGTAACTCACTCTGGTCATTCGAAGTATGGGGAACAAAAACCATTACACTCCCGGTACTTACATCTATAAGCCTTACGCCTCTCGCCACATCAGTTACGGCTGGTGAAACGCAACAATATACTGCGGAAGGTTTTGATCAACATAGTAATCCTATAGATGCCGACTTTACTTGGAATATATTGGGTAACGGCACCATTGATGAAAATGGTCTTGTTACAACAATTGAAGCGGGAACAGCATCTGTTTCTGTAACTTCGGCAGGTTTGAGTGCTACTACACAACTTACGATAAGAGAATTCCCCGTTCTCACTACTATAGAAGTATCACCTGCAGCATCTACTATTTACCATGGTGGCCCTCAGCAATTTATAGCTCGTGGCTATGACCAATTTGGTGTTGAAGTAAGTGTTGGCGTTGATTGGGCTGCTTCTGCAGGCACCATCCTTGGCGATGGAACATATATCGCCTATGATCTTGGTACACACACCGTAACGGCAACTGATGGTGCTATCTCTGGCACTACCGATATCAACGTTATTAGTCTCCCGGTATTGACTACTATCGAAATCACTCCTGGTGCTGCTCATATTGCAATTGGTGAGTCTCAACAGTTTTCTGCTGTAGCCTATGATCAATACGGTGCTGAAGTAACTTCAGATATTGTATGGAGCACTACCGGTAATGCTACTATTACTACAGATGGTCTCTTTAGTGCTGCATTAAGCGGGAATTACACGGTGACTGCTGAGACTGATGGTGTTATTGCCACAGCTGCAGTGGTTGTTTCAGAAGTGAACCTTATTCAGAATGGTGATTTTTCTGATGGATTTACCAACTGGTACATCGACCTCAATAACGCCAATGCTCACAATACTGTTAATGGAAACGGTGAAGCATTTATTGACATCATTACTCCTGGATCTGCTCACTGGAACATTCAATTTGGACAACGGCATATCCCTATTGAAGCAGGTAAAAAATACCGGTATAGCTTTGATGCGAAAGCGGAATCTGACAGAAACTTCAGAACTCATATTGAAACTGATGGAAGCCCATGGACAAACTACGCAAACCTCAGTGCAGTGCCAATCACAACAGTTATGACTCCCTACTCATTTGAGTTTGTTGCTCAAGAAACTGACCTTGATGCACGTTTAGTATTTAATGTAGGTGGTACTCACTCAGATGTAACTCTCAATAACATTACGATTGTTGAAGTTCCAGAATTTCCAAATCCTGTACTGACTACAATTGAAATAAGTCAAGATACTCAAGGGCCCGTTCGCCCTCGTCAATTTGTTTATTTTGAAACTATTGGTTATGACCAATACGGAAGAGTTATTGCTTTTGATGCTGAGTGGGTTGCCGGAGACCAGGTACATCTTTTCCCTTTAGAAAACAATACTGCTCGAGCGTATGGTGAATCTCCTGAAGAAAAAACAATAACGGTACAATCAGGGGCAGTGTCTACTACAGCAACATTTACTGTTTCTCATGGACAAGCAGTTACCCAAATAGTTATTGCGCCTAATGTTAGTGAGCTTAAAGCTGGTGAGTCGGTACAATTACAGGCTATTGCAAAAGGTCGCAATGGTACTGTTATTGAAGGTGTTGATTTTATCTGGACAAACTATAGAGATGCAATTGCAACCGTTGATGAAAATGGTCTATTAACTGCCATTTCAGAAGGTACTGCACAGTTTTCAGTGACTGCTGATGCATTAACAATATATTCATATCCAGAAATTTATCCTGCACCGGTTCCAACAACTATTTCAATATCTCCAGCAAACGGAACTATTGGGTATAATGTGACAATGTCTATGCACGCAACACTTCGTGATCAGTATGGTACAACAATACCTACAGATTTTGTATGGTCGGCAACGGGTGGTGAAATAGACGTAACTACTGGTGAATATACCGGTACTGAACCTGGCGCTCAAGTTATTACCGCAACTGCATTTGGGATCTCTCAGACTGCAAATATTACGGTTAATGCTCCGGTAGTCAGATCTATTGAAGTAACCCCCAATAATACAACCATTGCTTTTGGTGGCACGCAACAGTTTTCTGCTCAGGCGTTTGACATGAGTGGTAATGCTGTTCCTGGACAATTTGTTTGGACTGCTTTAAACGGAACTATTGATGCAAATGGTCTCTTTACTGCTGCTGTAGAAGGTGATGTAACTGTAACTGCAACTTCTGGAACTATTTCTGGTAGCGCTACAGTAACCGTAAGTGATGCTCCAGTTCTTACTTCTATTGTGGTTACACCAGCAATAAGCACTATTGATTTTGGTGAGTCTCAACAATTCACTGCCGCAGGGTTTGATCAATTTGGTAACTCAATTGCAGCGGTATTCACATGGACAACTGCTCACAGTACAATCGATCAAAATGGTCTCTTTGTTGGTACGGTTGCAGGCGTAGCAAGAGTTACTGCAACATCAGCTGGAGTTTCTACAGACGTTATTATTACAGTAAATGAAGAGCCTGTGTTAACTACAATGAGCATAACACCTCAGGCTGCAAATATCAATATTGGTGAGACTCAACAATATACTGCTGAAGCACTCGACCAATTTGGAAACGTAATGAATGTTGCATTCAACTGGAATGCGAGTGCTGGACTCATAAGTACTTCTGGTTTATACACTGCAACATCAGCAGGCTCATTTACCATTTTTGCTGAGACTGGCGGAATGGTAACTGAAGCAACAATCATTGTTTCAGATGTTCCTCAAAATATTGCATTCGAAAAAGCAACAACTACTTCATCTATCGAAAGCGGTAACCAAGCATCTGATTTTGCCGTAGACGCATCAACAGAAACTCGCTGGTCAAGTTTACACTCAAACAATCAATGGATTGCTGTTTCTCTTGGTGGAGAATTTGATATCAGCTCTGTTGAATTAAACTGGGAAGCCGCTGCTGGTAAATCGTATGATATTCAAGTCAAAACAGCTGACAATACCACATGGACAACTATTTATAGTGAAACAAATGGTAATGGTGGCATAGAAAACTTTGATGTATCTGCGAGTCGCGTAACGGACATTAGAATGTATGGCAACACTCGTACTACAATCTATGGCTTTTCTCTCTATGATTTCCAAGTAATGGGATCACCATCAGTAGTACTTCCTCCGGTACTCGACCACATTCAATTTCCACCAACAGTACCTTCAGTTATTGTTGGTGAAGTTGTTCCCTTTGCAGCAACGGGAATTGATCAATACGGCGCTCCTATAGCAACGGTTATCACTTATTCTACAACGGGTGGAACCATTACAGCTGCGGGTCTCTTTACTGCAACTGAAACGGGTTCTTTTGTAATCACTGCAGAAGCTGAAGGTATTTCAGCTACTAAAGCAATTGAAGTAACAGCAGTTCCAACGCTTTGGGATGTTGACTTTACTCCAGGTACTGTTACAGAAGTGGCACTAGGAAATACTCAACAATATACTGCGCAAGCATTAGATCAATTTGGTAATAATTATGATGCGGTTACCTACACATGGTCTATGTTTGGTACGTGTGGTACTGTTGACGATTCAGGACTCTTTACTGCAACAGCAGTTGCGGTAGAAGGTGAATGTTCGGTAAGAGTAGAAATCCGGGCAGCAATTGCTATGATAGGACGTGCAGAGTATGTTGTTGTAACTGATGTTGTATTAGAAAACATGCTTGTTAACGGTGACCTATCTAACGGTTGGACTGGCTGGGACATGGGTGTATTCTCTGGAGCTTCTGCTACTCGTTCTGTAAATGGTTCTGAAGGAACTATTGCTATCTCTAATGGCGGAACAGCTACATGGAACATCCAGCTGAATCAAATCGGTGTAAACCTCGAAGATGGTGAAACGTACCGCTTTAGCTTTACAGCAAGTGCAGTTGCAACCAGAACGATGAGTGCAACACTTGAGAAAGCATCATCTCCATGGAGTTTCTATGGTGGTGCTGCGAGTGTAACCCTTACTCCTGCTCCACAAACATTTGAGTATGAATTCACTATGAGTGGTTCTGACAATAATGCACGTGTTACCTTTAATATGGGTAATAGCAGTACCGATATCAATATCTCTGATATTCAAGTAGTAACGCTCCCATAAGAGCACGATACATTTGAGTTTAACTCAATATTATAAAGGCAGTGGGATTTTCCACTGCCTTTTTTTGTACCTTGGATTACTGGTTTTTAATTGAAATATCGAAGTTAACCTATCGAAAAGTTATATTTGAAAGTGAAGCAAAAATGAAAGCATTATATGGATATATACGACGAGTTCTTTAAAATAGAGGCACTTCAAAATGACAAGGATTGAACAAGTTCTTAAAGATGTTGAAGCGCTCCGTCGATTTTATATCAAAACAGAATGGTTACGGAAGCGTATACAACAGAAAAGTGATGACTGATTTTTCTATCATTAGCTCATGAGGCAGCCCGAACCAACCAAAGAACCCACAATACCAGAAAGAATCATTTCGGTAGATACGTTTGTATCGGTGCTTTGCCGTGGTATTGATCTTAACGAAAGTACCTATAGCATCGATAGGGCAGCAAAAGAAGCAGTACGGTTATTCACTGCAGAACATGCCGACAAAACGTTTAATTATCCGGTAGGGCATCAGTATGAACGGGATGATCTGACGTTTCTCTTTGAAGGGGAGATTACGGCTCTTACGCACGACGATCAGTTACCATTGATAGAGACCGTTGCAATACACGATCCACGAAACGTCGATGCAGCTCAGCTCATAAATAAAACCCTTGCCTACCTTTATGGCAAAAGCGAAGAGTACCACCAAGTTGAGGGAGTAATCAATTGGTATTCAGTGGATGGTGTATTTAGCCATAGCAAGTCTGCCATATATTCTCTCTCAGAGCTTGATACCTTCTTTGAAGAACAGGTACAGCTCTATCTTGAGGTGAGCAAAAATAGTATCTACTGGATGTCGGTACGGAATGAATCGATAGCTGAGAGTGATTTTCCGTTTGCCCCTTTTAGAAAAGGGCAGCGAGAGATGATGGCAGAGATATATACTGCAGCAAAGAACAAAGGCCAAGTACTGGTTCAGGCGCCAACGGGGATAGGGAAAACCCTCGCGTCACTTTTTCCGGCAATTAAAAGCCTGGAAGCTGGATTTACTGAGAAAATATTTTATCTGACTGCCCGAACAACAGGGCGAGAGATTGCAGAGAACGCCCTTTCTTTGTTGCGCGATGATGGATTACGATTAAAGTCTGTTACCCTTGTCTCAAAAGAGAAAATCTGCTTTATAAAAGACAATCCCAAAAGCTGTGATACGTGTAAGTATGCAAAAGGCTATTATGAACGGCTGAATCCTGCACTAATAGAGGGGCGGCAAAAGGATGTTCTTACACGGGAAGTAGTTGAAGAGGTCTCTCAAAAACACGGTATCTGTCCCTTTGAATACTCTCTTGATATATCCATGCTGTGTGATGTCGTTATATGTGATTACAATTACCTGTTTGATCCCTTTGTATCCCTCAAGCGGTATTTTGGGAGTAACGGAGGGGAATATCACTTTCTCGTAGATGAAGCACATAATCTGGTTGATCGAGGGCGGGATATGTATTCTGCTGAACTTGATAAGGCAGACATACTGGCCATTCGCCGAGAACTCAAGCCCTATAAAGATTCGGTAAAGTATATCTATCGTGACCTCGGTAAGGTTAATACTTGGTTTTTGAATAAGCGTAAAGAAAAAAGTAGCACAACCACGGAGTTCATAGAACGAGAGTTTCCCGAAGAGCTTCTCTGGAGGCTGAGAGCTGTGGTTCGTGCAACAGATGATTGGCTCGATCTCAATAAAGGGGGGCCGTATAAAAAGGTACTCCTGGACACCTATTATACTATTAAGCAATTTGTAACGATAGCCGAATTATATAATGAACGGTTTCGCTGTATCTATACCCCTGATGCAAAGAACCTTGTATTGAAGCTGTATTGCATAGATCCTTCTGAGCAACTCCACAAAGCATTGATGTATGGCACATCTACAGCTGTTTTTTCAGCCACACTATCTCCTATGCACTACTATAAACAGTTGTTGGGGGTAGATTCGGATGCACAAGTGGGGGCACTTCCTTCTCCTTTTCCTACTGAGAACCTCAAAGTACTCATTGCAGATACCATTGAGACAACCTATAAACAACGGAATGCCTCTCTGGGGAGTGTTGTTGATTCTATTGATGCTTTGGTGAATGCAAAGGCGGGTAACTATATGGTCTACTTTCCGTCATATGCCTATATGAATCAAGGAGTTGAGCAGTTTATGTCTCAAAACCCCGATGTAAAAACAGTCGTGCAAGAGTCGGGGATGGCTGAAGATGAACGGACCGCATTTATAGAACATTTTCATGAACTTGCAGAAGAACGTAATGCCCAAAACCCTCAAAGTCTGGTAGGATTTGCAGTAATGGGCGGAGTATTTAGCGAAGGGGTAGACCTAACAGGGGATCGCCTTACGGGAGTGGCAATTGTTGGTGTTGGTTTACCGGGTATCTCGACTGAACGCAATTTGGTCAAAGATTACTTTGATACCCATCGCGTGGGATTTGAATATGCGTATATGTATCCGGGGATGAATAAAGTGTTACAGGCGGCAGGGAGGGTTATTCGAACTATGACGGATACAGGAACGGTGTTGCTGATAGATTCTCGGTTTTCACGACGTGAATATCGAGAGTTGTTTCCACAGGAATGGAAGCCTATTTTCATAAAAACACCCGAAGAGGTCTCTGAAACCCTATCTTGTTAATAATTAACAGATGATAAGTGTGGAATTTCGTCAAAAGGGTACACTCTTCAATTAAAATATCTCTCTGAGTTCTTATATTTAAACACAAACACGAAAAAGAACTAAGAGATACTATGAGTGAACAATCAAAAATTTATTATACCAAAACAGATGAAGCGCCTTTCCTCGGAACCATATCGTTTTTACCGGTTATCGAAGCGTTTCTAAAATCTGCGGGCATTCCATTAGTGTTAAAAGATATCTCTCTTGCGAGTAGAATCATTGCGAAATTCCCTGAATTACTCAAGCCTGAGCAGGTCATTGAAGATGCCTTGGGTGAACTCGGTAAACTGGTAAAGCAACCAGGTGCCAATGTTATTAAGTTACCCAATATCAGTGCATCAATTCCTCAACTTAAAGCAGCAATTGCAGAACTACAGGCTGCTGGCTATGCGGTGCCTGCGTACCCAGATGCACCTCAAAATGATACTGAACAAAGTATTAAAGATCGTTACACAGCGGTGTTAGGGAGTGCGGTAAACCCGGTACTTCGTGAGGGTAACTCTGATAGACGCGTACCAAGTGCGGTAAAGTCGTATGCGCAAACACATCCACACTCAATGGGAGACTGGAGCAGTGCAACTGAGAGTCATGTTGCTACTATGGGTACCGGTGATTTCTTCTCTACTGAACAGTCGCTGGTTGTTGCTCAAGATACTGTTGCATCCATAGAATTTACTCAGAGTGACGGTTCTGTAACCGTACTCAAAAAAGAGTTACCGCTTCTTAAAAAAGAGGTGATAGACATTAGCTACTTGAGTAGCAAAGCGCTCGATAGCTTTTTTAAAAAAGAGTTTAATGATGCACAGTCCAAAGGACTCCTCGCATCGGTACATTTAAAAGCCACCATGATGAAGGTTTCTGACCCAATCATATTTGGACATGCGGTTACTACCTATTTTGCAAGCCTCTTTACAGAGTATGCTGCAGAATTTAAAGCACTCGGTATCAGCCCCTCTCTCGGACTTGGTGATATAAAAAATAAGATTCAGGATCTCCCTGATGATAAGAGAATAGCTATTGAAAAAGGTATTGCACAGTGCCTTGAGCAGGGTCCAGACCTTGCTATGGTTAACTCAGACCTCGGAATAACCAATCTAGACGTACCCAGTGATGTGATTATTGATGCCTCAATGCCTGCTATGATTCGTGCAGGCGGCAAAATGTGGGGACCTGACGGTCAGCTCCACGAAACAAAAGCACTCATACCAGACGCGTGTTATGCAGGTATCTTTCAAGAGGTTGTAGACTTCTGTAAAGAGCATGGTGCATTTGATGTGACCACCATGGGGAGTGTCTCTAACCTAGGCCTTATGGCAAAAAAAGCAGAAGAATATGGGTCCCATGATAAGACATTTAAGATTTCTGGAAAAGGTACGGTTCGTGTTGTTGATAGCAATGGCGCAGTATTGTTAGGAAACAATGTTGAGGATGGTGATATCTGGAGAATGTGTCAGACAAAAGATGTAGCTATACAAGATTGGATTCAATACGCGGTAAAACGTGCTCAAGCTACAGGGACTCCTACAGTATTTTGGCTCAGCCCAGAACGAGCGCATGATAACAACCTTATTACTATGGTTAAAGACTACTTATCGAAAACCGATCTGAATGGTGCTGACATCAGTATTAAATCACCAGAAGAAGCCTGTCGCTTTTCATTAGAGCGCTGCCGTAAGGGTGAAGATACTATCTCAGTAACCGGCAACGTACTCCGTGACTATTTAACCGATCTGTTCCCTATATTAGAAGTAGGTACCAGTGCAAAAATGCTCTCTATCGTGCCACTCCTCGAAGGAGGAACGCTATTTGAGACAGGAGCAGGCGGCAGTGCACCAAAACACATACAGCAGTTGGTCAAAGAAGGACACTTACGTTGGGATTCTCTCGGAGAGTATTTGGCACTGGCAGTGTCGTTAGAAACTTTTGGTGCAGATCAGAATAACGCCAACGCGACAGTACTTGCAGAAGCTCTGAATAAGGCGAATGAGAAATACCTCGCCGAAAACAAATCACCCAAGCCAAAAGTGAACGATATGGACACCCGTACTTCACACTATTATGTGACCATGTATTGGGCAGAAGCACTGGCAGCTCAAGAGGCTAGTACAGAACTACAGGCGCTCTTTGCACCTATAGCTAAAGCGCTTAAAGAACAAGAAGCTGAGATTGTACAACAGCTGAATAGTACGCAGGGTAACGCTATCGATCTTGGTGGGTATTACCTTCCGAGTGATGCCAAGCTTGCTCAGGCAATGCGCCCGAGTGCTTTGTTTACTGAGATACTGAGCGGTATTGCTTAATAGCTGTTACATACAGAAATACCCAAAAAAAGCCGAGCAACGATGCTCGGCTTTTTTTGTAAATCCTGATTCAAAATTTGGGTTATTCTATGGCCTCGTTATGTGGCATGGTGCCGCATTCAATCATCTACAAGGATACTGGACGAGTGTAATGACCTGATCACGGATATATCTAACTAAAATATCGGTTTCGGTTGTCTCATATGTTCAGCCACTATACAGAGACCTGGATAAGCCGGATTTCATCAGGGTATCTATACGTATTTACCAGAACTGGGCTACATGTCACTTGATGAAGTTGAAGAACTTGAATTATCAGAAGACATACCAGGGAATACTAGTGTCCCTTTTATTGTATCTGTTGGTAATGGGTGAATCTGTATCTTGTTAGTTGTACTGCTTATGCCAACAGAATCATTATTGGGTGAGTCATCATTATTTATAAAGCATGACTGAAGTAACGCTGCTGCTACCATTGGTATTGATAGTTTTAAAATCATAGTATCCCTTATTTGTGTACCCAAGGGTTAGACGTTGCTATTAATGAAAAGGTTACATGATATAATCAAAAGGTGAAAAAAAAGGTGAGGGTCAGACCAATCCTCACCTTTTTTTCTGGTGCGTTTAAAAGTATACACCGTTAAACGACCTACTATGCTGCGTCTGATGCCTCCTCAGTGTTTGTATCGATATCCGTATCAGATTCTGAATGAGTATGCTTAGGAATTAAAGTATCGACCTCTTCTTCAGGCATTGAAACTTCGAGCAAATCTTCTGGTATGATTGTTTTTGATTTTTGTGCCTGTGCCTGTGCCTGTGCTTTTAAGCGCAATTGTTTGCTGTAAAATTGACTCTTTGTCTCTCTGTCCTCGATATAGACCATCTCTGTCCAGGTGCGAAGATATTTAATTGACTCTTCCAATAGGGTAACCGCAGTATCTCTGATGATACGGGGTTCAGAATAAGTAGTACCATCAATTGTTGAACTCTTATGCTTTCTCCCAAGAACAGACCCAAGCTCAATAGCACGGTCTAGTTCTTGCACTGTAACCTTTACCTCTGCTAATTCAGAAATCATCTGTTTACCAATTCTACCGAGGTCAAAAAGATCTTGAATAGTATCACTGATTCTGCTCCCGTCAGATATTTTACGTACAATCTCTTTTCGATTGGCGTCGTTGGCACACACAAATTTAACGCGACTGAGTAACCGAGTTCTCAACTTTTTAGCTTCGGCAAAGATATGAGGCCAGCTCTCTTCATTAGGCTCAGCACCTTCCTTCGTATTCATATTTGCCTGAGCAATACGAGCAGAAGCAATGCGACGATACAAAAGGTCGGCTGTCTCTTGCTTAAAGCCCTCTGTGCTCATCTCATCAAACCTACGCATGAGAATTTCATAGTACCCTTCAGCCTCTTCGAGATAGATATCCATTTTCATACCAGGCTTACAGTATTTTTCAATTTTTGTGTTTTTGATAAGATCAAGATCTTCATTATAAATCACTTCGTAGTTGATTGGATTAACAGTAGCTGAAGTTTCAGGTGTAATAGATTCAATCGTTTTTGTTTCTTTATTATTCTTTGTCATTATGGTGTTACCCTATAGGCTCATACATTGCGAACTGATTCCCTGAGCCAAATAAAAAGAGAATCAGTCAATTAACACACATTAGACGTCTCTCAGGATATTTGTGTAACAACAACATGAATAAAACTTTATTTAAATTGATACTTTCCCTTGCAAATCGGTGGCTAGCAATTTGTGAATATTGAGCATTGAGGGAAGTTTTATACAATACGATTCATAAACGGTACTCTGATAATGAAAATTATACAAGGAGCTCTCAGAATTAATTGGGAAATTATTTTTCAATGCTGTACACGGGCCTATAATTGTATCCTTCTTGTTTTAGTTTACAAGGTTGTTTGACAAGATAGGCTCTCTTTGTGATTGTGCAATCAGCCATTGATGCGGTATCTATGTAGAATGTAACTCTGAGGCAAATATAATGAGTGGATGGTACATGGAATTACAGTGCAGGGCAAAATTGTTGCCGAGAAATGGTTCCGGATTTGAGTTTAGGGCAAAATTGTTGCTAAGAAATGGTTCCGGATTGAGTGTAGGTCAAAATTGTTGCTGAGAAATGGTTCCGGATTTGAGTTTAGGGCTAAATTGTTGCTGAGAAATAGTTCCGGATTGAGTGCCGGGCTAAATTGTTGCCGAGAAATGGTTCCGGATTGAGTGCCGGGCTAAATTGTTGCTGAGAAATGGTTCTGGATTTGAGTTTAGGTCAAAATTGTTGCTGAGAAATGGTTCCGGATTGAGTTCCGGGCAAAATTATTGCCGAGAAATGGTTCCGGATTTGAGTGCAGGTCAAAATTGTTGCTGAGAAATGGTTCCGGATTTGTGTGCAGGTCAAAATTGTTGCTGAGTAGTTATGAGGGTACTTTAATAATGGGAAGAATGGAGTAGTATAGTGGCCGCTTATTTGAGCCACCTTGCCCAGTTAGTCAAGTGGGATGATTTTGGACTACTCGGATGCAACCCAATAAATACAGTCAAGCCTGGTTTGTTCACTTCCTCCTTCGACGGCGACAGTTGTTTTGAAAATATAAAAGCCTGATTCTTTGTTGGCGAGGGGCTGATAGTAATTAGGAGTAAAGCTTCGATTGGATTGTACATTTGGATTTATGGTAGCGCTATATTGTTCATTGCTGATAAATGTTCCTGTTTCATCATAGATATTGATAGTGGTATTAATCTGGTATGATTGGTTCACTGCCGATATTTTTTTGAGAGATGTAATTGTTTCGGTACTGGTGGTGTCGGGGCAACTTTTTAAGGCCAGAGTTAGTTCTTCTGTAGCCAGGGGAGTTTTTGAAGCGGTTGGCCCGTCTGAAAAGATGCATGCCTGGGTGGTTAATGCTATGAATAGGGATGTGGTGATGAAGGATATGGTTTTGAGCATAGTGTTTTCCTAGGGTACATTAATCGATAACAGGGCAGTTAATAGAACGCTCAAGTACAAGGGAGGCATCTATTTGATTATGTTGTTCCTCGATAATAGTATCAATGGTATAGGGGTTTACAGGAGGCTAATAGTAGAAACATCAGTATAGATTGTTAATGTTTACCATGGGTAAGCGTTGGCGTATAATCCAAAAAGAAAACTCAACTAAACCGTTGAAGCAATAATGAGTGATGACGTCGTAAATCTTAATAAGGTTGATAAGAAAATCTGTTTGTATCAATGTTTTCTAACTTTAAACAAAGATTATGAACCCCTATATATCATGAAACATATTGCTTGTTTATTAATTTTAATGTGTACCACTGCAGTGTTTTCAAAAACACTCACTGCTGAATACAAAATATTCAGAGTAGATTCCTTAGAAAATCAATCTAAATACACTATTACAGAGAATAGAGTATTACTGAACGGAACTCCTGATACAACGGGGCTTATGGTGTTTGAGGGCAAACAGGTGCTCGACTTTATGCAAGCATCAATTGTCTCTTATGCAATAAATGAGCATATTTTTATTCCCACCAGATTAAAATTATTAGCAGACACCATTAAGCTCTATACAGAGATATCTAGTGTACTTGATTCATCGAGGTATAACCATGTTGAAGATAGTATCCAAACCCTTGAAATGATTAATAAGGTGACATTTCCCCTTTCTCTATCTGCGGTTGTTCTTTTTTCAATAGCAGGGGGAGCCCCTTCTGGCCAATTGGGGTACACAATCGACCGTACTATCCTCACGCCAAAAACGGTAACAGATAGTTTGGTTATCGATACAAAGACTGGTACTGTTGTCGCGACATCATTAAAAGTTTCAAAGGCAAAAATATCTAATGTTATTTCAAGAACCTATAATTTTAGAGAATTACAATGGTCAATTGGGAATAAAGAGTTGGGCGATTTCTTTTTTAATTTTTCAACTGATTTTTTTACTGGTCTACTTCCGATGCTTCATGTAGGAGTGCATTGGCCTCCATCAGACATTAACATTAACTTCCGCTATTATTTGAACAACTTATTTGATTATAAATTTAAAGTAAAGAAATTTTATTATTCAATTGGATATCAGATTGACAAGGAGCGTTATAGAAAATTTACGCACAGTACTGGTTTAGGGATATATTACCCAGTATCTAGATGTTTTGGATATGAGGGTGATGTATACTACAGCTTCCGTAATCAAAGTTTCAAAAAATCTTATATCGCAAGACTCTCATTAGTCGTGGGCATAACATTGGGAGAAATGAAAAATTGGTTTCAAGAACCTATTGAACCTCATGTTAATGAAGACATGATATTTAAAAGATAAGGGACCATTAGTTATCGTCTGGTCAAGTATATCGTTGTACACCATCACGATCTATTTGACTCTTATGCGCTGCATACTGTAATATGTGGTGTGCGTCATCGACGGTACTCCCCAAAAAAGAAAATATCTCAAAATTGAGACTACCATAATGATCGCATAAACAACATCATCTTAGCAACACCACCTCGGTAAGCAACTATGAAAAAATAGTGTCATTGCTATTATCAATGGTAAAAGTTTGCCTTACAAAGCTCACAGAATATTTTCCATAGTTGATTTTACATCCGCATACCTTGCAGTTATTCTGCGCCCGCTAATCGTCTAATGATAGTAACAGTAGGCTTTAAGGGATGTTTGAGAAGGGGAGTGCGTAGGGAATGTATTTGTAATAGACAAGTTTGTTGGTAATGCATCTTTAGTTTCAGGAGATTCTATAACTGCTTACCAAGGTGCTTGCCAATAGGATTGTTCATACAAAATGGTGTTATTATAATCAAACAGTGTGAACAGTAACCTGTAAAGGAGTATGAAAAGTCTTGTAATGAGCTTAGTCGGTTTTTACTTTGGTCTCGATTTATGTGTTATTGGTGTGATAGTTACCAAACCACAGATGTTGGTTTTTGAATATGAAGTAAGGATTTCGGAAACTAATACTTTTAATTTTATTCTTTATATCTCGTTTTGGCTTAGAGAGCATTCGATATATAAGGCTTTAAGGAACTATGATGAAAAACTTATGTATACTATTCTTTCTGTTTTTAATACCACAGTTATGCCTTGCTCAAGATCCCGTGTGTGGTTTAACAAATATAAGATGTGGGCTGTCGGTTAATGTGTTCTCGGATTTGGATGTAGCTGCTGAATGTAATTTTAAACCAGAATTTGGTGGTTGTACCTATGAAATGTTCGGAGAGTATTTACCTAAAATGGAGGACTTACATTTACTAAACTTTGATGATTTGCCAAGTTTTTTTAGTGATACGGAAGATGAAGGTGGCAATAGCTGTAATGGAATAATTATGCCATTTACAGAAGAATGTATAACGTTGTCTCAAATGACAGGAACTTTAGACTTTAATATGAAAATTTATCTTCAATGGGATATGTCAACTGTTGACAACTTTATTGACCTAGATTGGAGAGGTAAAATATCCAAATGGGCATTTCATACTGCGGGTGAGAATTATAAAAGTTTTATGGAATTACCTCAATTAGATCCAGGTTTAGAGTTGTTAGCAGAACGCTTAGAGGAATTAAGTGTATCATTTCCATATCTTTACTCGGGAAATACCTTTATTATGCCACAAATCCCCATGCATAATTCGTTCAAATCTATTGCTTTTAAAATGAATATAGACAACAGCATAGATATGCGCAATGTCTATTTTGATAAAATTTGTGTTTTTAGACAAGTTGGCAGTAATAAGTTCGGAGGTGTTGAACAGGAATATATTTCAGTATTATCTTATGACGAGTATTATCTGAGCAGTGATGATCGCATGTTTTCAAAGGTATGTATGATGACTCTTGTGGATAGAGAATTAGACGGAGACCAGCAATTTACAGGTAGAATTCTCAAACGAAGTATACCTATGATCTGGGAACAAACGGTATTACCCGCCCATATAGACGAATTTACAATGAACAGAAACTCCCATAATACTGGAGAAGAAGTCAATCTAACCACTAATATCACAAAAATTAATCGTGCCAATCTTGTCGCTGTTACTAAAGTTAGAAACAGCGACAACGAAGTTATAGAGGAAGGTAAAAAAGACTACACAGGCTGGGAGGAGGCAGAAAAAAGCATTTCTATCAGCTTTGATAAACCTGGAGAATACATGGTGACTACCTGTCTAGAGGGTGATGCTGGTGGTATGTGTGTTAATAAAAAACTTATTATTGGCGGTGATGAAATTATAGCTCCGCCTATAAACTCTCCTTTAACAAATACAAATACAACAAGTAAACCTTCCATTTCTAACGGTATCGAATTGTATCAAATATGGGATACTGATTTTCCTCAAATAGGCATTGCTGGACTACATTATTTCAAGGGAAAGCCAAAAGTTGAAAAAAAATCAATTGAATGGGTATGGGGAAATCCAAACGGAGAAATAGTTAAATATCCATATGAGACTGTTGAACAGTCATTTGATTTGTTGCTAACAGGTATACATTCCATCGGTTTATGTATAACTACCCTAGATGATAAATATGTCTGCAACACTTTGAACATTGATGTTGAGTATAGGGTCATAATTCCTTCTGGTAAGATACCAAGGACATTTAATGTGGGAGGAATGAATACTTTTGGTAGTTTATATACCGGCGGCCCATACACCTACACAGAAATTCCAGACTTAGGGTATGTTTTTGTAGCAACTGGTTATAGTTGGAAATGTTGGGGTTTCCTTGCTTGTTTAATTGATGATCCACAACCAGGTACAGATGGCTGGGATTACTACATCGATGGTGATGTTCTTACATTTGATTTTAGCGAGGAATGGAATGCTTTTGATGATGATGATGTTGTCCCACTTACAAGAGATAATTATGTTGAAAGGTTTTATTTGGGGGCAGTTCCAGTAGGGTATTTCGGTAAATTCAATGGAAAGCACTCTAAGGAGTCTTTCTATCGTGGTAATTCGGGAGAGGGACCTCAAGCAAAGAGTACGGATCCATTTTTAAATATTGTCCCCCTTGCGCGGGATGGTGTGGAGTTGGGTGTAAAGGGAAATAATTTGAATAAAGGTGTTCCTTTGGTAGATGGAGGTGGGGTAGATCTGGAGAATGTTATGCTATTAACTTTCTTGTCTCCAGGTGCCTATACATATGAGGTAACTCTTCGGGATGAGAATCGAACGAATGAGGTGAGAGGGAAGCTTTTAGTAAATGTTGACGTACTGGCAAATATACCAGACATTAAGCATATAGAATCAAGAGCTGGCCATAATTCAAGTATAGAAACATTTGAAATAACTTTAGATCTTCCAAATGCCTTGCCGTTAAAAGATGTTTGGCTTGAATTTAGTGACAATACTTACCATGATTTATCCTATTGGGTATTGGGTGATAATATTGTCCGAAATGATAATTCTTTAGGCACTACGTTTTTAGTAGATCATGCACACAAGACCTCAGGCAATTATAGTGCTAAAATATGCACAAGGGACAATCTATTAACTGAAATATGTAAAGACATCTTTATAAACCGCCCTGACGTTTCAACATTTCAACTTTCATTACCGGAACAGAACAGCGACTTTTTAATCTCAGGCAGCGAAATTAAATTTGGTTTAACCGGTAGTACTTCAGATAATATTAGCAGTATTTATATTGATTATGGTGATGGCACAAGTGAAACAATTACTAATGGATTTTTGGGTAATTTCGCTAAAATCTTCTCTCACGCATATTCAAAAGACGGAACATATACTGTAAAGGTATGCGCTGAAGATGCAACACATTTGGTTAGTTGTAAGACTATGGAGATTGAGATTGTTAAACCACCTTTGACTCATCTGTTCTCACAAGTTCTCGGCATGCATAGTCCAGCGATCAACAACAGTCTAATGAATCAAGTATTGCAAAACAATATCGCAATCAATAACAGTATGATGAATCAAGTATTGCAAAATAATATCGCAATAAACAACAGCTTAATAAATCAAGTCATGATGCCAAGTATCGCTATCCAGCCACACGTCATGCAAAATATTGTAATACCTTAAAAATTCAATAAACAATAACAAAATAAAAAAAGGAACAAATATGAAAATTTTAAAACAAATGATGGTCGGTGCAGTTCTTCTTGCGAGTGTGTTTGCGGGGAATGCGTTTGCTGTAGGTGAAATTATGTGTGAAAATGTTCAAGTTAAGAATCTCTATGTTCAAGGAAGTCGAACAGATTACCCATCACATGCAAATAGGATATTGATAAGACCTGTAACTCAATGTGGCGCTAATCCTTATTTGTTTATGCATTTAAACAAGCCCGAATATAGTGCAATACTTACACTAATATTAAATTCACAAAATACAGGGAAAAGACTTGATTTTTATGTTAATCCAAATGAGAAAGAAACGCTAGATGCCTCAGAAATAATTTTCGTACTCCAGCAAAACTAATGTATAATATCCTGATTGTATAAATCATGTAGAATACTCATTAATTTTTATGGTCAAGTTAGTAGTACAATAAAAAGGTAACGACCCTATGGGTACCGCTTCTTTATTGTACTCCCGATAGGATTATTCAATGAGTCCTTCAGTCTATTTGAATACTTCGTACTTACCTTCGTCAGGTCAAGTCCAAACTGCTCGACAGCTCTCAGTTCGTCAAATCTGTAGGCTTCAGCTTGACTTGATATTTCCAGATTGTAAGGTAAAAGAATAGTCACTATAAAAAAGAAACTAATATGATCGGGTGTAAAAGTTTGAAGTTGGATATTATTGATATACCTCTCATGCATCTTTTCTCTTAGGTCCTAGGCATGTACAGCCCGACTATTAACAACAGCTTAATAAATCAAGTCATGATGCCAAGTATCGCTATCCAGCCACACGTCATGCAAAATATTGTAATACCTTAAAAATTCAATAAACAATAACTAAAATAAAAAAGGAAAAATTATGAAAATGTTAAAACAAATGATGGTCGGTGCAGTTCTTCTTGTGAGTGTTTTTGCGGGGAATGCGTTTTCCAATCCTGTACTTTCTTGTGCAAATGTAGAAGTGAAAGATTTGTATGCAAATGGTACTCGGTATGATATTGGCGCTATTGATCAAACTAATACGATTTTGGTAACACCAAGGGTACCATGTGGGAAAAAACCTAATTTTTATATTGCATATAATAATCCGGGTTACAGTTCTATGCTAACTCTTATACTTAATGCTATGAATACGGGAACTAAGTTGGTTATTTATATTAACGATGATGGGGAAGGTATCCCTCATGCAACTGAAATAGTTTCTGTTCGTTTAATGAAGTAAAAGTACAAAATTTTAACTCATCAATAGTTCAATTTATAAAAAGGTGAATTCTAGTCTGAATTGTCATGTTTTAAAAAAATACATCGTATAAGCCGAGCAAATATGCTCGGCTTTTTCATTAAACTAATTGATTGCTTCTACTCGATTAGTTCTTAACAATTTCCCATAACTGATTATCACCATTCACAAAGTCCCACTGATGGATATTCCCACCATTGTCTATTGACCATGCTGCAACATCGAGAACTTTTTGATTCATAGCACTACCAATAGCGAAGTATGATTCTGAAATAGGGGAGATAGACCATTGTTGGTTAGCACCATTCACATAATCCCACTGATGAATGTTGCCGCCATTATTCCACGACCACTCTGCGATATCTAACGCTTTACCGCTGTGTTTGTTAATGATTTTATAATGCTCGCCTACTGTAACAATACTCCAGAGCTGATTTTGTCCTGCATAACAATCCCACTGCTGTATATTGGCACCATTCCATAAAGATGCTTCTGCAACATCAAGACATTTTCCACTGAGTTTATTAACAATTTGATAATCTGCTGTAGGGTCCCAATCAGTTTGTGCCTCAGGGTAAATGCTCATTTTTTTAATCTCAACAGTTCCTGCTGATGTGAAATAAGCAACAATAGGATTGTTGTACTGATTAATTACCATAGAGATAGTTGACGCCTTTCTATCGGTAAATTCACTCGCATCCCAATCGGTTCCATTGTTTTACTAGCGGACCGTATTGTGTAAGTGGGGGAGCTTATTGTGTCACTTGGGGAACGGTGTTTTGCTCGTGAAATATGCGTTATTTTGCCGTACTTGATGGTGACAATGATGTACTCATGTCTTATCAGTAATATGTGGTGAACGCCATTGCCGTGACTCCAAATAAATAACACATCTCAAAGTTATGACTACCATAATGATCACATAAACAACATCACCTTAGCAACACCACCTCGGTAAGCAACTATGAAAAAATAGTGTCATTGCTATTATCAATGGTAAAAGTTTGCTTTACAAGGCTCACAGAATATTTTCCATAGTTGATTTTACATCCGCATACCTTGCAGTTATAGCTCCAGGCATACGATGTAGCTTTTGGTATCTTTAATTCCTCTGACAAAAGCTTGATAGATGGTAACTCAGGCTTTTTGATTCTTTAATGAGTTTTTCTTTTCCAGTATATTTTTGTCTCATTATTAATCAATTTCGCCCCATTTATTAGGTAATCAACCGGACATTTTGAACTGAGACAAGGGCTTGCTTCCCCATGGTAAGCTGCAATAGTCTTACCTATTGTAAAAAACACATAACATGATGAGTAGTAGATAAGTCATAGATTATATTTGTCTCTTTCAAGATATTCAGACATAGAAATTGGTAAAGTAAGATATACATTTATGTCTTTTGATTTTTACTATTGGCGAAGCAAAAAATAATGTGGTCATTTCCTCAGATATGATCATAGTCTTACTACTAAAATAAAACGATTATAAGATAGGATTGAAGATTAAAATGAAATTTACTTTGCTTATTACAGGTTTAATAATGATTAGCTCATTCACATATGCTTCCGACTGTATTGATGAAATTGGTAGTGTTGACGAATGTAATTGTAACTCGGAATTAAAATATCAGGAAAGAGAAAATGCAATTGATGCACTTATTTCTATGCAGATATTAAGTAAAATACCTTTTGATGTTGGAGTTGTTGAAGAGTTAACTGCTATAAAAGAAGACGTTGAGGAGGAAAGAATGTATTTGGAGGCAAGGCATGGAGCTGAAATTTTGTTGTTAACAAGTCAGGTCTTACTACAAAATGTTAACATGAATGTTAGTGTGATGAATCAGGCGCTTCAAGCCAACGTGGCGATAAGTAGTACTATGATGAATCAAGTATTACAACCCAGCGTAATAATTCAGCCTCATATGCTATTACCTTCTATTCCTCCATCTATGTGAATTAATAAATGATTTGTAATGAGCAATTCTAACGTTAATAGAATTGTGCTAGTCTAATAATTATGTTAAAAAGTCAAATTTGAATAATACAATATTCAGGATATATTTATGAAAAATTATTTACTCTTGTGTTTTACTATTAAATGTGTTTTAGAGGGGATCAAAAAAGTTGATAGAGCTGGGGATGTTGATTTTGTTTCTGCCCAACCAGCTAGGAAAGTAGTAGATTTTGTAATTCCGGGGTCTGTAGCCAAAGGAAATTTATAAAATGAAAATATTATACACTCCTTATTTGGTTATATTAATTTTTTTTCTAGTGAGTCATACTTTTGCTGAGCAGGATACTCCGAATGAATTACCTGGTAGGCCAGACGGACCAAAACAACTTGACGCTACAGGGAATGTATCTCTAGCTTCAGGCGTACCTGTTCGTAAAGTAGTTGATTTTATTGTACCTGGATCAGTAGGGAAGGTCCCACTTCAATGTACACGCTCAATCTCAACCTATATAGAAAAATTGTCAGCCGGTTCACCTGCTGATAGGAATTTTTCAACTTGGAATTTTGAACACTTCTATCGAATTGCAACAAGGGCAGGTAGGTTTAGGGACGTTATAGTCACTACTCCATCAGGAGTTCGTCAAAGTTATCGTAAATTTGTAGACAATGATATTTTTACTTATAAGTCAATAGAGTCATCAGATAGATTAATTTGGAGCCCACCTTCAACAACATTGCCCGTTTTAATTCTTGATGATGGAACAAAGGTTTACTTTAAAAAAGTTGTTAAGCCATATCCTTTAAATAGTCTTTATGCTGGTAATGAAGATATTTTTGATACATATGTTAGTAACAGAATAGTAGACCCGAATGGAGTTGAAATTCAAATAAAAGCAAATAGTATTTTAGGGCCAACTGAAATAACCGATGCATCAGGAAGGTGGATCAAATTTAAATGGAATGATAGGGCAATAGTTGAAGCTTCCTCCAGTGCGGGTCAAAAAGTAGTATTTACAAACAAATCTCAAAAAACATTTGACTTACCTGTCATCTCTGAAGTAATATATTCAGATGGCTCTGTAGCAAAGTACGAATATTATGAAGATGATGGTACCGCAACAATAGGCCTACCAAAAGAGTTTGTTGATACAAGGTCAGTCAATCCTCTTCCAAGGATCAAGTATCATTACGAGGTGTTGAAAACCCCTGATGATTATGAACATTCTTTAGTACGGCTACAGGTTCAAAAAGTAACAAATGGAATTTTTGATGTTGTTTTATCTGAATTAATACGTGGTAATCCTGAACTTCAGTTTCGTACTCGTTTAGGAACTGCAGATTTTGAACGACTCCCAAATGGAGCGACTAGATCTATACACAACCATGAAGGTGAAGGCGGACAGCTTTGGGAGCTGGGTAGGATATACATCAATGCTAATGGGAAGGAGTGGAATTATTTACCTTTTTCTTGGGAAGAACAAAAAAGTAAATTTGGTTGGCTCTCAAATAACATACGCGAAATAAAGAACCCAAATGGATATAGTACCTTATATGATTATAATCCTATAAATTCAAACATTAAGAATATAACATATGTAAATGGCAACGAGCAACATTCAGTTAGCTACACTTATACTGATGAATCCAATCCTTATTACATAAAAACAAAAACAGATGAAATGGGAAGAGTAACTAGTTATGACTATTGGGAAAATCACCTTTTAAAGCAAGTTACTTATCCTGATGGGACTTATGAACAATGGAATAATTACAATATTTATGCTCAAGCTGGTAGCCATAAATTAAAAAATGGGGCAACTGAGTACTGGGAATATGATGCAATGGGTAGATTACTTAAATATTGGCCTCCTTCTTTCGAGGAGAAAAAATATTTTACTAAATATACTTACTATTCAGACGGTCATCCTTGGGAAGATAGAGTTAAAACCGAGACTGATCCTAATGGAAATATCACAACCTATGAATATGAAAGATATAATAACGTTATGATTTCAGATAGAGGATTGGTTTCAAGAATTACCTATGCAGATGAATCATTTAAGTTTTATCAGTATAATCATGCTGGAAAAATGATTTTAGAGTTCGATAATGAATCTTATAAAATGTATGATTATGATTTCTATAATCGTTTAAGATATGAAATTAATGCTCTTGGCCAAAAGACCACCTGGGATTATACTCATGATGAATTTGGGCCCTATGCTTATGTTAATGAGAAGCCAGCAAAAATCATTGAACCTAGCGGAAAAACTACAACTTTTAAATATGATAATGAGTTTCAGCTTATCTCAAAAACCGTTGCTGCAGGAACTGACGAGGCATCTGATTATACATATAAATATGATGGGAACGGAAATTTGATAGAGGAAGTCGACCCTTTCCTAAATAAAATTAAAAGAACTTATGATTACCGTGACAAGTTAATATCAAAACAAGTATTTACCTTTAATATTGATAATCCAACCCAATCTGGTTTATATTACAGAACAACGATTTGGGAGCGCGACTTAGTTGGGAATATTTTAGAAATTACATATCCAGATAATACTGCTGTGACTTATACATACGATTCAATGAACAGAAAAAAAGCATTCATTAATGAACTCGGTGATAAGACTAAATATGACTATTCTAAGAGTGGAAAATTACAAGTAACCACTGATCCACAGGGAAGAAAAACCGGGACATATTACGATGCTCAGGATAGAGTTGTTTTAAAAACCAACCCTAGCGAAAAAGGTCAATCTAAATTATTTGAAGCGAATTGGTACGATGGGGGCGGTAATATTAGTAGAAGATTAAATGCAAATAATATTTGGACTGAATATACCTATGATTCAAGAAATCGAGAGATTAACAGATGCTATTCTGATGAAACCCCTACTGTTGGTACTAGCTATGATATGGCGGGACGGGTAAAGACTATACAGAATAAAAATAAAAAAATGAGCTTCACTTATAATACGGCGAATCAACTAAAGTCTACAACTCATGAAGTACCTGGTGAGTTTAAACAGGTTGTAAACTATAGCTATGACAGTGATGGTAATAGAAAAAAATTGGAATCCTTACCTTTTTTAGATGTAGAATATGGCTATAATGAGAAAAATCTCGTTTCAGAAATTAAAGATGGAGGTATTCCTGTTGTTAACTATGAGTATAGAGAGCACGGCAAAGTGTCTATGAAGCAGCTGGGAAATGGAGTGCAACAAAATAGATATTATCACTTTGGCATACCTTTATTAGGTTTATCAGAAGGTGAGGTTCAGGAAACAAGATATAATTATGACGTTCGGGATCGAATAACAAACATCTCTGATACACCCTTTAGTGAAAAATTTTCATATTCTCTTAACTCTCAATTACTAAGCGCTTATCGAATTGGACAATACGGTGAAATAAATAATATGTATCAATATGACCAAACGGGTAATGTTGTCATAAAAAATGAGAATAATTCTAAAGTACTTGATGTTGATTTAGCTAATCAGACAAAGACCGTGACTGGAACAGATGTTATTTCTTTGGAATATGATAAAGCGGGGAATCGTGTAATGAAGAATAACTGGAAATATACGTATGACGCAGAGAATAAGTTGTTATCAGCAATAAATGGATCTACTTCTATAAGCTTGAAACGGGGGCCACTTGGTTATGTCTCTGAAATTAGAAATGGAACAGCGGTTTCCTTTCCGTTATATGATGGTCTAAATGAAATTTTACGTCTGGCACCAGGAGGGAATTTAGAGCAAAAGGTTATTTGGGGGCCAGGTATAAATGAACCGATATCATTCTCAACAAATAATGAGATGTTTTATTTTCATTTAAATCATTTGAATAGCGTCGTTGCTATAACTAATAATGCAGGTACAATTCTTGAACGATACTTGTATGAGCCATATGGCTCCTTTAAAATTTACAATAGTTCATGGGAGTACATTAGTCATTCGACAATAAACCCTCCCGTTATGTTTACTGGACAACGATGGATACCAGAGATTGGGTTATATGATTTCGGTGCTAGGTACTATGATGCTGATATTGGGTTGTGGACTAGTGTTGATCCTAAAAGGGAATATCATTCAGGGTATAATTATGTTGGAAATAATCCTGTTAATGCAATTGACCCCAATGGTTTGGAAACTTATTTAATCACAACTTCTGCTTTGTATTATGGAGTTAGGATGAATGACCATTCTGCTCTTTATATTGAAAATGGTGGGGACGCTGTGATTTATGATCCTGCCGGTTCCTATGTGCCTACTTTGGAACAAAATGGCACTCTTTTAAAGGGGTATAGCAATAGTGGCCTCATTGAGGGTGACTTTGTAGATCTTAATGCATATGTTGATTATCATTTTGATAAGGGTACAAATGGTAAACAGGTGTCACTTACTCCGTTAGGAACTACTGCTGAGCACGAGCGCACTATGGTTACAAATCTACAGAATGAGGATATGCAAGGTTCTAGTCCTGCACCTCTTATGTGTACAGTGTCGTGTTTAGGAACAATGAAGGGTGCCAATATAGATCCTGGAGTATCTCTTACCCCTGGTGGATTAAAAGATGATGTATTAAATGGAGATCACAAATAAATCGTTTAAATACTTTTTCGACAATTATATGGTTGTGTATTGTTATTAGTACGGACTACCGTGATTTTATTAAACGCTCAATATCGGCCGGTAGTGAGTTTCTGACATGGTTATATTTTATCCTTTACTTTTTATTTTTTATGCTTTTTTTAATGGTTGTAAATAAATGTTTTGAAAAAGCTTGTTCTAAAAATATCTGGTATTGGGGATGGATTAGTATTGGGTCTTATTTTTCGAGCCTTTTATCGTTTGTTATTGTAACTATTTATCAACAAGGTAATGTCTCAAAGGTTTTAGATTTTTACACAAATCATTTTCCCGAAAGTTTTTTAGTTATGTTTGCATCACCTTTTATAACAATGACTTTTGTTTTGGGGATTGGTGTGGTTTTATTTGAACTGTTTATTAGAGAGTTACTTGTGCGGATGGCTCGTTTGAAGAAATAGATTTAAATTTCTTCGTGTTGGGGGCAAAAAATTAATCGGCCTTGATTTTTATATTTATCATGCTTACATGATAAATATAAATGGTGAATTGTGAGGCGGTCTGGGAAATCTGAACAAAAAATGGCATAGAGGTAAGTGGATTTTTTTGATACATTTTACAAAAGCAAAAGGAATCTACAATGAAACAAAATGGCCCTTCAACCAGATGTAATGTAAAATATTGTGATGCCTTAAAATTTCATATAACAAATAAACAATAACTAAAATAAAAAAGGAATAATTATGAAAATGTTTAAAAATTTAATGATCAGTGCTGTGCTTTTGGGTACTGTTTTTTCTTCTAATAGCTTTGCAGAAACTATACTCTGTGATAAAGTAGAAATTAAACAAATTTTTGCGATTGGAGAAAGGGACGATTCTGTTTCAGGCGCAACGCAGGAAAATAAACTTTTGGTTGAGCCAGTCACACAATGTGGGGATAAGGTATACTTTTATATTCCTTTTAATAGCCCCTCTTATAGCTCTATGTTGACTCTAATACTAAACGCACAGAATTCTGGGAAAACATTAAAGGTTTTACTAAATACAAATGATGCAACTGAAAAGACATCTCATTCAAATAGAATTTTATGGGTAAGTATTTACTAAGAAAATTATTTTTTTATTCCTGAGTGCTTTATATAATAACTAAAATTAAAAAGGAAAAATTATGAAAATGTTAAAACAAATAATGATCGGTGCAGTTCTTCTTGCGAGTGTTTTTGCGGGGAATGCGTTTGCAGGCGACATTAGCACATGTGTTGATGTCCAAATTAAAAACCTAATTGTTGAAGGAGATAGAGATGATGGTGCTACTGGAGCTGATGTATCGAATAAGATTCTTCTAATACCTAAAAATACTTGTAATACAAATACAGTTTTTTACATTAACCTTAAAGAAACCTCTTATAGTGCAATGTTTACACTGTTACTAAATGCGAAAAATTCAGGTGCTGCCTTAGATATTACATATGATGTAGATAGTGCTCTTCCTAGTTTATCTACATGGAGAGAAATTAAAGTAGTCAATCTGAAATAGCGAATTTTAATCTAATTTCGCCAATGCATAAATTTTAAAAACCTCCCACGAAAAAAGCCGAGTAACACACTCGGCTTTTTTCGATAAACTAATAAATTACTCCTACTTGATTAGTTCTTAATAATTTCCCATAACTGATTATCACCATTCACAAAGTCCCACTGATGGATATTCCCACCATTGTCTATTGACCATGCTGCAACATCAAGAACTTTCTCGTTCATAGCACTACCGATAGCGAAGTATGATTCTGAAATAGGGGAGATAGACCATTGTTGGTTAGCGCCATTCACATAATCCCACTGATGAATGTTGCCACCATTATTCCACGACCACTCTGCGATATCTAACGCTTTACCGCTGTGTTTGTTAATGATTTTATAATGCTCGCCTACTGTAACGATGCTCCAGAGCTGATTTTGGCCGCCATAACAATCCCACTGCTGTATATTGGCACCATTCCATTGGGCCGCTTCAGCAACATCAAGACATTTTCCACTCAGTTTATTAACGATTTGATACTCTGCAGTAGGGTCCCATTCAGTTTCTCCCTCAGGGAAGATTCTCATTTTTTTAATCTCAATAGTTTCTGCTGATGTGAAATAAGCAACAATAGGGTTGTTGTACTGATTAATTACCATAGAGATAGTCGACGCCTTTCTATCAGTAAATTCACTCGCATCCCAATCGGTTCCATTAACCCACTCAAATTCTCCACCTGTAGAGTATTTCATAGAAGCATTACCATTTGCATAGCGTTGTTGTGTCCAATAGATCACAGAACCATCTGCAGAAGCCTTTGCTGGCCAATCCAAATTGCCAATACCGCGTGTTTGACTATAGCGAGCACCAGTACCAATCCATTCACCAGTTTCACTGTTCAATGTGTAGAGTTCACGTCCATAAGTAATATAAGAAACACCAGTAGCCATATAGAGTGTACCATCTTCGGTAAACATAAGCTCAGACAACCCACTCAGGTACCCATTAGAGCGGTCCATTTCTGCGTAGTCACTCCAAGAATTATCCACAAGTTGCTTTATATATGCCATTGCAGGTTCGCCTGGATTATAGCTTGAACGCTGCCAGTAACTGAGGTACGGAACATTGTTTGCATCAAAGGCAACTCGAGTATAGTATGTTTCAATGACTCCCGTTTCAAAGGTGTTACTTACTGATGAGCCAACGACTTCCCACGCATTATTAATAAAGCGTATACATTCAATTGATTGTTCATCATCACTTCTTATAACGGTATATGGAACACCATTGTTGTCAGTAGTGAGCGCACCGTCAATGTCGATTTCGACTGTTCTACTCCAGACAATATCCCAATTGGTCCCGTTAAAGAGTGCAATATTATCACCATTATTGAATGTAGGCGTTCCTGAACGATTAACAGAAAAGCGGTTTGCCTCAAAATACGTTAAGCCAGAAAGACCATCACTATCTTGAACAGTCCACTGTCCGCTCACCAATTTGTAGAGTGTTGGTATGAGGTTTTCATTTTCAACTCTATTCGTGAGAAAATAGAGGTCTCCCGTAGAAGATGATGCTACCGAGACAGTTCTTTCAGCGGTTAGGGTGTTGAGAGTAGCTTGATCAATTGTTTCCCAGCTGTTTTGTGCCGAGAGGGTTGTTGCTGCCATGAGAATTCCACTGAAAACGACTGCCTTCAGTTTTGATAACGATTGAATATGTTTCATTATTTTCCTTTGTGATTATTTCAAAGGGCGTATGTGTATTGTATGTACTGTAAAATAGTGTGCCCCAGAATACTATTTCATGAAACAAGCTACATAGGTTTTTATTGAAGTACAATACTTCTAATGTAAGCGTATGCAAACTTTACAATTCGCTCAAATGTGCGTTTAAACTGTAAAAATGACACTTTGTGGGAGGAATGATACGCTTTGCTATGTTAAATCCACCTAGATCTTACTTTATATTTTCTACACTTGGTAAGAGGGCGCAATTCAAACATTATTTTATACAATGCCCTGGTAATTCAAATACATTGAGAGGGCAAAATGAAGACACTCCTACTATTTACAATAACACTACTCTTACTATTTACTGGCTGTGAACTTGACGCCGTAGAAAATGAACCCTTAAGCTCGGAGAGTTTTGCTGATATATCTTCAAGTGATTCAGAAAAGGTGATAGTAAATACTGAGAGTCAAAGTAGCATAGGTGGGGCACTCCCTGATATCAGCTCAGAAAACGATAATCAAGTCGATACCCAAAGCTCAAGCTCTGATCCATTTGCAGAGCCTACAGAATTTTTAGACAATGATAACAATCACCCACGTCAACAAACCCGTCGCCTAATGGCTGAGCTCGATTTTGTGAGTGCTTCTGAACTTGAAGGGTTCTATTTTGAACTCGATACTCTTTTCTTAGAATATGATTATAAAATGAAGGCAGGCAGTACATTATATCAGGAGCGTTCGGTAGTGACACGCATCCGTAATGACTATCAATTTGAGTTTAAAAATGGCACCCTTATTCATCATACCATAGGAAGTGCAATCGACGAATACAGTTACACCTTTGATGGCGATGAACTTGTGTTAAAATCCGGCTTTGGTCATACTGAAGCCAATGGTGTTTTTGAAGAGAGTGACCTCCATTATAACGTTGGTAAGGATGGCGATACGTATTATCTGATTCTTGCAGAAGAAATAACTGAAGACGCTGAGGGGAAGGCAGTGGCTGACACACGCACCCTTTTCAAATGGAATTACGTCATGAGAAAAGTAGAGAATCCTCATAAGACTCCTACAGTTTCTAGTGAAGAAGATGTTACGGTAAGTTCAAGTTCAGTGTCTCGTTCGAATTCAAGTTCCAGTAAAGAATCAAGCTCAAGTGTCGAAACCGTTGATGAACCTGAAGAAAATCCAAATAGTGGATGCTATCAATGTCCTACAGGTGTTATTTGCATAAGCGGTGTAGAGAACATGGTCGGCTTTGAGGCTTGTTATATTATCCCATAATTCTTTATGAGTACTCATTAAGATTAATCTAGATAGTGCCTGTTGTATAATGGGCACTTTTTGTTTTGATGGGGTAACCTTTTCTGAAATAGTAAGAGTGTTATAGATAGTATCTTCTATTTATGGAATCACCATACATTGTGCGTCCCATTTAATATGTAATTATTTGGAAGATATGCTCATTGCTCTTTTAAGTTGAAACAAATATTTGCGAAGTTTGGATTCGGTTGCTTACTAGTGTTAAGCAAGATGGCTATTCATGGATGTTCCTATTAAAATGAGGGACTTTTTTAATGTCGACATTCCTATTACAAGTACTACTGATGACATTAAAGCCTTATAAACGTATATTGGGCGCGGTTTGGCTCTCCATTCTTAGAGCCGTATTATTTATTAATTTAGAGAGGGTACAATGAAGAAAATTATTGTTTTATTAGTTCTAGTTACACAATCCGTTTTTTGTGAAGGTATTGATATTGAATTTAACGGACGCTATGGGTTTGGATTAAGCGAATTGAATGCAAATTCCGTTACATCTGAAACAACAGATGATGGTGATTTAAAAATTAAGAAATTTGAAAAACAGTCTGCGATGCCTGGTGGCGGTATCGGTCTTGAGTTTGTTTTTAAAAAATCTATCTCAGAAAATTTTGGCTTTCTCAGTTCCATCTCATACAATACTACAACTATTGAGAGTGAAAGTAAAAGCGTTGACGAGGAATATATTGATGTTGATAAAAATTCTATAACAGCATCATTCATTCCCTTGACTTTTGGGTTTTATATGGTAGATAAAAGTTTTTCTGTACAGCCTTACATTAGTGCAGCATTGTTAGTGAATTATTTTTTGTCTTATGAAAGAGAATATACCTATAGTTATAATGAGGGTCCAGAAGATACATCCAATAGTGTGCTTGATTTAGGTTTAGGGCTAGGTGCTGAATCTAAAGTCGGCTTATATATACCGTTATCTGATGGAGTTGCTCTCAACGCCAATCTCTTCTATCGTTTAGCTACGAGCTCGATGCTCGAAGAAAAACGAACATCAAAAGATGGGAGTGGTGAAGAATATACCAGAACTACAAAGTTCGTAGATGAAGAAGGTACCTATACGAGTACTGGAACAACAAGTTACAGAGAACAATATTATGATATTGGAATCGATTCATGGGGATTAGCGATTGGTTTAGCTATTAATTTATAATCGTCCGCTTAGTAATCTCTCCGAAATGGCAGTGATGTCACAAGTAATTGTTTTACTTGTATCCTTTTTGGAACGGGGGGATTACAGTACAGGCTGACAGCATAAAAACCATCCAAACAGCCCAATTTCATGACTTTTACTATGATATTGGGCTGTTTTAGATATATTAATGGGGATAACTCTCTTTGGGGAAAGGAGTTTAATGTATTATTTTTCGGGGACACAAATGCAGCATCTTAAAAATGACATTCGTTCATTGGTTTTTCTTATTGGAGTTTGTGTTTCGGCACTGTTTGCAGAGCAACAGACCTATCTTGAATATTGGGCAGCGGTTCCTTCATTGACCACGCATCATGGTGCAAACTACGGAACCTTACAATTTGCTTCTCTTGGGGGGAAAATTGAGGTTACCGCCTCTATGCCCGCACAAAATATTGAAATTGGTTCTGTGGTTATTGAAGCGGGTATGTCAGGTGCTATTGAACTCCCCACTATTGCAAACAACAGTTCAAACTCAATAGAGAGTGGCTTGCCCGGTAGATTAGGTATTCTCGATGATCGAGGTATTCATATAACCTCTCGGGCTCTAACCTCTGGTGGTGATGCACGTTTTAGTGCCTATATCGATCGCTATGGTAATGCCAATAGGGATATATTATCTCTCAAAGGAGAAAGTGCTCTTGGGTACTCCTTTACTATTCCCGGTCGTGATCGCTGGAGAAACGGTACCTTTAGAGATGCAACGAATAGTTTTGATATTGTTGCGACAGAAGACTCTACCCGCATTACTATTGATTTGAGTATTGATATTGAGGGGCATGATAAAGGAGCGGCAATTCAGATTGTACTCAATAAAGGAGAGAGCTTTACTGCAGCGGCCCGTAAAACTGATGCAATTCTTAGTTATGATCATGTAGGGGGGAGCTATGTTGAGTCTGATAAACCCATTGTCATTATGTATAAAGACGATTCAGTTGATGGGGATAGTCACTCTCCTAGTGGGAGAGATGCTTTGGGAGATCAGCTTGTTCCCGATGAATTAGGCGGTCGCGAGTATATCTATATTTCTGGAACATTAAGCGCAGGTGAGTTTGATAGCGATAATGATGGACTTATGGATAATGGGCTCATAGAAACTGCTTTTGTAACCGCGATTGATAATGGTACGACGACAATCCTTTACAATGGTACTGAGTATGCTCTTGATGGTAAAGGTGACGTACTGGGAATACCTATGAGTGAAGGGGCTAACTATTTTGAAGTAAAGGAACGGAACAAAAAAGTACATGTGTTTCAAGGAACAGGTACGGGGCGTGAAGTAGGGGGCTCGGTACTGCCACCCATTACGTGTACTGGTTCAAGTGATGTTACCGTCACAAGAACTCAAGACCCTTCAGGCACCGACCGATTTAACATTAATTTATTGGCCAAAAAAAGTATTGCGGCAAATTTTGAGTACTCTATCGATAACTCAAGTTTTACGACACTCTCAAGAAATGCTTTTGATGATGCTGGTGATCCCGATGGCGAATGGGTCTATCTCAATGACCGCTCACAATTTAGAGACCTGTTACAAAAGGGGGCGGCCCTACGTATCAAAAACGACCTTTCACTGTCTGGTCAAGATCGCTTTCACCTCGGCGTCGATGAATCAAATGGTTCAGGCTCCAAAGTAGGATACTTCTCGAGTTTTTACTCGGTTAAGCCTCGGGCTGGTATTAAGGATTTAGGTAATTACAACTACACCCTTCGGTGTAAAAACAGAGTACCCATTATCGCAACGGGTGGTACCTCTTTTGATTGGGACACTCAAAGCATTGAACCATTTGTGAAAGAAATATCCGAGGACACTCTCGAGTTCTATCATCAAACAGGTAATGGCAATGGGCCCTTTGACTTTAGTGTAACCGTTAAAGGTAATGAGTGTTCTGATGAGGATGAAACCCTTGACCTCACGATTAAAGTCGACCATATCGATGATGTTTTTAGTAATCGCTTTATGGGCTGTCAGGGAGATACACTCACGCTTAACCCCTACAAAGATGCGTATAATGCCGGGGATATCGATCAATATGTAACCTGGACCAGTAATACTTCGTATCTCAACTCAACGAGCAGTGCTACTCCTATCGTAGACCTGCCTCTCAATAAAGATTCACTGGTGTTTGATGTTGATTACGACGATGGACACTGCGAAGTAAACAGTGAAGTAGTAGTGATTGCTGAGAACTGTGGAGAATGTCGGCTTCAAGCCGCTGTAACTCAGGATACTATTTGTGCAGGCGAGTCTGTCACGTTGAGTGCGGATGGCCGTGGTGACTTTTATGAGTGGTACTCTGTTGATGCTTCTTCTGATAAGATAACGCAGAGTGCACCTTTAGTATCGCCTCTTCAGACAACATCATTCATTGTTTCTTATAATAATGCTATTAAAGAGACGCCGAGTGACCCATGGGCAGATGATGTTTTCTGCCAAGATACTGTAACTGTTGTCGTAAAATCATGCGTGTCACCGCGTATTGTTCTTGCAGAAATATTCGACACTGATGGTGACGGTACCGCAGAGACTATGGAGGTAACCTTTAATCGTGTTCCGGACAACCGTAATGAGGAGGTCACTTCTATTGATTGGCCAAAGGAGGGGCAGGATGATATTGATGCTGATGCTGATATGATGGATTGGATTGACACCAATATAGTGCGCATTGATTTAACCGGTAAACTTAAAAGAGGTACCGAAGCTTCTGAAGATAATCCCCCTTTTGTGACCTATAATGGAAAAGATACCAAGATAACCGATCGTGTGAGTCCGGTGATTGTTGAAGCAGTCATCAAACCTTCTGAATATCCTTATTATGCTGTTAAAATTGATGATGACTCTACTCAAATTATTGACCAGTCCGATACACTCTTTCTGTATCTTTCCGAAAAGGTCACTTTTGATCGCACAAATGGCATACTCTTACAGATAATTTCTGAAGAGGGGCATGCACGAAATCTCATTCTAAAAGACCACATTGTTGATGTGTATGATGATTACACCTGGAAAATTGTTCCTGATTATCGCAATGCAGCTACTCGGATCAACCTGGGGGATTCAGTCGCATTTGTTATCAACAGTGGCGTAGAGGATAAGAAGGGGAATGAAATTGCGCAAACAGCAGTTGTAGTTACCGGTGAGTCTCGTGAAGATATTAGTGTCCATTCTATTTTTAGATCTTCTGTTATAGGAGTCGGAGACGTCACCTATAATCAACTCCCTACCATTACTATCCCTGTTTTAGATGAAGATAATGAGCCCCTTGATGAGACTATTGTTGTCTCTATCGAGTTAAATGACACTTGGGTCCCGGCATGGAACTTTTCAGAGGGAGCTTATGATGACCAAGCAACCTGTGAAGATACTCAAGATGCTATTGCCTATATTCCTGCCTGTGGTGCTTCACTAGTGGTCAGTAGTTTTGTTGACCAAGGTCCCTACACTGCATCGGTGCATGTTTCTGATCATCTCGGTCAACATATTGCCCATTGGCAACAGCGTTTTGGCGATTGTGGCGAACTAGAAAATAGTGCCCGACTCCAAGATATTGATACCAAAGGCTCGGTTTTAAATGACCTCTATTGGAACATAAAAGACTCGCACGGTAGAAGGGTAGGGAGCGGTGTGTATCACTGGAATGTGATTATACAGTTTGATAATGGCCTTAAAACAATATTCAATAGAAACATGGGCGTCGCCCGCTCAAGGGAAAGCTGTGAGTGGGATGAGTAGATAACCTACTCTGTTATTATTATATTTAACTCCTGTCGAATGTATTTGAATTTGTGTAGGAATAAGTGTCCGTTATTAAACCCTTACTGTTAAACCCGAATGGTGTAGATTTGTTAAAGCACGCCTCAACATTAATAGTAGTGAGTTGTTGCGTTATACTCCTCTCAGGCTGTACTCATCAATATCGATCAACAATCCCAGACTACCAATATACAGTGTATGACACCGCGGGCACGCCCCTCTATGAGATCCCTTTTCAAAATGGGCATATTGACGGAGCGTATAAAGAGTATTACCGAAATGGAAAAATTAAGAGCATTCTAACCTATAGTAATGGGCAGATTCAAAGAGGAACTGAACACTATTTTGATAGGGATGGATGGTCAACAATTCTCTATCAAAAAAGTGATTCCATACTGGGCCATGATACTTTAAAATACATAATGGATGGAGACACGATCTATTCCGAATATGCACATCAGGAAAGAAACGAGAAACAAGAAATCCGCTATGCTGATGGCAGTAAACTTCTGAGCGTGACTACTAAAGGGACAGTGATAGAAGAAATGTATACCGATGTACAGGGGAATAGATTCATTATTGAGAAAGACAGTGGGACTATTGAACCGGTATTTTTTGCCGATACAGAAAATGGCATTACCGAAACCTATATTGATTCATTGTATAAGCGTTTTGGTGATTCTCGGGACTACAATACCGTTGACTCAATTATTGATAGCTATGGGTCTCAATGGAAACGACGATACATCCATTATGTAAAGCTCTATAGCAGTGGACCTGGTGGGTCAGTGCCCTTATTACATAAAAGATACAAGCTTGAAGGTGCTCATATACTCATTCGCTATGTTATTAATGCTGATGGTTCTGTTAACATTGCACTCCCTATTATTGATGAAAGTGAAAACCCGCTCTTTGTCGCTCAATTAATCTCTTTATCTGATAGCTGGAATTTTGGAGCGGTGGCAGGCGGTGAATATAGCTTTGACCGATGGTACCGATTTAAGAGGCTTGACTCTGGTAAGTACGGCTATTTTTATTAATAAAAGATCATAGACCTCAGATAATATTAAAACGACGACCCTATGTGTGCTTACATCAAGTAAGCGACAAGCCTTTTGGTAAACGGTATTGAGCTAATAGGACCCATTATAGTGTTTTATCATTCAAACTATTAAGACTCGGTTCCATTTTATCTCTCGATAACTATTTTTGTCTTTAATATTTAAATCTTGAGAGAGGTCGTTATGAAACAGAAAGGCATTGTTGCACTTATTTTAATTCTCGTTGTGTTATCGGGCTGTACCCGTACTCGGGTATTTCCTCGTGTGGGTCATGGTATTGAGGGGGAGTCTGAAATGCAATCAGGAAAGACGCTGTTACTTATTAATGGTAATGTGTTGCTCACTGAGTTTCAAAAAACTTATAATGATAAGTTTAAATCTGATTATGAATTTCATGATCATCTAAAGATGCTTGTAGAAAGACATTTAAAATCGAAATATTCAATTGAAGGATTCAATTCGTCATTTTATTCCGAATTTCAAAAAAGTCATCAGTACATTAATGACTATCTGAAAGAGCGTAAAGATCAAATCACATCAGAGGGATATACAAACATTTTATTGATTGATAAATTAATTGTAGGGAATGAAGTCACTTCTAGTACCCACTCAAATGGTATGGGAATGACGTCAACATCATCTTCAGAAAGCGCCCTTATTACTGCTCGATTTCAGGTGATTCCTATGAATGATATCAAACCTGTTGCAGATTTTACAGTAATGGGCACCAGCAGTGTCTCCTTTTTTATGTTTGAAACAGCATTACTTGGTGCCTGTGATAATTTGATTAAAAGAACACGTGATTATTTAGCTAAGAATAAAGTTAAATTTTAGAGTTCCGTTGTATCCGTTTGGTATATCCTAGGGAGGTTTCTATCCTCCCTTACAACCACTGATGAATACAGGTTTTGTTTTTATAAATCAGTGGATCTCTGTAACATACTTTTTTCAAACATGGTATAGCTGCGCTCTTTATACTTTTTAGATTGATACATAGCAACATCCGCCATTTTCAAAATCTTTTCTGGGTCTTGGCTATGGTCTGGGGCAATAGCTACACCAATACTGATTGATATTTTCATCTCTTCACCATTTATGGTAATGGGTAATTGAAAGATGTTATTTATTTTTTTGATGACGACTTCAACATCCTGAGGACTTGTTAGCCCTTTGATTAATATCACAAACTCATCTCCCCCTATACGAAAGAGCTTATCATTGGTCCGTATGCATGACCTAAGCTTATCAGAGCTTTCTTTAAGGACGGTATCACCCACATCATGACCGAGACTATCATTCAGTTCTTTGAACTTGTTTAAATCCATAAAGAGCACTGCACATTTTGAATCTAATTTGATTGTGAGATCAATTGTACTCTTTAGAAACTCATATATTTTTGACCTATTGTTCAGTCCGGTCAATTCATCATGGTGCGCCTGATAATCTAGGTCCTGTGTGCGAGTATGTACCTTTTGATTCATTTTATAAAAGCTCGACATCAAATAACCCATCTCATCATTTGATACAAAGTCATTAATTTCCAATTGCTGGCCTTTTTCCATTTTATGTGTATTTGACAATAAAACACTTAATGGTATAAAAAGGTTTTTCCTCAGAAATGAGATACTCATAATGGCCAGAAAAACAAAAACGATTATTTCTATAAGAATCATTGTAGTGATCTGGGCTTTATTCTCTCTAAAATCTCCTTTTCTTTTTTCAAGAAGCAGCATCTCTTTACTAATAAATTCATTTAAAACGGCTCGAATATTGTCCATATATTGTTTGCCGATATGTTGAGAAACAATTATTAACGCACTATCTGACCTACTCATTTGTGTTAATGTTATCGTTCTATTAAGCTCATCAAATTTTAAGAGCATATCCTTATTGATTGCCTTTAAGCGCTGAGTTTGTGTTGGGTTGTCAGAAACCAACTGAGATAAATCTTTAAATGACTTTTTTGCTTCAAGTATCCCTCTATAATACGGGTCTAAGTATGAGATGTTTTTTGTTAAGAGATAGCCTCTCTGACCCGTTTCAGTATCCTTCATGAATCCCAAATAACTTTCAACTTTAATGAGGACTTCGTGAGTATGATTAACCCAGCGTAATTTCTCCTCACTATTTTTATCGAGGGCGAAAAAAAAGAGCGCATTGCCTATTGTCATAACAAACAAAAACGTTATATAGAGTGATAATTTAAGGCGTATACTCATGATGATTACTTGTATTTGAATATACATAGCATACTGTTATTTTACAAAATATACCAGTCGTCCATATTATTTATGACTTCTTCTACCAATTTACTCTCCTTTGGGAGCAACAAACTGGTCCAACTATTTAAATGGTCAAGAACAAGATGCAGGTAATGAGTCTTTAGATTTTTGACAATATTTCTATTGTTATAACCACATCAAAAGTCAATGAGAGGCTACTCCTGACTAAAAAGTACAAAACCTTTATTATCATCTTCATACTTGTTGTTGTATCATTTACAGATTCAATAGCATGTCCCATTGTCTATCCATACAGTTCACATTCTCATGAAACTGCTCCATCACATAATATACAATGTATAGAACAGACAACACTACTTGATAGTGCCTCATTCATCCGATTTAAACACTACCAAACATACAGAGATACGTTACTCAGTGCACTAAAAGTTGACACAAGCACTCAGCGTTCTTTTATTCACCGAACTGATTCCATTCTAATGACAGAGATTTGGTTGAGTAATTATGAAAGAAAAATAATTGGTGAGCTCTTTAATGCTCAAGAGTTTCAGAACACCATGACGGTATCACCACCCTCCATACACGTCATTAAAAACCCTGATGTAATGACATGGTGTGATTCACTGCTCTTTTACCTCCATGATAAATCTCACCACAGCCCCAAAGCAGTCACGCCTCCAGTACCCAAAGTTCAATCGAAGCCAAACAAAAAGAGCAGTACTCTATGGAGTAGGCACGGCTTTCAATTTGGTGCAGGGGCCGGTTTTGTAAGCCCAGACTTAATCTTTTATCCAGCCTTTTCTATGGAAGTATATAGAGATTGGATTTTCGTACAGTTTTCTGGCAAACTGAGAGTCTATTCAATTGATGAGGGAACTACCGTTAATAAATATAAAGCTCCCGAAAATGGAAAGCTTACATTGGGAATACTCTCATTTTTATTAGGCTACCAGTGGGAACCATCTCTTCATTCATATGCGACAGTGGGAGTAGGTTTTCAGCAAATTCAGCCAAATTTTGAAACTCTAAACTATGATAAAGAGAGTTCTCCGCCAGAACACTCATTTTCATTTCACCCTTTCCTCTATGGTACTACTGCAGAGGCGTCTATACGCAAAATATGGAACATTCCCTCAAGTGATTACTCCTTTTGGGGCTTTAAGGGAACGTTGAGTTACGAGTATGTTCCTGATGTTAAGTATTTTAACAAACCACAACATTCATTGTACATGGATATTCAATTTCTGTTTTTATTTGGAGGCTACCGTTGATTAACACACTCAGACAACGCTTAATCATTTTACTACTTGCTGTTGGAATAGTTCAAATATATTCAACTGAGCTTACACTTGTTCATGGGGGTGGCCTTTCAAATAAGGGTGATTCTGTCGCATTAAATCAACAACTTCAGTATCAGCAGGCCCGATCACACCTTATTACCTTGTGTAAAAACCAGTCTACTGACTCATTACAGCAGTCAATTACTTATTACGACTCCCTGTTTCAATACGAAGGCTGGCTTGATGATGTAGGTCGAACCTATGCCACTTACATCGATAGTATTGATCTATTCTTTAATGTTTCTGCTGAGCCTGATAGTCCGTTATTTAGCGACTATACAAAGCATAGAGAGCTGAGTCAACACCTCACGTACCAACTCAGAAGGCTTCTCCTTGCCAATGCACAATCTCAGGAACATAAAGATTTAGTATCTATACTGTATAGTGATGGTGCAATGATTTCTCCTGACAATGACCCTGTTCGTCTATACGATTTTCTACACACCTATCCAAATAGCCCATGGAGATATTTTGTAGAGAACAAGTACTCACAGGTTGCTACCAAAGAATCGTGGCAAGAGAGACTCCACTCGCACTCATACTTGTGGGATGATTCTCGAATAATTCTTTCAGCGGGCGGTGGATATTATAGTGATCTTTCAGGAAAACTAGTTGGTTCAGATTTTTTCAATGCTATTGGTTTTGCGTTACATTTTGACAATATCATACTGCAACTAGAGTACCTTTCTCTAGAAGAGCGCCTTGATGGCTCTGAATCACTCCCCGGTATGCTCGCTTTCAATGGTGACCTCATGACTTTTTCTGGGTTTAACTTCCTTACAGGCTATTCATTCGAGATACTTCCGAGTGCGCTACTCAATGTAATAGCCGGTTTCCACATGGCCGAACCATGCCTTGAAGATGAAGAGAATGAGAAAGATCCCGATTGCAATGATTACTTAGGTGGGTATACCGGAATGGTAGAGATTATCAAAATAGTCCCTTATGATGGAGTGCTTTCATTTTTCAATACAGGATTTAAAGCCGGTATATCATTAGAATACAATGAGGGCATGAAACCGTACAATGGCTCGCAGTTTGCAACGCGTATGTATTTTAGTCTGTTGATGCTTTGGAATTGATTTTAAGTATCTACACGCTTCAGGGCACTCTGTACGCTTCATTTATAGAGATAAGTAATTACAACTACAGTATCTCTCAAGCTTATTAATAGAGCAACAAAAAAGGCACCTCAGCAGTATGCTCAGGTGCCTATATATTTTAAACGTCTCAATACTCCGAGCTTCGACTAATCTTCAGTTTCTAGCTCTTCATCATCAGTATAAGGCTCAGATCTTCTGCCAGTAACAGATAACACTTTACCTACGATAAGACCAGTCGCAGAAGCGATAACTCCCGTAATTACAATCCCTGTTATTTGGATACCGCCATCAATGCCGTCAACTACGGCAATTGCGATGAGCCCACCAAAAAGGCCTGGGAGCCCGTGTAAGTGCAACACACCACAGGTATCTACTTTCTTAACCAACGCCTGGTTTTTTGACTGAATAATAGCAAAACCAACAGTCGAAATTACGCCAGCCATAAGACCAATTGCAAAGGCATAGACAGGTGGTACTTTATCACAGGTTGATCCGATTGCCACACCACCAGCAAGAGCTGCATTTGCTATGTCGGCAACCGATACCTTTCCTCTGAGTTTGAGCGATGCAAAATAAGTTGCAAGGGTAGAGCCGCACAGAGCGAGTATTACATTAACAACGGTATTGGGAACATCTTTAGGAGCTACGAGAGCCGCACAAAAAGATGGCCAGAACACCCATAGTATCATACTGCCCAGAAGAGAAAACCGATCACTCGTATCATCAGACTCAATAGGTGTTTCGTACTCTTTATTTGTTGTCATTGAATACGCAACACCAAGACCAAATATGGCACCAAATGCGTGAATGACTATTGATCCACCGGTATCTACGAAGCTACCAACTGGTATAAGTCCAAGTCCACCCGACACAAGCAGCCATTCGTTAAATGCATAACAAGGAACAAATAAAAGGCCAAGTATAAGGTACTGATAAATTTTTACTCTACCCAATACTGCTCCTGCACAGATTAGGAGACTTGCTGCTGCAAATTCTGCTAAAATCAATCCATCAATATGAGAGGTGGGTTCACCAAGAAGTCCTAAATTGTCTTTCAAAAAGTAAAAAGGAATCGCAACACTTACGAGCATGTAGGTCGCTGTAATAGCGGTACGTCCGTACTTCTTAACAAATACCATAAGAAAGCCAAAACCTACCAAAAGCATGGCCATTATATGAATTGCACGAGAGTATTTTTGAACTTCAACTATTGAGGCCAGTTCATTACTTACACCTGTTTCTGAGCCAAATGAGATACCAGCCATTGCCAAGACAAAAATAACAGCTGTTACAAGGTACTTTGATGATTGCATTAAATGATCCTTTATAAATACGTCACCGCTCAGATGATATAACTAAAATCAGAACAGTACAATTGAATACATACATGTCGTTTGGCTAGTTGATATCCAAAATATGACATAGATGTAAGATTATGTGGTTAAATCTAAGAATTTTACTGATTATTTTGGGTTGTAAGAGGGATAAATCCAAAAACAAGGGAGTTTTGTTGTCCACATAGTTTTTCCATAATAGATACTCTTAATATAAAATGTTACGAGCTGGGTATTGAGTAATGCGCCCGCAGAGTAACAAAAGTGCTCTCATTTTGGAGTATCGAATTATAATGTGGAAGTATTCATATACTGTATTCGATCACTGATAATTTATAAACACCTTTTTAAACACTTATGTCCAAGGATCAATACTGATGCCGTACCGGTAGTTCATATGTGAGAGAAATCTACTAGATTTAATTAATAATCACATATACAGAAACTTAAATATGACCATGAATGTCTAAGAACGATACAATGAAAAATATGATTTTAATGTTCACCCTAGAGAATATTTGTAAGTACGTTACTATGATTTTCGTTATGTTAAACACCACTCTATTTGCCTTTGACCCTCCTTATACATTAAATGCTTCTGACACCGTCCCCCCAACAACTGACATATTCCGCTGGGGCACTAATCCAGGCTGGGTAGAAGGTTGGTCTGATCAACAGCGGGCAGACCTCATTGCAGGCAACAGAATCACCGGAATACCTGGGACAGGGGCTAATAGCCTAAGAGGTTCACTCCCACATCATTTTGCTGAAAAATGGGGCGTTTCGATAAATAAAAAAGATTATGAATACTACTACTCTCTTGGGTTAGATCAATTTACCCTCTTTATAGGGGGCGTCGCCGAAGAGTACAGAGAAGATGCCTTTCACTGTGTAGAATCTCAGTCCAAGATGTGGAAGAATATGTATACCCCCATATGGGATAATGGCCAAAACGGTACCCCAGTAAATGACACGAATTATTTTGCCCGTTATATCTACGATGTTGCTAAAACCTATGGATCATTTATAAAATATTGGGAAATCATTAATGAGCCTGATTACACCAATTCTGATGCAGGTTGGGGGAGTATCACGGATGATCACAACTGGTATAATAGCAATCCGGACCCTTGCGACCTTCCCAATGTTCTCGCTCCAATCTCCTATTACAACAGGGCCCTCCATATTGCGTATGAAGTAATAAAGTCTGAAGAGGAAACAGATTATGTTTGTCTTGGAGGAATTGGTTATGTAAACTTTATGGATGCTTTATTGCGCAATAGCGAAAACCCGATTGATGGATCTGTTACTGAACAATATAGTAGCCTTGGGGGAGACTGGTTTGATTGCGTCAGCTTTCATAAATACCCAATGTACAATCTCTCCCGTTGGGAAAATGGGGCTCGCGACTATTTTCGTCATTCTGACGCAGCTATAAGCGTCATAGAAGAGACAACTCATTCGTTCAGAAATCAACTCAAGAAGTATGGGTATGATGGGGTAACTTATCCAGAAAAACGTTTGATTATAACCGAAACTAATATTCCACGAGCTCCAACCAATGACCTTATAGGTTCAGATAGCGCACAGTATAATTTTTTGAGTAAACTCTATATCAAAGCACAAACTATGGGTCTTGATCAAGTACACACCTATGCACTCTTTGACGCGAAACAAGCAGACACCGTAACAGACCCTTATAGTGTGATGGGTTTTTATACCAATCTCAAAGGAGTGCCTTATGGTAGTCAAATCGAAACGAATGCTGCGGTTGCCCTCAGAACAGTATCACTATTCCTTAATGGCCTTCAGTACGACCCTAACCTTACCTACTCTTTAAAGCTCAATGAGCATATTGATGGAGCTGCATTTAATAAAAGCGGAACAGTTGTTGTAGCACTCTGGGCAAAAACTCTTATTGACAAGAGTGAAGTTGCGAATGTGCCATATAAGTTTCCAGAAAAATTTGCAGGCTCCAATACTGCTATTCAGGTTGAGTGGGATTATGCTTTGACTGGATCTACTCGTACTATTTCATTAAATGATAGCATCGACCTTCACGGATCGGTACAACTCTTTCAACTTATGAATTCTATAATATCTACTGATACTATAACAGAGAGTACAACAATTCATTTGGTTGTGAGCGGTGCACACAGTAGTGCCGAAACAATGGCGTCATCCTCCGATTCAACAATATCTCCTGTCCGTATGTCCATTGATAACAAAAGCTTTCGATATACAATTGTACCACCCAATAAACCCATACCCATATCGGCAATCGCAGTCTATTCTCTTTTGGGAGCAAAACTGTCTGATTATAATAACAACCGTTCTATGCCTGTTGTTGTTCAATGGGGTAAATAGGAGTGTTACTTTCTCTGAGAATAATTTTCTTTCAAAGATGCACATTGGAGGTAATCTTCTGAGAGGGATATGCATTGATCTAATAGAGCAAGAGCGTCATCCCATTGCTGATTATTAGAATACTCAATAGCCCAATTGTAGTATGCACCTTCTCGATTAGTAAACGAGTGTTCTTGAAGTGGTGTTTGATAGGGAGCATCGAGTAATACATTGTATATTTTGATTGCTTCTTCCCATTGCTTTTTATTCCACAATTGATTTGAATAGTTATACGTAAGAAGCCCAAGGGTACTCGAACATACTGTATTCTTACTACAGTGCCTCGCATAAGTATCCTGATAGAGCATCCCTTCCTTATACTGTTTTGTAGAATCGAAATACATCAGCGCCGATTGATAGTGGCCAATAATATAACTCTCCACTTTTTCTGTAGATACCCCGAGAGAATCAAGATAATGGTGCATAAGCTCAAGCTCGTCCATACTTTGGGTAAATTTGTGATTCTCTTGATAGCTAACCGCTTTTTGTAAAAGCCCCCATGTAAATGTCTCACTGAAATTACTGTCATTAGGGAATGTTTTCACTATTGACGCTCCATTCACTTTAAATATATTCATGAAACGATCAAGGCTTGCATAGTCTCTTTTTGAGATGAGGTGTTTTAATTCCCATTGGTAAAAGTACATTAGATTTATAGATGCCGCAGTATCAGACCGGTTGAACTGATACCGCAGCTCAATAAGTCGTAACCTATCTGTAAGGCCCGTAAAACGATAACTTGTGTGTTGATTTGAAAAATTCTTTTTAGCCAGCTGATCAACGGTAAGAAAAGTTCTGTTTAGATAATCTTCATAAGTCAAGGGGGCGGTTCCACTATTAAAAAACCATCCCGATTCATATTGCTTATAAAATGTTTCATCGTGTACCTGATTAAAACCCCTAGATGACGTTGTTTCGACCTCAATAATAGTATTGGCATCATCTTCAATTTGAATATACGCATGTTCTGGAAGTATGACCCCTTGAGGATTCAGATTAAAGCGTTCTGCAAGAAGCGCATAGAGTAACGCGCTACTTATGCAATTGTAGGCACCTGAATCGAGCAAGGTCGTAAGCTTAGATTGGTCAAAATCATAGGCAGAGTTATCAATTAAAATCTGTGGATAAAAAGATTTTTGCATCTCTTTAAATAGAATTTCGCCCCGTTTTTGAAATGTAGGCTGCTTGGCAATCATGGGAGACAATCGTTTTATAAATATATCAATCCTTTTTAATGCAGTATTAAACTGTTCAAGTGTCCGAACATCACCAGAAGCGGCGAGTCCAAGCCCAAGCAGAGTACGATAGTTAGAGTTTTCTGTGGAAATGAGCTTTTCTTCAAAAGGGGTAAGGGGAGTCCAAACGGCAACACTATTTTTACCATAGCTGTCACGTGAGTCAGTAAGAACTTCATTTTCTTGAATGGGGGCGCCATAAAACTCATCCGAATGTTGGGCGCTTCCGCAACCAAGCAGAGAGAAGAGTATAGGAAAAGAGTAGGTAAGAAGTGTTTTAAGCATTGTTGCTCTCTTTAAAAAAGTCTTTGTATGTGTCATCCGAACGACATGTAGGAATGGCACGATTATCATTAGGTTCAATTTCTGATTTTATGCCGTTATGAGTTGTATACACCGGGCTCTCAGTAATGGTTGTAAAAGAAGAATATAGCTATCGACCCTCAAAAGTTAAGTGCGATTGAGATGTTTGATTTCACAAATGACCAAAAACCTTACCATTGTATAATGGGATATTGATATCATAAAGCCGAGGGTAAACATCTTTTTATTTGGGATAGCTACTTTTTTCATTGGCTATCGTTGCTATAAATGGCTTTTCTGTCCTTCAAGCTCCATCGAATATTGTTCAGAACATAAAGATTTATCCCTTTTTAGGCTAAAAACACGACATTTGTGTTATATAATGATGGAACACACGCAGATGCTACCATTTCGCTAATATATTGTTTTGAATTCACCAATTTGCTATACTTTCCCAGGTGAAACTAAATTTCCAGGTGGGAACATCTCTCCAGTGAACTTTAGAATCGAAATGGGTAGAGTTTTGAGTCTCCCATAAGATTTCTTAAAATTTTAAAATAAGGTATACAATATGGCTGAAGCTAAAGGGTTGAACAAACCAGTAACACTAAAAGAAGAGTTGGCAGAATTTTTGGGTGCAAAAGAACTTCCTCGTACAGAAATTACAAAAAAGCTGTGGGATTATATTAAGGAAAACGGGCTTCAGACTAAATCTGAAAATGGCAAAGCTGAAAATGCAGGTAAATATATTGTTGCTGATGCAAAACTTCAGACTATTTTCAAAAACACAAATTCTACCAGTAAATCTGGTAACTTGACTGACCTTAGAAATATCAAAGAAGGCGAGACAATCAACATGATGCAGATGGCTGCTGTTGTTGGAGCAAACGTCGTAGCATAATTTTTGATTACGAATGTCTAAAGGCTGCCTCATTTATTGAGACAGCCTTTTTTTGTACCCAGAAATACGTGATCACCGTCACAGACAACAATCAAAAAATAGAGTACCTTACCTCCATCCAATCTAATGAATCCTACACTGTGTTCACCGATAGTGAACGTTTGTTTAGCTGAATAATTCAAGAAGGTTTTCATTTGAGGGAAAGTTCCTAACGTTAGGTTGGAACATAGAGTTATACCTACATAACACTATTACTTTATACGGACTTTTTATGAAACTTAAAACCTTAGTTGAGACACTTTTAATTGCTATTACTTTAGCAGTCTCTAATTTATGTGCTCTTGATATTACCGGTGGGGCAACCGAGCAAGAGCTCTGGGATCAATTACACACTGGCGCTGATTCGAGCGTACAGATGATAAATGTTACTGTGAATGCCCATGATTCTGGTATTGGTTTATTTTCAGGGTTTCCACAACTTGCAAGTGCACAGCTCAAAGATGGTGTGGTAATAGCTAATGATTGGCTAGAAAACCATGATGACCGTCTAACGTATAACGATCTTTGGTTTAATCACGGTGAAGATCTCAGAGTATTTGATTATATACCGCTGTATGACACGGCATCACATGGCTATATTCGAAAACAATCATCCCATGATGTAAGCCAGTTATCCTTGGAATTTAATATACCGAGCGATTCTCAATACGTATCCTTTGATTTTGTATTTACCACACACAGCCCACATTGGACGTTAGGCCCAGATGAGGGTATTAATGACGTTTTTATTGCATTATTAGACAATAATAATATCGCGTATCACCCCAATGGTAATGTTATCGCTGTTCATAATGATATATTTAATAGGAGTTATGAACACTACTTTCCATTTTTTCCGGGTGTGACTTCGGTCATACGTATTAGTCAACCTATCACACAAGGCAATCACACTCTCGAATTAATTATATCTGATATTGGAAATTACATAGATGGTTCATTTGCATTTATCAGTAATCTCCATTTTGGTGATCCAAGTTATGAAGGGCAAAGGCTTCCACAACAAGAATTTACTCTTGATAATGGGGAAGTAGGGGGCACCTCCGTTGGCTTATTAAAAAATATTGATCCAGTAGTACAATCAACCAGTCTTGATAACTCCGGTATCGATTCGGCCTTTACACTAACGGGTTCTTCACTCACCATTAGTCCCGGTCATATTGTTGAGTACAAATCTCAGGATTCATATAGCTATGACGTCTATCTAACCTACGATCATTTTATAGATACTATCCCCGTTGTAATCACGGTTACTCAGCCTGCTCTTTCTTCAAGTGACGCAATACTCTCATCAAGTGCGCTACAATCCAGCTCCGATTCATTCGTGAGCAGTAGTGATGGGCTAAGTGTTAGTAGCAGTGGCAATAGTAGTAACAACAGCTCTGGAGTCTTGAGTTCTTCTTTACAAGTACTTGGTATGCCTAGTAGTTATGAGAATCTGCCTTCGGTGATTAGCCCTGATCCTTACAGCAATGAATCCTCTTTTTACGATAGTGACGAACCCTATTCTGATGGTAGTGATCCTTTCCTATCTTCATCAAGTGAATTCAATGAATCCTCCACTGAGACAAAGAAGCCTGCTGTAAAAACCCTAGGAATAGTGGGATTAAGAACCTATGACTATGCGCACCTCAATGGCGAGTATTATCTTAACGATGACTTTATTGTCTCGTTACACCCAAGGGTTACCGCACATGATGACATCCTAGTAACCTATGGAGCTGAACCTCTTGGAGTCGCGTTTACCCTTGACCTCTGTTCATCAGATATTTCTGAATTGCCAGACACACCAAATGATTATTGGGTAACTCTCCAGGTGTACTCAAACCTTGGTACTCTTGTCCATACGTTTGAAAGTCCCGTACCCTTTACCGTTGATCAATCAACGACCCAAAATACCTGTAGGCAGTATAACCAGAGTGTGTTTATACAGTGGAACGGCAAGGACTTTCACAACAGAATGGTCGGGTCTGGCGTCTATATTGTAAAAGGACATTTGAGCGGTACCAATGTCGACTATTCATTTCTTGAGAGGGTAGGAGTGCTTCGGTAGTACCTCCTACATAAGTGAGGAGCATCTCAATACATGCTTCCTCTATGTATTTTGTATCTGTCACTACAACAAATTGTGAACAGTAACTCCTCATGCAGACATTTTCACCCCCCCCACCATCTAAACTAAATCTCTCAGATATCTAGTTTTCTGCCTAAAATTAAGACTTTGGGCTTTTCTGTCATTGTCTATTTAAAATGTTGTTGAAAAATTCTCCTCTATAGTTATAACACAACACAACACAACACACAAAAAGGAAACAGACACATATGAAAAGCATATATGAGTTATCACAACTCAAAAAAATAGTGTTTTTGATTATGATTTCGCAAATGGTTCTATTTGCCGAAACTATAAGCAACACTCCAAAAGATGATATAATACAAACTGAATGTGGGTCAGACGCCCTCTGCGCCTGTAAACTCGACGATGGCGGAGTTCGTGTCATTTTTGACGATGCTTCAGCGCACGCACAACCACGTTTTTTCATTGGTGAAGGCGGCATTGGCTCAGTAGCACTCTACTACGCTAATGAACTTCCTACTTCTGTGCATGGCACAGCAAGTTACTTTGATGACTTGGCTCACGATTACATTGGTGGGACGATCCATTTCAATGTGTTCGCAGACAATATGTGGACACCGGGCACAGGAGGCAACGACTTTGGCTATTTCGACCAGACAAGCTTAGAACTTTGTTCAGGGCCGGTCAGTTCGTCATCAGAGATGAGTAGTAGTTCAGAAGCGCCATCATCATCAGAAGTAAGTTCTTCTTCTGTAGTGAGTAGTAGTTCTGTGGTATCTTCTTCATCTGAAGTGTCCTCTTCTTCTGTGGTATCGTCTTCATCGATCGAAAGCAGTAGTTCTGTGATTGTATCAAGTTCAAGTACCATTCCTAGTTCTGTATGTGGCGAAGATGAAATCTGCGCATGTAAACTTGATAACGGTACCGTACGTGTAGTGTTTGATAATAATTCTACATTTGCTAATCCTAGATTCTTTATTGGTGAAGGTGGCATTGGTTCTAATGGTCTGTACCATGCAAACGTAAATGCAACTTCTACTGAAGGAACCGCATTCTACTTTGACGAAACCGAACATGACTATGCTGGTAAAACAATACATTTTAATATGTATGCTGAAGGCAATTGGTATCCTGGTGCCGGTGGTGCAGAAATGCTCTACGTAAATGAATCAGACATGAACCTTTGTTCAGGTCCGGTCAGTTCGTCATCGGAGATGAGCAGTAGTTCAGAAGCTCCATCATCATCAGAAGTAAGTTCTTCTTCTGTAGTGAGTAGTAGTTCTGTGGTATCTTCTTCATCTGAAGTGTCCTCTTCTTCTGTGGTATCGTCTTCATCGATCGAAAGCAGTAGTTCTGTGATTGTATCAAGTTCAAGTACCATCCCTAGTTCTGTATGTGGCGAAGATGAAATCTGCGCATGTAAACTCGATAACGGTACCGTACGTGTAGTGTTTGATAATAATTCTACATTTGCTAATCCTAGATTCTTTATCGGTGAAGGTGGCATTGGTTCCAATGGTCTGTACCATGCAAATGTAAATGCAACTTCTACTGAAGGAACCGCATTCTACTTTGATGAAACTGAACATGACTATACTGGTAAAACAATTCACTTCAATATGTATGCTGAAGGCAATTGGTATCCTGGTACCGGTGGTGCTGAAATGCTTTACGTAAATGAATCAGACATGAACCTTTGTTCAGGGCCGGTCAGTTCGTCATCAGAGATGAGCAGTAGTTCAGAAGCTCCATCATCATCATCAGAAGTAAGTTCTTCTTCTGTAGTGAGTAGTAGCTCTGTGGTATCTTCTTCATCTGTAGTGTCCTCTTCTTCGGTGGTATCTTCTTCATCGATCGAAAGCAGTAGTTCTGTGATTGTATCAAGTTCAAGTACCATTCCTGGTTCTGTATGTGGCGAAGATGAAATCTGCGCATGTAAACTTGATAACGGTACTGTACGTGTAGTGTTTGATAATAATTCTGCATCTGCTGATCCTAGATTCTTTATTGGTGAAGGTGGCATTGGCTCTAATGGTCTGTATCATGCAAACGTAAATGCAACTTCTACTGAAGGAACTGCATTCTACTTTGACGAAACCGAACATGACTATGCTGGTAAAACAATTCACTTCAATATGTATGCTGAAGGCAACTGGTATCCTGGTACTGGCGGCGCTCAAATGCTCTACGTAAATGAATCAGACATGAACCTTTGTTCTGGTCCGGTGAGTTCTTCATCAGAGATGAGCAGTAGTTCAGAAGCACCATCATCATCAGAAGTAAGTTCATCTTCTGTGGTTAGTAGTAGCTCTGTGGTATCTTCTTCATCTGTAGTGTCCTCATCATCAGTTATGTCGAGCTCAAGCTCAATTCCACAAACAGCTTGTGGTGATGAGAGCATCTGTGCATGTACACTTGATAATGGTGGTGTTCGTCTGCTTATAGATACCGAAATTGAATATACTGATCCGCGCTTCTTTATTGGCGAGGGTAATGTAGGTTCAACAGGTCTCTATTTTGCAAATGCACCAGCAACAGCTCAGAATGGTACAGTATACTCTTTTGACGATGCGGTACACGACTACACAGGTAAATATGTCCATTTCAATGTTTTTGCTGACGGCATGTGGTTCCCAGGTGCTAGTGGTGATGAGATGGTCTACGTTGAATACGCAACCCTTGGACAATGTATCAATAGTTTCAATGGATCGATTTTACATAAACAAGGTATTATTGCACCAATGATTGATCAATCATCAATTGCGGCAGTACACAACGTTACACAATCAGGCCTCACGTATAGTGCGTCACAAGCGTCTGCAAGTAATGTACAAGTATTTACTATTAACGGTACTAAAGTACTCGACTTGAACCACTCTCAAAATGAGGGGTACAATGAGTTATCATTTGGTCGTTCACTCGATAATGGCATTTACTTCTTGAAAATATCTAATGGCGCATCTGCACCATTTAAACAAATCTTTTATATTAAATAGAACTAATACAAAAGAATAAAACCATAGAGTAAATAAGCTCACTATGACAATCCATTGGGGAAAAGTCATAGTGAGCTTTTTTGTTTTTGGTCTCAACTATTATTCTATGTATTCTCTATTCTTCGTGATGATCACTCAATGGAAAAAAGTTAATATTCAGCATATAAACCTGTTCTGCTACTGTGGTATTTAAGGCGAGTTTCGTGAGTTTCGAACGACAGTCTCGTATTATATCAACCGCTTGAGAGTAACTCTCTTTTGTACAACCTAAGGTGGTTGCTGAAGAAAGACGTTTTCTGGGTTTCCATCGGTCAAATGAGGCAATGGCCATTTGAAGCATCTCTATTTGATAGTTCACCACTTGATGAGAGCTAAAATTGTTTTGGTGACTACTACTCAGAGCTGGTTCCGTTTGCATAAACGTGCCATTATCTTGTTTTAAAAATCCAAGTTGTAGGAGGAGCTCAACGGAATCTTGAGCTGCTTTTGCAGGGATTGAAGGCTTTAAAAATTGCCCAAGGGCAGCGTAGTTCCCTTTAAAATCAAATATAAGCACCGCTTCACGGATTGCACTGTGATACCATGCAGAGAGATATTCAAACTGCTCTTCTTTCAGGTGTTTAATATTTCTTATTTTTTGTTGTTCGATTATTTTTTCAAAAAAGATCTGTTGTGCTTTGATAGATTTTGCTTGATTAAATGATACTAGGTTTTCAAAATACTCAGCTTCTTCATCACCGAGGGCAAAAGCAATACAGGTTTTTAAAATAGTCTCTTTCGTAAGGTTTCTGTTTCCCTTAACGACTTGTGTATAAAATGATGTTGAGTTAATGCCAGCTTTTTGCGCATAATAGCGCCATGAGAAGGATCGGTTTTGAGTAGACTTCATCGCTTGATGGTCTCTCAAAAAAAGTCGATAATCAGAATAATCATATACCGAAATCATAAGTGCCTCTCATTCCTCAATTTAGTATACGTGAACGTAACTGAAAGAAGAACTGATCCTTTTTAGTTTCTCTAAGGGTTGTATAAGATCCATATGTCTCATTGGGTAACTCTGCCTGCTCTAGTAACATTTTCATTATACCTAAATTCTACTTTTATATACAAGAAATTAAAAAACAATAGATCCAATTTACTCTTATAACATAAAGGGTAATTCGGATCTATTTGTCAGTGGTAATTATTTAAATAAGTGTAGTGATACTCGCATAAGATACGACGAGTGTAATTAACCCAATAAAAGAGTATTGGATAAGATCGATTACTATTTCTTCTGTTTTATTCATTGAACTCTCCTCTATGCACAGCGACTGGGTGTCTTCTGCAATAGTTTGTTTGTGGTTGTATGTATGCGTCTGTGTCATAGGTATAATATATAGTCAAAATGAGAGGAGAGTCATTCTTGAACACAAAACCGATTAGAATGCGGTTACAGGTGTAACCGGAATAGGTATTTTTAGCCTAAATTTGATGTATTAGCCATTTTAAGTGGTTACAGTGAGTAACCGTTACGTCCACAAATGTTGAGTATTTATAGGGGAGGGCTCTCAGTTACCCGAGGCGTATCCTCAAATAGCAAAAAGTTCTCCAGATAGTAATGTACAAGAACGATTTCTAAGGATTATACTGATAAGCCCAAACTTCATTCGTATCTCCAGCAGTATTATACCATACAATGCTGGAAATACGATCACTGGTATCATACTGATAGACGTACTCATTTCCATTTGAAATTAATATATCAGATAGTGTGGTGGCATTATAGCTATACACTTCAGTGGTATTGACCATTTCTTGACCTCCATAGCGTTGTACCGATGAAAGAGTACCCGTAACGTCATCATAGAGGTTTTTATAAATGAGTGCTAAACTGTCACAGCCTCCCGAATAGAGATTTAAAATGTGACCTGCGGCATCAAGTCCATTACGTGAACAAAATTGAGGGGTATCGGGTGCAGTAGGTTTAAAGGTTTCCTTATTAATTGAGTCTGCGGTATAGGTATACTGGTCCCATTCATAGAGGTCACCAAAATAATAGGTGCTGTACTCAGTAAGTTCATTTGTCTCAGAGTAGGTGTAGGTGTTTGCTGAATAGATGCTATCCATACCTAAGTTGAGTGAGCTCCGTTCTATGGCAACGACATGTCCGGCATCGGTATAATGATTTCGACTGCGCGCTTTAATCATGGGTACCCCTGAGTTTAAAGAATCCTTTGGAACACTCCATTCAACAACCGTTACCAATTGTTGGGCACTGTTATAGATAGAATCAATAATAGATACTACAGTACTTCCTTTATAATCCGTATGAGTAATACGAACAGTGAGAATGGTGAGCGTATCCGTAGTATGTGCTACAGTGGGGAATCTTTTAGCAGGACCATTCCAATTAGGGTCGGCCACAATAGCTGATGAGAGTGGTTCCATCATTGAACTTGATGATTGCACAAGCGGTTCCGAGCTCGAAGATACTGTTGGAGTAATCTGAGCTAGGGGCGTTGGGCTATTTTCGCTACAATTCAGCATCACTAAAGAGAGAGTACTCATCAAGAGTACCTTATAAAATACAGAGTTCATAAAAGACCTAATCATAAAGGGGTGATCGAAAATAAATGTAATTAATTCTGTAAAATCGTTCTCTATTAAATTCCGTACATGACTCGAGTGTTCTCACGACAGGCAGTATAGACAGACTCAAGGGAGATATTTTTTACTTCTGCAATCATTGAGGCAATATGAGGGATCATACCAGGGTGTGCTTTTTTTCCTCTAAAAGGGATAGGTGCCATATAAGGGCCATCGGTCTCGAGGAGTATTTGATCCAAAGGTAGCCATTCTAATGCCTCACGGATGGATTGTGAATTTTTGAAAGTAATCACGCCGGTAAAGCCAAAAAAGAGCTTTTTATTGAGACCATCCAGCTTTTTCATAAATGAGATATCTCCAGTATAGCAGTGTATATGGGTAGGAATGATATCCGGCAGATGCTCATTTAGTATTCTAAGGGTATCTTCTTCTGCCTCACGCGTGTGAATTAAAATTGGCTTGTTGAGAGATGCCGCGGCAGAAAGCTGTCGTACAAACACCTCTTGCTGTATCTCTCGAGGAGAAAAATCATAGTGATAGTCGAGTCCCATTTCCCCCCATGCAACCACTTTTTGTAGAGCCATAGCTGCAATGAGTTTTTCATGAATTGCATCCGTGTACTCTTTTGCATCATGGGGATGAATCCCAAGAGCTCCAAATACCTCAGGACACGACTGTATAATACTCAGTCCAAAATCGAGGGTTGCCGTTTCACAGGATACATTAATGGCGCCTTCATACTCAGGAGGGAAAAGCTCTTTTAACGTGGTATAGTGCTTAAGGACTGTCTCGGGTGAAATATCAGTGATTAGCTCACCGTTGTCAAGATTCATTTTATCTATAATTGAGTCTATATGGCAATGGGTATCTATATACATGGGGTAGTTTTTAAAAAAGATTTAATACGACAAATGTAATAACTATCATAAGGGGTGTGAATAACAGGCACTCTGATCCTTAGAGAAATGCCACATCTGTTACAGTGTATTCTACAGGGCCACGTGGTGTTTGAACTGTAACTGAGTCACCCACCACTTTAAACATTAGCTCTTTACCCATCGGTGAGTCCATAGAAATCCGACCATTAATCGCATCTACTTCGGCTGAACCCACAAGGGTGTAAGTGGCTGACTTACCGTTCGTTGCATTTAAGAGGGTTGCTGTAGCACCAAAACGGACCTTGCCATCATCAGATTTAACGGTATCGACAATTATAGAACCATCCAAAATACGATCGAGCTTTTTAAGGCGTTGATCAATGTCCCGAAGCCGCATTTTACCATAGGTATACGCCGCATTCTCTGATCGGTCACCTTCTGCTGCTGCCGCTTGCACCTGACGCTTCATTTCTGGGCGTTGTACAAATTTTAAATCGTGCCATTCAGCTTTAAGAGTCTCAAATCCAGCTCTACTCAGGTGGTTATCGGGTTTCATTACTGCCATCTCATCATTTATTGACTATAAATATAGCTAGAAACATTAGGGGATACTCAATCATCGAAAAAAAGATATAATTACTAGGAGCTTATTTAGGATATATTTATGATTTTAAAATCCCTTGTAGGAGGCATCGTCCTTCTAGCACTGACACAATGTTCTTTAGTCACCGATAATGATGACACCAATACCGCTCAATCACGTCTGTTAAGTGACATTTCGCAAGTTATGAGTCGCTACTATCTTTGGTACGATAAAATAGAGTGGGTTGACCGTTCCGATTATTATGATAGTGACCCTCAAGAATATGTCAATGCACTTGCTTACAATGACCCAGGTCCAGACAAATGGAGCTTTATTCTTGATATCGACACCTATACTGAGCACTATATTAACGGAGAAGGAGTTGGGCTTGGTATTGATTTTATGCGGGTGTCGTCTGATTATCTTGTGTTTTCACAAGTATTTGAAGAGTCAAAGATTGCTGAAGCAGGAATTCATAGGGGAGACACTCTTGTGTCTCTCAATGGCAACGATGTAAAGGAGTTAATCCGCGAAGGTGGATTTGGTAATGAATATGGCCCTGATGAAGTTGGTTATAGCATCGAATTTGAAGTACACACAAGCTCTGGAAAGGTTATAAAAAAGGTTTTTAGTAAAGAAAATTTATTAATTCCAGTTATCCCCCTCGCTACCGTTATTGAGAAAGAGCACCATACTGTTGGGTATATGCTATATAACAGTTTTATGGATTTCTCAATCCCTCATCTTGATACGGTTTTTGAATTCTTTCATACTGAAGGGGTCACCGAGCTCGTTATCGATTTACGTTATAACGGTGGAGGCTCACTCGATGTCGCGAGTTATATTGCAAGCTATTTGCTCCCGAGCAATTATCAAGACGCCTCCTTTTCACTCTATGCTAATGATAAAAATTCGGATATCGATACCACCTATAGTATCGAGCCCCACAACAATACACTTGCCCCAAAAAAGGTTATCGTAATTACCAGTGGGCGCACAGCCTCGGCGAGTGAATACCTCATTATGACCCTCAAAGATCACATTGATCTTACTGTAGTAGGTCAACAAACTGCAGGTAAACCAGTAGGGATGTACAGCTTTGACCTTAAAAGTCACATGTTTTTTCCCATTTCGTTTATCGGTGGGACTAATGGTGAACAGTGGGACTTCTTTGGTGGCATCGACGAATCAGTCACGGCGCGAGATGATCTCTTGCATGAATTGGGGGCCGAAGATGAGGGAGTATTTGCTGCAGCTTTGGAATCACTTAGTGGAGAGAGCACTTCGTTATTAATTAAACGATCTATTGAACAGCCAATACCTCAAAATTTTGCATCACCATTTCATTCCATTCGAGGTTTTCACTAAAACCCTTTACATTTGTCCTGCTATAGTGCTATCGTTTTTTACTCAGGACACCCATCTTCATCCATAAAACTATTAAATATTTCATGCTTATTCGGGCATTGATCTTTGATATCGATGATACCATCGCGATCATTATCTGGTTCGGGGCACCCGTCTTCATCTTCAAACCCATCAAAGTCTTCAGTCAATTCAGGGCAATTATCCAGATGATCTGGAATCTCATCATTATCTACAAACTCAGGACACCCATCATCATCATCAATGCCATCGAGGTCTTCCGGTATCGAGACACAGCGATCAAAATTATCTAATATCCCATCGCCATCATTATCAAGTTCAGGGCACCCATCCTCATCTTCAAAACCATCAATATCTTCTGCTTGCAAGGGACAAACATCAAGACTATCCAGAATACCATCTTCATCATTATCAAACTCAGGGCAACCATCTTGATCCAAATATCCGTCAATATCCTCTGGTATCATTTTACATTGATCGAGTGAATCAGTGATGTTATCGCCGTCATCATCGAGATCAGGGCAACCATCGTCATCAAGAAACGAGTCTTTATCTTCGGCCCTGTCGGGACAGGCATCAAGATGATCTGGAATGCTATCACCGTCTCGATCAGTTACTTCACACTCCGTGGTGGGGGTATCTCTACAAAATACTAATCGATTAAAATAGGACGTATCAATGCTCCGGTTGACATTTATATGAGGTTTTTCCCACCAGGTATCTTGAAATGTGTTATCGTCATTAATTGAACTTCTCCATGTATAAGTATCCAGTGACTCATTTTGTGCACTTCTCGTCTGGGAAATCGAATTCCGAAAATTCATTCTATTACGCGGCGATAACCCAATATGCATCAAGGAACCGGTGTACTGAACCATATCAGAAAGGTCCATTGTATATTGCAGTCCTACCTCTATGCCCCAATCAAGGTTATAGCGCAATGATACTTCAGCTTCAAAACCATCACCACCAGGATAGTTACCCACAATACCTACAGTAGTGCTCTTATCCTTAAACGTGCCTCCTTCAATATACCATTGAACATCTCTCGCACTAAACCCACTGAAAGGGGGATGTATCGGGAGTCTTGCAACTCGATACAGCATAAATGGATTACTCGGTAATTCTTCTTGATTAATAATACCAAGTGAAAATTCAATAGGGCGCCAATTAAAGAGAGCTATTTTTTGACCCCACAATATCCCGCGAGCATTATGTCCGAAATACCCGAAAGAGACTTGAGGAGCATAAATCGAAAGATATTGGCCTGACTTCGATGTGGGAATCTCATACTGAAGCACCCGCTTTGACCAGTATGTAACACCATCTAAATGTTCTTCATTCTTAGATTGGATTGGAAAATTAAAGGTATTTACCCACATAAGATTGGGGATACCCGTTTCTATCGCGATATCACTTTCTATTCCCAGTCGCTGTGCTGTTATTTGTTTTAGCCCCCCGGATAGATTCAACTGATTTATTCCAATAAAGTCTGGCTTAAGGTCAATCCAAAAGATAGGCTCTTTAAATTTCATTCGCTTTTTGATACGGTCAAGATCGGGGTCAATTGATCTGAAACTTCTCGTATACTCAAAGCCAGCTACAATAGAACTCATTTTATCAGGATAAAACTCCGTCGAAGCTCGGCCTACCATAACACTGAATCCCGAATAAGGGTACTCTTCAAAACCCGGTCGATACACCAAAAACTGACTCAATTCTAAACCAAGGTCACTAATTTTGTTTTCAAATACAAAAGCGTAGCTCCCATTGTCTAAGCTACCATTTAAAAAAGCACGAATTGGCGTATAGATTTCCTTAGGGGGGCTCTCTTTGGTATAGCGCTGATAGATTGCACCCGTTTCAAAAGTGATCTTTGTGCCAAAGGGGTAAAAATGAGTAGCGCCTACAAAAAAGAGGTTACCAACAAAATTTTGTCTATTGAGTAGATCAGTTGTGCCAATACTGAGGAGAGGAGAATCTTTCGTAAACTGATCAAACTGATATTTAAATGAAATACGAGGCACATAAAAATTATCACCATCTGCAGTCATAGTCGAGACCACCATCCCCATTTCCAGGTTACTGAGAAGTGCTAAATTAAAACCTCCATTAAATGGCTGTCGGGTACTATCAGGATACGGGCTATAATAGACGGGCAGTATATTCCCAAAACCAGTAAAGGTTCCCGCTGGTTTTATTGCTGCAGAGGGAGTTGTGTGATATCCATACAGACCATCTACTGATATAAATTGGCCCATCAACAGTGTTGCTGATACGACTAATATAATTATAAGAGAACTAAATTTCACGAAACTCACATCTATAAAGGTAACTGTTCCTCTATAGGTTTTCGGCTTTTTTTAGCCTATCGTTTAGAACCTTTCGCATTAAATCGGTTTTTTTTAAGATTCTCCATATAATAGAGTGCTGCAAAAAAGCAAACGCCACCGATAATTGTCGAAAGAACAGTCATACCCACCATGAAACTAACAAAATGGTGAGTATTTTGTGTGGCCAGTGAGGCAAAGCCACCTAAGGTTTCGCCATAACTACTTAACTCTGTAATCGAAAATCCTTGAGATATTTTTTGAAAAATTGAGAGAAACTCAAAAGGGGGAGGGTCGACAATCGCCGTGCCAATTGCATAGCCCCCAGGATAAAAGAATGGAAACTGGGTTGCCGGGTTCGCAATAAATGATGCAGTAACACCGGGGATTATTGGAATGCGTATAATTTTACAGATCAGAATAGTGAGCGCAATAGCGATACCTATAGTTGGCATTACTCCGATCCATACTCCTAAGAAAATAGAAAGCGCTACAGGAAACGACCGCTGATTCCGTGGAAACAGCTTGTATCGGTAATACCGGATAGCTCGTGCTACTTTTTCTCTATTCATATGATGCGGTGATTGAACTTTTTTGCTCGTATTCTTCCAAACAGCCAAAATTTAACTTATTCACCGAAGATCTGATTTAAAAAGGGGTATTAATTTTGTATTTTTGAACTGAAATAACGATTTACACCTTCCTCTCAGGAGACTTCTGTGTCAGAGACTACTCATCGAAAAGATACAATCATTCGATCAACTGCCGAAAAAGCACCCTTTAGAGTTGTCGTTATTGACTTTACCCGCACCGCAAATAAAATCGGCGCCATACAGGGGGCCGAGGCATGGACCCTTTCCCTCCTTGCAGAATCCTCAATTGCATCACTGATGCTCTCCTCATCCCTCAAAGATAATGGAACCGTTAGTTTTAAAGCTGAGTTTTCGGGCGACATTAGCTATGTAATGGCTGACTCAACACCTGCTGGCCTTGTTCGGGCCAAGATACCGCACGAAGAGATTGATGCTGCAGGAGACTTTGAACTCCTCTTATCTCCCCAGACACTCAGGGTTAAAAAATATAATAAAGAGGCCAAGCTTCTTTCAGAAGGCATTGTAGAGATGACGCACCCAGAGATTAGTAAATCCCTTGCGGCATACTACCTCAACTCTGAACAGACAAAATCAGCAGTAGGCATTGCAACCAAACTCAAAGAGGGGACTACTAAAGAGCTCGAATATGCCGTTGGGTTTCTTGTAGAGGCATTTCCTGATATAGATGATAAAACGACCGCTATTCTCGAACAAGTAATCGTAAACATGAAACCTTTTGATGATTTTAGTACTGCTGAAGGGTATGATATTGAAGGTTTGCTCAATGAGCTTTATGGTCCGTTTACTCCGGTTATTCACGCAACCCGTGACCCAGTGTTTCAATGCTTTTGTTCAAAAGACCGTTCGTTAAATTCACTTCAAGCATTGTCAAAAAATGATATTGCTGATATTGTTACAAAAGGCGAAGACACTGAAATCATTTGTGATTTTTGCAGAACTCAGTACCTTTTTACCCCAACCGAAATAGAAGAGTACTTTAAGGGAGCAAAGTAATGGCTACACAAAAAATTATTGCCCTCGACTTAGAAGGGGTTCTGATACCCGAAGTTTGGATTGAATTTGCCAACAAAACAGGTATTGAAGCCTTAAAACTAACTACGCGTGACATTCCTGATTATGACGAACTCATGCAGGGCCGTCTCGATATCTTAAAAGAAAACAACTTCAAATTAAGTCAAATACAAGACGTTATCAGCACATTAGAACCGCTTAAAGGTGCTAAAGAATTTCTTGCAGAGCTCCGCTCAATCACCCAGGTTATTATTCTGTCTGATACATTTGTAGAATTTGCGGTTCCCTTCATGAAACAACTCGATTGGCCAACTATTTTTTGTCACAATCTTACAGTCGAAAATGATGTTATTGTAGACTATTGTCTCAGACAGCCAGACCAGAAGAAAAAAGCGGTTCAAGCACTCACAGGGCTTAATTACTCTATCTGTGCTGCGGGTGATTCATTTAATGATACGACAATGCTTAAAGAAGCTGAGCTTGGTATTCTCTTTAAGTCTAATAAGGCAATTCAGGATCAATTCCCTGAGCTCCCTGCTGTAGAAGAGTATCCTGATCTCATGAATCTCATCAAGGATTTCCTTAAGCAGTAATTCCTAATTGTATAGTTATCAAACATTTAACATCTTAGCCACAAAAGGTAGGGATAAAGATGTTAGGTATATATTTTCAATAACATTCTCGTTGAATCGAAGGTTTAATCCTGAGCGGTTTATATCTGAACCTGACTGGCCTTCGGGTTCGCTGCGGGTCAGCGACGGCATTTTGTCCAGTATTTTTTGCTGCAGAAAAATATTGGCGCGGGTCTGGGGGTGCGCAGCCCCCAGTAGTTAATAAAATAAATAAAGTAAAAAATTAAACATAGAGCATACTGATGGCATAGAAGAATAAATAAGAACTAGTCCTTCTTACCCTTAGCCAAAAAGAGTATCAACGTTACGATTACTATGGCAAGTAAAATACCTATGATCGCATTAATTGAGTTTTGTGTGAGTCCCAGTCTATCTATGAATGATGATGCGCTCCCCACTTGACCAGGGAGAGGAATCTCTATAACCATATCGTCGCTATCATACGCTTCACTCATGCTGGAATTATTGAGAATTTTGTTCACTTTAGCATCCATGTTTTGGAGCTCTTTTATAAAATATTCTTCATTAAAATCACCATAAATACCCGACACTTGCCACCAAATATTCTCTAAACCTTCTTTAAGTACATAGCCCACCTCGGTCCATTCTGGAATATTAGGGAAGGCACGTCCAAATTTTAAGCTGGTTAAGATAGCTTGATAATAGTCACTATTTACTTCGGGCACATTATTTACAATTTTCTTTTTGGTAGAAAACGCTCCAATATCTCTGGAATAATGAAAGAGGGTAGAGTCTTGCATAAGAAAGCCGAGTAATTTAATTGCCGCTTCTTTGTTTTTTGTGTACTTGGGGATAGCAAGGTTACTTCCCCCAATAAATGAAAATTGACCGCCAGGACCCTTTGGATAAGGAACTAAAACCATATCTTCTAACGTATTCAGATCAGCTTTACCCTCTTTTACACGATTATAGTGACGGGTTAATGCACCAAAGGTTGTACCAAGAAGGCTAAAAGATTCACCATTATTAAACTTTTTCTCGGTGAGCGTAGTACCACGCTCTATATCTGTTGGGTCGATGAGCTTTTCAAAATAGAAAGAGATATTTTCACGAATGCCCTGAATAGTTTTGGGGTCACTCATATTACTGACAAACTTCCCATCGACCTCTTTGACAAATGAACCACCATTGGACCAAATCCACGGGGCAAAATTGTGTATTAAGTTCCAATCACCAATTCCAGAAAACGAAATTGGCCACACACGTTTACCCTCGTGAGTCACTTTTTTCTGAGCAAATACTTTAAGAGATCGCTTAAAGCTCTCTATAGTTTCAAAATTCTTTCTAGAAAAGCCCATTGAATCAAAGTGACGCTTATTCAATGAAATAGTACGTACATCCAAAAACCAAGGTAGCGCGACAATTTCGCTATACCCAAATCGGTGGGTTGAGCTCCAAGTAGCACTCAAAAATTCTTCAGGTCTTGAGAGATTGTCCATATAGGGTGTGAGATCGAGAAGCGCTCCTAATTCACTCAGATAGGGAACCCAGGTGGTGCCCACTTGTACAAGATCTGGTCCGCGCTTGGTTTTAGCGATCATTTTAAGTCGAGAAATAGCATTTCCCCAGCTTAACACCTCTATATTGACGGTAATTCCAGGATTTTCTTTTTCAAACTGGTCGGTATAGGCTTTAATGTTTTTACTGGGCCGCTCACCATTAGGCATGATCCACATATTCAATTGAGTTTCAGCAATAACTGAACTTATCATAAGGGAGAGTGAAATGATCAATGTTCGGAATGTAAAAAAGCCGCTGTTTTGCATAATGAGCCAAATTTTAGGAGGTTACAATTTAATATAGTATAAAAAAGTTTCTTTGTTGAAGATCAAATCTCACTCATAACTGCTTAACGAGTTAAAGCCTCTTTCGTTCAAAATTTCTATACCTTACTATTATCGATATTTGGACAGGGATCTGTTAAAAGCCCTTTTTAGAGGTACCCTAACAATTATCTTTTTCTATAATTTCCTTGAGTTTAAAGCAATCGGATTTTGTATGACCATTCCTGAACATTTTACCCAGCTAATAGAGAAAATCAAAAAGCCAGAGCGTTTGGTACCCCTCATTTTCCCTGTAGTTGTTGTAATACTTCTTATCGTTCTTGCCCAAAAAGGCCCTCTTCGCGAATTTGTTGATGGATTGGCAGGTGGTAAGTACTTCCTCAAGCAAGTTATGGATCAACATCAGAGTTTTTGGATACTACTTCTTAACGTTATTGTAATTGCGGTACTCTCATTCAAAAAAAGAAAATCACTGTGGGAATTTTTTAAAAGCTATACCCCAAGTAGATCTACAATAATTGTGCTCACATCACTGGCAGTTATCTGTACTTGGTTTACAGGCACCTATATCGTTGAACGTCACCGAGTTCAATCAGATGAGTCTATTTACCTTGCCGCTGCGCAAAACATGTACCACAATCAAAGTGCTGGCGCCTGTAAAGAGGGCTATTTTGATGCTAAAGGTGATATGGATTGTAAAACAACCGTTACCAACTTCAAAGCTAAGGGCCTTGCGCTTCTCTATATGCTTCCCATGAAATTATTTGGAGAAGACCTCGAATGGATATTTAAACTCCAGCTCGTCTTCTATTTTCTCATGTTTTTTGCAACGTTTTACGGAATCAATAGTTGGACCAACAATGAGGTTCTTTCACTGTTTTCTACGGCAATGCTTGGCCTGACGCCAACCCTCATGTTTCAATTTAGGTCTTCATCAGTGGAGCCCCTCTATGTACTCCTATCGCTCACTGCTCTCTTTTTAATGAAGTGGGCCTTTGAGCACAGTAAAGACTACTGGGATTGGGCACTGTTTGCAGCATTTTTAGGGCTCTTTGCACAAACAAGACAAGAGACGGTTTTCTGCTTCTTAGCTTTTGGCATCTTTTCTCTGCCCCTTCTTCTTGATAATAAAAAGAGCTTCCACGCTTTTACAACGTTCCTTACGTTCTTTAGTATCCCAATCTTGATTACCATATCGATTTATCAGGGCTATTCATTTCAAGGGGGAGAACACAGTGCTCATGGACACTTTTGGGAAAACCTCTGGATTAACCTCAAGCTGATGGTCAATACCCCAATGAAGGGCGACCTCTTAGATAACCCATTCCTCAGTTATCAAACAGTACTCTCTATTGCAGGCTTCGTAACCTTCTGTATCGCAGCCTTTAAGAACAGCTCGTATCGTAAATGGCTCCTCTTCTTAGCACTCTATCACATCCAAAGTTTTATGATTTTCGAAAATGTGTCGGGTGACTTTACCATTAACATTAATCAGCGCTATATCCTTATTGTCTTACCAACAATGGCCTTCTTTGCCGGATTTTTTATCTATCAAGTACTTGCGGTATGGCTCAAGAAGTTTATTGGTGGTGGTGACGAAAAAGTATCTGTTAAGAAAAACATTGGTTTTACCTTGTTGGTACTTGCCGTGCTCTTTTCACTGACGTATAGACACAAACCAAGTTTCGAGAAAAATATAATGTATAAGAGAAACCACCTCACTACCGAACAGGTTGAACTTCGTGGTTGGATTGCCGAAAACGAAGGGCGCAAACTCTTTATCTATGGTCGACCGTATCATATGCTCGGATATGGGCATTCATCCATGCACTACCGCAATTTTAAAGCGCTTGGTTCAGTTAAACAGAAAGAGTTAATGAAATCGTTCGGTGGGGAAGTCTACTATGTACGGGGACTCGATTGCTGGAATAGTAAGTCATTCCATAAAAAAGCCGTCGAAACGCGTATTGAAGCGGTGTGTGATGGTTTTGAACAGTCCTATGACCTCCAAGAAGTATTTCGTTCTAAGGTAGTACGCAGTTATCCACTCTATATATCTAAACTTCACGGAAAGCGAGTGATGCAAATTGAACGTGATCTCACACTCTCAGATATCAAAGTAACCGATACAGCCCTTTCAGTAAATCTCTCACTTAAGAAAATTGGGAAGACTGCAGACTTTGATATCATTTTTAATGGACAGAAAGTACAGTCTATTAAACCTAAAAAAGGCGACACCCCATTAACAATTCCTCTTAAAGAAAAAATCGTTGGCTTCTATACTCTAGAAGTACTCGCTTTTAATAGTGAAGGCCGTGATCTTGGTCGCGTTACTAAAGATGGGTTTATTGATGATCCAACAGTTAAACCACTAACGCAGCTGAGTGCAGTTAAAAGCATACAGTCATGGTCTAAAGCACAGGTAGACAAATCTCTTGATGGTAATGTATTAAAAATTGGCGGTAGAGAATTTACCAGCGGCTATGGGGTACACGCATTTTCTACCCAAGATTTTAAACTTGATGGGAAATACAAATCATTTATTGCTGGGTATGGTCTTGATGACGAAGACCCAGGAGGAGATGGTGTGCGCTTTTTAATCTATGGTGATGGTAAAGAGCTATTTAAATCATCTGTAGTAAAGAATTTTACCTATAATAGTTTATTCATCGATGTTTCTAATGTGCAAGTGCTCTCACTTCAGGTGGATTCACTTACTGATAAACATTATGACCATGCTGACTGGATACAACCCTTTCTTATAAAACAGTAGGATATAGATGGATATTGAACTCAAACTCGGAATTTTTATAGCGATACTCTTTCTCTTTGTGATAGGAGTGTCGTTTATGATTATAATGAATACCATTGGCGGGATTTCTCATGCCTTAGAGCGCCTGCAAGAGATCATATCCAAAGAAGTGATACTCACTCACAACCAAAAAATTCAAGATCTTCAGTTTGAGCGTCAGCGACGAGAAAATACTGAAGAACGTAAGAAACGCCAAGAGGCACTCCTCAATGTTCCCCTAATTAAAAATGATGATGAGTAGATTATGAAAGCGACACTCTTTGTACTCTCCGCTGCTTCAGGAGCCGGAAAAACAACATTAAAAGATAGAGTAATTGATGAGTTTGAAACACTCTCTTACTCTATTTCTGCAACAACACGCCTACCTCGCGATGGTGAAATTGATGGTCAGCACTACTTTTTCAAAACTGTTGAACAGTTTAAAGAGATGATTAAAGAGGATCAACTCATTGAATACATGGAAGTGCACGGAAACTTTTATGGTACTCCGCGAGCCTATGTTGAAGAGCAACTTTCTAAAGGCATCAGTGTCATTCTCGATATGGATGTCTATGGCAAAGTTACTTTTGATAAAGAGTATCCCAAGGCCGTTGGTATTTTCATAATGCCTCCCAACATGGATGAGATGGAAAGCCGGCTGCGTCACAGAGGAACTGACAGTGACGAAGTAATACAACTCCGCCTTACTAATGCTCGTGAAGAGATTGATTTTGCCGAAACAAAAGGCAAATACGAACATGTACTCATTAATGACGACCTAGAAAAGGCAGTCATTGAATTTAAAGCGTTACTTTCAAGCTATATAGGCTAGCTCTTTTTATAAGGGGCGCCTGTAACTCATTTACAGATTACTCGCGAACAAAAACCATTTGTGAATCATCTGATTTGTCTGGCTGATAGCTATACCCATCAACACTATATGATATGAGGTCTTTAGGGTCAGTAATCTTTTTTGTTACAATATACCGAGCCATTTTTCCACGGGCCGCTTTTGCATACACACTCACTGTTTTGAGTTTGCCATTTTTAAGGTCTAAGAAAACAGGCGTCACAACCGTCGCATCTAAGTTCTTAAAATCTATTACCTTAGAGTATTCGTCTGATGCAAGATTGAGGACCGTAGTATCAGTACCAAGCTCTTCTCTCAGTTGATTGGTAACTCTCTCTTTCCAGTAATGGTAAGGATTTTTACTCTCACACAGTGGCGTACGGTAGCCAAGTTCAAAACGATAGTGTTTCATGAGGTCGAGTGGTTTGAGTATTCCATAAAATCCAGAGAGGATACGGATGGTGTTATCGGCAAAGGTCAGCTCACTATCACTAAAACTATGAGGATCCATACTTTCAAAAACATGCCCCGCAAATGCAAGAAGCGCTTCAGTACTATTTTGGGCAGTATGTTTTGTATTCCAATGAGCAATCATGTGCATGGTTGATTCAGTCAGTGCGTCACTTATCGCCATCACCTTTTTCAAGTGTGGTTCATTCCATTCGAGTAGGAATTCATTGATCTCTTCGGCTTCATTTAAAAAATGTGGTACACGAAACCGTTTGGTAAGTGCGTTTTCAATTTTCATTTTTTTAGCAGGGGAGAGTAACACGATCATACAACATCATCCTTTCTTCTTTTTTTTTCACTATCTCGTTCATTTTCCATATCCTGGAGTTCATATTTAAGTGCATCACCGGATATCCAAATCTCCCAGAGTGAGATGCATAGTGAAATACAAAGAAGTCCAAGACTCAGACCAAAAATATATTTACCCGCTGATATGTTTTCAGTAAAGAGCATGAGCATAGAAACAGTACAACATAGAAAGCTGGTGATACCAAAAGCCTGCATAACTCTAATCAGATTAAGTCGCTTGCGTAAGTTTTCTATTTGAGGGTCAATTATATGCGACATTTTTTCTCTGCCATTAGCATGGAGCTGTCGTATGAGTTGCGCGGTTATTGCAAAACGATTGGTGTAGGCAAGCAGCAGCAGTGAAATTGCAGGGAAGAGTAGGGCAGGGGTTGTGAGTATCATATATATCTCCAGTTGCGCCAAAGATAGAAAATGTCGGGAGGGTATTGGTTGCGGAGGGGGTGGTTTATTGAGGGATTGGTTGATTTTTCAGAGTTATATTGTGAGCTCATACGCTCACAAAACATTCTAAATATTCTAAATTAACTCTATTAAGCCAGCAGGATCCTATGCACATTGAAATTTATAATTCCCCAAACCTCCATGACATAAAAATTGTCGAGAACCTATTACTTGGTGAAGATATCATTTGCGAGATACGTGATGAGGGAATTGTTTCATCAAACCAATTATTTGCTAATGCGGTTCAGGGCATTAAATTGCTGGTTCTGAAGGATGACCAACGTAAAGCCAAAGCAATAGTTGATCAATTTCTTACAGCCGATTACGCTGAGATTCCTCTCGATGAATTTGAAGAAAGCGAAGACGATGAATACGATGCAGAGGATATCTGCCCTAAGTGTAACTCTGTGAAAATCAAAAAAAGCGGCTATGCCATGAGAAACACAGTATTGATAGTCGGTATTCCTGTTGTTGTTATCGTATATTCTCCCATAACATTAATTCTTTGCGCCGCATCAATTATTATTTCTTCATTTTTTAAGTCAAAAGCACGATGTTACAATTGTCAGCATAGGTGGTGATTGCACTATCCAGAACATGAATATCACAATCACCCTATGAACTTCTTACATATCCCTTACTAAGCGCACATAATTATAGATACGAATAACATCTCCTTGCGGACCATGACCTTCTGGCCAATCTGCTGGGTTTCCTGTCTTTGGGTCACTTCTTTGAGCACCAGCACCATGGACATCCAATAAATTTACAGTACCTGAGAATGGGTCTGCGAAAAATCCTAGTGCTTCGCCAAATGAGAAATAGGCAGCATTACCACTACTCATCATATTTTGATGTGTTGTTGATGACCAATAGAATGGATAATTTGTTTCGCTCCCTTCATCCTGTATCTCTGATACTTGAAAAAGAGGGTCGATAGCGGCACTATTGGTTTCTTGAGGTGAACGGGTATAGTCGACAATACTGTGCAACTCTTTTGCATTGGGTACGCGCCAATCACTCTGTCCTAGATAATTCTCACTGTTTTTCTGTGCAGCGTATTCTAAGGCTTCTTCCCAGTTCATACCCGATTCGCTATCCGCTTGCTGCCACATTAAGCCCGTTGCGTGGTCACTAATGGTTCCATCTAAATTATCAGTAAATGCATTAATGCCATATTCAGTATTACCCCGTACAAACCGTACCGTATACTCTTTATCTTGACCCATCATTGTCAGGGGGTACCCCTTAATTCTACCATCAGCTACATTTACCCCAAACACTGTCGCATCTCGGCCCATGGTAAGCCCTGAATAAATAGTTGATGAGAGTATCTGAGTATCAATTATCCGAGTACCATTTGCCCCATAGGCAAAGTCGAAATATGATGAATCAATAAAGGGAACCGCACCACTGGGAACAGTACTGTCATCAGGCCCACTCACATCTTTGCCACTAAACAGTATCAGCGAATATGCTTCTTTAATGGTAGGCACTCGCCAATCAGTGTGGCCACTCAGGTCAAGAGCTATTGCTGCTGCTACCGCATCACTATAGGTCATAACAGTAAATTCTTGCTGCCACATGAGGCCTGTAACATTATCGGTAACGGTACCATCACCATTGTCGGTATATGATGGTTGATGCCCAGTATGGTGCGCATCCTGACCATACAAAGCGTTATTAATAGTGGGCTCCTCAATGGCACTTTTATCATCAAAAAAGGTGTTTTGTCCGGTATCGACAATATTATAGGTCCCTGTTATTTCTGGTTGCGTTGCAGCTCCTGATTCTGATGATGCTTCTGCACCTGAAGAGGATACCTCTACTCCTTCTGTTTCAGATGAACTCATTGCAACACTTAAAGAAGAGCTTTCTACTCCTTCAATATTTGACGAGAGCATTGTTACTTCTGCAGAACTTGACGCAAGTTCAGAGCTATTACCATCCTGTTGAGGAAGTACGCTCGAATCTTGGGCCTGACTTGATTCAACTTGATCGGACTGTTCAGAGCTGTCCTGAGTAGAATCAAAGATGCAGTTGACGAACAGTGACAGTATTCCAAATACCATTATTAGCTTTTTCATAGATATATCCTTTCAGTTTCGACCTGCAAACAGATCACTCCCTCATGTCTCTATAGCTAAGATAGGTTCCTCAATACTGTTTTGGAGTGCTCTAGGCTCATATCCGCTCTTTTTCAGGGAGCATTATCTCGTTGAGGAGTTTGCTGAAAGTGTATTTAAAGAGATTACATACTGTGAGAACCTATACCTACGGCATTATTGACTATGATTGTAGCCCTCTGTAGAAAGAGATCACAGTGGTATATTTACTGGCCAATTTCCTGCTCAAAATCAACCTGTGGCATCCAAGTACCATCCGCACCAAACGTACCCGCCATATCAAGGAGCGTACCATCATTACCATTGCCTGATCCATCAGTTACGATATTACTCCGCAAAGGATTGTACACAAAGTCATAGCTGAGAACGAGTCGAGTGGTATCACTTAATTGCTGGGTTGTATGATACATATTATCTTTGATCTCTGCAGCAGTACGCGCTCTATTCCAGATTCGAGCATTATCCATACGACCATCAAAAACACCATCTCGGTCTTCGGCGCTATTACCGAGGTAATTTACCGACCGAGTGACTGCATCAGGGTTTGCATAAATGCCTCGCTCAGCTGTATCGATAAGGTCACCATTGTAATAAAATGAAATAAGGCCAGATGGGGTTATTGTGAGAGCTACGTGCATCCATTCACCCAACACTATAGCACCATCAACCTCTTCTACCATCCATGGGTTATCAGGGTCATTAGGTCCAGTATTTGTCATTGCATATCTTAAATTATAAGCTCCACTTGCTGCCCGAGCTCCAAATACGGTAGTATAGTCATTATCGGGACCATTAGATAAGTGAAACAAGTGTATAATTGTATCCATTTCATCCCATATGACCCAGGTTTCGAAGGTAATGCCATAGGTCGGCCAATCATAGTTCATGTCACTTTCTATTTTAACATGCTCTGGTTCGCCATTAAAATTAAGCACAGAGTTTACTGGTGTAGAATCTAATGGTATATAACTTGAAGAAGAAATACTCGCTGATGAGAACCCTTGTAAAGTTACGGAGGAAGAAGAGGGGACTGCCGAAGACAATACAATGGTTTCAGATGAACTTGAACTCAGGCTAAAATTCAAGCTAGAACTCAGAGCTGAACTCAATGGAACATCATTCTCTATTGGGGTCACAAAATTGGTGTCGTTTTGAATAACCTCTATGGTGTCCACATTCAATAGATCTCCAAGAGTAGAGCCTCCCTCAGAAACATAGAATTCTGGATAGACTCCTGCGGGTAACTTATCTATGAGTACAGTCGGTATTGAGTCTTCTGAATAGCTGACGATTCCCACTCGAGTAGAATTCTTAATATACACTGTGCCAGTTGCAGTCAGTGCATTTTTCGGTAAGGTGATCACAACAGTACCGGTATTCTGAAGGGTATCTGATGACTGCACGTTACTCGTGGGTGTCACGACAAGAGAAGGATTATAAAAACCGGTAGAGGCCACATCATTAATCACTTCGATTGCATAGAGTCCACTATCTAAATTATCAAAGGTATATTCTCCAGCAGCATTGGTAACCACACTTTTTCGCAAAATGCTGAGGCTATCTATTAATGGGCTATAGCCATTAGATATGAGAGAAACGGTTACTCCAGCTTCAGGACTTCCATCCGCAGTATACATCGTTCCTGCAATTTGGCCACCTGTTTCAATATCAGTAATACCAGAAACGTCATCACCATCAGATGAACATGCAAATAAAAGTATACTTATAGTCAACAATATATTTTTCATACAATTCATAATAAAGCCTATTGATTACCCTGCATCATGTGTATAGCATAGAGATTAATATGGTGCAATTTCTATAGGATGGCAACCAATACTCCTGTGTTCTAATTGTTCAGTATACCGCTTAAACGGTCAAATTTCAATGTTATTTATAATACAGTGGTTACACTTACGTATGATAAGCCTAAAAGCATTAATCCAAAAATACTGTATGGAACAACATCCATAAAAGTCTCTTCAATCTGATTCATTAGTGATCCCCGTGTTGTGTTTATTTCTCTCATCTTCATCTCTATACCTTATTGAATGGGGGTGTGAGTGTATTTGTGTGTACTATCCCATTTCTTGTATATAAATTTAGATAGGAACAACAAAAACCGTATTCGTGCTTCCTTAAATCTGCATCTTTTCGGTTACACCTGTAACCGTTAGAGCTTATTGAGGCTCAGATTGGCCAAAATTTGGACGTTTTTGATTTATAATAACGAAGCATCATAAAAAAAGGCTCCCCCACAGAGTGAGAGAGCCTTGAAATTGATGATATGATCTTAGTTTGAGCTTATGGACAGCCAACTTGACCACTACAAGGATCAGATGTCCCTTGGGTAAGCCAAATGTTGTCAATAGAGACACTGTTAGTACCTGTTGCACCAAGATTAAAAACAATACGTGCATCAGCGGTTTCAGTCATAGTGAATGTATAGCTATAACGCGCCATACTTGTCCCTAACAATGAACCACTTCCAATACCTGCATAATCGCTCCATGGGCTTCCATCAGTCTCTACTTTGATTTTTGCAATGCGATTCACTGAAGCGCGGGCATCAAATGCGAACGTATAGGTAACGCCATTATGTAATGTAAAATTATCTTGAGACGGCTGAATGTTCCAATCAGATGTTCCTGGGTCAGAAATCGATACAGTATATGCGCCACCTGAAACTGAACATGAGGCTGCGCCACCCCAGATATTACACATCCAATCAGATGTTCCATTTGAGAAATCCCCATTGTTCAAAATATTGATCGCTGGTACTGCATCAGTTGTTCCTGTAACGCTCGCACTATACGCAACAGAGGTATTACCTTCAGCATCCTTTGCTTTAACTTTGAAGCTGTAGGCTGTTTCTGCTGTAAGGCTGGCAGCGGTATAACTACTGCTAGTCGTCGTTGCAAAGAGTACGTTATTACGATACACATCATACCCTATAACGCCAACATTATCAGTTGCGCTACTCCAGTCAAGACTGATTGCATTTGATGTAACGCCAGTTACCTCAAGCCCTACAACAGTACTTGGCGCTTCAGTATCAGGAATGACCGGTACGAAACGAATCCAATTAAGATTCTGGCTTCCATTACCAAAAGTGAGTTTAACGGTATGGATATCACCATTATCTATTGAAAACACATCAGAAGTCCCGGTTTTCCAAGTCTGATATTGATTGCCACTTCCGGTATACGTACTGCTGCCTTTAGTGTAGTTCGTCTTAGTTACGCCATCAACCTTAATATTAATTGATCGGTTTGTACTCCAAGTCGCGTGTCTCACTTCAACTTTCCAAAGCCCTTCAGCGAGCGTTTGATTGTTGTACTCAGTCCATCTATCAGTAGAAATCCAACCAATATTAAGCCCACCACCAACATCATCAGTTCCTTCAGTTTGAATTGACGAATGTTTAGATGAATAGTCTTCTGCTTCAATAAGAAGAGCAGCTTGGGTTGGTTGAGCATCTGTAGTAACAACTACTGGAGTACTTTCAGCAGATTGATTACCCGCAGCATCTTCTGAATTTAATGTAATAACATACTCAGTATCTTCATCCAAGCCTTGAATAGAGGCGACAGTTTCGGGACCAACAGTCTGAGAATATACACCATTTACAAATACATTATACCCATATACTCCAACATTGTCTGTTGACACTGCCCAAGATAGTGATAGGGACGTAGCGCTCGTTGCCTCTCCTGTAACAGAAGATGGAACCGTTGGTGCTTCTGTATCGGTATCAGTGTTTGCTATAGCGATAGTACTTGCTACAGAAAAGTTTCCAGCAGCGTCTTTAGCAATAACATGATACTCATATCGTGTGTTATGAAGTAAGCCCGTAACCTCGTATGATGTTACTGTTCCAAGACTGACGAGTAATTCATTATGCGTATACACATCATACCCTACAACACCAATGTTGTCTGATGAAGCATTCCACTCAAGATTAATTGAATGCATGCCCGTTGCGGTAGCAATAGTCGATGTTGGTGCTGTTGGAGCCTCAGTGTCTGGAGGTGTATCTGTGGTTACAGAAGCCGCATTACTTACTGCCGATTTGTTACCCGCTGCATCAAGTGCAATCACGGTAATAACATAAGAAGTCTCTTCTGTAAGACCTGTTACTGAGGTAGAAGCAGCAGTTGTTACTATTTTATTCAAAACACCATCAACATATATTTCATAAACATCAACACCGATATTGTCAGTAGATGCTGTCCATGAGACAGAGATTGATGTAGTACCGGTTGCCGAAGTAGTTACTGATGTTGGGGCAGTCGGTGCTTCGGTATCATCATTTGTGGTTGCCATAGCAGTAGCACTTGCCACAGAGATATTTCCTGCCGCATCTTTTGCAACAACATAAAAAGTATACATGCTATTGTGTAGTAGATCAGTAATCTCGTATGACGTTACCGTACCAAGACTTATGAGTAAATCATTACCTTGGTACACATCATAGCCTACAACGCCAATGTTATCTGTTGAAACATTCCAATCAAGGTTGATTGAATACATACCCGTTGCGGTAGCAATTGTAGCTGTTGGTGCCGTTGGCGCTTCAGTGTCTGCAGGAGCATCTGTAGTTACGGTTGCCGCAACACTGACTGCTGATTGGTTTCCTGCAGCATCAATTGCTTTAACGGTAATGGTATATTCAGTCTCTGGAGTGAGTTGTTCAATAGTTGCCGAAGCAGTAGTTACTGATTGGTCAAGCAATCCATCAACAAAAACATCGTAGCTTACCACACCAATATTGTCGCTTGAAGCAGCCCATGTAACCGTAACGCTATTCGGACCCATAGCAACAGGATTTACATTTGTTGGTACCGTAGGCGCTTCTTCGTCACCCGCTGTTGTGATTTCAACAGCAGCGCTCTGAGCTGAACGGTTGCTTGCAGCATCAATAGCAACAATAGTTATTGAATGGGTCGTACCAACAGCAAGCCCGGTGATACTGGTCGTTGTGATAGGACCAACAGATTTTTTGAGTACACCATTTACATAGATACCATAGCCAGCAACTGCATTGTTGTCTGATGATGAGCTCCAAGTTAGGAGTGCAGCAGATGTACCGGTAAGTACTGCAGAGAGGTTTGAAGGAATGGTTGGGTTTTCTGTATCACCGTTACCACAGCTACTTTCAACAGCAAAGACTACATTGTCTATGATTACGTCAGAAGTACCGCGTCCACCAAATTTAAAACCAACTTTAGCTTGAGTATACGCACTCGCTGAAGTAAACGTATGAGAGTAGTCACGCATAGAGGTTGTCACAGAGTGTACTCGTGAATTGATACTTGCGTATGGCGCACCATCTTGCTCTATCATAAACTCAATATCACGATTTGAGGTCGCACGTGCACTATATTTTACGATATAGCGAGTATTGCTCCAAATATCAGTACTGTTCCAGTATTGAATCTGCCAGTTTGCACCTGCAGTTGCGATATTTGCATAGAGTTCATTGTTGTCAGTGCTAAACGTTGCATTTGCACCAGTCTCATCAACCCAATTGTTCCAACCAGCAGAACCGGTAGAAAAATTGCCATTGTCTAATTGGTTTTCACATGATTCATTGGTAAATGATGGGATAGTGATACGAGCATAAGATCTATGAGTATTACCATCATTATCAGTTATTTTCAATCTGATAGTGTGAATTCCCTCAGTAAGAGAAAGTACAGGGTTTTGAGATGTCGAAACCGTTACGCCATTATCTTTCCACTGATAACTTACAATATGTCCATCATCATCAGATGCAACACCTGTAAATTGAACTACTTCACCAGCAGCACCATCAGTATCAAACAGAGTCTGATCGTCACCCGCATAACCAGTTGGTCTACCCGGAGCGTCACAAGGATCACAGGTCTGATTGTTGTCTTTCTCTTCATTCAAAAAGTCTTTAGTGTAGCGTCCCATATAGCCAGGACCTTCAGCCAATACGGTAAACTGATCATCTTCAAACATAATGGGTCTAAAACTATTATCAAATACCCAAGCAGTAAAGCTCAAGTTATTGGCTTTAATATAATTTTTAAGAGCAACACCATAAGCATCCTGATCGATAGGGTCAGTTGTGGTGCAATCTTCGATAGGGCACGGGGCGCCAACTTCATAACCAAATTCAGTTACTATAATAGGGAAGTTATTTATGGTTGATCCAACGTATGCGTTGAGCGATGGGTCACCTTTCCAGTGAGATCCATAAATATGGAGTGCATAGCCAATACGTTCTTCAGGAGCAGGGTCTTGTATTGGATTGCTGTTAATGCCAGAGAGTTCATGAGTATATACCGGGCTGCCTACAACGAGAAAAGTTTCGGTAGCGCCGACATCATTACGGATATATTCTACGAGTGGTTGTGCGAGATCATCTTTGAAATCATCCCAAAGAATGCTGCCACCAGATGATCCTCCTGGCCAAACATGATTATCGAGGTCAGATACTGGCTCGTTAAAAAGTTCAAAGAGTACATTGGGATTGTCGCCATACCGATTGGCAGCCCATCCCCAAAATAGTTTTGTTGCATCTATATTTGAGAGAAAGTAGTTCCAGTTATTGGTTGAGTGGTAATCAATAAGACAATAAATATCTTGGAGAACACATTCATCAACAGCTGCATCAATAAATGCAGTCCAACCATCAGGGTCATTGTTCCAACCACCGAACCCCCATCCCATATCATCGACATGTACTGGAATACGAATAATGTTCGAGTGCCAACCCTTTGATGCATCTGATGCAAGACGAAGGGTAGCGCGAAGCTGATTGGTCGGTGTGTTTGTTAAGTCATTACTATAATGACCTTCTACGGTATTGACGTTTGTTGCTGTAAATTTTGCATCTGCAATAGCAACGCCTCTCAATACGACAACATTACCATCTGAATCACAGATGTCTTTGCCGCAACTCTGTAGACGGGGTTTTGCGAGTGCTCCTGTTATGCCCAGAACTAAGAGTGCTGCAATCACTGTTTTGAATAGTTTCAAAGTTTTCTCCTTATATATTATTGTAATGCACTCGTCGTATGCATAGAGTATCTCACTAAACGAGAATAGTAATCATTAAGTAAAATACAGCATTGGATAGAAGTGAATAATGAGGATACTCTGTATCTCAATATAAAGCAATGATATGTATGTGTGTGTATTGCTACTTCTAACCGCGTGTCCCAAACGTAGTGCTGTCTGCAAAGATACAACAGAACTTTTCATTTAATAGAGGAGAGGGGCTTTGTAGACAACTATTTACCGAGTCGTACAGTGTGCATTGTAAAATAGAGCATTACAATAGAGAATTAGTGGTGTTTACCCTAGGTAAGCATGCATTGAATGATTAGGCTACTTCTTTGGGTTTATTCTTACCAAACCTCTTAACCGAAAGGGTAACTCCACCAAGGATCACGAGTATCGCTCCCACAATTTTTAAAGCCGTAAAAGCTTCACCATATACCAGACTCCCGAGTATAAGTACCGTAACCGGACCTACAGCCCCATAAATAGAAACTCGCTCTGGACCGAGCTCAGCAAGGCCTCTGTTGATCATAAAAGAGGGGAGAACCGTACAGCCTGCTCCAATAGCACTCCCGATAAGGAGTACTTCTGTCGAAATTTCAGCAAAATCAATGGGTGAAGCAATGGTGAAATGAGCAATAAGAGAAACTGCCGAAGTGAGCATTGCATACGAGGTAAATCGGATACTGCCAATTTTCTTAATGAGCTTACCGCCAACCACTAGGAATATGGCAAAGGTAAATGCTGCACTCACGATAAGGAGCGATCCAAAGAGTTGGTCACTATTATCAAAATTGACATCGCCAAAAAACATACAGAGGATGCCTGCATAACTGATAATAAGGGCGATGAGAACTCTTCGCGTAATCTTTTGTTTAAGAATACCAACGGAAATAATAAAGACAAAGGTAGGGTAGAGGTAGAGTATCATGCGCTCGAGCCCCGAGCTAATATACTGCATACCAGTAAAGTCCATAAAACTGGATAGATAATACCCGATGATTCCCAAGAAAAGAAGAGTGAACCACTCCTTCTTGGTGATAGTACTTTTCGCTCGCTGACTCGCAATAATGCCGATAACGAGGTAGAAAGGAGCAGCTGATGCCATCCGGAGCATAAGCACAGTCAATGGCGATGCGCCATGAAGATAGGCCCATTTCGCAAGAAGCACTTTACTCGAAAATAAAATGGTGCCGATCACGGTCAGGATAATGCTTATCTTTTCTTGTCTGTCTGAATGTGCCACGCTCGAGTGCCTCCTTATACGTGCCCAAAATTAATTAATAATGGATAAAACTGCTTCATTTAGAGCGCATGGTGCATTTTTTATATATATTAATCTCAAACAAATCACCACACACACACAGGAAGACCATGATCAAAGCATTTGCCACTACTGCAATTTCGTTATCCTTTTTTCTCATAATAGGATGTGGTAACTCAACTGTTGAAGAGTTGTATAAAAATAGTAGTCAAATTAAAAAGCAGTACACTACTAAAACAACTGAAGCAGGGAAAGAGATTAAACACGGACTCTTAACAGAGTGGAGCCGTCGTGGCGCTGTTATGAAGATTGAAAAATACAATGAAGGACTCCTCGATAGTGTGGCTACCTATTGGTTCGCAAAAGACAAAAAAGAGCGTCAACTCACCTATATAAATGGTGTTAAGCACGGTGAAGAGATCTGGTGGCACCCCAATAGTAAGGAAAAGAGTGTGAGCCAATGGGAAAATGGCAAAATGGCCGGCACTAAAACTGAATGGACTAATAGTGGCAGTAAAGTATACGAGGCCCAATTCACAAATGGTCTAAAAGATGGCATTGAATCTGAGTGGTTTGCCGATGGAGAACTCAAAATCCAAACGAGTTGGATTGCGGGTAACAAAGACGGTAAAGAGAGTGAGTGGTGTTTTGATGCAAAAAACAACGGAAAGCATCTCATCGGTCACGAACGACACTGGAAAGAAGGCAAACAGATTAAAACTGAACGCTGGTATGACTGTCAATTTAATGGCGTACTTTCATCAAGAATTCCCTATACTGATGGTAAAATCCACGGTAAGTATGTAGCCTACTGGGTATCGGGTCCTTACAAAGGTCGCGTTATGGAAAGTGCACGCTATAGAAATGGAGAAGAAAAGCTCTCTTCAAAAAGACGCTACTTTAACCCTGAAGATGAAAAGAAACGTCCACGCTCAACGCCAGTTGTTGGGTTGACTTCTAAAGAGAAGAAGATGGTGAGACTCCAGAAAAAGATGGCAAAGAAAGCTGCACAAGCTAAGAAATAACACAGCACTTATCATCAGAATGATTTTGACCCAAAAGTGATCGCTTTTGGGTCTATTTTTTTTGTCTTTTTTGAGTATCAATTCCCAAAATTACTTCATAACCTTACAATACCACGAATCCGCCACGAGCCAGAGAGAATCCCCATCTTGTGCAACGGCAACTTCAGCTAAATGCTCTTTTTTGAATTGTTGGAGAGATCCGGGTGATAATTGATTTATGAGGCCCTTGTATCCGGCATTCATAAGCTGTGCCCACCATTCATCTTTAGTTATTGCATAAGAAATACCTCGTTTTCTAACGCAAGTGCCTTATATGGAATCGTGTCACACAGTTGTTGAATAGCAATTTCGTCTGACAACAGTGCTTTTGAAGAGGTTGGCGCGTCAACTCCATACTGTTCAATTCTATCAAAGAAGAGATCAGTATAAGGCATAAATGCTGCAATATCAAATGTTGAGAATATCAATGACCCTCCCGGTTTTACGCACCGGTACATTTCAAATATCGCAGCTTGCATCAAAGGGTAGGCTCAAAATTTGAACCATATACCGAAGGTATACACCCCATTATTAGCTGCCGTAGCTTCTCCAAAATGGTCACGATATATTATTTATGCTCACAAGATGAGAGCACAATTACCCTCTGTAACCATTCGAATTATCTGTTTTTTAGCTGCAGGAACTATAATTAACGTATATGCTTTTGGAGGGTTTATGATACAATATATGTTATCCATACTAGTGGCTTCTTTTTTATTTCAAGCTTGTTTGGCCACACCAAGCGAGACAGAATTAGCCAATGATATATCAAGCTCAAGTAGTTCACCATCAAACAGCTCAAGTTCTGCCGAAATAAGTACGATTGAATCCTCTGAAATAACCGAAACTTCTTCAGATACCAAAACCAAAAACTCTTCCTCTTCTATTGGGTCTGACGAGTCTAGCGATTCTGAAGGTGAAACACCTCTCGGATTGATTCATTCAGATACCACTAAATACGATCCCGACAAACCACTCCTCGATTTAGACAAACTCAAAATGATGCGCATAAAGTTCCGCGAACAAGAGCCTGACAATTACTCATACAAGCGTAATACCGCAGGCTTTATAGACGACAGTCCTCTGATTTACAACAATAAAGGTACCATAACCCTAACATATAATGATGGATTGCCTTTTGAAGACACCACCAAACAATATTCACTTGACTCATTATTCAGTAGCCTTATACAAGAAGCGACACGGATACAAGCGCATGAGGTATATGTAGACAGCATTATAATTGAGTATGACTCAACGTACTCCTTCCCAAGCTCGATCGTGTATAAACTCCATATACCACCTGGGGTAGATGTAGATGGTATTGATGCAATTGATAATACAGAATTTACCATTTTACAATATGACTGTCCCGATTATGCGCCCCGTCCTGATGGGTGGTGTGAAGATGGAGTTGTTAAAAATGGCATCGATGAAAATGGATGTGATGAATCGCCTTACTGTGTATACGAATGTAGCACCTACTCCAAATGGAATTGCCCCGACTCTTGTGATATACATTGTGTATCAGATTGTATCACCGATTCATATGGGCAGCAAGTGTGCGCTAATAGTTGTGGCAGTCAATCCACTCGTATTGATAAACGACAATAAATACCTCTACTTAATACGTCGGTTACTATTGGGGGATTACAGAATCACCCCGTTTTTTACAAGGTATCTTCAATACACCGTACAGAAATCCCATATGTATCAGGAATATCTGTATACGATGGATAGGCGTCATTATCACTTATAGCGTAAAAGTGATGACGAGGAGTAGGGTCATAATACCTAGAACTCCTGAAGTGCGAATTGATCATCTTCATCATACGTAAACTTGTTCGCTTCTTTTTTAGTAGTACTTTTGGGTATTTGCAAATAGGCTTTTGAACGATCCATATTTACACTCCTTTCATTTGACTGATGGTATATGACCGCGTTACTTTTTTGGCCTTTTATTATGATTGCAAGATCTGACACCATTGCATTCAACGTTTCAGATTGTGCGTTTAACTCTTCACTGGCGGATGCCGACTCTTCAGCAGTTGCTGCATTCTCCTGCACTACTATATCCATTTGTCCCATTGCATCATTTATCTGTTTAATACCAGTAGACTGTTCATTACTCGCCACCGAAAGTTGAGAAACAAGCTGGTTTACTTTTGTAACAGAAGATGAAATATTGTTGAGCATCTGATCAACATCTTCAGTGGCTTTAACTCCATTTTCGGCACTTCTACTTGACTCTTCAAGTAGACTGCCGGTCAAGTTAGCTGCCTCTGCACTCCTTTGCGCAAGATTACGCACCTCTTCTGCGACAACAGCAAACCCTTTTCCGGCATCTCCTGCTCGTGCGGCCTCAACCGCCGCATTCAAGGCGAGTAAATTTGTTTGAAAAGCAATCTCATTTATATCCTTAATTATTTTTGCCGTTTTATCGCTTGACACTTTAATTTCATTTACGGCAGCAGCCATAATTTCCATCGCCTGCTGACCCTGTTTTGTAAACTCTCCCGCTTCATTTGAAAGAGTATTGGCTTCCTGTGCATTTTGTGCATTTTGAGCAGTCATAGCGGAGAGCTCTTCCACAGTACTGGATATTTCTTCGGCTGAAGAAGCTTGCTCAGACGCCCCATTAGCTAAGGATTGGCTTGAGCTCGAAACCTGACTTGAGGCCGCAGCAACCTGATCAGCACCTGTCCGCAAACCCTCGATTGTATTATTTATTGGGTTAATAACCGTTTTTGACACATACAGAGAAAGGAGTAGGGCGGCACATATAATTCCAATACACAAGAAGAGTAATATCCAGCCTAATTGCGTTAACGAATCTGTAAAGTCGGTTAAATAACTTCCCGATGCTACAATCCACTTTTTATCAGCAATATAGTCATATGCTACAATTTTTTCTTCACCCTCCCAGAGATAGGTTATCACTCCAGACTTTGTTTGAATCATGGTCTGAATAAAATCATTTGATCCTATGTTTTTCCCCTCTGCTGTTGGATGCATAAGCAGTAGACCCTTTAGATCCATTACAAACATATATCCCGTTTTACCCACTTTTGCGGAGAGTACATTCTCTCTAAACTGCGCAATTATTTTTTCTTCCTGACCCATACTCACGAGGTCTTCATAATAGGCCGAGACTCCTACTACCCATTGTTGTTCCGGAACATGTATCAGAGCTGCCATTTTTTTTCTACTCTGCTGTTCGCCCTTATTAATCCAATTATAATCCATTATAGTAATCACCCCAGCAGCAGAGCGTTTACCAGTTCCTATCATCTCTTTAATAACATAATTACCATCTGAATCTTTAGCATCCATTACATTTTTACCATCGGATGCCCTCCCTTTACTCACTATATAGTTCCCCAAATAATCTAACACAAACACATAGCCTGATTTACCGATTGTATATGCCGCTAATTGGTCTTTCAGTTTTTCAATATTTTTTTCCGATGCAATCAGATCCTTTACCAACTGAGCCTGTTGATCAATCAGGCTTTGCGCCCTTTTGTTGGACTCCGTAAATTCCATACGTGCCGCCTGTATATCATTAGTAACTACCTCCTGATACATGGTTACCTGACCCTCCAGCTTTTCTTCAACCTCATTTAATAACGCCGTTTTAGAATTGTTATAGCTGATGAGCCCAACTAATAAGACGGGAACGCTCCCAAGCGTAAGGCAAATGCCGATAAATTTTTGTTTCAATGATAACGATTGTATGCTCATTGTACTAACCCACTTTATGTAAATTGTTTTTGTGATGTGAAATTATTTTGCTACTTCTCATATCTTCAAGCATCAGTGTTATTCTCGCTTGGGTATCTATCGAATCAAGGAGCTTCATTAAGGCTCGGATGAGTGGCTCGAGTACACACTTGTCAACGTCAGTGCAAGCACCAGTGTTTATATCATTTATTGTTAGTTCATCGATCATAGTCAAACCTTATTTGAAATCTAATTTGAGTATAAAGGAATAAAATGACAAAGACTACCCACTTAAATAGGGGTAAATCGGGAGTAGTATTATAGGGGTTATGGGCTATAGCCCACTAAAACAGCTCTTTTTTAAACCGTTAAACTCGAAAGGTAGTTCTTTAGGTTGCTTGATGAATATTGTAAGCCCAGCTTTTTTCTAATATTTTTACGCGCGGACTCTATTGTTCTAAAGCCAATACTAAAAATAGTTGCAATCTCTTTTGAAGAGTATCCTTTTCTAATAAGGAGCGCTATCTCTAACTCTTTTGCTGAGAGCTTCAGAAGTTTTTCTTCTAGGTCACCCTGTCCATTCCCTTCAAGAGAACTGACAATAGCATTTAAGCTTTCTAATATCCCCAAGTCGGGGGACTTATATGAACGAATGCGGTTAATCACCGGTTCTAATTGGTTCTTAACGACTTTGCATAACTCATTTGTACATCGCGTTTTTTCTTGAGCCATAGAATCAACAACTTCGGCCAATGCAATATTTTTGTGATTTAACTTTCCTACCAAAGATTCAAGTTCTGTATTTTGTTCAATTACTTTTGTTTTTGCGATGTAATGGTCGGTCACATCTACGATAGATGTATACAGATAGTTACCTGAAGAGTATTCTACTTTTAAAGCAGTAAGAAGTATTTGTTTATTATAACCGAATTGTGTTGTTAGTACTACAGGTAATGCCTGAACCCCTTTTCCCGTTACGGCAACGTCCGTAAGCATTTCAACGTCTTCATTATTAAGCATTAACGATACATCACTCCGCTCTTTTTTTATCAACTCGTCTATGCTGTACCCAACAAAATCCGCATATGATTTACTGACTTTTAAATACCGTAAATGAAATGGTTTTTCTGTTATTTCATATATCGCTATTGGGCAGGGTACTTCATCAATTGCCATTTGTAAAATGCTATCCGATTGAAAGAGTTTTCGTTCCGCCTGCATTTTATTAGTAACATCCCGGCCCATACAGTAGAGAGTATTCTCCTTACTATCGTACGTTAAAGACGCATCAATCCAAACGGCCTCACCGGAACTATTTTTTAATCCTATTTCAACAACGCTTCTTACTTTGCCTAATTTACATTGCTTAAGAATACTCTCTATTGTAGCATGAAAGTTCGTTTGGGCATAACGAAATAAGGAATCGCCAACGAGCTCTTTACCTCGATATCCTAATTTTTTTTCTGTAGAACGATTTACTTTTTTAATTACCGCTGTAGCATCAATAATAAAACCTAAATCACTCGTTGCATTCCAATATGATGAATTATTTTGTGTATTCATATTTACAACTCAAAGTCGACTGTTCATTATTTAAATATAACCGCTTCCATTTTATTAGTGCAATTTTTTATCGGGAGTATTTCGGCACATATCGGGAGTGGTACTGCAAGGCACATTCAAAACACTGAACTCATGCTAAACATCACCAATTCAGTAAACAACGCTGTTACTACAAGGCGCCTATAGAGGTACACTGGTAACTATTACACCACCAACAACCCTGAAACTCATTCATATTTCAACAGTAAAAAAGCCTACACAGCTGGTCATTTTGCTTACGTTACAATAAACATCATAACATATACATTGTACCATGCAGAGAGAGGGGCTTTATGTCAACACCCAAGCTACTGAATTACATATGTTTTTGCGTTTCTTGACCTTTTAATAAATATTAGCAATAGAAAATTGATTATTAAGCTTTGAATGATTGCTCATCTAGCGCCCCCCCTATAAAAATCAGAAATTTATACTACCTTTGCTGCAAAGTTTGAAAATGCTCAGTAATTATTGGAGTACTCAAACAGAATCAATTTAATTTTCAGGTACATTGGTTCGTCTTTAAATAGACTCCACACCTATGGAAGGCATTGATTCAAATTGAGTCAACGAAAAACTCAAATAATCAGTGTGATGGTACTTTGGCTCTTTGTATCATCATCCCCAAGAAGACGCTAATACAAAACGCCCAAAAGTCACGACATCACTTAGATAATGTTTTAATTCGAATATAAGCAGGTAAGAGTATTATGAGCACAGACAAAATAGAATCACAAGAACCACAACCGACCATTCTTTCATATGTAAAAGATTTGCCAAATTTGTGCTCACTAGCAGGGTTAGCATGTACAACGTCAGCTATTTACTTTAGCATTATGGGCGTTTACTCCGCAGTAATGATTGGTATGATTTGGGCTGTTGCTTTTGACTGGGCGGATGGCCTCATCGCACGTAGAATTAAAGGACGAACAGGTAACGACCGAACTTTTGGTGGGCAACTTGATGTTTTAATCGATATTGTCAGTTATGGCGTTACACCAGCCATTCTACTACTGAGCTATGGAAAATTTGATCCTGTATATTTAATTGGTGCTTTTGTGATAATGGCCGCCAGTGCAATACGTCTGAGTTATTTTAGTACCTTTGGCCTTGCTGGTGGAACCAAATACACAGGGTTGGCTCTTGACAACAATAACATAATACTTGTTTTTGTTTTTATGTCTGAAGCATTTTTTAGTGAGAGCGCCTTTTCTATCATTTTGTATTCGAGTGTTCTTGGTCTTGCAGCTTTGAATGTCTCACAAATCAAAACACCAAAACTTTCTGGAAACCCCGTCAATGTCTGGATACTTGCTCTTTATACACTTGCTATAACGGGCATTTATAGTTGGAAACTGCTTTAAAAAGTTACGAGATTATTAACACAAATAAACATTTTTTATTATAGGAGTTAAAAACACGATGATTGTATATACCGTAGGCACATTTGATTTGTTACATGTAGGTCACCTAGCATTATTAGAATACTGTAAAACATTAGGCGATGTTGTTGCTGTGGGGGTTGCCTCAGATAGCGTAGTAAACTCTTACAAGCCTAACGTACCAGTCGTCCCTCTTGACCAACGAATGGAGATGTTGAGGGCTTTAGACTGTGTAGATACAGTGATCCCGTACCATGAACTTGACTATGTATCTGGTTGCAAAGAATTAAATATCGATATTTTTGTAGTTGGAGAAGATTGGGGAGACAAACCTCATAATATCGCTGTTGAATCTTACTTAAAAGCAGAGGGAAAAAAGATTGTTCAAGTGAGTTACAATCCTAGAACATCGTCTACTCAGATAAAGCAAAAGGTTTTAGCGCAATCTCAACGTATAACTTCTATGAAGAAAACTATTCTAAAAAGTAAACTTGCAATAGCATAAGTAATATTGCGATCTACAGTGTAATTTCAATAATGAGGGGTCTGGAGTCGTATAACTCCTGACCCCTCATTATTTTTAATGTTGACTAATCATATATCAGTATCCACTATACAGCTTCTGTACCTGTATTCAAATCTAACACAAAACTATTACTTTTTCATTCAGCAGTTTCTGACATATTCAATGCAGACAATCTATAATAGCTGAACATATGAGACAACCGAAACCAATATTTTAGTTGGATATATTAGTCATTTCCATCGTTACGTTTCTAAAATATGCTTCATCAAATGTGAAATGGGGGAGGGGTACTTTAGTGCGCGATCAAGATCTTTCCCCTGATCATTCAGGTTTTATTATTATTTTCTAAAATTGAAGATACCAGTTCACTTAACTCATAATCCCGAAAAGGTTTACGAATAAAGCCATTCAGTCCCTGTTCAACCAAAGGTGTTATACGCTCATCTTTTACAAATCCAGATGAAATAATCACATTAATACGAGGGTATTCAGCTTTCAGTTTAATAAAAAGATCGCTGCCACTCATTTTTGGCATAATCATATCGGTAATAACCAAATCAATTGCTGATTCACTGTTTCTAATAATATCCAGTGCCCGCTCACCGTTTTCAGCGAGCAGAACCGTATACCCCATAGTCTTTAATAAAGTCTTCCCGGTTACCCTAATAATTTCTTCATCATCAACAAGCAGTATGGTTCCGTTGCCATTAATAACCTTTTTTTCTTGAACCTCTACAATACTTTCATCTTCTGTACAGGGAATCAAAATTTGAAAAGAGGTCCCGACACCTTCTTCGCTATATACATTAATTGATCCTTTATGGTCTTCTATTGTCCCATAGACTGCAGCCAACCCAAGACCCGTACCTTCATTTTCTTTTTTAGTGGTATAAAATGGTTCGAAGACTTTACACAGTTCATTGAACGGGATTCCGCATCCACTGTCCCTCACCTCGACTTCAATGTATTTTCCCGGCATAATATCAAAACTGCTTGAATTACAGTACTTCTGCTTTAATTCAACATTCGAGGTCTCTATATCTATAAATCCATTATTAGTTATTGCATGGCCTGCATTGATACATAAGTTCATGAGAGCTCCATGGAGCTCTGACCCATCACCAATAACAGAATCATAGTCAGCACCTTTGCTCACTCTTACTTCTATCTTTTTATCTAGAGTTCTTCTTAGAATATCAGCGGTTTCATCTATAACTTCATGCAGGGAAATAGCACTGGAGAGTACTTTTCCTTTTCGCCCAAAAGAGAGTAGCTTCGTGGTTAAATCCGCTGCACGCGAACAGGCTTTAATTATCATATCAACCATGGCGCGATTTTTTTCATCCATCGATTCACCTCGTGATGACATTACTTCTGCCGCCCCCATGATTCCCGCAAGTGAATTATTAAAGTCATGGGCTATACCACCAGTTAGCTGGCCTATAGCGTCCATCTTATTTCGGTGATTTAATTTTTCCTGAAGACTTATTTTTTCAATCTCAATTTGTTTTAGATTATCAATATCTTTGACCAGCCCAATAGTTTTACAAACTTTTGACTCTTTGTCTCTTATAAAATATCCCGAAACATCAATATGTTTATATTCTCCATTTTTGACTTGCACCCTATATTGATTCTGATAGTTTTCTCCGGTAGCATAAAGATTTTCAACAATTTCAGTAAGCCTCTCTTGGTCATCTGGGTGCTGTAAACTCCTCCATTTTTCCACTGGAACATTGGTGAACTCTGGTTCTGAATACCCAATTACTCCCTCAACATCCCCTGTAAATGATAATGAATCAGTTAATATATCAAGAGTAAAGGCCATTTGATTCGGCTGTTCAATAAGGAATTTATAGGTATTCAGCAATGCACTTTCTTCAGAAAGCACTATTCCTCTGTAATAGTATACCGTTACTGCAAAAGCAACTATGATTAATAACAGCACTATAACACATTGATTCAGGCGTTTTTCAATTGCGTGTAAGACCAATTCATTTTTCTTCAGAGTTTGGGAAGTACGCTCATCAACCTGCATCATAAATGATTTTATGGGGAGCATAATTTCTTTTTTTGCCTTCAGATACTCATCACTAAAGAGGATCTCAAGAGCCAACTCTCGGTCGGGACTTTTTATTACTGTGAAGAGGCCTTTTTGATCAAGAAACCTACCCTCTATCGCGTTGATTGCGATAGTTTCAAGTTTCACCAACCTATCGGAGAGTACCTTGGATTTTGCTAACAGTTTAAGCTCACCCCGGCTAAAACCCTGTTTTTCCATTAAAGAGATGAGCGAGCTCGCACTACCGGTAGTTATTGTGTCATCAGGTTCCTCAACCAATCTAAAATCCCAATAAATATCGTGGTACTCAGAAGGACGCTCCCTTTTCCCATCTCTGATATCGAGAATTTCATTAAAAAACCTCTGGTATTTTTTATCTCCCGATACAGCATACATACGCACTATTTTGGTCAAGTTATCTGAACTTTGACGAAGCTGATTAGAAAGTCTTAGGGAATTATACCGTTTGCTAATATCACTATTCATTCTCTCATGGTTATAATTTTGTTGCCTCTGAAGATACCCTAGACTAATAACAAGTAAAATCAGTAAAAGCCCCTGACATAACAATACTATTTTTAAAATATTTGTTTTTTTCCCCAACATCTAATTCTCCTCATAGATATTGTAAACAACAGAATACAGTACAATCTCTGAATGTTTTCTTTGTATAGTGCTCATTTGACTATACCACTCAAGCCTTCAAACTGCCAATGATTTCTATAAATAAGGTACTATAGTGGCTGCACTCTTGAGGCATTCGAAACCAGTATTTTAGCAGGATATGTTGGTAATTTGCGTCGTTAAAGCTCTACTATATACTTCCTCAGGTGTAAAATGGGGGAGAGCCACCCCTGTATGTCGATATCTTCATTAGTTTAATCAATATTAGTAAGCTAATTGACGTTTAATAGTGATATACTAAAAACCGGAACCATCATAAACTGTAAAGAGATTATTTGATATCTTTTTTAAACAAAGCAAGGTGCATTACAATGCAATATTATCGGCAGTTACCGGCTCTTCTGCTACTGCTTCTATTTACAGGCTCACTTTCATTTGCCCAATCAGATTCAACAATTGTTTTGTCTGATGATGAAATCAAGTGGCTATCGAATAACTCCATCACCCTCTCTGTCGATGACCGCTATGAACCAATGAACTACCGAAATGAAAAAGGAGAAATGGACGGGCTCAGTATCGATTATATTCGATTGATCGAAAATAAGGTAGGCGTATCCATACGTTTTGATGCAAGACCATGGCCAGAAGCTCTCGGTAACGCAATGCATCATAAAACAGATGGAATTATTAATGCTAATCCTACTCCAGACCGCCGTAAAACACTTGTATTTACAAGACCCTATATCGAAATCCCCATGGCACTCTTTACACGAAATGAAGTCGCAGCACTTACCTCTCTTAAAGAGTTTAAGGGCAAACGACTTCTTGTAAAGAAAAAAACCGTTGAAGCTACTGTGATTCCAATGAATTATCCCTCAATTGAAGTAATTGAAGTTGAAACATATAAAGAAGCACTCTCTCAACTATCTACCGGTGAGGCAGATGGGATTTTTGGTCACCTGGTAGTTATTGAATTTCAAATTCAAAAACATCTCTTTAGTAATATAAAAGTAAATTACGTGAGCTTTAATGGCATTATTTCTAAACAGCGAATTGGAGTGGGTATTGATAAACCAATTCTCATGTCTATCTTAGATAAAGCAATACAAGCAATAACGTTAAAAGAGCATCATTTAATAAGGAAAAAATGGGTAAACACTGCTTTTTTTAAAAAACAGATAATAACAAATCCCATTGAAAAAAAATATTTATCAAAGAAAAAATCTATTTCCATGTGCATTGATCCAGACTGGATGCCTTATGAAAAAATTGTAGATGGTAAACACATCGGAATGAGCGCTGATTACATAAAGCTTTTCAGTGAAATGTTACATACGCCGATTACCTTGGTCGAGACTATCAGCTGGGCTGAATCAATAAAATTTATTAAAGCCAGAAAATGCGATATTGTCTCTTTAGCAATGAGTACTCCAGCACGTGAAAAGTATATGAACTTCACCGTTCCTTATCTCGTTATTCCCCTTGTTATAGCCACAAAGAAAAACAAACCATTTGTATTATCATTTACCGATGTTTTGGATAAAAAAATGGGTATTGTAAAAGGGTATGCACAAATAGAGTTATTGAGAAATAAATACCCTACAATTAATCTTGTTGAGGTTAACTCACAAATTGATGGATTGAATCAGGTTTCGAATGGAAAGCTCTTTGGTTTTATAGGTACACTCCCATCTACTGCATATGCTCTTCAAAACAGTCGTTTCTTCAATGTACTAAAAATTAATGGTAAATTCGATGAAAAGTGGATGTTAAGTATTGGAACAAGAAACGATGAGCCCCTGTTAAATGATATTTTTAATCATGCAATTAAAGCACTCGATGCGAAACAAAACCGCGAGATTATGAATTCTTGGATACATATCAGTTATGATCAAGGGCTCGATTATATGTTGATGATAGAACTATTTGGCGCGGTATCATTAGTGTTTTTATTCTTTGCCTACAGACAATATCAACTTAAAAAGTTCAACACATTACTTCAGGTATTATCCATCACCGACAAGCTTACATCGCTCTATAATCGAGTGAAAACTGACCAGGTACTCATTGAACAACTTCATTTATTTGAAAGATACAATCAGGTTTTTTCAATTATACTTTTAGATATCGATCATTTTAAAGAAGTAAATGATACCTGTGGACATCTCAGTGGTGATAAGGTACTTGTCCACATAGCTACAACCCTTAAGGCCAAGTGTCGACAAGTTGATATTATTGGACGCTGGGGGGGAGAGGAGTTTTTAATCATCTGTCCCAGCACAACAACAGGTGGTGCCGCTAAACTTTCGGAGAAATTAAGACTACAGCTTGAGCTAAATCCCGTGCAAAATGTCGGTATAGTAACAATCAGTTTTGGTGTGGCAGAAATAGCACCAAAAGAAACCATTAATTCACTTGTTAAACGGGCTGACTGTGCACTGTACAAAGCAAAACAACAAGGCAGGAATCAAGTGAGTGTAGCCGATGAAAACACGGAGTAAAAAGAGAGTACTGATATACAATAGTATCTTCTCGCACAGTTGATAGAGCGTTGACCTACCCACACCTTTCCACGTGTATTACAGCAGATGAATAAAACAATAGTCTTTGTAAAAACAAGCTTTACAAAGCAGTACTGTGGATAGTGGGGTCCACACCAGATACTGATACTTTTCCATGACCTGTCGTATAGAACCTTAATAATATATTTTAATATTACTGATTGGCTACAAGAGTACCATAGTCATTTTATTCCATAGGAAACTCTATGAAAACAATTGTTACAACTATACTCCTGACGGTGTTATTGCTCACCCCCAGTTCAGCAGCAGGATTCTTACGTGCGGACGGCACTAAAATAATAGATGACACAGGTGAAAACTTTATAATCCGTTCTATGGGCATCGGTGGGTGGTTTGTACAAGAACCGTATATGTTTGCCCTAAATGAAAGCGCTAATGAAGGACAGCACAAAATATTTAATGACATTAAAGCTCTAATAGGCAATGACAAATTTGAACAATACAGAACGGCATGGCTTGATAATTTTTTTAGAGAGGCAGATGTTCAAGAGCTCAAAGCATCGGGCTTTAATACCATTCGCGTCTCTCTTCACTATAATAACTTTACACTCCCCATAGAAGAAGAGCCCGTTTCTGGTCAAGATACATGGTTACCCGATGGCTTCGATAGACTTGATAGTCTCATAGCATGGTGCGCCCGTAGTGAACTCTATGTTATTCTCGATCTCCATGCAGCTCCTGGTGGGCAAGGCTATAATGGCAATATTAATGATTATGATCCAACCAAAGCCTCACTCTGGGAAAGTGAAGAGAATAAGCGAAAAATGGTGGCTCTTTGGAGTAATTTTGCAGAACGCTATGCAAATGAACCGTGGGTTGGGGGATATGACCCTATGAATGAACCCAACTGGAGCTTTACGGTTCCGGGTGACCGAGGGTGTGTCGACACAGAAAATGGGCCACTTCGGGATATGTACGCTCGCTTGATTCCCGCAATTCGGAAACATGATACCAATCATATAATTTTTATTGAAGGTAATTGCTGGGGTAATAACCATAATGGACTCTGGCCACTGCCGGTACATGACACCAACGTAGGTATAAGTTTCCATAAATATTGGAATGAAAATAATTATGGGTCGATTAGTGGTTTTGTTGGCATGCGCGATGCGTACAATGCCCCCCTCTGGATGAGTGAATCAGGTGAGAATAGCAATACCTGGTATAATGAAGCGGTACGGCTCTTAGAATCGCATAACATCGGCTGGAGTTGGTGGACCTGGAAAAAGGTACATTCTGGAAGTGGGTCATATAAAATTAATCCCGATGATAATTATTTTACCCTTACACAATACTGGAACCATGGCGGGACTCAGCCCGACACCGCTTTTGCATTTGATGCACTGATGGGTTTTGCAGAAAGTGTGTTACTTGAAAACTGCGAAAGAAATAGTGCAACAATTGACGCTCTTATGATCTATACAAAGGCGCCTCTTCATTATGAGGCAGAAGATTATTTTAGTATGCATGGAGTGATTGTTGAACCAGCAAGTGAAGGAGGCAAAAACATTGGTGGAATGGGTAAAGGAAGTTTTGCAGCGTACACCGTTGATATACCCGAAGATGGCTCATATTTAATGCACTATCGAGTTTCTAGCCTACAAGGTGGGGGCATTCTTAAGCTTGAACTTTTAGGTGGTGCGGAGGTATTTGCCAAAACACCGATCGATGAAACGGGGAGTTGGCAGGATTGGATCACGGTATATCAACTGGTTGAACTTACAGCAGGTAAACAAACATTGGCACTTGTTGCAGAAGAGCCCGGGTACAATCTCGATTGGTTTAAGATAACAAAGGATATCCCAATAGTTGATGCTGGTGAAGACCTAAGTATAACCGACACAGAAAATACTGGTTTTATACAGTATGTATTAGATGGTTCACAGAGCATTGACCCTAATGGAGAAATAACATCCTATACATGGCGCACTCGTGATTCTATAGTATCAAATCAAATAATAGATACTATTCCTCTGAGCGTTGGTATTCATCAATGTATCTTGGAGGTTGTTGATGAGGTGGGATCTTTAGTAACAGACACCATCACCATCCGCATTCATCCCGCCAACCAAACCTATAGTATAAAAAGTGCATGGAAATCGCTTTATTTACAGCAAGTTGAAGAGACCCTTACAATCGGCACAACTCCTGACCCCTGGATTCTTGAAGAATTTGCACCAGGAGTTACAGAAATTAAAAATGTGAAGACTGGAGAATATATTAATCTAGAAAACAATGGGGCTCATATTGCCATTACCCCTAGAGAAACTGGTTGGTGGAGTTCTCGTTGGTCCATCGTTGCAATAAATAATCAGCACTCTTTGATACAAAGCGCTTGGAAACCTGAATATGCTATGCATATAGAAAATGAAACGGGTTATGCCGAATATGAAGGATTCAAAACAGGATGGTGGAGTGCCAGGTGGATTTTGGAACATCAAATTCCTCTCTATGACTTTCGAAATGAACGGGGGATTGAATCATCAGAAGAGACAATACTCTTAAGCAGTAATGCATATGGACCTGGCGTTGGTCAAGAGGGGATAGTCCAATCTGTGGCATCCTATTCCTCTACAGAGTTATCTTTATCATCAAGTTCTGCTTTACGTATATCAAGCATGAAGGAAGAAAGGGCGGCATCGCTTTTAGCTGTTGGGACATCTTTTTACAAACAGAGTACACTCATACAGCATACTCCCGGCACAGTACATGTATTGTCGCCACCTCATACAGCACAAAATTATAGTGTCTATAGAATTACTGGTGAGTTCATCCATCAAGGGTCAGTTCATAAGCAACGCTTTCAATTACCTGACACTCTTCCTTTTGGCGCACTCTATATAGTGTTTAAATAAGTATTAATCGTGCAGCACACACCCTGATTTTCAGGCTCAGGAGAATAGGTACAATGAATGCAACTCGAGCAATTAAAAGAACGCGAAGTACACTTTTTTCTTTGTGTATCTTTGGAATCATTGTGTCAGTGCAGATTCAAGCACTTCCCAAAGAGGTTGATCTTTTTCTGTTAATGGGCCAGTCAAATATGCAGGGCGATAAAGGTCACGGCAATCAATACCCAGCTGATCCAGAAGGTCTCGATGCTCAAATCCCTTTTCACTGGACCTACACTGACGACCACCAATCTGACGGCTGGACAACTCTTGGCTCCCAATCCGGGTTATTTAGTTACGGTAATTTTGGACCTGAAGTGACCTTTGCCCGAGAGCTAAAACGAGCGGGTTATACCCCTGCAATATTTAAACACGCATGGGGTGGTACAAGTGTATACCACAATTGGAAAATGCCGGGGGAAGGTGGACTATTTGACACCTTTATTGCCCGTGTTAATGAAGCGATAACAGAATTAAAAAATGCAGGAACCACTATTAACGTGCGTGGTGTTGTGTGGATACAGGGAGAGTCTGATTCTGGAAGTGAATTTCTGGAAAGTGTTTACCGCAGTTATATCGAAACCTACATAGAATATTGGCGAAATACCGTTGCGGAAAATAGTGTGCTCCCTATTATACTCGGTGTAGATGAACAGTTCCCGGGAATACCAGAAGATCCTGATATCGTACAACACCATCAAGACATTGCCCGTAATGACAGTGCTATTGCTTTTACCTCGATGTATGGGCTCGAAAAAGCAGATGCAACCCATCTCACTCCTGCTGGCATAATACTTCAGGGAAGGCGTATATTCGCTGATATGGTATGCCTCATGAAAGATTCTGCCCTATGTGCTCAAGATAGCTACCAACAAATCACAAGCGAAAGTAATTCAAAAAGCAATCCCTATGCCCAGTGGGGGCAAACCTTTGTAACGGAAGTGCATGGCTCGTTAAAAAAACTGTGGTTGAATGTCCCTACAGCAATTGACGCCCCATTTACCCTTGAGATAAAAGATGGGTATAACTGTAGTGGTAAAACGGTGTATTCTCAAAGTATTCCCTTTTTGAGTGCCGGGGTAAATACTATTGAATTTAATGACGATATCTTCCTTGTTCCATGGATGACATACTTTTTTAGCATCACTTCTAATGATGGACGTGATTGGGAAGTCTACTTTAATAATAGTAGTACAGTGCTCGGCAACCTGCTTGCAGGAACAACCTCAAGCTCTTGCTCAGAGAGCTGGTTTGATTTTGACTTGGATTTTGGTTTGGTGATTGAGAATCAGAGCAAAGAAAAGAATACTGGAAATCTGGCGTATCAAAAGGGCCACAGTAGAAGTTCTGTTTGGGGAGATAGTTTTGATGGGGGCAGGGGTAATGATGGCAATGAAGCAACATTGTGGGCTTCTGATTCAGAAGAATTGAAGCCCTATTATCAGGTTGACTTGGGGGTGAAGGTACATATCACTTCGGTTGAGCTGGTTACGCGCCAAGATATAGATCAGGAACAGAGTCGTGAAAACTTTGAAATAGTACTTTCAAATAATAGAACCTTTAATACTTTTGTCACCTTGGGAGGGCCTACAGTACCCATTGAACCCAATGGCACATGGCGCACACAAAAACTACTCGATTCTACCTATCAATATGTTCGGGTTCAGCGAACGGCAGATGCAGGCCATTTTACTTTTTCAGAACTGCGGGTGTTTGGCGATACGCTCTTTCCGATTGAATCAATGACGCCTCAAAAAGTCGCATGTATCGGTAATTCAATCACCGAAGCAGGGGGATATGTAGACTACCTCCGTGAGCATCTTGGAGAAAAGTTTACCGTAAATAATTATGGACATAGTAGCAGAACGCTCCTCAAGAACGGCGACTATCCTTACTTTGAATCCCCACGGTTTAGGGAACTCCTTGAGTGGGTACCTGATGTAGTCACAATTATGCTGGGTACGAATGATTCAAAAACTCATAACTGGGGGTCGTATAAGAGTGAATTTAGTAGTGATTTACAATCCCTGATCGATACCTTAAATACCCTTGAGAGTACACCTCACATTATTCTTGTATTACCGCCTCATGCAGGGGAAGTAAGCTTTACAATTTCTGGCAAAGTAATTCATACCGAACAGATCCCTATGATACTCAAGGTCGCTGAAAACGATGGCCTCTCTGTGGTGGATTTTAACACCCCCACCCTCGATAAACTCGATTTGATGCCCGATGAAGTACACCCTAATGATGAAGGTCATATACTCATGGGGGCAGTGCTCTATAATGGCTTTTTGAATTATATAATAAACCCTCCAATTGCCGTAAACGATACCATACACAATGACTCTCTCTTTTCTCTGAGGTCTTTGTTACAAAATGATTATGATATGGAAAATGGAGCGTTATCGCTGGTGGTACGCATAGAAGCACTGTATAGTGGAGTAGATTCAGATTCACTTTTTGACACCCTTAATCCAAAGGCACTCGTGGCAGAGAATATAGATTCACTGCTCTATCGCATCGGAGAGGTGTTGCCAAATTCCGACACCCTTTGGACCCCTCATACGGCAATGGCTATTATTATCACTGAGGATGATACGGTAATTGTCGATTCTGTAGATAGTATTGAGAGCAGTGCCCAATCATCAAACGCACTTATAGAGAACAGCAGTAGCACTCATGAAGAAGATGTCATTGGACAATCTTCGGAAAGGGTGGCTCCAGTTCAGGGTACTCATGACTTTTCAAGAGAGGTGTCCATAACCGTTATCTCAAACATTGTGCCTGGTATTAAAAATGTGTATGCTCCTAATAGTGCTCAATCGTATAAAGTATACTCTGTTCATGGCGAACTCATATCCTCTGGAGAAGTATATGATGGTATCGTCGTAATTCCTCTTAACTCCCCCAAAGGGTTACTCATTGTTTCCTATCAATAGCAAGAATGTTTCTGATATTCGAGTGTGTTATTCCAATATGTAAATCTAATTTACCTGATTTTACAACGTTTTGGTGAACGTACGCAGCGTTTTTGCACTTGTACCATCATGCATATCAAGTATTTCAACCTCACTGGAAGAACATTGAATCTAAAAATTACAAAACTGTAATATGGATCGATATTGGACAAAAAAAAGCCTATTTAGTAGTGTCTAGTATGTTTATGTGATATAATTGCACTATAACTCCTTTACGTAAATATTCTACATGAGCCAACAACTAAATAATAATAACTATGTAGAAAGTGGTGAGCACATCCAGCAGCTTAAAGTTCAAAAAATAGAAAAATTAGAGCAGGTAATACCGGGTATCTCTCATGATATATTAAACGCGGTGAATGTGATTGAGTTTAATAACTCATTTTTAAAGGATGCGTATGAAGAGATTTTTAAAAATATTAGTGTAACGTGCCCGGAAACAAATACAGACGAAAAAATTATGTTATTGTCTGAGAAGTCACATTCGATTTTTAAAAGTATTGATGAATGTAATGGTACTATTGAAAAAATAACCCATAGTTTGAAACAGTATTTGCAAAATAGTGAAGGTACTACTGGGGATGTAAATGCCGTTGTAGAGCAGGCTGTACTTTTGGTCAAAACTTCAATAGAAAAATCAATTGATTCTCTCATGGTGCAACTGGAGATGAACTGCCCCGGAGTCACTGTCAATTATCAATTACTTATGCAGTCAGTAGTGGATATAATGGTGTATCTAGGAAAAGATGTAGGGAGAAAAAATGATACTCTCATGATTACTACTGAACATCGAGAGAGGCTTGTGACAATAACAATGGAACTGGTCTCCAATACGAAGAAGAGTGAAGGAAGCGGTAAGGACAGCAATAGGAGTATAATATTAGATGGTGCATTGAAAGTGCCACGACAGTTACTCGGAAATTATGCAGGCAAAGTAGAAATAGGTAAAAATGGGAGTAATAGCAGTACAGTAGTAATTACTCTTCAAACAAATAACTGAAAGTGATGATGTAATTGTGGTACAAAGTATATGGTAAAAATATCTGAAAAAGTTCTCATAATAGATGATGAAAAAAGCTTTATCAATAGTGCTTCCATTGCTATGGAATTTGCAGGGTTTTCAAACGTTTCTTCGCTTTCAGACAGTAAAGCAGTTCCGAACTATCTCAATGAAAATGACACAGATATAATTTTACTAGACCTCTCTATGCCCGGCTTATCAGGTGTGGAACTGTTGAAGCAAATAATCCACGAACACCCAGATATTCTGGTGATAATCATATCTGCAAATACTGAGACGGATATGATTATTGAGTGTATGAAATTGGGTGCGAAAGATTATATGATTAAGCCTCTCGATAACAAGCGGCTTATAACCACTCTTAAAAACTCATCAAAAGTAATAGCTCTTAAAAATGAAAATCAGACAATTAGAAAAAAGTTAATTGAAGGTACTGTAGACAAGCCTGATGTATTTAAAGAACTCGTTACTCAGTCAAATAAAATGCAGTCTATTTTTTCATATGCTGAAATGGTGGCAGTTTCACCATTACCAGTCATGATAAATGGTGAAACTGGTACCGGTAAAGAGCTTATGGCGCAGGCGTTGCATAGCCTGCGAAGCCCCAAAGAAATATTTGTCTGTTGTAACGTTGCGGGAATTGATGATGCTGCATTTTCAGATACACTGTTTGGACACAAAAAGGGTGCGTTTACTGGGGCTGATACTGTACGTGCCGGTCTAATTGAAAAAGCTAACGGTGGTACTTTGTTCCTTGATGAGATTGGTGACCTTTCGGCCGAATCTCAGGTAAAGTTGTTGCGGCTTATTCAGGAAGGTGAATATTTTCCCATTGGTTCTGATGTTCCCAAAAAGAGTAATGCATGGATAATTGTTGCAACACATTGTGCCCTAGAAGATAAGCCAGGTTTTCGTAAGGACCTCTATTTTAGACTGAAAGCACATAGGATTAAATTGCCTGCCATGCGTGACCGCCTTGAGGATATACCTTTATTGGTGCATCATTTTATAAATAAATATTTAAACGGTGAAGAAGTAGAAGGTGGGGAGATGTTTTCTCGCAATCTTATACGTCACTTAACAAATCATCCCCTTGCCGGTAATGTGCGGGAGCTCGAGGGAATTGTAGCTGATGCAGTATTGTCCGGAAGTCTTGCGGTCGTTAGTCATGAAATTGATATGTCTGCAGGAGAGAATATCGAGGATGAATTTATTTTTAAATGCGATGGATTCCCCACCATGGATGAAATAAAAAAAACTGTTATACGAATGGCTGTTCACAAATGTAATGGCAATAAAGTCGATGCTGCAAAACTCCTTGGAGTTTCAAATCAAACAGTATATTCCTGCTGGAAACAGCTGAATTTGTAACCTGAATCAGTCTGAAAATAATTTTCTAAAAAGTAGAAATTCTAAAATTTAGAATATACTCATCTCTCTATTGCTTCAGGAATGGTCAGAATTTTCTAATAAATAGAAGCTCTTATATCTTTTAATCTCAAATCAAGTTTATTTCAAAAATTAACGGACTTTACTAAATGGCACGTATATCGCTTTAGTACAACTATGTATACAGGTATCATATAGATAGTTGTGAAATTAACGCAAAAAGTAGTTGAAATAATACAGTAGGAGTTGAGGTACAAAATGTTAAAAAGTCTAAAAGGAAAAATAGTGCTTGTTGCTACTATACCATTGATAGTAGCAATTTTATTTATGGTTAATGCCATAGTTGGCAAATATGGAATGGTGAACGATATGGGACGTGTCATCGCACTAGAAAACCTCACTAATCATGTACGGTTGCTGATACATGAAACACAAAAAGAGCGTGGAAGGACAGCCGGTTTTTTAGGAAGCAACGGCACTAAATTTGTTACAGAGCTGGCCCAACAAAGAAACCTGACTGATAAACGAGCTGCAGCTCTAAAAGAATATTGTCAGGATATAGCATATGAAGACTATAAACCGCAATTGAAGCAGGGTGTAGATGCAGCACTTACATTGCTGAACGGCTTTAGTTCATTACGGCCAAAAATTGATAATATGTCTATTGCTGCTCAAAAGGCTATCCAAAGCTATACCGTTCACAATGCTAAAATGCTCAAAGTGGTACAGCTGGTTTCAGAAGAGAATAAGAATGCAGATATGGCTCGTATATCAGGGGGCTTTCTTGGTTTCATACAAGGCAAAGAACGCGCCGGTATTGAACGTGCGGTTATGAGTAATACTTTTGCAAAGGGGTATTTCCCTGATGGGTTTTTCCGTAAATTCACCACCCTCGTTGCAGCTCAGGAGACCTATACCAATATCTTTTTTGATAATGCAACCCAAAGTCAGTTAGAATTTTATAATCAAAAAATGTCTGCTCCGGTGGTAGCGGATGTACAAAAAATGCGGGACATGGCATTTGCACACAGTGATGCTAAAAAAAGAGAGGATGGCGAGTCAAATTTTGGTATTGATCCCAATTATTGGTTTAGCAGTATTACTCAAAAAATAAACCTTCTCAAAGAGGTAGAGGATGAACTCGCTTCTGCAGTTTCGCTTCGGGCGGAAGGTTTGAGCAGTGATGCAATGGGTGAACTTATAACATTGGTTGTGGCTGTGTTACTCGTAATAGTCTCAGTGTTGGCACTTGTGTTTTATATTGTGCGATCAATTACTAAACCGATAAATAGAATAATCGGTTCTTTATCGGCCGGTTCTGATCAAGTAAATTCTGCCGCAGGACAGGTGGCGAGTTCTGGGCAGGAAATGTCATTGGGAGCAATTACTCAGGCGGCAAGCCTCGAAGAAATATCGAGTAGTCTTGAGGAAATGTCATCTATGACCAAACAGAATGCGACTAATACAGAGCAGGCTAATAGTCTCGCAAAAGAAGCACAACTTGGTGCGGGAAGTGGTGTAGATGCAATGTACCGTATGAGTGAGGCAATTGAAAAAATAAAACAATCGAGTGATGAAACTGCTAAAATAATTAAGTCAATTGAAGATGTGGCATTTCAGACAAATCTGCTGGCTTTGAACGCCGCTGTAGAAGCTGCCCGTGCAGGGGATGCTGGTAAGGGGTTTGCAGTTGTTGCCGAAGAAGTACGAAACCTTGCGTTGCGCAGTGCAGAGGCAGCTAAAAGTACGACTCAGCTTATAGAAGAATCACAAATAAATACAGAGAATGGTGTGATTGTTTCAAAAGAAGTTGATACAATTTTAAAAGAGATAGTGATTTCGACGGGCAAGGTCAATGAACTTGTAGCAGAGGTCGCGACTGCGAGTAGTGAACAGGCACAGGGGATTGGTCAGGTTAATGATAGCGTTGGTAGTCTTGATGAAGTTACACAATCAAATGCCGCAGTTGCTGAGGAGTCGGCAGCAGCAGGAGAAGAGTTGTCTGCTCAGTCAATTGAATTGTCTGATATGGTGCAGGAGCTTGTTGGACTCGTTGAAGGGACGAACATAGTTGGCTCAAATAATACAATGATGACCAAAATTGGAGCAGGCCTTGCGAGTACTCGTACTCCAGCAATAGCATTTTCACCTTCAAATGAGTTGAGTAGTTTCTAATTGGAAGTGAAATTACAAGGAGAACCAGAAATTAGTCGGCTATAGGATTGGAGTATTAGCATTGTCAAAGAAATGACGAGAATACATGGTAAAGTTATAGAACAAAATAAAGGACTTACAATGGAACTGAGTAAACTAACCACTTTAATGCTGAATAGCATAGAAATACCAGCGCAACCTGATGTTTTGGTACAGTTTCTGGCAACGTGTAGAAGCCAAGAATGTGAAATTACCATTATCACCAATATTTTGCAGCAAGATATGGCGTTGGTTGCATCAATATTACGTACGGTCAATTCCGCTGCTTTTGGTCTGGAGTATAATGTTACTTCAGTACAGCAGGCTATTATGCTCATGGGACTTAAAAACCTAGGTAATCTGGTTAATTGTTTTTGCATGAGACAGGCCCTTTACAATGGAGACAAGGAGCTGGATGTATTTTGGGAGCAATCAAATCATTTAAGCATAATTGCTACACATTTGGCCAAGCGATATACCCGTATCGAACCAGATGAAGTTTACGCAACTGCGCTTCTTTCAAATTGCGGAGTACCATCACTTACCGAACGGAGTGCTGAGTATTTAAAAAGGTATTTAGAAAATGTATTCAATAATGAACAGTCAATAACTAAATACGAGGATAAGATGTATTGTCTTGACCATTCTGTGGTAGGGTATTACCTCGCAAAAAGGTGGAACCTTCCGGAGTTTATCTACTACTCTATCTATTATCATCATTCAACAGATCTGGAGAATGATTTTTCTTTAATAAAAGATGAAAGTTTGAAGAAAAAAATAAAAGAAACTGTTTTGCTGCTGCAACTTTCTGAATATATCTATTCAAAAATACACTTGCTCAATGAGCCTTTTAGCTGGTTTCAAAACCGTGAACAGATTATGGATGGTTTAAAAGCGACGGAGCCAGAGGTCGAGGTGCTTATAGAAGAGCTGCACGCTGATTATCAAATACAAAAAGAGGTATCTTGCTGATGAGGTGTTTGAAACTTTATATTTTTTTGGGGGAGTGGTATGGCATTTAATAACACTATTATTAATGAACGAAATAAGCAGTTAAATTATGTGTTAAAAATTATTACTGTCTTGACAATTGTTGCGGTGATGGTTTCGTTTTTGAGGATTTTTACCACAGGCTGGATGCCGATTATGATCATTCATGCAATAGCAATGTTTTCTTTTATTGTTCTGTATAAATTCCAACATGTTTTTTCTTATTTATTTAAAGCATGGACGATAATTAGCATAGGGTTTGTAGCAGCCATAGCAGATATACTCACTCATGGTTTGTTGGGGACAAGTCTACTGCTTCTGATCACAGCTGCAATTTTAGCTGCAGTACTTATAGATTACAAAGTAGGTCTTGGGATTATTTTATTCGGAAGTGTCCTTACTCTCATTGTTGGTTGGGCCTTAGCTAATAAAATTATTCCACCTATGATTTCTTATGCCGTCTATATCGATAGCTTTACTTCATGGTTACTTGCTGCTGTATCTGTGGTTTTGTTCGGTATTACAATTATTATGGTGTTTGAACGAATGCATAATATTCTGATTTTAAAATTTGAGACTGTAGATCGACAGAGATTGTATCTCAAAGAGGCAAATAGCGCAAAAGATATGCTCTATGGCGTTATTGCCCATGACCTTAAAAGCCCCATAAACGGTGTAATTGAGAGTCTCTCGTATGCAAAAGAGAATAGAGAAGTATTTGATAGGGAAACATTAGATACATTCAATGATGCGCTGTTAATTAATACCACAAGTATAAAGCTTCTTCTTGAAAATCTTTTGAACTGGTGCCTACTAAAAAAGGATAATCAAAAAGGTGAGGTAACCACTTTTTCATCTTCACTCATTGTTGGTGATGTGATTAATTCGTTCAGGTTGCTTATTGAGCATAAGGGTGTGGTGGTTCAAAATGACATACGTGAAACAGAAACTTTATCAACAGACCAGAGAGCAGTAACAATTGTTCTTTCAAATCTTTTGAGTAATGCTATAAAATTTAGTCAAAAAGGGGGGGGGATTGAATTTACCAGTAGTATCAAGGGAGACAGTACAGAACTTAGCATTACAGATACTGGTAATGGCATTGATCCAGAAGTAATTGAACGTATATTCAAAGGCTCTGATAATTACACAACGTACGGAACGGCTGGAGAAAAGGGAACTGGAATTGGATTGGGTCTTTGTAAAGCCCTAATGACAGAACAGGGCGGGGATATACTCGTAACAAGTACACCGGGTAAAGGAAGTAAGTTTACTTTGGTTTTTTCCGATGTAAAAGGATTTGGTGAGTAGGGGTATGGAAATTCTAATAGTCGAAGATGAGTTACCGACGCGTATTATGCTCGAAGCAATACTGCAGAGACATGAATATATCGTTACTAAGGTTGATAATGGTAGCGATGCGTGGGCACTTCTTGAAGCGGGTAAAAAATACAGTATTATACTAACGGATTGGGAGATGCCGGGATTAAGCGGGGTTGAACTGTTAAGTAAAATACGTGCACGCGAAGAATCATCATACCCATATACCTATGTTTTACTACTGACCTCACGTACTAGCCTTACCGATAAAGCTGCAGGATTTAATGCGGGAGCGGACGACTACCTCACTAAACCACTTATTGAGGAGGAAATTCTCAATAAGGTACAAGTAGGTATGCGTATTGCTAACTATGAACATAAAGTATCGGTGACAACTGAAAAAATTAAAAAATATGCTGAAAAAATGGAACACCTTGCTCAGGAACGTGCAGTTCAACTTGTTCATGCTGATCGGATGGTTACATTGGGGATTATGTCTGCCGGGATTGCTCATGAAATTAATAATCCAACCTCATTCATATCGGGTAATGTACAGACTATAGCGCGCGCCTGGAACCTTATCGCTCCACATCTTGATCATGAAAGAATGGTGCAGACAATACCTCAGATATCGATGATTACCGAAGAGATTCCCAATATGATTGAGGGTATAAAAAAAGGTGTTGAAAGAATTACCGAAATCGTTAAAGGGCTGAAGTCCTACTCCCGTCAGGATAAATCCGAAAAAAAAGAGGTGAAATTCAAGGATGTGATATATGAAGCAGTTGAGATGTGTCGTCCAATTAAAAACCGAATAGATATTGCTGTATCGCCAATAGTTGATGATATAATTATTCGGGCAGACATCACTCAAATCTCCCAGGTTATTGTAAACCTTGCAACTAATGCAGCAGATGCTTTGAGTGGTACACAGGATCCGCGCATGGAAATAGAGCACTCAATTCAGGATGGTTTATTGGTATTACTGCTACGAGATAACGGTCCGGGTATCCCTGAAGATATTTTGATTAGCATTTTTGATCCTTTTTTTACTACTAAAGATAAAAGTAGCGGAACTGGACTCGGACTTTCTATTTCTAAAGGGCTCATTGAGGAACATGATGGATCTATTACGGTGGCAAACATCGAAAGTGGTGGGGCGTGTTTTACAATTATTCTTCCACTGGTACATTCTTTTACTGAATCATTGAGGATAAAATATGAAGATTAATCTTCTGGGCAGGCTACTGATAGTTGATGATGAACAGGAAATTTGTGAGATGCTTTCACGTAACTTTAAACTGTTGGGGCATGCCGTCGAGACTGCGAACAATGGAGTGGAGGCACTAAGGTTAATGAATGAAAAACAGTTTGATGTTGTCATTAGCGATATTATAATGCCCGAAATGAATGGGGTAGCACTCCTTAAAGAGATACGAAATAAGTACCCTATGCTGCGGGTCATTATGATGTCGGGGTATGTGACGTTGGATAATGCTCTGGAGTGTATGAAAAATCAGGCAGAGACCTTTATTTTCAAGCCACTGAATGATCTTGAAGAACTGGAGAATGCAGTAAATACTGCTATGCAATCTCTATTTACCTGGAATACAAAATTTCTGGAGCTACGTGGACTAAACCCAGTAAAAAAAGGGTGATATGGGCGTTATAGATTTACAGGTTGATCCATCTCTGAAAGTTGAATTTATTGATGAATCAATAGAAGCACTTGATGCAGTCTCAAATTTACTTATCTCTCTCGAAAATGCACCTTCTAACATGGAGTTGATTGAAGAAATATTTCGCCCGGTACACACAATGAAGGGGAATGCCTCATTTTTTGGTCTGATTAAAGTTACCGAACTAGCCCATGAACTTGAAACGGTATTAGACAACATACGAACCGGACAGGCAGCTATAAATAAAATAACTATTGATTCACTGCTTTTGGGAATCGATACACTGAACTGTATGTTTCACCGTGTTTTACAAAATGAATCTGAAATAGAGTCAGCTGCTGAATACGAAGAGCTGCTCAGAACCATTCAACATATCCAGGCACTGGGCAAAGATGACGAAGAATTATTGTGGAAACAGCTTCTTAGTTATGTAGTTGATGATCCTGAAATACTAAAAATAGGAGGAAAACTTGCACAGACCAGTGATGCTGGCAGATGGGCATTCCATGCTGTATGTAAGCCGCCGGGAAAAAATGCCCCGCAATTTATGCAAGAGCTCTATGTTCAGTTTACCAATAAAGAGAATAAGCCGGACTTTAACCGGTGTAATGCATTGATCTTAGAATGCCATGGATTCGTGGATTCTGAGGAAATACAGCAGTATATAGATTCGATGATTTTAGAACTCAAACTGCTTGCGAATACTATAGGAATTGGTGATGGGGTAACTCGTGCATCTATGGTGGAGCACCTTATAATTATAGCCGATAAGGCACAATGGTCTATGCCGGAGTCGCCTAAGTTTGGAAACTCTGAAATCAGTGACTCAAAAGAGAAAGTACAAAATGATGTATCTAAGGTAGAAGAGAATACAACAGCAGAAGCACCTATAAATCAAGAAAAGACTCAATTAGAAAAAAATAAAACAATGAGGATTCCGGAAAAAAGTATTGATACTTTTCTCAGTCTGGTTGGAGAGTTGGTAACAGTACGAGAAATGTATTCCTATTTGTATGTTAATCTTCATAAAAATGAAGCTGCTCACACTGAAGCGGTTAATATGTACCGGATAAACGGAATGTTAGATGATCTTTCAAATACATTGCTTAAAAGTGTGATGGAGATTAGAAAACTCCCCATGGGTGGGGTGCTCGACAAGATGAACCGTATCGTAAGAGATGTTGCTAAAGTAAAATCAAAAGAGATACATGTTGAGATCAAGGGGAAAGAGCTGATGGTTGACAAGTCACTTATTGATATCCTTGAGGCACCTCTAGTGCATATGGTACGAAATGCAGCTGATCATGGCATTGAATTACCTGATATCCGCAATGAAAATGGAAAATTACAGAAGGGAACCATTTCAATTTCTGCTGAAAGTGATGCTGGAGTTATTACTCTTACAATAAAAGATGACGGTGCTGGAATCAATGTTCAGGCGCTGGAAAAGAAAGCACGTTCCATGGGAATTATCGGGCCAAAGGATACTCTTAAGGAAGGTGATCTTATTGATCTTCTCTTTAGACCAGGTGTATCAACTGCTCAGGAGGTTTCAGATGTTTCCGGTCGGGGAGTGGGTATGGATGTGGTTCGACAGAATATCGTTCAGGCGGGAGGAACTATTTCGGTGGATACTAAAGATAATGCTGGCTCCATATTTACTATTGCAATTCCTTCAAGTGTAAGTACTCAAGTAATAAACGGGTATATTGTTAATGAACAGAATAGTAAGTTTGTATTACCGGTGAAGCAGGTTATTAGTTGTTATAAGCCTGAGAAAAATCAGTATTGCACTGTTAAAGGAACCGGTGAAGGAGTCCTCTCAAATAATCAAGTTATTCCACTCGTACGCTTTAGTTCTCTGTATCTAAAATGCACCAAAGAGAAAAGTTTTGACACACTCAAAGATAAGATTATTGTCGAATTAGAATTGACCTCTGGCCCAATCGCTGTTGCGGTTGATTCAGTTGATAGTATCAGTCAAATGGTGGTTAAAAAAATAGCAGGGGTAGATGAAGTCAATACTCATTTTACTGGAGGTGCTCTTATGGGCGACGGTACTGTAGCTATGATTATAGATATGGAACGTTTTCAGATAAATCTTAACGATATTCCTTGAAATAGAGAACCTCAAAAGATACAAAAGTAGAGTACCCTTACCTTTTATCGTTATTGCATACTCCCCAAATAATTACTTCTATATTCTGTATGTTTTCAATAAATAGAATGTCCTTCCAAATATTAGAAAATCAACTTTTAAAACTTTAGTTTGTAATGGATAAAATGTGAAAATTATGCATAGTTCCCCTTCAGGTCTGTTGGCATAACGTTTGCTTGATATTAAATGTACTCAATGTTGTCATACATTTTAGTATCTAAAAAAAGAAGGTACAATTGTGATTTATGAAAATACCGATGTGGTGACAGGTGTGTGGCATGATGAACTGAAAGTTATTGAAGATGTTTGGGTAAGTTCTGAAATAACCTTTGAAGGGTTTTTAAATGCTATTGTGGATCAAGGTCTTAGTTTTGCAAAGCGTAATGGAGGATTGGGCTGGATAGTAAACATGCCTATTGAATCTTGTATGGGATTAAAAGTTATTGCTGAAGTTTTTTATGGTACAATTTTTGATGACTTTAAAAACGCTGGTATAAAGAGTTGTATATTTATATTTCCTAAAAAAAATTCAATAACAGAACCGGTAGTTTCATCGTATAATATCATTACAGATCCCTGCGGTTTAAAGATTATTGAAGTAGATAACTATGAAACAGCTCTTGAAAGATGTAAATATATTTAAAAAAAGTGATTATATTAAAGGTGAAAAATGCTTGTAAAACTGGGTATTATAGGGGTGAATGAACAAGAGGTGCAGGTTTTTGAAACTGTATTTTCCCAAAGAAATATTGAAGTAAAAATATTTAAATCAAATTCCGGAAGTTATTTAGAGTTAATGAAATATAAACCTGATGCTATTCTTATGGAGTTTCCTGAGAAAGAGAATGAACAATTGCACCTCATTAAACTTATTCGAGGGAATAAAAAATTGAGTAAAGCGGGACTGATTTGTTATGGAAATCATAGTTTTAATGAAAAAGAGCAGCAATATAGGTCAATTGGTGTTAAATACTATTTTACTCGGCCCTTGAAAATATCATATTTTTTTAATTCATTAATACAATCAGTAGGGCCTGATTTAGAAAAACTTATTTCAAATGAGAGTGAAGAGAGTGAAGACGAGAAGTCAAAAGAGTTGGATCTGTTACTTAAGCCAGATGTACCTGGATCACAAAAAATTGATATTATGGTCAAACATGTAGGTAAGCTTATGGCTTTTCCATATTCAATTGCAAAGATAGTTCAACTTACGGCATCAGATAAGTCAAGTGCCAACGAACTTGCTCAGGTGATACGTTCCGATGCTTCTATTGCCACCAGCATTATTAAACTTTCTAACTCGGTAGTTTTTAGCAGTTTAAATAGAGAAATAAATGATGTCAAAGATGCGATAGTGCGCATTGGGTTTGATGAAACTAAAAAGGTTACCCTCGGATTGGCGGTAATGCAGTTATTAGACCAGCAGGAAAAAAACTTTGGATTTAATAGGCATGAATTTTGGTATCACAGCTTAGCTACTGCATTAATATCAGAAAAACTTGCTAAGGCTATCAATTACCCTAATCCTTCGCTGGCATTTTTATGTGGATTGTTACATGATTATGCTGCGTTACTTTATGATGAATTTTTTGGTGTAGTATTTGAAGTAATAATGGAGAATACTTATTCTCGTAGGTGTACATTTGATGAGGCAGGCCATAACGTATTAAACATAAATCAAAATGAGTTTATGCTCCATCTCTTTAAAAAATGGAATATGCCAAAAGATCTATTGGTTGCTTTAAGGGGATTACAGAAGTTTCCGAGTGAAGTTAACGGAGCAACAGAGGAGCAGAACAAGCTTATTAAAGCGGTTGGTTTTGCAGATATTCTTGCAAAGTCGGCTCGTATTGGCAGAAGTTGTGATGAAATCTTGCATCCTATACCTGATGCTATTTTAAAAGATATAAAGTTGAATATAGGGATTAAAGACATCTATTTTGATTCAATTTTTACTCAAGTTAATCTCTTTGTTGATTATTTAGGGTTAGATCGAAAAACGTTGCCGGTACAGATGTTTAAACCGTCAATTAAAGAGAAGACTCTGAAAATGGCGGTTGTTGAAAAAAAGAGATCCTTATTTGAATCGCACCTTTTTTATCTTGAACATACTGGGTTTGCGCAAAAAAAACATGATAACATTGAGGACCTGGAAGCTGATTGGGACGAAATATCAATGGTTGTGTATAACTTGAAAGAAGGTGAAAAGTTTAAAGGCTATGAAAATATTTATACTGCCCTCTCTACAAAAAGTAAGCCTGGATTAATATTTTATTATGATCAGCAGGGTGGATTGGATCATCCAAAGAATCCTCTCATTAAAAGTTTGTCTTGCAAAATTGATGCCCAGTTGATTAATATTGCTATCAAAGAAATTATGTGTGATGATGTTGAAATTGCAGAAATCATCGAGCCTAATGCGAAGTAATCTCGGTATTAAATACAATAGGGTATAGCATCAAATAATGTATAAGTTCCAGCTTCTAAATATTAGAATATTTTAAAAATTAGAAATAAGTAATGACCATTTATTTTAGTTAAAATTTGGTGATTCCATAAATTAGAAAAACTGTATCTTACTAATCTTGAGTAATCTGAAATAATCATAAAAATACTCATTTAGAAACGGCATGCTATTCGCTACGTTATACCTATAGATTAATAATTTATATATACATAAAAATGGCGATAAATAAAGAGATTTGACCCAGTTTTAAGGAGATGCTTATGGCTACAATTGATGATACTGTGCCAAACGATACAGATGATGTCGGTACTTATCTAGAAGATAAATATCTTACATTCAAACTCTCTGACGAAGAGTATGGGATACAAATTTTAACGGTTCAGCGTATTATACAAATGCAGCAGATAACCCCGGTACCTAAGACTCCGGAGTATGTGCGTGGGGTGATAAATTTGAGAGGAGCAATTATCCCTGTTCTTGACCTTCGTAATAAGTTTGGAATGAGCCCCTGTGAAGACAGCAATACTTCCTGTATTATAGTGATACAGGTAATGGTAGATTTTAAGATGCTCACCATGGGGGTGGTTATTGATGCAGTGTCGGAAGTGCTTTTTATAAGTGCAGATATGATTCAGGAAACCCCTAGTTTTGGTAATGATGTGGAAAATGAGTTTATTATTGGAATTGCAAAAGTTCGGGAACGGGTAATTATGTTGGTTGAATTAAATTCCCTTTTGTCAAAATCAGAGATTGGTGATTTGGCGACAATGCAATCAAAAACATAAGGTATAAAAAAATGAGAATTATTAAAATTTAGATTTCAGCCCTATGACATAACAAGTATGTTGAGGAGGATACAAAATGAGATTAAAACTATTAATTCAGAAGAGTCTGAGCCGGAGCGCTCTTATAATCATTCTTGTGGCAACTTTCACTCTGGGGTATTCCGAAACAGAACACTGGAATAATGAGAATGGCAACTCTCTCAACCTGACTCAATTGGAATTACAATGGATAAAAAACCACAAGGAAATAGTTCTAGGAGTTTCACCTCGGTTTGAGCCTTTGGCAATTCAAAATGGTGATCAACTGCCCACAGGAATTGTTCCTGAAATTTTTAGCCAAATTGAAAAACTGGCGAACGTTTCTATTTCTGTAAAGTTTAATGAATGGCCTGAGGCTGTCAGACAGGCCACTAACGGTGAAACAGACGGCCTGATAGGCTGTAGTGATGCTATGACCAGAGCTACTGATCTAAAACCGACGATCAGTTTAAGAAATATTTATCCGGTTATTTATGCCAAAAAAAATACACCTTTTAAAATTGGTGATTTTAATGACTTAAAAAACCTACGGGTAACAATTCCTCGTTCACATAAAATGCTTAATGAAATATTGAAACCCCATGAAGCCAGTATAAAGATAGAAAAAGTTAATACTACGTTTGATGCATTAACCCTGGTCTCTGAAGGTAAAGCGGATGCTGCAGTTGGAGTGAGTACAGATGATTACATTATAAATAAATATGGAATACCAGGTGTTGAAATTGTTCATTTTGATTTTAAGAATGAATATGATGTTATGTCATGTATTAGAAGTGATTGGCCGGAACTGGTATCAATTATTAACAAAAGTATCAATTATATAGGGAAATTAGAAGTCGACAGGATTTTCTCAAAATGGATTGGAGAATATAATCAAAAGAATATTAAGCTTGCCGATGATGAAAAAAAATGGTTATCAGAGCACCCGGTCATCACCGTAGGGAGTGCTCTTAATAGGGCACCTATTGAGTGGATGGATTCTAAAGGCACGCATCATGGAATATCTATCGATTATCTAAAGGCAATTGAAAAAATGCTTCCAGTCTCATTTAAAATATTAAAAGAGCCCTCATTTGACTCTCTGATAATTAAAGCGTTTACTGGGGAACTGGATCTTTTTACTAATGTTTCTTTTACCAAAAAGCGGGAACCTTTTTTCTCATTTAGTAACCCCTATTTATCGTTTCCGGTTATGATTTATTCACGGAGTGATGTTCCGTATATATCTGATGTGAGTCTTTTAAAGGGTAAAAAGGTTGCAGCAATTAAAGGGTATGCAGTAGAAGAGTGGTTAAAACGTGACTATCCTAATATTGAAATTGTTTCATGCAGCAGCACTCGGAAGGCATTGATGCTCCTGATTAATAATAAGGTGGATGCCTTTCTGGGAAACATTTACTCAACCGGTTATGTAATCGGTAAAGAGGGATTAACTAATATTAAAGTTGCAGGTGAGACTGAATATACATATGATGGTAGAATGGCTGTTCCAAAAAGGAATTTAAAACTTCTCAGTATTATTCAAAAAGCTTTGGATGCCATGCCTGAATATCAGAAAGTCACTATTCGAAAACAATGGTCACCTATTTCGTATATTTATGATCATAGTTTACTATGGAAAGTTCTTTTTATAGTAGGTGTGATTGTTCTACTATTTGTCTGGTCAAATATTAAACTTAGAAAAGTGATATCAAAGCGCTCCAAGCAAATTTTGGCAAGTGATGTACATCTTCGACAGCTATTTGAAAATTCATCAGTAGGGTTTATGAGAACTGAATTGGCAACGGGCAGAACTGTTACCTGCAATCTTGAATTTGCTGAAATATTTGGGTTTACATCAAAAAATGAATGCATATTAATGCTGCAGTTTTCAAAACAATTAGTCACCGGATCTTTAAGAGATACTCAATTGCAAACACTAATGAGAGAAGGGAGAGTCGCCTACGTAGAAGAGTTTAAGCGAAATGACGGGCGGTCAGTTTGGCTTTCGGTATCTGAAAAAATAGTTGCTAACAAGATGTATACTGATGGAGTAGTGATTGATATTACGGAAATTCGGGATATGAAAATGATGCTTAACCAGTCAAATAAAATGCGTCTTATAGGGCAAATGACGGGTGGTATTGCACATGACTTTAATAATTCGCTCGCTGGTATAATGGGATTAACTCAGATTGCAATTAAGAAACTTGACTCAGATCATGACCTACACACTTATTTGGATAAAATTATGACAGCAAGTAACCGTGCTTCCGATTTAATAGCAAGAATTATGGCTTTCAGTCATAGTGCTGATACAGGTATGAGACCAATGAAACTGAGTGAAATTATAGATGAGGTCGTTGACCTGCTCAAGGCTACGATTCCATCAACTATTCAATTTCAGGTTTCAAAAAATAATTCCATGTCGTTAATAAACGGTAATGACACAAAAATCCATGAGGCAATAATGAACCTGGTAACTAATGCAATACATTCAATAGGTGAAAAAGGAACATTAAATATTGCCCTTTTTGAAAAAGAAGTTATAGAGGCATCAACAGGGTATTTGGGGGTTATTAAGCCACAAAAATATAATGTAATTGAAGTAACAGACACAGGTAAAGGGATCGACAAGAAGGCACTCCATAAAATATTTGAGCCATTCTATACCACTAAAAACAAAGGTGAGGGAACCGGATTTGGATTGGCCGTTGTGTTTGAATTGATGCAACTTCATGAGGGTAATATACAGATAGACAGTACACCAAACTCTGGTACGACTTTTAGACTCTATTTTCCAAATACTATTAGTAAAGACTATAAGACTCAGAAGGTAGCTATGGATGCCCCGAAAGGCTCAGAACGAATTTTGTTTGTTGATGATGAAGATATGTTGACTGATATAGGGCATGAATATCTCACAAAGTATGGGTACAGAGTTACTACAGCATCCAATGGTAAAAATGCCCTTAATCTATTTAAACAAAATCCTTATGAGTACGACCTGGTAATTACTGATCAGACCATGCCGCATTTAACTGGATACGAACTTGCCCAGGGTATATTCAATGTCCGCCCCGGTTTACCGGTGATAATATGCAGCGGGTACAGCGCTCATATTACCGAAGAGGACTGTTTTAACCTTGGAGTTAAATGCATGATGCAAAAACCGATAAATAACATTGATATGGGATTGAAAATCCGGGAAATCCTAGATGTTACCTAACTGGCACGGTATACATTTGTGGCTTTTTGACGGGTAGTAGAATTGACTATTTACCAAATTAGTGGTATAATATTTGTGTTTTTTAAGTTTGTTTCAATTGTTGATACAAGCTTATGGAACAAAAAGAACTCGTAAATAATAGTATAGATTCCGGGATGTGTGGATGCGAAAAATTGTGAATGAAGGCGGAAAAGGTGTAGTAGTATCGTTATGGATATTTCTGATTCTGAGCCTGCAAATTGTATCAGCAACCCAAATAGATTCTGATATAGAATTTATCCAGAAATCTAATATTTCTCCAAAGACCACTCAACCAGATATTTTGACCCTTCAGGAGCGGGAGTGGTTAAAAGAACACACTGATATTACCTTTTTATCATTTGCAACACCCCCAACTGGTATTAGGAAACCCGACGGAACAGTTGAAGGGTTTGCAACAGAGTACACTGATCTGCTTAATGAACGATTGGGGACACAATTTAAACTGGATTTTAAACCACTGAAGCCAGCAACGGTAAAACAGTTTACAGAAAAATCTTATTCCGGTTTTTTTCCAAGTGTAGCAGATGTTGAGGAACGTAAGCCTTATTTTATATTTAGTGACCCCATTTTGAGTATTGAAGTCTATGTATTTACCCGCTTTGGTAGTGCTATAAAGTTGAAGTCACTGGATGATTTAAAAGGGAAAAGGGTGGGGCACTTGGTGGGGCATTTATATGTTAGACAGCTCCTCAGTAAATATCCTGGTATGACTATAAAGACATCACAAACTCCGCGAGAATTATTGGATGAACTACTAAATAACAAGGTAGACGTGATAATTGGATCCATTGAAACTCAATATGCAGTGTCACAAGGGGTAATGGGGCTAGTACAGTTAGATGTTATTCTTCCGGAAAAACAGCCGGTAGGCTATACAATTCTTAAAACAATGCCTGAGCTGAAAACTATTATCAATAAAGGGTTAAGCCTTATAACTCATGAAGAACGTGATTCTATATTGGATAAATGGTTATTGACGGCTAGTAAACCAAAACCATTAAACTCCGGCCTTAATCTCACTGATCAGGAAGCTGAATGGGTCTCAAAGCATCAGACCATAACTTTTGGGTATCCTCATGAATTTCAACCGTATATTTATACTGGATTAGATGGAAAGCCAAAAGGGTATTCTGCAGAATTAATCAGAATTCTGGCTGATAGAACAGGAATAGATATACAGTTGAAAGGCGGAGATTGGCCTGAGATAACAAATATGGCAAAGCAGAGGAGTATCGATGGATTACCAGTAATGGCTGTTCTAAACAAGTGGAAATCGGATTTTATCTTTACCAAGCCATTTCTCACCAGTTATGTCTATATCTATGCAAGAACAAATGAGGCTGATAGATACAAAACTTTAAAAGATCTACAGGGCAAAAAGGTAATCTATATTAAAAATGTAGCAGCAGTTGAGAGAATACTTGAGAACAATCCGAATATTGAGTCTGTTGCTGCAAATAATACAGAAGAGACCGCGCAGGCTCTATTAGAAGGGAGTGCGGATGTTATACTGGGATCTATTGGTCATGAGTATTGGAGGCATAAGAATGTAAATGCCGGATTTAAAATTGCCGCACTATTACCTGAAACACAGGTGAGTATAGCAATACCAGTTCGAAAGGATTGGCCGGAGCTGGTGGGAATATTAAATAAAGCTCTAGAGTCGATCAGTTATGAAGAGAAACTAACATTGGAGAAATCCTGGCTTGGGGAGATGGGTAATTATGGGTTTTTACATAAAGCGCATGAGTTGCCAACTCCGAATCATTTAGATATTTCACCTATAGTGCTTAGTTCTAAAGAACGACAGTGGCTGAAAGAAAACCCGGTAATTGAACTTGGGTTTAATCCATGGGTTCAGCCTTTGGTTATTCAGGATGATAAAAATAAAGTAACCGGAATAATGGCTGATATCTATAGTGAAATGGAAAAAATGCTTGGAGTTAAAATAGAAATTAAAGTTGGAGATTGGTCTGAAACACTGGATAAAGCGAGTAAAGGAAGCATCCATGGAGTTGCAGCCTGCACCCAATTTGCTGCAGATAAAAATGGATTATTAACTTCTCAAAGTGTTTTAAATACTGTACCTATCTTTTTTGCTCGGCATGATGCTCCTTTCAAAATTAATAGTATGGATGACCTCAAAAATAAACGAGTTGCGTACATGGAAGGTATCGTAATGATGGAAGCACTCCTGAAGCCCTATGAAAAAGATATTGAGATAATTACTGCCCCCAATGTTTTCGAGGCGGCTCGACTGGTACTTGAAGGTAAAGCTGATGTATTTATGGGGAATTCATTTGATGTTTTCATTATTCGTGAAAAGTTGCTATACGGACTTGATATTGTATATGTAGACATTCAAAATGAGAACCCGCTCTATGTCGGCGTAAATTCTGATAATGCAGAGCTGGTTGAAATACTTAATAAAGGATTTAAAGCTATGGGGAAGCCACGTATACATAAAATTGTTTCCCGGTGGCTCAATATCAATCCTGATACCCAAAAATCGCTGCCCCTTACTGATGTAGAAGAGAAGTGGTTGCGGGATCACCCGGTAATAAATGTCGTGATGGACCCTGAATGGGCACCAGTTGAATTCAAAAATGAAAATGGAGAATTCGCTGGTATATCAATGGAGTATCTCAAACAACTTGAAACGGTTTTAGGGGTAACTTTTAATATTGCTGATATATCATCGTGGGATGTTGGTATGACTCAATTCAGGAATAAAAAGCTGGATATGGTTTCGTCTATGGCAAAAACTCAATCCCGAGAAGCATTTGCGTTGTTCACCGATACTTATGTAAGTATGCCGATTAATATTTTTGCAAGTGACAGAGTTTCATACATTGGAGCACTTGAAAATTTGAATGGTAAAAAAGTAGCGGTAGTCAAGGGGTATGCTATTGCGGAGTGGATTAAAAAAGATTATCCTGAAATTAAATTGGTTGAAGTTAAAACAATTTCTGAAGCCCTACAGTATATTACTGCTGGCAAAGCTGATGCTTTCGTAGAAAATATTGTTACCGCTAGTTATTATATTGGAAAGTTTGGCTTGACTCATATTCGAGTTGCGGGAGAAACCCCCTACAAAAATGAACAACGAATGGCTGTGCGAAATGATTGGGGAGTTTTTGCACAGATTCTTCAGAAAGCACTGAATACAATAGAGCCCCCAGAACGAGACTCCTATTACAATCGCTGGATGTCCATTCGATATGATGTAAAAACCGATCCAGCTCTTTTAATCAAGGTAATATTTGCTGCAGGGGTAATTCTTGCGATTATTATATTATTAAGCCTGGTTTTACAGCGTAAAAAAGACAAGGATCTTCTTGAGTCACAGCAAACGTTTGTGAATATTGTCGACAGAATACCTGCAGGAATATTTATCTATCAATTTGTAGAGCCGGACCGATTATACCTGATTAATGGTAATCCTGATGCATTAAGACAGACAGGATTAGATTTGAAAAAAAATATAGGAAAAGAGTTAAATGAGGTATGGCCAAATGCGAGAACTTTGGGACATGCTGATTTTTATTTGAATGTAGCAAGAACAGGTGTAACAGATACAATTGAGGATACTTACTATAAAGATGAAAAATTAGATACTGCATTTTCTGTAAAAGCATTTACATTGCCTGGTAATCGTTTGGTTGTGTCATTTGAAAATACCACCGAGAAGAAGATGCAGAAGGAAGAACTGGTAAAGGCTAACCAACTTTTTGAAACATTGGTTGAGAGTACTACGGGGCACATAGGGCAGCAATTTTTCAATAATCTTGTTGATAAACTCTGTTCAATATTCGAGTGTGAATGTGCGATCATAAGCAGAATTAACGGAGAAAATAAGGCAAAGGCAATTGCCATGAAGTCAGATGGTGTGTTTGTAGATGATCATGCATATGACCTAGTATGTACTCCCTGTAATGAAGTAGTACAAAAGGGATTTAGCCTTTTTGAAGACAATGTATGTAAATTATTTCCCGAAGATAACGATCTTATAAACATGAAAGCACGCGGATATATAGGAGCGCCAGTTGTAAATGCTTCAGGGGACGTTATTGGAGTTCTGTGCGCTATTTCAAAAAATCCGTTGGATGTTGGAACAAAAGCTGAGTCGATCCTCAGCGTATTGACCGCTCGGGTTGCAGTGGAGATGGAACGCATGGATAAGGAAAAACAGTCGCATGAACTCTCTCAAAGGCTCCAGCAGTCTCAAAAAATGGAGGCTGTAGGTCAGTTGGCAGGAGGTATTGCGCACGATTTTAATAATATTCTTGGGGGCATACTTGGGTATACCGATTTGGCAATTAGCAAAACGCAATCGAATAAAGAAGTCGTTAACTATTTGAATAAAGTTATGGGCGCTGGTGAACGTGCCAAAGATCTGGTATCACAGATTCTATTATTTAGTCGACAAAACCCGGAATCGAAAGTTGTAATTCCGCTTAAGCCGGTAATTAATGAAGCAATTGAACTATTAAGAGCTACGCTACCTTCTTCAATAGAGATTAAGGTCGACTTAAAAGATGACACAATACCGGTATTTGCAGATCCTACAAAAATTCATGAAACTATTATGAACCTCTGTACCAATGCGGCTTATGCAATGGATAAAAAGGGAATTATTTCCATAGAATATCGAGAGGTTCAATTGTTAAATGATATTGAGGGGAGACTAGGACCTATCAAATCGGGTAGTTACTCTTTAATTAACATAAGAGATTCCGGATGTGGAATGAGTGAAGAGGTGGTGAACCATATTTTTGAACCGTACTTTACCACTAAAGAAATAGGTAAAGGTACTGGCATGGGGCTCTCTGTAGTATTTGGTATAATGCAGAGTCATGAAGGTAATATTCAGGTTGAAACTAAAATTAATGAGGGAACCGTATTTAAGGTATATATTCCCAAAACTGAAGAGACTGTAACCATAGAAAGTGAAGAAGAAATATCTATACCAAGAGGTGATGAAACTATTATTTTTGTTGATGATGAGGAAATGCTGGTAGATATGTCTACTATAACTCTAAAAGGTCTGGGGTATACAGTACACCCCTTTACCAGTAGCAGAAAAGCATTAGCATTTTTTAAATCAGACCCTAGGAGTATTGATCTGATAATTACTGACCATACAATGCCGAATATGTCAGGTCTAGAACTTGCCCGCGAGTTACTAGCTATACGGGGAGATATCCCGATTGTTCTCTGTACTGGGTATAGTGACACAAAATATGAAAGTCAAGTATTAAAAGTCGGCATACACTCATTTCTAACCAAGCCGATTCGAAAAAATGAAATCGCCTTTAAGATTCGCAGTTTGTTGGATTGATTTGGATTGAGGCAGGCCGGAGTGAATTTAGGTAAATACAACTCTGCTATCAGTTACTGTAATACTGCTTCAATACCATTATACGTTCTTTTTTGACGGTCATATATTTTATACCATCCATGATCATCCCACACAGAATAGGGAGCATTCCATTTATTACATGCAGCTGTGACCGTTTCGTAATATTTGAGTACTGCATTCCAATCTTTGCTGTGTTTGCCATGATTAACGCCAAATTCACCGACAAATCCTGGTACACCTTTTGTGTTCTTGAGCCAGCTCAGAATGTCATCAAGATCATTCCACACACCTCCCGTATTAGACCAGCTATATCCGGCTTCGTGACTAAAATCAAACGGTTCATAATAGTGTAGGGATGCCATCACATTAGGATCGTTGGGCCAGTCCGCATTTTTAAGATTTTGCCAGTTTCCCCAATTGCCACCTGTAACAATAGCTATTCGTTTAGGATTGGTTTTTCGTACTGTTGAAAGGAGCGCATGATTAAGATCGGTTACATCTGCGTCACTCATAGGAGCCCGTGGTTCATTAAACAATTCAAATACTAACAGATTCGATTTGTCTTTGAAACGTGCCGCTATTTGTTCCCATATTTTGATAAGCTTATGTTTATTACCATGATAATTGTTAATAACCCACTCCTCATGATGCGTATTAATAATTGTTACGAGGCCTCGTGAGAGTGACCAATCGACAATTTGTTCAACCCGATTCATAAATGATTTGTCTATCACACCATTATTATCAATACGTATACCCCAGTGTATTGGAATGCGTACATTGGTAAAACCCGCTTTTTTATAATCATCAAAATAGTACTCTTTCGCAGCTGGTGCCCAGCTTCCTTCACCACCTTTGGCCTCGAGTGTATTGCCCATGTTTATACCACGCCCCATTTTTTTAGCCATTTCCCAAACATCAATTTGCTTAAATGGTTCTGGGGGTGGAGTGGCTTTTGAGAGTGTTACTGTTATGGTGTCATATGCTTTGTTTCCAGCTTCATCTTCTACAATTAGTTTTATAGGGTGTGTGCCTAAAGAAAATGGGTAGCTACATTTTTCCTTTTTACAAAGAACGGTGCCCATACTTTTCCATACATATTTTGTGATAGGGGATTCACCTTGTATGGAGAGGCTGCCATCTAATGCTATTTCTTTTTTGCCATTTTTACCCTGCGTTTTTTTGTATAAATCTTTTCCCGCTTTTGCTATTAATACTCTCCCTGTTTGCTCTCCTCTGATATGCATTTCAGCAAAATCAAAATATCCTTTCTCTTTAAGACGCTGAATACGAATATATCTGAAGCTTTCCTTGATTTCTACTGGGATTTTCCAGGCTTTCCCGGCAGGGTACTGGGGGTTCGGTTTTTTAGTCCCCTTTGTAAGTGCCCCCAATACTTTGCGTTCTTTAAAAGTTGGATCATTAGACGCGAGTACCGTAAGGTTGGTTCTGCTCGCATTTGTAGATCCCTCTTTTTTTGAAACTATAGCAACGAGTGATATTTTATACAGGCCTTCTAAGTCGATTTGGTACCAGGGATTAAGGCCTTTTTGATCAGAGGCCCAAAAACTTTTTCTATCGCCATCGGTACCTTTATTACCACCATGACCTTTGAGTACCGGTGATGAAGCAACGGGTTTTGTTTTAAGGTCTATCAAAGGATAGGATGTGGGATGAGCGGAACTTATGGGGATAGAAGCACTACTACTTGAGCTTACAGGATCTGTTGCTAGAGATGAAGGATTATTGACAGTAGAACTCATAGGAGAAGATGATGTTTGAGTTCCGGATTGTTGTGAGCTTGCTGCTTCTGTTACAGAACTTGTGGGATGAGTGGGTGTCGAAAGCCCCGAGAGAGCCGATGATACTGTAGAAGCTGAACTCAATACCGGAGTTGTCTGGTTTATTGGAGTTGTGGTTGTTGGTGATGTTGTTTCATCTGTATCTACAGGGTTCACAGGGTTGTCGTCAAAGCAGCCCCCAAAAGATACGAGGGCTATAATTAATACACTGAATTGTACCGTGTTTAAATATGAATAAAATCTTTTAACCGGAAAAAGCATAGACTCTCCATTTGATAAATAATAGGGGATTGACAAGTGTTGTGCTGTATTGTACTCATTAATGTATTCAAAATAATTTCAAAACAGTAGAGTAAAGTATCGTGTGAACACTGTTTTACATATGCGCACAGTTCGAGTACAAAACAACCAATGATCCGTACTCAATATGTTCGCGTTCGTAAAATAGACTTAATGTGTCTGATAGTAAAAGTAAATACCCGTTTTCATGCATATATTATGGAGATAAAGCACAGAGTTATGGGGCAATATGATCGGGACACAATGTATATACAGTATTCGAATGTTAGTTGTAGCATTACTTACAATAGCCCTATTTGGGTGTAGTGATAGCGCAACACAACAAGAAACCATCTCAAGTAGTGAGAACGACCAAGGAGAAGTGGCCTCATCGAGTGATGATGAAGTAACAGGAACAAGTTCAAAAACATCAGAGCCAAAAGAGATATCTTCAGATAACGGAGATGTAAGTAGTGTTTCTCGCAGTTCATCGAGCAAGACTACAACCGTAAGTTCAGAAGGGTCAACTGACTCTGTAGAACAAGGTGATTCTCATACTATCGCTGCACTTGATGGTGAGAGTGCCTATATTTTTGATGATGACGCTGAAGTACGAACATTTAATATCTTAATAGATCCGGAAGCGTTGGCACGTATGGATGCAGTCCCACAGGATGAGGTTTATGAGTTTGCCGATTTAGTTTTTGAAGGAGATACCCTTCGAGATGTGCAGGTGCGCTATAAAGGATCAACGGGAGCGTGGTATCCATGCACGAATGATGCGAAAACTGGCTCACCCTATCCTCCTGGGCCGAATAGTTGCGCCAAACTCTCAACTAAGGTAAAGTTTAATACTGAAGCAGATTCTGACAGGAGATTCTATGGATTAAAAAAACTGCAATTTCATCATATGCATCACTATAAAAGTCAGTTAAGAGAACGGGTGGTCTATTGGTTTCATAATGCAATGGGCAATCCCGCTCCCAGATCTGTACATGCACGGGTAGAAATTAATGGGGAACTCAGCGGACTTTATGCCCTTGTAGAGCAGATTGATGGCCGCTTTACCCGTGAACGCTTTGAAGATGGTGAAGGGAATATTTATAAAAATAATACCATACTTCCCGAAGGCCTGTTGTCTGATGATGCAATGTTGTTTGAAGTATTAAAAACAAATGAAGATGAAGATCCGACTTATACCATATGGCAAACCTTTGAGCAGGAGCTCGACGATGCTAAGGGTGTAGATGCAATAAAAAAGGTAATAGGGAAATGGATGGATGTACCACTGCTTGTGAATACGGTGGTTACCTCTATTGCTCTGGCCCATTGGGACAGTCCTTTTCTGAGAATTGAGGCTCCTCATCATAATGCCTATTGGTACTCTGATACCACAGAACAGAAACTCTATGCTATTCCTTGGGATGTTGATAATGCGATCATTAGTCTGTCGGGTCGTAAAGGTGAATTTTCAAAGGGGCATATGTCCGTTGAAGAAGTAACCCAAGTATTCAGTTGTAATAGTCCGGTTCCGAATAAACTCCAGGGACACTGGCTCTGCTATACAGATAAAGTGAAAGCTGCTCTTGATAAACTTATTGATGAGGTCTATCCGCAGATTTTACCTCTGGTAGACAAATGGGAAGCTCAGATCGAAGGTATAACTCAAGAAGCGATTGATACCCATGGGGTAGGATTTCCAAATAAAGCTCTTTCTATGAAACAATGGCGGGATGCTATGGCAGATATGAGAGCTGCGCTAGAAAAAAGCAAAAAAATTGCTAGAAATTGGCGAAGTAACCTGTAACATTGGATGAACAACAAGAGAGGATAGTTGTGAAAATGTATATTCAAAAAATTGTATTAGTAATGTGCACGTTAATGCTCATATCTGGGTGCTCCAATTCATCTGCACCATTAGAGAGTGTTGTGTCATCAGAAGATAGTGCTCAGGTTGGTGTGAGTAGTAATGAGACAGGACGTTCAAGTTTGGGTAATTATCCTCAAGAACAGACAGAGAGTTCAGAGAACGCAGTGTCGAGTTCTCTGAATTCTGTATCAAGTTCTGAAAATGTAGAAAGAGTAAGTTCTAATACCGTTGAAAGTAGCGCAGAAGCACAGATGAGTGAGGGTTCTTCAGATACTGTATTAGAAGAGGAAATACTCCGCGGTGAAAATGTTGAGCGTGAGGCATTGCCTGGAACAACACTACTATCTACTGAAGATTGGCGTGATTCAACTCGGTTTATCTATCATCCCGATTCTGTACATAATTATGAATTATTGATTGAGACACAAGACTTAGCGTTTTTGGATACGGAGCCAAAAAAAGAAGAATATGTGCCTGCAGCGATGGTATTTCGTGGAGATACTGTGCGCAATATCTTGGTCCGTTATAAAGGATCAAATGGCGCTTGGTCACCATGCGGAGACCATGCAAAAATATGCAATCTCTCTATGAAAGTAAAGTTTAATACAGATGACCATCCTGATCGGCTTTTTTATGGATTGAAAAAAATGCAGTTTCACACAATGAACCACAGTCAATCTCATTTGTCAGAACGGTTTGCCTACTTCGCCTATCGTGAAATGGGAGTTGCCGCCTCACGTACCGCTTATGCACGCCTAGTAATAAATGGTAAACTGGAAGGATTATTCCTTGTGGTTGAACAAATAGATGGACGTTTTACGCGGTATCATCTGAATGATGATGAAGGAAATGTATATAAACATTATTGGCCGCTTATCGATGATAAGATGAGTACTGACGAATTTTTTAATGAAAATCTCAAGACCAATGAAGAAGAAGCGGACCATACTGTAGTAAAAGCTTTTGAAAGTGACCTTAAAGCTGCGGGTACCAAAAAAAATGCACTTACACGTTTTCTAAAAAAGTGGGAAATGACCGACGGTATCGCACGCCAGGTGGTAACGGCAACCGCTGTGTATGATTGGGATGGGCCTTATATGGGAGCATGGGACAGTGGTCATAATACCTATTGGGCCGTCCTCCCAAAAACAGAAAAAATCATTATGATACCCTGGGATATGGATATGCCTGAATATCCTGACTTTATGCGGGGGCTCATCACAAAGTATTCCTTATGGAACAACAGTGGAAAAAGTGGCGGGTATCCCGGATGCCCTGATGGGACAACGTCCCGATTTACCAAAGCGTGGTTTTGTTTTCAGGAAGAATACATCGCTGCATTTGCAGACTTGGAAGATAGGGTTCTTTCACGACGTACTGAAATACTGAGTAAATGGACTGAACAGATTCGTCCGGTTATGGAAGAGATTGCAGAAAACTTTCCCACAGGTAATGCGGATACATGGCCAGATCAGGGCGGGTACCCCTATAAAGCTCAGACTATTCCTGTATGGGAAGATGCAATCAATACCTATCATGGCATTCTCGATGGGCTTGAAGGTGCTGTAGAAGATATGAAAAAGTCTATTGGACTGTAGTTCTTTTGGGGGCGATTTCTCTACAAATAAGACTGCTATAAAAATCATAAGCAGTCTTACATTTAATTATAAAGGGCTTCCAACCCCGGCGTATATCAATTCGATCTTCATTTTTCCTCCTCTATTAAAGATACAACCTAGACTATAGCCCGGAGTCAAGTACAAATAACAGTATATTTTGTTTTTGGTAGAGATTTTGGGTATTTGGACTTCACCCGATTTAGTGGTCAGTTAAGCGACTAATTTTCTCGATACTCTCTTACAGCTTTAACGATATCCCATAAACTGACTTCTACAGGGATTTCTTTGTCGTTATGCATGACAGATATAAAGATGTTGTCTTGAACAACATAGACCAATATTGCATTAAAACCCGGTATTCCACCACTATGTCCTACCATGTATCCTGGGCCGCCTAGGATAGAATATGCTTGAATTCCTGCACCATAAAAGACGGGGCCATATTGAGGCATACTTGTTAAATTGGTCAGCATAGAATGCACAGTTGTAGTCTTAAGAAGGGCACCACTCATAAATGAGTGCATAAAGGTAACGAGATCATGGGCCTGCGACGAAAGAGAGCCAGCAGAAAAAGGGGTTGCGTAGTTGTCTTGCACAAATTCTGTTCTTCCGTTGGAGTGGCCACCTACAACCTGAATAGTGTCACCTTTGTGTCTCAGTGCTGTATGCTCTAAAGAGATATTTTGTACAATTTTTTCCTGGAAAACGGCATGCAGGCTTTTCTGTTCAATGTGCTCAATAAGTCTTCCTAATATAAGATATCCGGTATTTGAATATAATCCTGATCGCCCTGGGCAAAAATAAAAATCATTTTCAGTGATAGTAGCAATTATTGAATCAGGGCTTCTATAGGTAGGCGTCATAGATGGAAGATCGTTAAAATTGTTGAGCCCTGTAGTATTACGAAGTAATTGTTGTATGGAAATGTAATTTGAAAAGGGAACCTCGGGATACCACTGTGCGAGGGTATCAGATAGAGATACTTTTCCTTCTTCTATGAGCTGCTGCATAACAGTTGAAACAAATAGTTTTGTGATGCTCCCTGCCTGGAATTGTTGGTGAGGGAGAACAGAATCGGTACCTGTTGAAATCGTGAGACCTTTATGAATGCTCCAGCGACCCACACCAGGGATACCAATAGCAATACTTACTGCTGGAGTTTTTCTTAAAATCGAATCTACAATTACTTCCAGCTTTGTTTGTAATAGTGCGGGAAGTTCGCCTGATATTGATTGAGAAAAATCAGTGCTCCACAATTCAGGTGGAGTAGCAAAATAGCCCTGCCCATATTCATAGGATTGTGTGCATTGCACGAGTTTTGGAGCGGGATCAAAAGAACATCCATAAAAAGCTCCCGACAGACCGAGTAGGAAAAATAAATTGAGTAGTGATTGATACATAGATTCCCTGGGTTAGTATGTAATTTAATCTACACAACTTGTGCAACCATCAGGGTATACTGCTGCACTGTGTGGACTGGAACTAGTTATTCTTTTCGGTAAGTACGTGCCTCAATAGTATCATCTATAATTTTAAAAAGTGTGTTGCTCTTTATACCTGTTAAATTTAAAAGAGGTTGTAGGCTCTCGTTGGTTGAGGTTATATTTATTATAGATCTCCCAAAGAGTCGTTCTTCGAATTCTATATCAATAAAACCAAGGGATTGTATTTGGCCTGGAGAAATGTTTATAGTATCGGATACTTCCAATGAAACTCTTGAACGGTGATTTTTGTTGTAGATAAAGTCCGAATACTCAAAAATATAGGGACCTGCAGGTAAAGTGTAGAGGTAAATAGCCGTTTTGAGTGCGGCGGTATCGATAGTGTTAACTGGTATTTCTAGGCCTGCAAGAGTTACGGTGGCAACAGAATCCGCATCATTGTCTGAAGTAAGTGTTTCAGGGATTAGTGGAGCGGCAATGTTTTTATGATTGCACGTAATCATGTATCGATCACCAGTAGTTAAGTTTTTAACAGTAACCTTAATAAGAGGTTGTACATCCTGATTGACCATAAAGGCGAGTAGACCTTCATCGTTTTTTATGCTATTGAGGGTAGCAGTATCGAATAGTATCGGCTGTATCGAACGCGTACAGCATACTAAAAGAATACATAAGGGTATAGATGCTAAAAGTTTTATATGCATAACGTTCCAATGTTTTTTCTAAAATATAGTAAATATTCACCTGTTCTATTTTTTACTATACTTTAGTGATTAGTATTCAACTTCCTGTAGCCTATGTATTCAATGTGTCTTTTTATCGTTCTATTCTTTATTCTTTTATTGGGTGAATCATTTTCAAGCGAAGTTGAGCGGGAGGTTTTTAGGTCAGACTACACTACTTCATTCGAAGATTTAGTGCGTCCTCTCGATTCCATGACCTATACAATGATATATAAAGATTATTACGATACCACTCATGTTTTAAAATTTCCTCGTCGTCTCATATTGAACGGTCTGCGTTGTTATTCACGGTATGATGCAACTCCAGAATGCACAGTGGTGGTTCATACTACGAATGATAATTATCCAATCAAACGCTCATCTATTCTAGATGCTACACTGCGTGCAACTATTAAACAACCACATCAATATGGTACTCCTTTCGATCGAGTGTATGATAGACTGCTTCTCGATAGCTTTAATAAGCGCCAAAACGCTATTGATAGTATATCAATCGTTAAAAATGTTGAAAATGATATACGAATAAAGCTCTATGAGTCGTTGCTCTTGACAATTACTGCTGGGTTACTAACCATGGGTGCGGAATTACTGTATACACAAATTGTAGACGAGCCTTACTCTTGGTTGAGAGTTGGTGGTGTTACAGGTGGCTTTGGCCTTCTATATACCAGTTATGCCTTATTATCATATGACCCCCATGCAAGAAGCTATCAAGTAACTATTAAGGTAACCTTTTAGAGGTAATGCTCATGGCGACTATGATGCCATATATGCTGGGTGTGGGGCCGAAGAGTATGAGATTTCAGTAAAGCTCTACTTTTCAAATGAACCGCTTCCGATACTTCCATGAATGCAGCATGAGCGTTTGTTTTTGGGCGAAAACGAGTATAGTATATCACTCACTTTCTTTCAAACACTCACTGGTGCACTTACGAAATAAATCAGCCTAATTATTCATCCACTGATAATGCAGGCAGTGCCCCCGGTGGTACGAGTACTCCCCATTCAACTACCGTGAAACCATCTCGTTCTGGGACAGTGGGAAGTTGTGGCTTGATAAGATCAGCAGCGTATTTCATTGGAGTCATGAACAAGAGAACCCGTATAACGGTTTGTGGCTTAGGGTCAACAACGAGGCGCACCATACTGTCGATATCTTGGGGAAATACTGCATAGTAAGCTGATGGTTCAAGTACGGGGAGCCAGAACCCTAAGAAGTCTTCAATTTCTGATTCTATGAGACCAAGATCAGTGAGTAGCTCGGTGAGCTCACCGCTGAGGTCGGTGCCATCAATAACCCAGCCAGTTTCCATCTGCATGGGTATTGCCTGATTTGCCTCATAAAAGAGGTAGGGGTATTTCCCATCAAGGAGTCCACTGGGTTCTGCGGTTACCGTCCATCCAGTGCCATAGGCAGGGTCTGAAACAACGATAGAACCCTCAAGGATTAAGTCTAGCGCCACAGATACTTGTTGCGCTTCTTCGGGGTAGAGGTATATATACGGAGCTGCCATTTGCATGGGCTCTAGGAAGATATAGTCATAGTAGGAGGAATCGGGAGTGAATTCAAAATCCACGTCATCAAGAGTGAACGTTACCTTTTCGATTTCATCTGAGGATTTCAAAATTTCATAGCGCCCCTCAGAGTCTGTGGTAACCTCATCCTGTTCGCCATCAGTATAGTGTACCGTGAGAGTGTTATCACTAATATAACAGTCACCAAAGTAACTCTGATACCCTATTATCACACCGATAGTTCGGCTATTTATGTTAAACGAACGATCGAGGTCTACTTCAAAGGGTACATCTGCTTCGCCAGATATAATCTCGGTAAAGTGTTCAGCGGCAAATGCTCTCATGGCATAGTGCGTGTTTTCTCCATCATAAGGGTTTTCCTCTTGTATACTGAGTGTTGCCATGCCTTCTTTATATATCATAACAGTGTCCAATATCGTTCCCCAGCCTTCGGAGCGGACTTCTAATACAACTTCAGGATCAGCATACGAACAATTACAAACATTATCATCACTACTTAGATTGCTACTTTCATTACTGCTTTCACTACTGCTACTACTGCTACTTTCATCACTGCTTTCACTACTGCTACTCCTTACTTTTTGAGAGCTGCTTAGTTTTTCTGAGTTATTACTATCATGGATTTCTTGAGAAGACTCAGGTTCATCCATGCTCTCTTCTTGGCTGGATTGCTCTGCAGGAGTTACATGGCTTTCAGAATCTTCTGAACTCTCAGAGGGTCCTGGATCCTGTGTTAAAGAACTCATTGCTATTGCTTCTTGAGATGATACTTCGGAGGAGTCGCTTTCAGGGACCCAGTTAGTTTCGCCCATGCACCCAGTGAATAAATAGCAGGTGAATAGTATAAGGATTAAAGGGGCTAAATTTTTCATAAGTACTCCTTGATTGTTATAAAACATAAAAGGTAGAATTATGTTGAGGGTACCCTAAAACAAATGCTTCCTTACAAAACTAATTGCTCTCAAATTGTGAGCATTAAGAAACCAGTTCTATATTGAATTCATTATAAAGACAAACTCTATTCAACTAATTAAGTTGTGCAGGGTGTATCATGTCATTTGTAATAGAACTAAACTTTTGGGTACATCGCCCTATATTTGTGCACTTAAATCTTTTATTGTGCACTCATTGTATTTTATCTTTTTGAGTCTATGTAAATATTTAATTACATAATCCTTTTAAAAATTACCACTTTGTATCGTTGCACCATCCTAGCAAGTGATTACTGGGAAAAAAACAAATATGGGACAAACAAACAAATATAAAGGGAAATTAAATAATGAAACAAAGACAAATGTTCAGCAAACTGGGATGGATGTTTATGTCATGTCTGGTTGCTTTTTCGCCACTCTCGGCGAATACAGCAAATGACACTTGGCATCCTACGCGTGCATTAAAAGAAAAGAAGGGCGAAACCTCTATACTGGTTAAACGTGAATCTAAGAAATCAGAAAATCTAAAGCTGCGTTATTCTACACCTGACCTCAAGGTCATCTCTCTTGAGGCTCCTTTGAGTGGTGAAGTTACTAAAAGCCTCATTCTCGGTAATGCTCCGTTAACAAGCGAAGTAGGTGAGCCAAAACTTCCAACAATACCTGTTCAATTTATCATACCTGAGGGCGAAACACTAGAGAAGGTAAAAGTAACACGTAAGGGAAAAGTTGTTGTTCCCGGGTCACATGTTATTGAGCATGGCGAAGAAGCCACTCCTCTATCATCTATTTGGAGCAATGTAAGAAAAGCGACACCTAAAGCTGAAATCTACAATTCTGACGCTATTTTTCCAGCGACGGGACACCAAGTGATCAGCATCCAGGAAAAACGTGGAGTACGCGTTGGTTTTGTACAGGTTAATCCTGTTGAATATCAGCCTAAAAGTGGTGTTATAACTTACTACACAGATATCTCTGTCGAAGTTGTTACCACAAAAGAAGCTCCACTTAATTCTGGGCGAAAACTTCGCGTAGCGCCTGTTAACGCTGCAACAATGAACGTAGAGAATCCAGAAGACCTCTCTTCATATTCTACTGCTACTCCATTATCACAAATACAACCACTTGGCCCATTAGTAGACGCATCTGAAAGCTTTCAGTATGTTATCGTAACGTCTGAAGAGATTCGTGATGCAAATACTGATGTAACTCTCCGTGATCTTGTTGCACACAAAGAAGCGAACGGTACCTCTGCTACTATCGTAGCTATTGAGGATGTACTTGAGGGCTACACTGGTGTTGATGATGCTGAAAAACTCAGAAACTTCATAACTGATGCCTATAACGGCTGGGAAACTGATTATGTACTTCTTGGTGGTGATATCAACATCATTCCAATGAGACAGATTCCTCTCACTTATAGTATTTATTCTGAAGACATCCCAACTGACGTCTATTTTCAGTGCCTTAATGGTAGCTGGAACTATGACGGTGATGCTATCTGGGGAGAAAAAACTGATGGTGTTAACGGTGGTGACATTGACTTTATGGCAGAAGTTCTTATCGGTAGAGCATCTGCAGAAAACCCAGAAGAGATGTCAAACTTTGTATACAAAACACTTGCACATGCAAACCTTGACTTGAATGATCCTTTCCGTAAAAAGACACTTATGGTAGGAGAGGACATGGGTTGGACCGGTATTGCAAAGTATGCAAATTACTACATGGATGAAATCAAAGATGGATCAACTAATCATGGCTATACAACAGCTGGATTTGCAGCTGACCCGGAATTTACCGTTGAAACTCTCTATGACTTTGATGCTGTTTGGAATGTATCAGAATTAGTTAATAAAATTGATGCGGGCGATTATGCTATTTATAACCACCTTGGTCATGGTTCAAATAACCATGCACTGAAACTCGGTGGTACTCATGCACTTAATTTTACAAATGACCAATATGCATTTGTATATACTCAAGCCTGTAATCCTGGTCATTTTGATGTTGACTGTCTTGCTGAAAAATTGACAACCTCTACTCGTAGTGGAATGCATGCAGTAATAATGAACTCAAGATATGGTTGGGGATCATCAAATTCTACGAATGGATATAGTCAAAAACTCAATCGCGAATTCTGGGATGGCTATTTTAATGAAGGCCTATCGACACTCGGGGCACTCAACGCCGACAGTCATGAAGATAAAATTGCCTATGCAGGCGGTACAATCATGCGCTGGGTTATTTTCGAGACTACTCTATTTGGAGATCCTCAAACAATCCTCAATGAAGCAATAGTTCCTGTAACAGATGTTGCACTTAACAAAACAGCAACGTCATCATCATATGAAGATGGTACTGTACTTGCACAAAATGCAATTGATGGCAATGCAACAACACGTTGGTCAAGCTTATGGACAAACGATGAGTGGATCGCAGTTGACCTTCAGGGAACATTTGATGTTTCTAAAGTGGTATTAAACTGGGAAACTGCTTGTGCGAAAATCTATGAAGTACAATCATCAGTTAATGGTGTAAATTGGACTACAGAACAAACGATCAGCAACGGAACTCCAGGCGTGATTGAAATACCAGTATCTATCACTGGCATTAATCACATGCGTATTAAAACGCTTGAGCGTTCAACTGCATGGGGTAACTCACTCTTTGATTTTGAAGTATACGGCGTTCCAGGTGAATTACCCGATCCAGAACTTACTTCTATTCAAGTAAACGACATGACTTATAACATAAATGAAGGTAAAGACCTGGACTACACTGCCTATGATCAATATGGCAACGTTATGAACATCGCACTTTCTAGTGTTGATTGTGCAGGCGGACAGTACGTTAATCAAAATCACTTCCAAGCCGGAAGTACTCCTGGCACATACCCACTCACTATTAATGCAGGTGCAGTTTCAGGTTCAGCAACACTTACTGTTGTAGACCCTAATGCAGCCGAAAACCTCATTAAAAATGGTGAATTCAACGATGGATCATTACACTGGTCTCTCAGCAATGCAATGGATGCTATTGCGAGTGGTTCAACTTCTGGCAGTCAACTCCACCTCTCAATCAGTAATGGTGGATCTGACGCATGGAACGTACAATACGAACAAGGAGACATAGCCATCGAAGCAGGCAAAGAGTACATCCTCTCTTTTAGTGCTCGCGCTCAATCCTCTCGTTCTGTTGATGTTATTGTTGAAAAAGATGGAAGCCCATGGACTTCATACTCTTCTCAGGTTACCTATGCAATTTCAAGTAGCTGGGATACATACACTGAAACTTTTACTGCAGGATACACCGATGCTAACGCGCGTTTAGTAATCAATGCAGGCGGAAGCTCAAGCGACCTCTATTTTGACAACATCTCTCTTACTGAAAAAAGTCAAGAACCACCAACACTCACTTCAGTAGTTGTAGACCCTAAAACAGTATCTGTCGACGAGACTTTTTCTCCAACATTCGAAACATACGATCAGTTTGGCAATGAGTTTTTTGTTTCAATTCCACCAACCTTTTCAATCGTAGGAACAAGCTGTTCACACATAGCCCAGTACATATTTAGAGCAAACAGTGCTGGAACGTGTACTGCCACAGTAAGTTTTAGCTGGAATGGGGGATACATCCGTGGAAGTGCTCCTGTAACGGTCGTTGAAGAGCAAGAAGTTACCCGTATTGACGTGGATAATATCACTCTTGATCTCAATCAAACTAAAGTGATCACCTATAGAGTATATGATCAAAATGACATTCAAATGACTGTTACTTCTGAGATTGATCAACACATATACATGGTTGGTCAAGGTGTGTTAGTAAACAAACCTACTGTAACCGGTACGAGCGAAGGAACAGGACAAGTAACCGTAAGATACCAACCATCTCAGTATATTCGTATTGAAGGGAACGCATCAGTTACTGTTACCGAAAGACATGATCCAGTACTTATCTCTCAAAACAAACCAGTACTTGCAAGTTCAACTGAAGGTACTAACTATAACTCATATGTAAATGATGGATCTACAACAACTCGATGGAGTTCAGACTTTGCTGATCCTCAGTGGATTGAAATTGACCTTCAAGGAACCTTCACCGTAACCAGTGTTTCATTAAACTGGGAAACTGCAGCTGCAAGTAACTACACTATTGAAGTTACTGCTGATGGGTCTACATGGCATCCAATCGAAACGGTTACCAATGGTAACGGTGGCCTTGATCAGTTTACTTTTAACGAAGAAAATGTTGCTAAAATCAGAATGCATGGAACTCAGCGTACTACAGAATGGGGTTACTCACTCTATGAATTCCAAGTATATGGTATTGAGGGTGTTCGTGAACCGTCGTACCTTGCAGACCTCAAAGTTGACCCTGTTACTACAACTGAAGGTGAAATGTTTACAGTAAGCTGTTCTGGTCTTGATCAGTATGGTGATGCATATACCATTTCTGCAACACCAAGTTACACAATCAGCACCCCTTCTGCTGCGACACAGGTCGGTATGAATTATTTTTCTGCAAACACTGCAGGTTCATACACGTATACGTGTGCAACTGGTGGTTTAACAAAATCTGCATCACTTACCATTAACCCAGAGGGTGGCATCAACATGATCACTAATGGTGATTTCATGCAACAGCTCACTGGCTGGAACCTTGAAAACTTTGAAACTGCTTCTGCATCAGCTTCAGTTGAAAATGGTAATGGTAAAATTACTATTAGCAACGCTGGTACTGCAAGCTGGAATGTACAATTCAAACAAGGTGGACTTGAGCTTGTAAATGGTAAAAGCTACACGCTATCATTTGATGCATGGTCTCAGTACCCAAGAGATATTGAAGTAAAACTCGAAAAAGATGGTTCTCCATGGACTCCTTATTCTGGCACAACATCAATATACGCTATCAATGGTGGTTCAACTACCGTTACAAATACTTTTACTATGACTGAAGCTACTGATATGAATGCACGTATTGTGTTCAATGTTGGTGGTAACTCTATCGATGTAAATATTGATAACGTTACATTAGTAGAAAACTAAGACCTCATAACTGAGTTCTCACTACAATAAGCCCCTGCCAGAGTTCTGGTGGGGGCTTTTTTTGTATTGTGTTGTGTTGTCATACTAAGACCGCCAACGTCTCTATTTGAAATTTCTTTTTTAATAAATATATTTACTCCTTTCAATGGACACACAAAGGATATTATTTATGAAAACTTTCGTTTTTTTATTATTACTAACCTCTTCTATACATGTTGCTTTTGCTAATGACATCAAGGAAAATGCACTATCAATTCACCCAGCCTTGTTAGGAATTACCAGCTTAATGAGGTCCGCTACAGAAGATGAATTTTCTAAAAATGATCCAGATAACAATTACTCATTATTACTAAAATTCAGTTATGAAAGATCAATATTAGAGGGGGAGGGGGCTTTAATTGTATCTCCAACTATTAGTATTGCTGGTTGGGACCACCTTGGTATTGCTGGTGGCTATAGGCATTACTTTTCTGAGAAATTTGAAGGTACTTATGTGCAACCTACACTCGGGTATTGGACTATAGAAGATGATTATGATAAAATTACTGCGATAGATGCATATGTATACCTCGGTTATAAAGGACAGGGCGACCTAATTACGATGTTTATTGATATCGGTGTAGGTTATTTAAACGCATCTGCAGTGAATAACTATAAGGTAAATTCTAACATGACAGAGTTCACCTATTCAGGTATCATGATTGATGCTAACATTGGTTTTGGTTTCGGTTTTTAATTTTTTGGATTCAAATAAATTGGAATGTAAAATCTCGAAATAATGGCGTCATATAATTACTTAGCTTGCCATCATTTTAATTAACTGCTAAAACTGGTGTGATTACAGGTGGACTTGTATAGTACCCGTCCATCATTAATGCTAATTATCTGTAGAACAATAGAGGTATAAAAAAAGTACCACCCTATTGAAAGGTGGTACTCAGTATCATCTATAAATATGTAGAGGTTAGTTGGTCTCTAATACGAGTGAACTTGCATCATAAATACCTGAAAAACCAGTGAGGTTTCTTCCGGTTAATGAGTTCACAAGACTATTTGCTTGAGAGCGGTTATCATAATTATACACATTCCCAGGAATATGGAACACAGGAATATGGCTTGGTAACCCTAATATTCTTGATGTTGGAGATAAATCCCCTACAAAAACACCAATGATATCACTGGTATCTTCACCTTCAAGATCCCACTCAGTTGCGTGATACGATGTGAAGAAAAGGAGGGTTGGTTTTGAAGTTACTCCTAAATCAATATCACATTTGTTGTAACGTTGTGCACAATCATACATACCACCATACCAAATGTCCACATCAGGATGTGATGCAACAAGTGCAGTCGCATTTTCAGTTGTTGCTAGGGGTAGTGCTGGGTCAAATTTTACACTGACATCAGTGGTGTGCCAATTGTTGTAGTGCTCTATTTCTACAATATTATTACCTGCAGCAAACGTATACGGGCTTATCGTATTTGAAGTAGTATTCGACACTTCAACACCATTCACATATATAATAGTATTTGAGTGGCTTTGATCGATAGTTATTTCAACCGCTGTAGCAGTATCGAAATAGAGGTTACCCACATAATATACCCCAAAATTTTCAGAATCAATATTATGAAAATAATCGTAAATAAAATCTATAATTGGCATGTCTACTGGCTCGCTCGCCACCAAAGAAGAATCATTGGTATCATTAAAATAATAGGCCATAAAAGAGTTCGTTGGAATATCTTCGGGTGAAATTGAGAACTTGTTTTTAAAATATTCATGATACGGTGCTTCTTGAGGAGCTGAGGTATCTGGGAGACTTGATTCAAACTCTCCATTGACAAAGACCGTACCCACATTTCCCAGTACCACTTCCATAGAAGCCCCATTCGATTCCGGTCCAACCCATGCAAGCATAACATGGTACGCAGTATCGAGACCTGAGATTATTGAAGTGGTTAGTGAACCAGTATACAACAACATATTTACCCCCCTATACTCACCATATGCGTTTAATTCAATAGTACGAGCATGAGAATTGGTCAAATCTGGAGAAACCTGTAGATAATCAAAAGACAAATATTCAGTTGAGCCCACAAGGAGTTGTTTGGCTATTGTTTTACTGGCAACAGGCACCGAATCAATGACTAACTCTAATCGAGTGACACTGTCTTGTATAGGAGAGAACGCTGCTCTGATCATTGAATATTGTGCGGCCATATTGAGCTGTACCGTTACGGTATCACCAATAGGCAAAGTAAATGTTGCGGCATCACTATGTATGGTTTGGTTGAGGGTATCGTAAGAGATTGCAGAGATAGTCCAATTACGGTTTCCAGGTAAATCATCATACTCTTTGCTCACAATTATTTCATTATTGCCCGAAACATCAATGGTATCAACGATAAGATCACTACTATCTGATTCTAAGGTTAAAAGTAACTGACGCAATTCAATTTCTGCAACCGCATCTTGTGTCTCCCTTTTTAAAAGAGAACCAATACTTTTCAGGGTTATGGTCACATTAGCTGAACCTGTATTAGAAGCTTCGGGTGTTAAAGGACTTTTAGTCTTGGTGTCGCAAGCTAAAAGCATTAGAATGGTGAATATAAGGGTGAAAATTTTCATAAATAATTGCCTAATTTTAAAGATACATTGAAGATAGTAATTAGGCACTTTAGCACGTCCGATAAATTTATGTTTAATTGGTTTTTACATTTGCGTAGGTTTCGGGTACTAGGGGAGGAAGAACCTATATTAAACCAACAGAGGAGTATATTTATATATTACGTTGGTTAACTCAGAAAGATGCTCGTAAAAAACATGAATTTTCTTACGGTTTTTATAACAACACTTGCGAAACTACCAGTAGTAATTTCACATTTAGAAAAATTATAACTGGCTACCGCTGCTGGTGATTCGTAAGAATGATTATGCTCAATCAGATTACGTTATAGTGTGATCTTTTTTTGACCAATAAATGATTGTTAGGTATACTATTTTGCTTTTTTTATAGTACTTCTTGAAATCAGAATTGCCAGTTTGCTCATAGGTTCATGGACCATCATTACATGTTCGATATATACAGCAAGAAGCTCCTTTAATTTTCTATCTCCTGTTTGTTCTTTTATGGCATTTAATTTACTCATTTCTATTAAATAATTTTTAGTAGAGAGTATCATAATTGAGCCCAAACTAGAGAGCAATTTAGGGTTATCAACATTAATTCTAGTTATAAATGAAAACCAGAGCTGTCGTTCAATATTACGATCCAAGATATTCAAAATTTCGGCATTATTTTTCTTTCTTGCATATTTCTTGAGGTCATTTTCAATATTCTCTGAAGCGTCAAGACCCTCATTGAAGTATTTTATTAAAGTGACAAAAGAATTTCCTTCTGCCGCAGCAGATCCTGTCAAAACTACGATTAAAATAAGTACGCATTTAATTCTGTTTATTGTATTCACCTATGTACCTTTTATTCATTGCTAATATAAGCATCTATCATGACATCCAATATACATAATCTCCTGATTGATACCATTTGAATATTTCAATAATCAAACTTTTATGCGCTTTAAAACGTTACATTACATGAATATTCCAATCGTCAATACAATTCATACAGGAGTTGTCTCAGAGAAGGGGAGGGGACTTCCTAGGAGTAAATGACACCTCCTACCGTTACGTCACTCTTATCGGACCACTAGGGCGAAAGCCGGTCTCATACAGAAAATTCAAGAACATATTGGCATGCAAATTGACCGGCGTACATAGTATTTTATAACAAATAAGGCTTAACGGCCTCAATTGTTGCTGAGACAACATAATCTTCCATAGCACCTTCTGGTACCCAATTGCGGATAAACTCTCTACTTTCATCCTTAGGTTTAATTGAGATATTTTCAAAGCCGGCATCTTTCAGCATTGCTTCAATGTCTGAAATTGGCGAAGCTCCTGCTATACAACCCGTGTATAATGCCATATCACCCTTGACCTTTTCAGGCATCTTTGCAGTTGCAACCACATCCGAAATTGCTAAACGTCCACCAGGCTTTAACACTCGATACGCCTCTTTAAACACCTGTAGTTTTTCTGGTGACAAATTGATAACACAGTTAGAGATGATAACATCAACCACTGAATCGGCGACGGGGAGATGCTCTATCTCACCCAAACGAAAATCTACATTGCTATGGCCTAGTTTGTCAGCATTGGCTCGTGCTTTACTCACCATTTCTGACGTCATATCGACCCCAATTACAGACCCCGCTTTTCCCACTTCTTGAACTGCAAGAAACGCATCAAATCCACCACCACTGCCTAAATCAAGAACGGTTTCGCCTTTTTGCAATGATGCGATTGCCTTAGGGTTGCCGCACCCTAATCCCATATTTGCGCCTTCTGGCACTTCATTGACATCGGACGATGAGTATCCGAGCTCCATTGATGTTGCTTTTGCGGATGAACCGCTATCATCACAGCATGAGGGCGCGCAACAACTAGTTACTGTTGCATCAGAAAGGGCGATCTTCCCGTAAGTTTCACGGACTGATTTACGTATTTGGTCATTTTTTATTTGAGTCATTGTCATTCTCCTTTAGAGAGGTTAATAAATGTTACTTCACCTATATAGACGGAGAGGACTCGAAAAGGACGCACTATTTTTAACAATCACCACATTTTTTTTGTTTTTCTTCATAGGAGAGGATTTGGTTATGCTTATTTGTCTCAAAAACACAGCAATCATCAAGCATCGTTTTGAGCAAACCTCTACCTCGCTGAATTCTTGATTTAGCACCGGATATTGATATACCCACCTGTTCAGCTACCTCTTTTTGAGTTTTATTTTCTATTTCTGATAGTTGAATGGCTGTGCGATACTTGTCAGGAAGCTCTCTAATCATAGGCTCTAAACATGAAGCAAGTTCTTTTTTCACCACATCGGTCTCTTTGAGCTGAGGAGACTCTAACCAGTCACTTAACTCTTCTGATTTTGGTCTAGTACGATAATAATCAATTATGGCATTTCGGGTAATCTGATAGAGCCAACTTTCTAATCGTGTATCATCCTTTAAAGAGTCTATGCGTAAATGAACTTTAACAAAGACTTCTTGGAGAAGGTCATCAACCGCTCCCTCGTCTACCTTGCTTCTTATGAATGCAGCCAACCGTGATTGGTATTCATGCCAAATATCTTCAGTTACTTTCACGAGTGATCCTCTAGTTACCGTTACATTTTTTCTTTAGGCTTCAATATATAAAAGTTGACATTGATCCAGACTAAGTTTTGCGGACAGTGGACTATAGTGACTGAACATATGAGACAACAGAAACCGGTATATAGGTAAATTTATTCACCTAACATTTTATCAAAATAGTTTCGTTGTAAATGCCAGTCCAAAATATCGGCTTCCATCTCTCGGGTATTGATACCGGAAATTATCACCGCTGTAAGTTGTAACATAATGTTTGTCAGTTAAATTTTTGCCGATAAAGGTTATTCTGAATGCATCCTGATTGAATGAAAGTGCTATGTTTGCATTAAGCTGATAAAATGCCGGGAGCAATGCAGCGGGATTAATTTCTCCAGTTTCGTTATTGGGTAAATCCGATTGTTGTTCATCGGTATAAATAAGTGAGCTGTGTAGTATGATGTAAAAAATACTTGTTGGAATCGTATAGGTAGAGGCTACCGTTATTTTAAAATCCGGTGAAAAAGGTAAATCAGAATTGATGCGTTCGCTACAGGTTTCAATACCTGCAGGACAATTAAATTTATCAATTTTAGCCTGTATATATGAGCCTCTACCAGAAACATTCAGGTTGTCGGTAATTTGCCAATTGTAATCAACCTCTGCACCGTACGTACTTACATCACCTGCATTTGTGAGTCTTGTAATGGTCGTCCCCCCAGATAGATCAAAATTATTTGCCTGAAATCCTGAAAACAATGTGTAAAAGAGTGCAGTATTAATGTAAAAGTTATTATCCGCTATCTTTAAACCAAATTCATACGCATTGGATTTTTCAGGGTTAATAGGAGCGATATCTTTTTCAACCATGTTATAGAAAACATTGAATCCCGGTCCTTTATATCCTTGTGTCCAGGTGGCATATAATTTTATTGATTCAAACATGTCGTATTGCAACCCCAACTTTCCTGACAGGTTTGTTTCATCCGTTTTGTTTTGAAAGTCGCTATTGTCTGATGCTGCTTTTACTCCTACACCTTGTCGACCAAATGCATCACTATTGACTCGATTGTGTTTGAATGATATTTTATCATACGCGTACCGCAATCCATATAAAACGCGAAGATCATTAATGACTTCAATTCTACCGTCTCCAAACAGAGCTGAATTTTGAAAATGAGTTGTAAAATGAGCAGTTGCCTCAACAATATCATTGGCGTTGCAGCTTAAATCCTGATTGGCGGCAAGTATGGCGTCATTTTGACCAGCGTTATTCTGACAGCTAGCGGAACGGGTAAAGCTTCGCTTTGAAGCCATGTCCCATAGAAATGCTCCGAGTTGATAGGTGTGTCGTCCATCTGTTGAAGACGCTAAGCGGACTTCCTGAGAAGCTTGATGCCATTGTGACGGACCAATGTCATGTAACTGAAATGGTACATCAAATACCGGCGTGGTATCTGATCCGGCAATAGAGGTAAAGTCACCTTCCCGATATTCTGTATTTTCCCAGATTCTGTAGCCAGTGATAGAGGTTAACGTAAAATCAAAGATACGTTGGTCAAATTGAATGGTAACAGCTTTTGTTTCATCGGTGGTTTTCGTCTCAAAATCATGATCAATTCGACGTTGTTTCAAATCAATATCAGCATTGTCATTGTCATCAATTCCGGAGCTATTCGGTGTCGCTCCTGAAGCGGGGTTTCGTCCACTGGGCAAACCTTCCAAGTCAGCGCAGCAATTATCATCTGCGTTATATGATTCGAGAATAATTTTTAGCTTGAGGTCACTGGATATGTTATGATGCAGTTTACCCCTTAATCCAGTTCGTTCATATCCATTTACAGCTTCGTTATTGTATACATTGGTCACATACCCATTAAAACCAGCCGTTAATAAGGTGAGGCTTGCTGATGCGTCATTTGATATCGGCCCTTCAACCTTGGATATCATTCGATACTCATAATCCTCAAATATACGCGTATCCACAGTAACACCAAACGTATCTTTCGGACTTTGAGTTGTAATATTAATTACTCCTGCTGAAGCATTTTTACCAAACAAGGTTCCCTGTGGGCCGCGGAGAACCTCTACTCTTTCTAAGTCATACAGATCGGAGAATGCCTGCCCAGAGCGCCCAAGTACCACTCCATCCACTACCGTTGAAACGCTGGGCTCAACTGCGGTACTGAATGAAACCGTTCCGATTCCTCTAATGGTTAATGTAGAATTTCTATTGGTGTTACCTTTTCGGTAACTCAGTGATGGGACCAATAATTGCAGAGTCTCAATGTTATGGGCAAAAAGATTATACATTTGATTTTTTTGAATAACAGATACAGCAATGGGCACATCAATAAGCGGTTCTTTTCTTTTTTGGGCTGTTATTTTGATTTTCATTAGGTTTTCTAAATCCATATCAAATAATTTTTGGTAGTATTGACCCTCTTCTTCACTTGAATACCCATTGCCCATACATAGACAAATACAACCCCAAATAATACATATGAGTTTTTTAACAGTAAGGGTTCTTGGCCTATTCGATACGCCGCTGTAATTCTTAAGGTTCATTAGTACATTTTACCAAATTATACATGCGATGTGGGAAAAACATACCATTTAAATAGTGTATTTAATGAGCAAATCAAGCTTTCTTTGGCTATTCTGTACAACATTGGTAACAATTCAACTAATGACAATTTCCCGAAAGTACTAACCCACTCACAACAAAAATCTATCGAATAATAACTTCATACTCTTCACGACACGCAAAAACAAAGACCGCAAAGTCAATCCGCTTTTTCTACATACTCAATATAGCCGAGGAAGTTGATAATTGTATTTGGGAAATTACAACTGGCTTTTCAGTTGGTGAATCGTAGGAATGGGCATGCCATGGTAAATCAGGAATTTCTGAGAGCATTAATTGCTTCACCCAAAAATGATATCGCCTTAGCTTTCTCAACTGAATGTATGTCAATTTTAATAGAAAACCCATCCATTTCTTTTGAAAGTAATTGATTGTCTGGTATAAACTCCTCTTTTAGGCAAATAACTTCATAGGTCTCAATAGAATGCGCAATGCCTTTTACCTGAACAGCTCCAATATGATTACACATAATAACATCCTGTACCTGAACATATGTTTCATGAGAAATTAAAATTTGATCGAGCTCAGCATTCGTTTCCAGTCTGCTCGCTACGTTGACTTGACCGCCAATTATTGTATAATCCATCCGATCAGTCGAGCCAAAATTTCCTACATTACAATACCCTGTATTAATTCCAATGCGTATTTTAAGAGGCTCAAATAGACCTGTATTTTTCCATATCTTTCTTAATTCTTTCAGTTTCTCTTTCATCTCTAGTGCCATCTTTACACACAATATTGCATCTTTTTTTTCTCCATGAGATTCAGGGTCACCGAAAAACACCAGAATAGCATCACCAATGAATTTATCAATTGTTCCTTCGTATTTCAGTGCTATTATAGACATTTCATTTAAGTATTGATTGAGAAATTTCTCAAGAATTTCCGGTTCTATAGAGTCTGTTAATTCGGTGAACCCATGAATGTCTGAAAAAAATACTGACAACTTTTTCCTGACTGTTTCTACTTTCACGTCTTTTTTGCCGGTAAAAATTGATTTATATAATTGAGGTGAAAGATATTTAGAGAGTTTGTTTGTCAATAAACCTAGTTGAATGTTTTTTTGTTCCAGCTCTTTTTGCGCGCTTATACGCTCTGATATATCAACAAATGTCCATAATACTTCATCAGCATTTTCAACAGGATCTCCAGCTATTCTGAACGTTTTTAGAGTGCCGTCTTTTAATTTAAGTTGCCATTCTAAATTTGTTGATTTATTTTTCAGAACAAGTTCGAATGCTTTTTCTCCAAATTCAACGTAAGTGCCATGATCAACATGGACAAGCTCAGCAGAGCTTCCAACTATCTCTTCACGACTATACCCAAGCATTTCACAAAACTTAGGGTTTACTTCTATAAAGAATCTCTCCTTATCTACAATACCAACTCCTACACCAGTATTATAAAAGAGTTGTTCGAATCTTGAATGAAGTTGTTTGCTTTGCATACTCATCAAATAATTTTAAGCGCCATAACTATAGTATATCACTAAAACAGACAAATTACAGCCATTTGCAATCCACAGAGCGTCACGGTGTGTAATGCTGGTGTAATTCTTTTTAAAGCTTTACTTATTTTAAAGATCTACAGTTAAAGTAAGTTATCTATTATACACTACTAAAATAGCACCCTTATGAATGAACTAATGCGAGATGCTACTACAAGAAGGGCGATACGATTATACTGTAATGCGACCGAACGGTTTTTTCTCGGATATGAAGGACTTTTTGACCATGGCGAAAAGTGGACGAGTATATCTTTTTGGTAATGGAGAATTCAAATTCAATCCTATTCATGGCGTAGACCTGGCCGAAGTATGTGTCAACATTCTTAAAACTGATTCAAAAGAGTTATCAGTTGGCGGACCTGATACATTTACTCAGAATGAACTCGCTGAGCTATCCTTAAATGCATGGAATAAACCTATTAAAATCACACACCTCCCTGATTGGATTAGAGTGGCTACAATTTGGACTCTTAGAAAATTCACATCATCAAAAACGTATGGCCCTATAGAATTCTTTTTAACAGCCATGGCTGATGATTCACAAGCAAAAGAACACGGGAATAAGCACCTAAAAGATTTCTTTAATGAAGAAGTGAAGGAATTGAATGTGACGATCTAGCGCTTTTAATAGGAAATAAAAACCTGAAACTTGATTTTGTTTTCGTTTTATTATACAATGGTTATAGCCGTCAAACATCAATCAGTCTATTTTACTTAGGGAGCCTCATCCATTGATTAAGCCCAATATTGTTTCTTTTATTCTAGTATGTTTGGTGTCTTTCATTCCTGATTCTAAAGCCAATGAACAGCGCGTCCCCTTAAGCCCCTCAGTTGTTTTTCTTAATCCCGGTAGCGAAACGGATCTTTTTTTTAAGCCCATGACAGACTTTATGCTTGCAGTAGCGGAGGATCTTGATATTAATCTCGAGGTAATTTACTGCGACAGGAATCACATGACCTTAAAGTACAAAGGCGACAAACTCCTACAACGCACGATACTACCCGATTATATTTTATTGATAAATGAAAAAAATGCAGCCGCCGAGCTTATTGGTAAAGCAAATGCAAAAGGGGTAAAAACATTTCTTTTCAATGAGGGGATAGTTCCTGAAGATCAAGCAAAGTATGGTACCCCAGGGTCTATTTATAAAAATTGGCTTGGTCAATATCTTCCCGATGATTTTCAAGCAGGATATCTCTTAGCCAAAGAACTTATTCAACAAGGATTCATGAAACAGCTGGATGATGAAGAAGGCGTTCTTCATATGGCTGGAATCTCTGGGACATATAAAACGAATTCTTCATCTCTTCGTGTTCAGGGTCTAAAGAAGGCTGTTTCTGAAAACCCTCAAGTGATACTTCATCAGCTTATTCCCGGCTATTATGAGACTGAAAAAGCAACTGAAATCACCATGGGACTGCTGAAACGGTATCCCAAGCTCAACGTCATTTGGGCCGCAAGTGATGGCATGGCTTTGGGTGCAGTTAGTGGAATTATCCAAACGGGAAAAAAACCGGGTAGAGATATCATTACCGGTGGAATTGATTGGGCTAACTCTGCAATTGAATATATCCAAAAAGAATTATTCGCCGCATCGGTAGGAGGTCACTTTATGGATGGTGGTTGGAGTCTTATTACTCTTTTCGATTACCATAATAAACGTTCTCTCATCACCCCAACTACTATGTCTAGCTTTTCTATTCTCAATAAAGAGAATACATCTTCATATGTGAAGCTTTTCCACGGCAAATCCAGAGAAAATACATGGCGCAAGATTGACTTTAAACGTTTTTCAAAAACGTATGTACCATCTATTTCAAACTACAAGTTTATTCTTGAAGCAATATTGAAAGAACTTGAAGGTAAATAACACTCTACTCAGCATGATTATTCTAATCAGAGATGTGGAGTGAGCGTACTGTTTTCATAGCGTATTCAACAAATTACTTATTAAAGTAATTTGTAGTAATTAAAAATATTTTAATACCTATTGAGTACCTATTTGGTAAATAGTATGCCGCATCTATTGCCACTCTTCTAGTTGAGCCTATCCCAATTCTCAATCCCAATCCACCTGCTATACGGTTGTTCGAATTTTTACCTATGCTTAGATAAGGTCTTAGAGTTCTTTTTGTTTGAGTTAATCCTAAGTTAAAATAAAATGAAAAATTTGGTTTCTCTTCATAATATCGTGAGATCAGCCTACCCGCAAAAGAAACGGACATAAAAGGAAGAGGGTGCACCTCAATATTCAAGACATCATTTTTACTAAACGCCTCTCCATATCCCACTCCTACACTTAAAAGATAGTGAGGGAAATCTACATCCTTTTCCCTTGTCTTGTTTGCAAAACCTTCTTTGAGCAATTCAAAATGTATTGATTGCGCATTGGTTTCAACCTCCAAACTAGATTTAGATTCATTAACACATTTGAACTCAACATATTTATCTAGGATACTAATGTCACATTTGGTTTCAGGATTTTTTGACTTGATAAAAACAATTTTATCATTTGCTTGACTTTCAAAATCGTACACAGAATCATTTCTACTGAAATAATCATTTATTATTTCTATTACTTCTGTCTTTTCAAGGTAAAAACGGTTTTTTGTGGTATATTCTCCCGCGACTCCAACAGAAGCACAAAGAAGAATTACAAAGATCAATATTCGAATCATAGACGCCATTTTTGATCGTAAAATTAGCAATATTTTATAACAAACTATGTCTTTAGCTATTAATGGTTTCTTTTGTAAAGTTTACGGGGAGGAATACCCTTACTGGATCACTCGGGCAAAAGCCACTCTGGTACAAAAAGTTCAACAACATATCCAGAGGTGTACACAGAACCCGGCTTATCTAGCTCTCTGCTCCTTCGACTATATCCTATTTCAGATAGTCCATATAGTGCAATAAGCTACTTAAAATAAACAAGCGCACATTTTAACCTGAAACAAGAGGTTCCCCTTAGCCAAACCAGAAACTGCTTTTAATTATCCCTTTTTAGCGGATATACTTGCGAATGGGGACTGGTAAAATCAAAACATACATTGAACCATTTAGCCCAATTAACAACTAATAGTATGGAGAGAAAGAGTACATAGGGTAGGGTAGACAGATATGCAGCATATAATTCAAGTGACACTCTTTGTCATCGGTTCAAGTGTCGTCTCTGTTTTTGGGCAGGGATTTTTTGCCGAAAATAGAGTGCCCCGTCCCATACCGAATTTTTCTATAACTGAATCTGTCAAAGCTGTTGAAGAACAAAGCACGGTCTCAGTCACCCTTTTACCTGATCAAAAAATTGCGCCGGTACTTCCTACACTTTTTGGAAATAATACTGTTGGATGGCTGAAAGAAAACTGGGTTAATGATTCTGTTATTGTAGCGCGAATGAAAGATGCCGGTATTTCTTACTTGCGGCTCCCCGGAGGCAACTGGAGTAATGCCTGGTTTTGGGATGGCACTATCCCCGATAATTTAATTGAAGATCGTACGCCACTGCAAAAAGAGTATGCAGGTGATGGAAGTGATTGGACACTGGCCTCTGACCTTATGATACAGATGGCCGAAAACATTGGTGCCGAAGCGCAAATATGCGTTAACTATGCCTATGCCCGTTATGGGGGAGGGGAAGATCCGGTTGCAGAGGCCGCTCATTATGCAGCGGAATGGGTACGCCATGTCAACGATACTCTTGGGGCATATGTTCGGTATTGGGAAATTGGAAACGAGAACTATGGCAAGTGGCAGCAAGGTTACATTGTAAATGGCGACACCATAACCGGTGCGGAGTATGGCGCGCATTTTAGAGTTTTTGCCGACTCTATGAAAGCGGCTGATCCCTCCATAAAAATCGGGGCAGTATTACATACCCAAGATGGCTTTGTGTCGGGTACCCATGATTGGAATGCCGGGGTATTACCCGAAGTTCAAGAGCATGCAGACTATCTCATTATTCATGAATACTTTACCTGGTCTGCCGATATAAATGATGTGACGGTAGATGAAATGATAGATGCGATGTCGGCAATTGGAGATGACAAAGCATTTATACAAAGTATGGTTGCACAGCACACCGATAAAAGCCCTGATTATTTCCCTATTGCAATGACTGAGTATAATGTAAGAGCAGGAACGAAAAACAGCAGTCATATTTCGGCACTACTCATAGCTAAGGCACTTGGTGAGTTTATAACCCATGGGTATGGGCTTGTTAATATTTGGGACGTTGCCAATGGCTGGAATGAAGATGACGGCGACCATGGTATGTTTGCGCGCAAAGACCCTCGGGTCGATGACTACACTCCACACCCCTCATTTTACACCTACTATTATGCCACACAATTTCTGGGTGACTCCCTTATTGATCATACCCAAGACACAGACAATAATTTGAGTATCTACCCGACGCTCTTTTCTGATCAATCATATGGTATTATGGTAATTAACCCATCCGATACAAAGGAGTATGTCACCTTTAAAGACCTCAACCAAAATAGTGACATTACAGCAGCTTGGTATTCAATAACTACACCTGAAAATAATCCTGAATCTGAAGTACTTTCAGTAAATGGTAGTGCTGGTGACCCACTCTTTGGCCCTTTGGACTATCATACTATTCCGGCAAAGGTTCATATGTTTGAAGCAGGTGATAACCCGACTTTTGAGGCTGCCCCCTGGAGCCTAACGTTTATACACATAACTCACAGTACCATTGAGTCTAACTCTGAGAGCACTGAAAGTTCACTATCTGAAAACGAACGAGTTAATGAGAGTAGTAGTGCATTGAACAGTAGTGTCGCAGAATTAGAGAGTAGTAGCATATACGAAAGCAGCGAAGCTAAAGCAGAGATTACCAGCTTGGCAGATAAGATACAAGCCATTCAGAAAATTCAGAATAAAGAACCGGTATCACTGACTCTTTATTCTGTTTTTGGAGAAGTACTCTCAAAAAGTTTGATTGTTGATAATACTCTATTAGAGTCAGAGGTAAGGGACATGATACACTCTACGTTATTAATCCGTAAGGCGCATGTCGGAGTGTTAGAAATTTCTATTCAGGGAGCGAGGGAGGCTTTGACTGTTTCACGCTTTGAGTAGGGTTGAGGGCTTGTTGAAGGAGGAATAAAAATATATTGTGTTGGTATTGGCCTTAAAGGACATGTATCAGTAAGTACAGATCCGATACTGTATGTCGGTATGTTTGCAGTAGTAGATATACCTCTCGGCGGCTTTTAGATTGTTGAATACGTATAGTGGCTGAACATATGCGTAGGCTTACAGATACTCTTGCTCATCCCATTTTTTGAATTAAATTACAGCCGCCATCTTCCTTCGGCACCCACAAGTATTTGCCCAACTAGAGAAGATGATCAAACATTACGCACTTCTCCATAAATCACCAAGAAGTACCCAATAAACACACAAACACCACTCCACCCACAACAAAAATATTCCAGTCGTCAATCCAATCAATACGGCAGTTTCTCAAAAAAGGGGAGGGGACTTCCTAGAGTCAAAAACAACCCCCAACCATCAACCCACCCTTACCGGATCACTTGGATAAAAGCCACTCTGGTATAAAAAGTTAAGGAACATGTCCAGAGGGGTGCACAGAACCCGGCTCATCCAGCTCTCTGCTCCTTCGACTATATCCTGTTTCAGATAGCCCATATAGTGCAAAAAGCTACTTAAAATAAACAAGCGGACATTTTGACCTGAAACAAGGGAGTATGCACGCCACGTTTCGTTAGAGTTACGCGGTAAAGAGGAAAAAATTGATGTTTTTGGTGTAACACTGAAATCGTAATACATACCCATCATTCTTTTATCACATATTCATATTGAATGGACTATTGAATTCAAGCAAGAGTTATTGTTTATTTAGTGCAGAGTCCAGCCATTTTTGAGCAACAATTGGGTCGTCAAATAACTGTACATTCCATGGGGTATTAGTTTCTTTTAATAACTTCAGATAAGAATTTAAAAAGTGAACAGCGTACACGTCATTAGCAATTAGTACTCCAATTATGTTAGGATTGATTTTTGAAATATTAATATCCTGAACTGCGGTAATTTCAAATAAATCTAATGCTGATGGTTCAAGGTGGGTTATTTCTGACATATCCCAAATGAAATATTTTAAAGATGCATGAGCGTCTATATCATAAAATTCCTGATTTGCTTTGTAAATTTCATCAAAAGTAATCACACCAGTGAAAGTCCATTTTATTCCATCTTTATTTAACAATGTACCATGTGGCATAGTTAATCCTTTCTATTTACATGATATTATAATAAAATAAAGAATATTCAATAAGATTTTGCATGAGTAAGAAAACCTTCAGAAATCTGGTAATAATCTGGTTAATTTGTGGCACCACTATGGTTGGGGCTGGTGAAATAGCAGTAATAGAAATTGCAGAGAGTTGGGCTACTGAATCGGGAAGTGGATTCGCCCTGGATCTCTTTACTGAAATCAATAAAGTTGTAGATTTACCATTAGAAATCACCCCTGTCCCATTTTCGCGAGCCATCAAAATGTTTAAAGAAAAACAAGCTACATGTTACCTCGGTGGTGATAAAAAAGCAGCATGGGATTACATGAATATGCATGCTCTTGAATCAACTCCTTTTTTTGAAGGAAGAGTTGAGGTGTTTACCTTACGTTCTCAACCTATAATCAGTTCTGTTGATACTTTAAAAACCAAAATTATCGGTGTTCAAAGAGCGGTGCACTCTCTCATGAAGAATTTGAAACATCTGGAATTGAATTATGCAACAGTGAATTCAACGCTTCAAAATTATTTCAAGCTACAGAAGGGCCGAATTGATGCATTTATCGGGTATGGTGAGCATTTACCAAGTGAGATGTCAGCTAGTATTCACAATGACCCAGGGTTTGTGTTATATGCTAATAACGAATCACTTGTATGTCATGTAACAAAAAGTAATCAAAGAATTATCGATACATTCAATAAAGGGCTTGCTGAAATAAAAAGCAATGGTACGTTTCAGGCTTTATACAAAAAATATTTTGGCATGTAACTCTTATTGCTTAACTTTTCGAGTGAACATTTGCAAAACGTATGAAGCCTTTTTCATTTTTATGGAAAAAGGCTTTGTGCTTTTGTTGTTGGTGGATCGTAGGAATGGATTGCTTTGCCCGTAAAGTCATAAATAATTACCCCGTATTCGTCCGCCATATTAAGTATGGGATATGGACTCCT